>CAXTTJ010000004.1:0-125076 GCA_964247235.1 uncultured Sphingomonadaceae bacterium
CCCTGGCGATCCAGTTCGAAGCCTCGGTCGTCGGCGTCGTCGACAATGTCACGCGCGCCGTCTCGCAATTGTCCACGTCGTCCGAAATGCTCGATGCCATGGCACAAAATACCGCCGCGGCCGCCGGTGACGTGGCCCAGCAGGCAACGATATCGTCCGATGCCATAACGACGCTGGCGACGGCGGCGAACCAGCTTGCGGTCTCGATCGCCCAGATTGCGGATCAGATCGGCGATCATGCTGTCTCAAGCAACCGGGCGCTGTCGCTCGCAACGTCGAGCGAAGACGCGGTTCATGCCATGTCACGCGATGCGGCGCGGGTGAACGACGTCGTTGCCATGATCGACGACCTTACCAAACAGACCAATCTGCTTGCGCTGAATGCGACGATAGAAGCGGCACGTGCGGGCGATGCGGGCCTTGGGTTCGCTGTCGTCGCCAGCGAAGTGAAGTCGCTTGCCACCCGTGCCGGCAACGCAACACAGGAAGTCGGGATTCAGATCGACCGGATGACGGGGGGCATCGGATCGACAGTTGAGAGTATTCAGAGCGTCGCCAATGAAATCGATGCCGTGTCGCGCATTGCAACCGCAATCGCTGCATCAATCGGTCAGCAACGTCTCGCCACTGATCAGATCGGTATCGAAGCCGAAATTGTCGCAAACAACGCCAAAGCGATGCGCGACCGCATGACCCAGCTGGCGACTGGCGTGGGCAGTGCGGGCGCCCTGACACGCGGACTTGCCGAAACTGCGCAGGCGCTGGCCGCAGACGCCAACGCACTGCGCGGCGCCACAGGCGACTTTCTCGGGTTCCTGCGGGCCGCCTGATCCCGCTTGGCGTGGTGGCGAAGATCAGCCATGGGCAGCGTCCTTCTGGTCCTCGATCATCCGAGAGATTGCCGGGCGGCACGATCCGCAGTTCGTCCCTGCGCGAAGGGCCGTTCCGACCGCTTCGACACTGGCCAGCGCACGCGTAGCGATGGCATCGATGATCGTGCGCATGCCAACATCGAAACAGGCACAGACAATGGGGCCACGGTCGGGAGCAGGCATCGCGGGGCGTCCGGCCAGCAATTCATTGGGCGCGGCATCACTGCCGCCCAGTTGCGCCGCCAGCCAGTCGCGTGGCGGCAATCCGCCGTTGCGCGAAACGAACAGCGCGGCTTCGAGACGACCGCCTGATATCACGGCAGCCCGGATCGTGCCGCGTTTCAAGTCACTCATTTCGAGCCGGTCGCCTTGCGGAAGGAGGCGCGAAATACCGGTCGTGTCGCCGGTTCCGGCAATCTCGATCAGCCAGCCCTTCGTGCATCGGATGCGCGCCCAATAATCGCAATCCGGCATCAGCGGGAGCGAGCCTGTCACCAGAAATCCGGTCCATTCGGGTCGATACGGCGCAATGCGCGCAGGCGTGTTCTTGAAGCCCGGCTGGCCCGAATGGGGGTCGCGGTCCTGCCCTGGCAACAGCCCCGCACGGCCGCCGCCGCTGGTCTGATCAGTCCAGTGGATCGGCACGAACACGTCCTGCCGCCGCTGGTTCGCCGTGCTCGCAACCCGAAAGATGCTTTTGCCGTGCGGCGTTTCGACCCGAGCGAAACCACCGTCGGTCAGGCCAAGGCGCTGAACGGTATCGGGATGCACGTCGACCAGCGGTTCGCGCCGGTGCTGCGACAGTTTCGGCGACAGGCCCGTACGCGTCATCGTGTGCCACTGGTCGCGATAACGGCCCGTATTCAGCCGCAGCGCGAACTGGCGCGTGGCGTCAGCCCGGGGGGTGTAAGTGACGGGTACCATCCGTGCTTTGCCATCGGGGGTAGGAAATTCATGGTCGGCAAAGGGGGACATACCGCCCCATTGGACTGGCTCTATCGCGTCATACGCGTCCGTCGCCGCGATGTTGAGGATTCGCGTTCCCTCATTCTCGAATCGCGTCTGCGCGGTGAACTCGGCAAAGATTTCGGACTGGTGCTGCCAGCCGAACGCCTCCGCCCAACCCATGCGCCTGGCCACTTCGGCGGCGATCCACCAGTCAGGTCTGGCGTCAGCCGGTGCGTCCAGAAAGCGGCGCTGACGCGATATCCGCCGTTCGGAATTGGTGACAGTCCCGTCCTTTTCGCCCCAGGCCAGCGCGGGCAGCGTGACTTGCGCATAACGCGCGGTGTCAGTCGCGGCGATACAGTCTGACACCACCACGAACGGGCAATTGGCGAGTGCCACGCGCGCCATTCGGGCATCGGGCATGGAAACGGCAGGGTTGGTCGCCATGATCCACACCGCCTTGATCTTGCCCTTTGCCATCGCGTCGAACATATCGACGGCTTTCAGGCCGGGACCGGAGCAGATCGTCGGCGATTGCCAGAACCGCTGTGCACGGTCGCGTTCCACCGCGCTGAACCCCATATGTGCGGCAAGCATCGTGGCCAGCCCGCCGACCTCGCGTCCGCCCATCGCATTGGGCTGGCCGGTGATCGAAAATGGCCCGGCGCCGGGCTTTCCGATCCGGCCGGTCGCCAGATGGACGTTGATGATCGCATTGGCTTTGTCAGTGCCGCTCGTCGACTGGTTAACGCCCTGGCTGAACAGGGTGACAGTGCGCGGATGGTCGATGAACAGATCATAAAAGGCCTGCAGCTCGGCAGGCGAAATGTCACAGGCCCTGGCTACATCGCGCGGTGGATTGTCCCAGAATCCGGGCGGACTATTGACGCGGTCGGCCATATATGCGCCGTCGAGGCGAAAACTGCGGCGCAATTCATGGATCAGCCCGGTGAACAGGGCGACGTCACTATCGGGCGCAATGGCAAGGTGCAGGTCGGCGCGCTCGGCGGTTTCGGTACGGCGGGGATCGATGACGACCAGCCTGGTCCCGCGCGTTTTGCGCGATGCTTCGATCTGCTGCCAGACGACCGGATGACACCAGGCGGTGTTCGATCCCACGAGGATGATCAGGTCAGCCTCGTCGAGGTCGCGGTAACTGCACGGCACCACATCCTCGCCAAAGGCACGGACATGCGCGGCGACCGCGCTCGACATGCACAGCCGCGAATTGGTGTCGATGTTCGCCGAACCGATGAACCCCTTCATCAGCTTGTTGGCGACGTAATAATCCTCGGTCAGCAACTGGCCCGAAACATAGAAGGCGACGCTGTCGGGGCCGTGCTCGGCTATTGTTCTGGCGAAGCGGCTGGCCACAAGATCGAGCGCCTTGGGCCAGCCGACCCTCTCCGACCCGATCATGGGATGCAGCAGCCGCCCTTCAAGGCCGATGGTCTCGCCAAGATGCGTGCCCTTCGAACAGAGCTTGCCGAAATTGGCGGGATGATCGGGATCGCCCGCAATGGTGGCTGTGCGCTCACCCGTCGGGGTCGCGACAATGCCGCAGCCAACCCCGCAATAAGCGCAGGTGGTCCTCGTCCCCCTCCCCTTCAGGGGAGGGGCTAGGGGTGGGGAATGTTCTGGTAGAGCGGAGGCTTCAGACATTCCCCACCCCAACCCCTTCCCTAAAGGGGAGGGGCTTCATGTCGCCCCAACCGAAGCCAATGCCTCGGCGCGCCCGATGAATATCCGCCCGCTGTCAATCTTGACCGGGATCACCGGCACGCACCCCTCGTCCGCCCCCAGCGTTTTTCCGGTCACCAGCGAAATCCGCCAGTTGTGCAACGGACATGTCACCGTCGTATCGTGGACAATGCCCTGCGACAGCGGCCCCGCTTTGTGCGGGCATTTGTTGACCAGCGCATAGACATCGCCATTGGCCGTGTGAAAGATCGCGATTTCGTTGCCGCCACGCACCGGCAGCGTGCGCGCGCCCAGCGCGGGGAGCTGATCAACAGGACCGATGTCGAGCCATTCGCCGACGCTGCTCACGCCATCACCAGCGGGCGGATTTCGGCCATATGCTGGTGCAGCGTATGGTCCTCGCCCGCCGCGCGTCTGGCCCAGGGGTCATCCTGCATGAAACTCTGCGAATACAGGAACCGCGCCCGCAGCGCCGCGCGCCCCGCATCGTCGTCGACGATCCTGGCCTTGATATAGTCCATCCCGACGCGTTCCACCCACGGCGCCGTCCGGTCGAGGTAGCGGGCTTCCTCCCGGTAAAGCTGGATGAAGGCGGCGATATAATCGAGCGCGTCCTGCTCGGTCGCGACCTTGCACAGGAAATCGGTGCCGCGCAGCTTAATCCCGCCATTGCCGCCAACCGACAGTTCGTATCCGCTGTCGACGCAGATCACGCCGAAATCCTTGATCGTTGCCTCCGCACAATTGCGCGGGCAGCCGCTGACCGCGATCTTGAACTTGTGCGGCATGAACGATCCCCAGGTCATCTGTTCGGTCTTGATGCCGAGGCCCGTCGAATCCTGCGTACCGAAACGGCACCATTCGGACCCGACACAGGTTTTCACGGTGCGCAGTGCCTTGGCATAGGCGTGGCCGCTGACCATTCCGGCGGCGTTGAGGTCGGCCCAGACAGCCGGCAAATCCTCTTTCCTGATCCCGAAAATGTCGAGCCGCTGGCCGCCGGTGACTTTGACCATGCGCGCTTCATATTTCTCGGCGACGTCGGCGATGGCGCGCAGCTCGCGCGGGTTGGTGACGCCGCCCCACATGCGCGGGACGACCGAGTAAGTGCCGTCCTTCTGGATGTTGGCGTGCATCCGTTCGTTGACGAAACGCGACTGGTTGTCGTCGACGAACGCGCCCGGCCAGGCGCAGAGCAGATAGTAATTGAGCGCCGGGCGGCATGACGCGCAGCCGTCGGGCGTCGTCCAGTGCAGTGCCTGCATGACCTGCGGGATCGCCTTCATCTGCTTTTCGACGATGTTGCGGCGGACGTCCTCGTGGCTGAAGCTCGTGCAGTTGCACACCGTCGGTACATCGCGGGTGCCCGCGAATTCGTTGCCCAACATGATCGCGAGCAGGCTTTCGACCAGCCCGGTGCACGACCCGCAACTGGCCGAGGCCTTGCACTGGCCACGCACGGCGTCGAGCGTGACTGCCCCGCCGGTGATCGCCGCGACGACCTTGCCTTTACTCACTCCGTTGCAGCCGCAGATTTCGGCGTCGTCCGCCAGGGCTGCGACTGCCGCATTAGGGTTTGCCGATGCCCCTCCTCCGCTCGCAAAGGCCTGTCCGAAGATCAGCGCGTCGCGGATGTCGGCCACGTCCTCCTGCCGTTTCAGCAGGTCGAAATACCAGTTGCCGTCGCCGGTATCACCATAAAGGACCGCACCGATCACGCGGTCGTCCTTCACGATCACGCGCTTGTACACACCGCGCGCGGCGTCGCGCATGACGATATCTTCGCAGCCCTCGCCACCGCTGAAATCGCCTGCGGAGAAGACATCGATGCCCGAAACCTTGAGCTTGGTCGAAGTCACCGAGCCGGTGTAACCATTCTGCGTCGCGACCAGCCCGTCGGCAAGGCTGCGGCACATGTCCCAGATCGGCGCGACCAGCCCGTAAACCGATCCATTATGTTCGACACATTCGCCGACCGCGAGGATGTTTGCATCCGAAGTCACCAGATGGTCGTCGACATGGATGCCGCGCCCGATGGCCAGCCCCGCATCGCGCGCCAGCGTCACATTGGGGCGGATGCCGACTGCCATGACGACAAGTGCGGCGGGAATGTCGCGCCCGTCCTTCAGGCGGACGCCCTCGACCTTACCCTGCCCATAGATTTCGGCGGTATCGGCCCCGGTGAGGATCGTCTGCCCGCGCCCTTCGAGCGCGTCCTTGAGCAGCCAGCCCGCCGCTTCGTCGAGCTGCCGTTCCATCAGGGTCGGCATGATGTGCAGCACTGTCACGGTCATCCCGCGCAGGCTGAGACCATGCGCCGCTTCCAGCCCGAGCAGGCCGCCGCCGATCACCACGGCATGACCCCCCGCATCCGCCGCGCGCAGCATCGTGCCGACATCGTCCATGTCGCGAAAGGTGACGACGCCCTGCAAATCATGCCCCGGTACCGGGATGATGAACGGGTCGCTGCCTGTCGCAAGGATCAGCTTGTCATAACTTTCGACGCGTCCCGACCGCGCCGTGACCGTCCGGATCTTGCGGTCGATGGCAACAACACTGTCTCCTGCAACCAGCGTGATGCCATTGTCGTCGTACCAGGCCTGATCATTTATGACGATATCCTCGAACGACTTCTCTCCCGCGAGCAGCGGCGACAGCATGATCCGGTTGTAATTCACGCGCGGCTCGGCCCCGAAAATCGTGATGCGGAACCTGCTCGCATCGCGCGCCAGTATGTCCTCGACCGCGCGGCACCCGGCCATGCCGTTGCCGATGACGACAAGGTGAGCTTTGGTCATATCGCCCATTCCACAGAAGCCCAGAATTTGCGGGTGCTCGTTGCGAAGCTGCGCGCACGGTAATCAGCGTATTTGAGCGTGAAGGTGTAGCGTTTGACCTTTGCTACCGCCGACAGGTCGATCTCGTCGCCATAATATTGCCCGGCGCGGTCGCTGTTGAACCGGTGATAGACCGCCGTCAGCGCCATCGTGTCAATCTTGCCGAGCGGCTTCCAGCCATAGCCGACAGAGCCATAGGCATCGCGCAGGCCATTGGGCGGAGTAACGAGAAACTTGTCTGCCCAGCCATTGAACTTGTGCAGCGTCGCCAGTGGAGTCTGGAAACTCGTCAGCGCAACGCCTCTGGCGCTGCCAAGGATTTCAAACCCTGCGCCCAATGTGAACGCCCTGATGCCAAGCGACAGGTCGCCGGCATAGTAATTGGCCGTGAAGCGGTTGGGGTTGCGGCCATAGTCAGTCTGGCGGGCATAGCTGAGCGCATAACCCAGTCTGGCCTTTGATTTGAACTTATATGCCCCGACAAACCGTCCGCCATAGCTGGCACTGCTGTTCGCGCGCGTCAGCACTTCGTCCTGATCGATGAGATAGGCAAAGCTGCTCAGCGTCCCGGCTTTGGTCGTGAGCGCGACATTGGCAAACACGGTGTTGCCGCCAATCGCGGTCCGCCGTGCGGGGCCATAGCGGTTGCCACCGTTGATGCCCCAGATTGTCCGGTCGGACCAGCTATAGGTCAGGTCAGCCTTCAGAGTCTTGACACCCGACCATTCGATCCGCGCGGCATCGAACGTCTGTTCGTTGCCACGCCAGCCCGCCGTACCCACGAAACGCTGGTCATCGAGGGTGATCCGCTGCCGCCCGACCGTGATGACGGTCCCGGGCAGTCCCCGGTACTGAAGCTGCAGGCGATTCAGCTCGATGTTCTGCGGATCGCCGACCAGCGGAAAAATCGTGCGACCGTTGACGCCGCTGTTGTAGTTTTCCGAGATCGCCAGCGTCGCTTCGCTCTCGGCGAGGACAGCGAAATCGCCCGCTCTCGCCTCGAACCCCGCGCGCACGCGTGCCGTGACTGCATCGGCCAGGCTGGCGATCCCGGCTTGATCGACACCCTCGTAGCGGAGGCGCGCGTCGATCAGCGGCCTGATCGTGACGGGTTTCGCCAGGGACGGTGTCGCCGCCAGCCCTGCCATCAGGATCGCGGCGCGCATCAGATCCTCGCTCCGTCAAGCTCGGCACCCCAGGTGGAGCGCCAGCGCGCCTTGACCAATATGAGGCCCGTGAGCGCGACCAGCGCGAGGCCCGCAAAGATCAGAAAGCCGTACTGCGTGCTCCCCGTCAGCTGCTTGGCAAAGCCCAATGACGACGCGAGGTAGAAGCCGCCGACGCCGCCGCCAAAACCGACGAGACCGGTCATGATGCCGATTTCCTTGCCGAACCGCTGCGGCACCAGCTGGAACACCGCGCCATTGCCAAAGCCAAGGGTGGCCATCACGAGCAGGAACAATCCGAGCGCGACCGGCAGCGACGTCGGGCTGGTGCTGATCGCGACCAGCGTGGCGGCCGCCAATATGTACACGGCAGTCAGCGTCCTGATCCCGCCAATCCGGTCGGCCGTGGCACCACCGAAGGGACGGACCAGCGATCCCGCAAACACACATGCCGCCGTGCAGTAACCGGCCACCACCGGGGTCAGTGCGAACTGGTCGGTAAACCAGATCGACAGGCTGGCCGACAGCCCCACGAACCCGCCGAACGTGACGCCATAGAACAGCATGAACCACCAGGCATCTTGATGTCTCAGCACCTCGAAATAAGCAGTCAGCGGCTTGGGCGCGGGCTGGTTCGGCGAATCCTTCGCCATGATCATATATGCCACGAACACGAGCGCGAGCGGGATGCACGCGAGGCCGAGCACGGCATTCCATCCGAACATCTTGGCGAGCACCGGCGCGAACAGCGCGGCAAGCACCGTTCCCGAATTGCCCATGCCGGCAATGCCCATCGCCGTGCCCTGATGTTCGGGCCCGTACCAGCGAGAGGCGAGCGGGAGCGCGACGGCAAAGCTTGCCCCTGCGAACCCCAGCACAATGCCGATTGCCAATGTGCCGCCAAAACTGTCCACGCCCAGCACATAGCCTGTCACAAGGCCGACGATGACGATAACCTGTCCGATGGCGCCCGTTTTTTTGGGGCCGATGCGGTCGACGAGCAGGCCGTTGACGAGGCGCAGGATCGCCCCGGCAAGCGTCGGCACCGCCACCATCAGCCCCTTTTGTGCAGGGGACAGACCCATTTCCTTCGAGATGATCGGCGCGAGCGGCCCGAGCATCACCCACACCATGAAAGCGAGGTCGAAATAAAGAAAGGCGGCGAACAGCGTGGGCCGGTGCCCCGCCTGCCAGAAGCCATTGGTCTGCCTGATTGCGGCAGGTGCGCCGATACCGGCACCTCCGTCCAATAATGCTGCCTGCGTCATCGTCCCGATCCCCTTCGAGAAACACAAAAGGCCGCCGCGACGCGCGCGGAACTGCACGGCCTCGACGGCGACTTTGCCTGATTGTTCGGATTGCTGAAGACTGCCCCGTTGCAGCGTTCAGCACCACGTCAAGCTGACGCCGATTCGAAATTCACGCAAGTGTGTTTTTTGCAATGCAGCAAAATAACGTCAGACGGGCCTGTTTTCCGCCAGATATGTTTGCAGCGTTTCGGGGTCGAAGCTGTGGCCGTCAAAGAAATTATCCGCAGAAAGGATCAGACGCCCCTGCGTCGTGCCCACCGCAAGCGAGTCAGAGATACTGCCCTCCAGCTTCGAACTCGCGCCGGGAAGCGGCACACCCAGCGGGCGCAGGGCGGCACGGTAGACATCCGGCCGGAACACATGTTGCGCTGATGCGTAATCATCATCGTCCGGCACGCTATGACCGGCAAGGCACATCTGGGCGTAAAGCCAGGCTGCCTGGCTGACCCACGGGAAATTCGCGGCTTCGCGGTGCTGGAACATGAACTCCGGCACATGCCGGGGATCATGGCCGCGCGCGAACAGGATATTGTCAGAAATCGCTCGCCGGATCCGGTTCGCCGATCCATCGAGATAGTCGGGTCGCGCAAGAATGGCGGCAATCGCATCGCGCCGGTCGGGTTCGACAAATGCCTCGCCCGCACGATACAGGCTACGGACCAGCCGGTGGGTGCGGTCAGGATGGTCCTCCATCGCCGACGTGCGCATCGCGAGCACTTTTTCGACGCCGCGCAGCCAGATTTGGGCGGTGACGGCCACGATCACCCCGGCACCACGGTCGACGGCAACGCTGTTCCACGGTTCCCCCACGCAGATTCCGTCGACGTCGCCATCCGCCAGCGCATCAGCGGCAAAGGGCGGCGCGACAGTCACGATCTCCACGTCGCTGTCGGGATCGATGCCACATCCGCGCAACCAGTAACGCAGCATGTAATTATGGCTCGAATAGCGGTGGACCACGGCAAAGCGCAGCTTGCGGTCATTGTGCGACACCACGTCCGCCAACCGCGCGCCGATGGTCGCGACGTCGCCCGGCTGGCCGACAGTCGTCACCTGGGCCGCAAGGTCGGGGCGCAGCGTGACTGCGTTGCCGTTCAGCCCCAGCACGAACGGCACCGACAAGGGCGTTGCGGGACGACCGATGCCGAGCGTCGTGGCAATCGCAAGCGGCGCGATCAGGTGCGCGGCGTCGCTATGCCCATAAAGCAGCCGGTCGCTGACCGTTGCCCAGCTCATGTCACGGATCAGAGTCAGATCAATGCCCTCAGCTTCGGCAAAGCCCAGTTCACGCGCCAGGATTGGCAACGCGGCATCAACGAGCGGCAGGAAGCCGAGGCGGACATTATCGCTCATAAATCCCCCAACAGCCGGTCGGCAGTGACAATCGCGTCGGCGACATCACCAATGCGCCGTCCGCTATCCATCGCGGCCTTGCGCAGCAACGCATAGGCAGCAGGTTCGTCGATCGCGCGTTTCGTCATCAGCAGCCGTTTTGCGGCATCCACGGTATCGCGCTCCGCAAGCGCACTGCGCGCTTCATCCAGTTCCGCGCGCAACCGGGAAAACGCCCGGAACCGCCGGATCGCCAGTTCGAGCACCGGCTTGATCCGTTCCTTTTTCAGGCCATCGACGACATAAGCGGAGACGCCGGCATCAATGGCGGCCTCGATCCCGGCGGCATCGCTCTGATCGACAAACATCGCCACCGGCCGCGCCATCGCCTTGGACAAAGCGAATAATTCTTCAAGTTCGTCGCGGTGCGGATTGGCAAGATTGATCAGGACGACATCAGGCGACAACGCCTCCAGCCGCGCTGCTATGCCGTTACGGTCGGCAAACACGGTGATGTCAGCAAGGCCTGCATCGCGCAGCCCTTCCTCGATCACCGCCGCGCGGGCGGCACTTTCATCAACTACCGCGATCCGCAAGCCGTTCCCTTCGTGGTGCAATGCAGCATAGCGGGGAATCGAATATTCACAAGAAAGAAGGATTTCCGGCAAGGGCAAAGGTAAAGACCAGACGATAAGGTCCGGTTCGCGTTCGCAGCAGCGGCATCACGTCCTGCACTCTATTATTGACCGACCGAACGGTCCATCATGATGCCTGAAACCAGGACTTTGGGAGGGGTGACATGGTCAGGCAAATACGGAGTGCAGTCATGGCCGCCGTGCTGTTGCCTGGTCAAGTCGGCGTGTGCGCGGCACGAACGGTGCCCGACGCCGCGGTCACGATCCGCCGCGACACGTACGGCGTGCCCCATATCTTCGCGTCGTCGACCTACGGTCTGTTTTACGGCTTTGGCTATGCACTTGCCGAGGATCAGCTGTATCAGATCGAGCTGTTGAGGCGTACCGCACGCGGCCGGCTCGCCGAAGTGCTCGGGCGGGCGCAGGTGGACAATGACCGCGCTGCAAGGACGCGGTTCGATGTCGCGTCGCTGGAGCGGCAATATGGCACGCTGGCGCCCGAGGATCAGGCGATCTTTCAGGGGATGGCGAACGGGATCAACGCGCTTATCGCGCGCACGTTGCGCACGCGCGCGACATTGCTGCCCAAGGGCTTTATCGACGCCGGTTTCCTGCCAGAGCAGTGGACGCCGATCGATGTCATCGCAGTCTATGAACATTCGATGGTGCTGCGATTTTCCGATCTGAACGCAGAACTCGACAATCTGGCGCTGCTCACACGCCTGCGCGCGCTCAAAGGTCCGGTTGAGGGGGGACGCATCTTCGACCAGTTGAGGCCGATCGTCGATGCACATGCGCCGACCACCGTGCAGATCGTCGACGCGGCGACCTTGCCCTTTCCCGCGAGCGTTCAACCTGCGCCGATCGGAAACGCGTTACCAAATGGTCTGGTCGGACTTGCCGACGCAGTGCGCTATGGACCGGCAGGGCCGACGGCGGCGGCGCTTGATCGCGCGACAATTCCGCATGCCAGCAATGCCTGGCTGGCCGCCCCCCGCCGGACCGGAAACGGCTCCGCGATCTTGGTCAACGGGCCGCAAATGGGTGACTTTTCGGCGGCGTACATCTGGGCAGTGGGGCTGCACGGTGCGGGTTTCAACGTCGTCGGCAGCGGTCCGGTCGGCAGCCCGTGGCTGGTCTTCGGCACGAACGGCCGGATCGGCTGGGGCGCAACGGCAGGACTTGGCGACAGCACCGACATTTACCAGGAACGGCTCGATCCGAACGACCCCCACCGCTATTTTTTCCGCGGCGCCATGCGTTCGATGACGCGGCGTGATGAGACAATCACTGTCAAAGGCGAACCGCCCGATGTCGTGACGATCTGGTCGACCGTGCATGGGCAGGTGGAAATGTTCGATCCGGGCGCGAACCGCGCTTACGCCCGCCGTCGTGCCTGGGACGGATATGAGGTCGCTTCGCTCGTCGATTGGGTCCGTGCCATGCAGGCAAGCGATTATGCGGCGTGGCGGGCCCGCGTCTCGCGCGTCGCAGTCAGCGTGAACAATTATTATGCCGACGCGCGCGGCAATATTGCTTATCAGTTCCTCGGCCGGTTTCCGAGCCGACCGCCCAGTCAGGATCCACGGCTGCCCGTATCCGGCGACGGCGACATGGAGTGGACCGGCATCATAGCCGGCACGCAAAATCCGCATGTCCTGAATCCCCGGCAAGGTATAATTGCCAACTGGAACAACCGGCCGCAACCGGGATATCCAAGCTCGGACTTTATGCCCTGGACGGCGACAGATCGTCAGAATGAGCTCACAGCAATGCTGGCTGCGGCCCCGGCCCTCGACCGTGATGGTATTTGGGACATCATCAGGGCCACGTCGTCGATCGATGTCAACGCGCGATACTTTCTTCCGGCGATCTCGCGTGCGGGCCGGTCCGGCGACGCCGCCCACGCGGCACGATTGCTCGCCGGGTGGAACGGGGTGGTGGTGAACCCGGCGACCCGGCGCGCAACCCCCCAATATATCCTGTTCTCCGACTTTCTGGGCAAACTGCTCGCCGATCTTTACGCACCAGCCCTGCCCCCGGCTGGCACACCGGCGCGCAAAGCGGTGGAGCGCGACCTGCTTCATGTCGATCCGGTGTTTCCCAGCCTGGGCGTCAAGGGCGCTGTGTCCGCACTGAACGGGCCGCCGGACAATGCCCTGCTCGCGGGTCGCACGGCAGACATGCTCGTCGCCACTGCGCTGGCCAGTGCGTGGCACGACGTCACGGCGCGGCGCGGTGGCGATCCGGCGATCTGGGCAGTGCCCGCCCGCCCGCATGTCTTTGCAACCGCGAACTACGCAGGAGTGCCGCAAAGCGCCGCCGGTGATGCGCTGCGTCTGCCGGTGTTCATGAATCGCGGCACGGAAAACGACCGCATCGTCTTTCATCGGGGGCGGGTCAATTATTGTGATGTCACACCGCCGGGGGAAAGCAGCTTCGTTGCACCTGGCGGCGCGCGGTCGGCGCATTTCGCGGATCAGCTGTCCCTGTACGCTGCGTTTGCCTGCAAGCGACAATGGCTGGACCCGCGCGATGTGGTGCGGCACACGGTCCGGACCTATTCGCTCCGCTATTCACCCTGATCCTGCGCGCGAAATCCATGCCCGCTGCGACACGCAAGGACTTTGCCGTCGGCGTCATCCTGACGGGTGGCAGGGTATCGGATTACACCGCCGCCGATGACCTGACGGTCCTGCGCTCCAGCCCCAGGATAGCGTCCAGCGACCAGCGGCCAGCGCCACGTGCGATCAGCGGCAAAAGGATCGCGGCCCAGCTGAGGTGAGTCGGCCACGCATCGGGATAGACGAAGACCTCGATGACCAGCGTCATGGCAAGCAATCCTGCCGCCGCGCCGCGCGTTGCCAATCCCAGCACCAGCAGGATCGGGCATAGATGCTCGGCATAGGTCGCGGCATGAACAGCGATGTCAGGCGGGACCAGCGGCAGGACATATTCGGTTTCAAATAATGCATAGGCAGAAGGCGTGATGGTCAGCAGTCCCTCGACCTTCGTGCGACCCGACAGGAAAAAGATCGCGGCGATGCTCACCCGTGCCAGCACAAGCAGGACATCGCGCGGAATCCGGTTATCCAGCCAGCCCGAGAGGCGGGCATAAGCACTGATCATGATCTTCTCCGTCTGTCGGGTCGCAAGGTTGAAATGGCCTGCTCAGGCCCCGGGGCTCAACGAACCCTTGCCCTTGGGCGTCCTGATCGACGTGCAGGTGCCTGCGGGAACCAGTTTCCAGGCATTGCCCTGATACGCGATCTTGGACGTGCCAGCGCAGCTTGTGCCGGCACCCGCCTTGCAGTCGTTCTTTCCGGCAAGCGAAACGCCGTAGCATTTTTCCATCGGCGTCGTGGTGGCCCGTGCACTGGCGGCGCTGCCGAGCGCGATCGTCAGGGCGAGTGCAGCAGCGGTCGCCGCGGGAGTCCTGGTCATGGAAATTTCCTTCGAAAATATGGCCTCGACGTGCGGCGGGCTGTGGTCAGTCCGCCGCACGGTGACCCTGGGAGGCCGTTGAGGGCGGGGTCACGACATTGTTTCGCGCTGGTGAAGCGATCGGTTACATGTGCCTCATCACCGGATGGGATTGCGCGACGACATGATGTAACTTTTCATGAGGGCAGTGCGAATGACTGTCCGGGAGTGCATGTGAGGGCGAGCGAAGATCAGCTCAGGATATGGATGATCGGCGGTCTCGATGGGGACAGCCGGGCCTATACCGCCTTGCTCGAAGCGCTCGCGCCGATGTTGCGATCCTTTTACGGTCGGCGCATGCGTGACGCCGCCGAGGATGTCGAGGATCTGGTGCAGGAAACGATGATTGCCATTCACACCCGTCGTGCAAGCTATGACCGTGACCGCATGTTTACAGCCTGGGCCTATGCGATTGCGCGCCACAAGATGATCGACCTGTTCCGTCGCCGTCGTGTGACTGTTCCGATCGAAGATCTCGAACATATCCTCATATCCGAAGGATTCGAAGGTGCGACCGCCGCCCGGCTGGACATCGACAAGCTGCTCAGCCAGATTTCCCCCAAGCAGGCGCGGATTATCCGTGAGACCAGGATCGAAGGCATGAGCATCGCTGAATCCGCCGCGCGCGGCGGCATCGGCGAATCCGACGTCAAGATTTCGATTCATCGGGGTCTTCTGACACTTGCCAGGCGCCTGAAAGGTCCCTCGTGATGCGGACAGACAGCCTTATCACCTCGCTTGCCGGTGACCTGCGTGCCGTGCCGCGCGGCGTGGTGCCACGACGGCTGACACTGGGCCTGGTCGGCGGAGCCGCTGTGACGATGGCATTGATCCTGTCGTGGCTCGGTCTGCGGCCCGACCTTGCATATGCGGCACGCGGTTTTCCATTCTGGATGAAGTGGGGTTACACGATTTCCATCAGTGTCATCGGGGTAATGGCAATGATGGACCTCGCACGGCCTGAAGCGGACCGGTCGCGCCGCCTTTGGTGGCTGGCGTTGCCGGTCGGCTTGCTCGGCGCACTGGCGCTGCGCCAGTTGCTGATCACCCCTGCCGACGACTGGACTGCGCTGTGGCAGGGACAAAGCTGGCACGTCTGCTCGATCAAGGTCGCGACCCTGTCGCTACCCATCCTTGCAGGATATATGCTTGCCTTTCGCGCCTTCGCGCCGACGCGTCTGCGCCTGACCGGCGCGGTGGCAGGGCTGTCAGCGGGCGCGTGCGCAGCTACATTTTACGGATTGCACTGTCCCGAAGCGTCGGCGCTGTTCATTTTCGTCTGGTATTCGCTGGGCATGATGGCCGCCGGGGCAATCGGCGCGCTGACAGCACCGAAATTGTTGCGCTGGTAGTGTAACCGACCCCGGCCCTCCCCCGAACTGATGCGTGCCATTCCCGGCACATCATTTCGGAGACGATCCCATGAATACCCGCATCATCGGTGCCAGCTTTGCTGCGACCGCCGCTCTTATCGCC
This sequence comes from uncultured Sphingomonadaceae bacterium, assembly GCA_964247235.1. Lineage (GTDB taxonomy): Bacteria > Pseudomonadota > Alphaproteobacteria > Sphingomonadales > Sphingomonadaceae > Sphingomonas_O. The sequence goes on from CAXTTJ010000004.1 coordinate 15,761, forward strand.
GTCGCCAGCGCGACCACCGCCACGCCTGCCTTCGCCAAGGGCGCAAATCTCGTCCATTGCTATGGCATCAACACCTGCAAGGGCACGTCGGACTGCAAGTCCGGTGTGCATGAGTGCAAGGGTCAGAACGACTGCAAGGGCCAGGGTTTCAAGGCCGTTTCGACCAAAGCATGTGCAAAGGCCGGCGGCAGCCTGACCGAAGCCAAATGAGCGTCTGCGGACCCGGTCCTGACAATCCGGGTCCGCAGCTTTGCAGGAGTTGCAAATGATTGCCAATCCCGCCTTCCACGGTTTCGGCCTCGGTCTCCGGGCCCGGCATTATCCGGATTTTCTGGATCATGCCGTGCCTGTGGATTTCGTCGAGGTCATTTCAGAGAATTTCATGATCGACGGCGGGCGCCCGCTCCACATCCTCGATCGCATCCGGGCGAAATATCCGGTCGCACTGCACGGCGTGTCGATGTCGGTCGGTTCGGCCGACGGCCTTGACCTCGACCATCTCGCCCGGCTCAAAATCCTGGTCAACCGGATCGAACCGCTGTTCGTGTCCGACCATCTGTGCTGGACGCGGATCGACGGCTTCAACTCGCACGATCTCTTGCCACTTCCCTATACGCAGGAGGCGATGGACGTCGTGTGCCGCAACATTTCACAGGCACAGGACGTGCTCGGTCGTGCGATGCTGATCGAAAATCCGTCAAGCTACGTCATGTTCGAACAGTCCGATGCGTCGGAGTGGCAGTTCCTTGGCGAACTATGCGCGCGGACCGGCTGTGATCTGCTGCTCGACATCAACAATATCCATGTCAGCGCGACCAATCACGGCTTTGATGCGCGCGAATATATCAGGGGTATTCCTGCGAACCGCGTGCGGCAGATTCACCTGGCCGGCCACAGCCAGGGACAAGATATGCTGATCGACACGCATGATCGCCCGGTCCCCGCGCCGGTCTGGGAACTCTATGACGCGGCACTCGCACATGTCGGCCCGGTCGCGACGATGATCGAGCGCGACGACGACATTCCACCGCTGACTGAGCTTCTGGCCGAACTTGACACTGCGCGCGCGATCGCGGCCGCGCAGAACCGGCTGGCGCCATGAGCCTGATCGCACTCCAGCGCGATTTCCACTGTCATCTGGTCGACGCCCCGATCGACGCGGGATCGCGGCATGCCATCGGCACGCGCAGCGGCCTTGCGGTTTATCACAATGCCTATCGTGCACAGCTCGCTGACTGTCTGGCCCGGACATTCGAACAGACGCTTGCCTGGCTGGGCGGTGCAGCTTTTGCCGATGCCGCACGCGATCATATCGCGCACACCCCTCCCGGCGGCTGGACGCTTGCCGCTTATGGCGCCGGGTTCGACCACATGTTGGCAAGGCTCTATCCGGACGATCCCGAAGTCGCCGAACTCGCGCAACTCGAATGGATGCTGTCAAAAACATTCGAAGGGGAAAATGCCGACGCGCTATCCCCGGGCGAAATTGCCGGCGTCGATTGGGACAGTGCGGCGCTTGCGTTCGTGCCGACGCTTGTCACCTGGCCCGCGCTGACCAATGCCGACGCGATCTGGTCGGCGCTTGCAGCAGGACATCCGCCGCCCCTGGCCGCAGTGCTGCCGATACCCGCGACGATGCTTGTCTGGCGACAGGGTTTCACGCCATGTTTCCGCGTAATCGGGACTGTCGAGCATGATGCAATAATTGCAATGCGCGCGGGCGCGACCTTTGCCGGGCTGTGCGGCACGCTTGTCGACGGGCAGGGCGAAGACGCCGGTCTGGCGCTGGTAGGCCGGATGCTCGGCCAGTGGTTCGCCGACGGACTGGTCAGCAAGATTCACATGAAAAATATGTGATGCGACGAATAACAGGTCTAGTTTTGCGGGGCCTGTCGCCGGTAACTGAGCGCTTCGGCGATATGGATGCGGCTCACCCCTGCGCTCCCGCCGAGGTCGGCGATGGTGCGTGCCACCCGCAGGATGCGCGTATAGCCGCGGGCCGACAGGCGTATCGCCTCTGCGGCCTGCGCCAGCAAACGGCGCCCAGCATTGTCGGGGGTTGCGTGGTCTTCAAGCAACCGGCCGTCCGCTTCGGCATTGGTGCGCGGTGCCCCGGGATCTTTGGCGTGGCCATAGCGCGCCGTCTGGACCGCGCGCGCGGCGCCGACGCGCAGACGGACATCGGCGCTGCCTTCGGCGGGGGGTGGCAGGACGAGATCGGCGGCACTCACTGCTGCCACATCGACGTGCAGGTCGATCCGGTCGAGCATCGGCCCCGATATTTTCGCCTGATAATCGGCGGCACAGCGCGGCGCCCGCGCACAGGCAAGCGCAGCATCGCCCAGATGCCCGCAGCGACACGGATTCATGGCAGCGATCAGCTGAACCCGCGCCGGAAACGTGACATGCGCATTGGCGCGCGCGACACTGACCGTCCCGGTTTCGAGCGGCTGGCGCAGCGAATCAAGCACCGCACGCTGAAATTCGGGAAGTTCGTCAAGGAACAGGACGCCGAGATGGGCAAGGCTGACTTCGCCGGGTTTCACCTTCAGTCCACCCCCCGTAAGCGCTGCCATCGACGCGCTGTGATGCGGGCTGCGAAAGGGGCGTGTCCGGATCAGGCGGCCATCGTTCAGCGCGCCCGCCACGCTTGCGACCATCGACACTTCGAGCGCTTCTGCCGCCGTCAGGTCGGGCAATATCCCCGGCACGCACGCCGCCAGCAGCGATTTGCCCGCCCCCGGCGGCCCGACCATCAACAGATTATGCCCTCCTGCCGCCGCGATTTCGAGCGCACGCTTGGCGGTTTCCTGCCCCTTGACCTGGCGCAGATCGGGTCCGGTCGCACGGTCTTCGGCCACGCCCGGCGCGGGTGGTTGCAACAATGACTGCCCTTTGAAATGATTGAGCAGAGTCAGCAAATCGGGGGCGGCAATCACCTCGATTTGGCCCGCCCATGCCGCTTCGGACCCCTGAACCGCCGGACACACCAGCCCGCTGCCGATTTCGGACGCATGAAGTGCTGCCAGCAACACGCCGGGCGATGCGGCGATCCGTCCGTCCAGCCCCAGCTCACCGACCACGACATAACTTGCCAGTGTTTCGGCATCGACAATCCCCATCGCGCCCAGCAAGGCGAGTGCGATCGGCAGGTCGTAATGCGACCCTTCTTTGGGAAGGTCGGCCGGTGACAGGTTCACCGTAATCCGTTTGGGCGGCAACGACAGGCCCAGTGACGCAATCGCGCCGCGCACGCGTTCGCGGCTTTCGGCGACGGCTTTGTCGCCCAGCCCAACGACATTGAAATTGGGCACCCCCGCGATCAGCGAGCATTGCACTTCGACCGCGCGCGCATCCAGGCCGAGATACGCCACTGTCGGTACTGTTGCGACCATGTCAGCGCGTGCCCCCAAATCCGAAAAACCGTCTACCGTCAAAATCATGCCCTTGCCAAGCTGCGAGCACCCCCCAAATACAGGCAATGCAGCTGAGTGATCGCTGGCGTCGTTTCGAACGCAATTCCACGGTCCGCGCGGGCCTGTTCGTGCTCGGCATTTTTCTGATGATCATATCGCCGGTCATCGGCGCCCTGCCCGGCCCGGGTTTCGTCATCGTCTTTCCGCTGGGCCTTGGCCTGTGTCTCAAATATTCGCGCTGGGCCAAACGGCGCTATGTGCGGTTCAAAAGACGCTGGCCCCGTCACGGTCACTGGGTCGACTGGGGCCTGCGCCGTGCCAGCGCGAAACGGCGCGCGCAATTGAAACGCGAAGAGAATTGACTTTGCTCGTTCGCTTGCCTAACGGCTTTTCCAGCGGTCGTTCCCCGGGGGGCGGCCTTTTCTTTTCAAAGTTTCGAATCAGGGCATGAGCGATGAAGCGCACTTTTCAGCCGAGCAACCTCGTCCGCGCACGGCGTCACGGATTTCGTCACCGGATGTCGACGGTGGGCGGCCGCGCCGTGATCCACGCCCGCCGCGCCCGCGGTCGCAAGAAGCTGTCGGCCTAGAGCAGTTTATAGCTGAACCCCTTGGTTCAGCGACTCGGAAATTGCGACCGCAAGAGCTGACCACGATACGCGCCCGCCGGGATTTTCTGGCGGCCAATTCAGCCAAACGGGCGCCGATGCCGGGATTTGTCCTGCTGGTCCGCGACCGTGGCGATGGTGATCGCGCCATGCGCGTCGGCTACACCGTCACCAAAAAAATCGGCAACGCCGTCGTTCGCAACCGGATGAAGCGCCGCCTTCGAGAACTCGCGCGCGACGTGATTGCATCACAGGGATTGCCGGGCAGCGATCATATCCTGATCGGCCGCGCCGGGGGCATCGACCGCGATTTCGCAACATTGCGCGCGGACTTGTCCAAAGCGGTCATGAAACTTGGCAAGTGATCGCGCGAATCCTCATCGCAATCGCCCGCGGCTGGCAGTTCGGCCCTTCGCGCATCCTGCCGCCGTCATGCCGCTATCTGCCGACATGTTCAGCTTATGCCATCGACGCGATCAGCAGGCACGGCGCGGGTCGTGGCGGCTGGCTCGCCCTTCGCCGGATTGCCAGATGCCACCCGTGGGGCGGGCATGGCTATGATCCGGTCCCGTGATTTTGAGGAAACCATAACCTGTGGATAACCAGCGTAACATGATCCTGGCCGTCGTCTTGTCGGCGCTTGTCCTGTTCGGCTGGAGCGCGCTGTCCGAACGTTATTTTCCGGCACCAAAGCCGGTCGTGACCGTATCGGCCAACGGCCAGCCCGTCACCCCGGCCAACGCCCCTGCCCCCGCGCCCGTTGCAAAGGTTCAGGACCGCACAAAACTTATTGCCGCGACACCGCGCATCGCCATCCGCACGCCCAGGTTGCAGGGATCGGTCAACCTCACTGGCGCGCGCATCGACGATCTTGTGCTCACCGCCCACCGCGAAACGATCAGGAAAGACTCGCCGCCGATCCGCCTTTTGTCGCCGGGTGGCAGTGAAAACGCCTATTATGCCGGTTTCGGATGGTCGGGTGATGGGCTCGAAGCGCCTGGTCCCGCCACCGTCTGGCAGGCCGATGGCACCGCGCTCACGCCTGCGACACCGGTCACGCTCCGCTGGACCAACCCGACCGGCCAGACGTTCGCCCTCAAGCTTTCGGTCGATGCCAATTACATGTTCACTGTCGAACAGAGCATCAGCAACGGCGGCACCGCACCCGTCACGGCACGCAGCTATGCCTATGTCAGCCGCGACGGCAAATCAAAGGATCCCGATACCTGGACCAATCATGTCGGTCCGATCGGCGTGTTCAACAACGCCGCCAATTACAGTGTCAATTACAAGGATCTCGACAGCGTCGGCCCCGTCGGCACGCGGTTCCAGTCGAAGGGCGGCTGGATGGGCTTCGGCGATCATTTCTGGCTGACCGCGCTGATCCCGCCACAGGATGCCGGCGTGGATACCGGTTTCCGCGTCGGCGGCGAAACCTATCAGGCCGATTATGCGCTCGCCGCCGTCACCATCGCGCCCGGCACCGCGCAATCGGTCACGGCGCATATGTTTGCCGGGGCCAAGGAAACCAACATCCTCGACCATTACGAGGACAATCTCGGCATCACCCATTTCGGCAAGGCGATCGACTGGGGCTGGTTCGAAATCGTCGAAAAACCGATTTTCAAATATCTCGACTGGCTGTTCCGTGTCACCGGCAATTTCGGACTTGCGATCATCCTGCTGACGGTCACCGTCCGTGGCCTGATGTTCCCCATCGCGCAAAAACAATTCGCGTCGATGGCCGCGATGCGCGTCGTCCAGCCCAAGATGAAAGCGCTGCAGGAACGGTACAAGGACGACAAGCCCCGCCTGCAACAGGAAACAATGGCGCTGTACAAGTCCGAAAAGATCAATCCGCTTGCGGGGTGCGCGCCCGTCCTGCTCCAGATTCCGATCTTTTACGCGCTGTACAAGGTGCTATTGCTGACGATCGAAATGCGTCACCAGCCGTTCGTCCTGTGGATCAAGGATCTGTCCGCGCCCGATCCGTTCGCATTTGGCCTGTTCCCCAATCTGCCGATTCCGCATATTCTCGCCATCGGCGTCCTGCCGATCATCGTCGGCATCACCCAGTTCATCCAGTTCAAACTGAACCCGACGCCGATGGACCCCGCGCAGGAACAGGTGTTCAAGATCATGCCGTTCGTGCTCATCTTCGTCATGGCACCCTTTGCCGCGGGCCTCCAGTTATACTGGATGACCACCAATTTGCTGACCATTGCCCAGCAACGCCTGCTCTATGCGCGCCATCCGGTCCTGAAACAGGCGGCGGTTAAATAGTGGATGAGGCCCTCACCGAATCCGCGCGAAAACTCTTTTCGGGGCCGGTCACGTTCCTGAAATCGGCGCCGACGCTCGAATTCCTGCCTGATCCCGATTTCCCCGAAGTCGCGTTCGCAGGGCGATCAAACGTTGGCAAATCGTCCCTGCTCAACGCGCTGACCAATCGCAATTCACTTGCCCGCACGTCGAACACGCCGGGGCGGACGCAGGAGCTGAACTTCTTCGATGTCGGCGATCCACCGGCACTGCGGCTGGTCGACATGCCGGGCTATGGCTTTGCCGAAGCGCCCAGGGACATGGTCAAGCGTTGGCGTTTCCTGATCAACGACTATCTGCGCGGGCGGCAAGTGCTGGGCCGCGCGTTCGTCTTGATCGACAGCCGTCACGGCATCAAGGCGGTCGACGACGACATCATGGACATGCTCGACAAGGCAGCGGTCAGCTATCACCTCGTCCTGACCAAGGCCGACAAGATCAAGGCGACCGACCTCGACGCGGTGACACAGCGCACAACCGACCAGGCACGCAAACGCCCCGCCGCCCATCCGACGATCTTCGTCACGTCGAGTGAAAAGGGCATGGGGATTGCCGAAGTCCGCGCTGCGGTGCTGGATGCGGCATCAACGCAGACCTGAGGCTATGGCGTCGCCCGGGATTTTTGGCATAGGGGGACGATGACCAACGCCCTTGCCCTCGCCAAGTCCCTCATTGCTGCGCCCAGCATCACGCCCGCGACTGGCGCGGTGTTCGATGTGCTTGAAAAAGCGCTGGTGGCACAGGGGTTTGACGTCGATAGGTTCGTCGCGGGCGAAGCAACCGATGGCCCTGTCGAAAACCTGCTGGCGACACGCGGCGATGACAGCGGCCCGCATTTCGCCTTTGCCGGGCATCTCGACGTCGTCCCGCCCGGCGAAGGCTGGACCACGGACCCCTTTATCCCCGAAATCCGGGGCGACCTGCTTCACGGGCGCGGGGCGGTCGATATGAAAAGCGCGATCGCCGCCTTCGTCGCAGCCGCAGCCCGGTATCGCGATCCCAAGGGGCGCATCACTCTCATCATCACCGGCGACGAGGAAGGCCCTGCGACGTACGGCACCGTCGCGCTGATCGATCGGATGCGTGCGCGCAACCTCATTCCCGACATGTGTCTCGTCGGTGAACCCACCTCATCGCAACAGCTGGGCGACACGATCAAGATCGGACGACGCGGATCAGTCAACATCTGGATCGAGGTTGCGGGGGCGCAGGGCCATGTCGCTTACCCGCACCTCGCCGACAATCCGATTCCCCGGCTGCTCCGCATCCTGTCCGACATCGAAGCCATTCACCTCGACGATGGCACCGACTGGTTTCAGCCATCGAATATCGAAATCACGACAATCGACGTCGCCAACCCCGCCACCAATGTCATCCCCGCCAAAGCCAGTGCACGGCTGAGCATCCGTTTCAACGATCGCCACACCGGCGATGCTCTGGTCGAACGCATCCGGCAGGTCGCGACTGGCGCCACCGTCACCGCGCGGATTTCGGGTGAAGCCTTCCTGACTCCGCCAGGTCCGCTCAGCAGCCTGATCGCCGATGCCGTCACGCATGTCATTGGCCTTGTCCCCGACCTGTCGACCACGGGCGGCACGTCGGACGCGCGTTTTCTCGTCGCGCTGTGCCCGGTTGCCGAATTCGGCCTGTGCAACGCCACGATGCACAAGCTCGACGAAGCCGTCGCTTTGTCTGATCTCGACAGGCTGACTGAAATCTATGCGCGGATTTTGACGCGGGCGCTTGCCCATTCGACATAATCGGCTTCGGGCATCGGCGTCGCGATGGCAAAGCCCTGAATGACGTCGCAGCCCATCACGCGCAGGACGTCGATCTGCGCGTCATGTTCCACACCCTCGGCAACCACAACACAGCCAAGGCCGTGGATAAGGCCGATGACTGCCTGTGCAATGGCGCGGGCTTCGGCATTGGTGGTCACGTCGACAATCAGGCTGCGGTCAAGCTTGATCCGGTCGACCGGCAATTGCCGCAGCCGCGCAAGATTGGAATAGCCCGCCCCGAAATCGTCGATCGCAACGGTCGCGCCCAGCGCGCGCAGTGCCGCAATCTCTTTGACGACGGCATCACCGCATTCCATGGCGACGGTTTCGGTAATCTCTATTTCCAGCATGTTCACCGGTGCGCCGTGGCGAGCCAGCGCATCGCGCATTTTCGGAAAGAAATCCGCCTGCGCAATCTGTCGCGGGCTGAGGTTGATCGACAAGCGGTGACCAAGGCCCAGCGTCGGCCAGCGTGCAAGCGTCTTTGCCGCCGCTTCCACGGCCCAGTCGCCGATTGCATGGATCAGCCCGCTTTCCTCCGCCACCGCGATGAATGTACCCGGCATGCGCCAGCCATCGACCGGATGGTGCCACCGCAACAAGGCTTCGGCAGCCGTCACATCGCCGGTCGCCAGCGAAACCTGTGGCTGAAACACAAAGGCGAGTTCGTCGCGCTCGACGGCCGTGCGCAGATCATTTTCAAGACGCGATCGATCGGCGACTTTTTCAGCCAACGCGTCGGAATAAAACTGGAATTGCGACCGGCCCATGTCCTTGGCATGATACATGGCGACATCGGCGGCGCGCATCATCGCGGTCAGCGTGCGTCCATGATCGGGACGCAGCGCGATGCCGATTGATGCACCCACTTCGACACGGTGGCCCGCCATGTCGAACGGTTCGGTCAGCGCGGCGAGCAGACCGCGGGCAATGCGCGTCACATTGGCGACATCATCGATTTGCGGAAACAGGATCGTGAACTCATCGCCGGCCAGCCGTCCGACCACGGCATCGAGCGCTCCGTCGCCCCGGCGCGCCACTTCGGCGCGAGTCACAGTCCGCAGACGGTTCGCCACCATCGCCAGCAACTGGTCGCCATGTGCATGGCCCAGCGTGTCGTTGACTGCCTTGAAATGATCGAGATCGATGAACGCCAGCGCTGATTTCGTCGAATCGGGGATCACGCGCAGGACACGTTCGGCCTCGCGCCGGAAACTGGTGCGGTTGGGCAGTGACGTGACCGGGTCGAACATCGCCAGCGCATGAACACTTTCAAGATTGGCACGGACCTGATGAAACAGGCCGTCGATTGCCTGTGACAACTGGGGCAGCTGTGCCCCCACGCTGACCGGTGTCGGGGTGGACAGGTCGCCCTGCGCTGCGGAGACCAGCCGGGCCGTTGCCGCATCGACGGATTCGGCCACATCGGACATCGCCCGCTCGCCCGCGGCCCAGGCCATGACCCCGCATATCAGTGCCACGACGACCGAACCGGTCAGCGTTCCGGCGGCATTTCCCCGGTCGGCGCCAGCGAGCACCGCCAGAATGAACGCCACGGCACCGATGCAGAATGCAAAGGAAATCGCGCGCGATTTGAGCGAATATTCTTCCATCCGGCTCCCGCAATCATGTCCCGTGCGCTCGCTGTCCAGGCGATCGCGTCCCAGCCACTCGCGTGACAGAAACCTGTTAAGAACATGTTGCACCGGGCGGGCCTGGCGCCATCGGAGCGGGATAACGTCATCCCGCTCTAAGTGACTCCTGTGCTCCTGCGAAGGCAGGAGCCTTGGAGATTGAGAGTCGTGCTCAAAAGTCCAACGCTCCTGCTTTCGCAGGAGCACAAGATTGCTTCAGCTTAAACAGATCACCGCTCTAACGCGGGCGACGCAGAATGATGTAGAGCGCCCCCGCACTGCCATGACGCGGATGCGCATGCCGTACGGCCGCGATATGCGCCCGGTGCCGCGAGGCGGACAGCCAGTCACCGACCGATTCGCGGATGATACCGCGCAGGGGCAGGTCGATCCGGCTCGCCGCCGGTCGGGCGGGGCGGCCCGTCACCAGCAGGATGACGCGATACCCGTCGCGCACGGCCTGATCGAGGCCCTCGTCGAGCCGGTGGTGCGCCATCGCCTGCGTGCACCCATGCAGATCGATCGTGCGATCGGGGACAATCCGCCCGCCACCAATCTTTTTGTCCCATGTCCTGTCAAGCGTGTCGGGCGGTGCGGGTGCGGGCGCGGCCGCACGACCGCCGGGTGCGACGCGCGGGCGCACACATGCCCTGACCTCGGGCATCGCCGCCGCATAGGCGTGCGAAAAGGTGGCGCCCTTCTTTGCCTCCACACGCGGGAACGGGCGCGTGGCGGGGCCATGCAGCGCGCGCACCGACCCCGTCACCTTGCGCCACAGCGCGGTTTCTTCAGGGGCGAGCCGCCGGCCCGCCATCTGCCACCAATCGTGCCAGCGTCCCCTTGGGCACAAAAATATCGGCCGTGCCATGCGCCGACATGCCACCGGCGATCCCCGCCGCTGCCTCGCCCGCGCCCCAGAACGTATCGAACCGGTTCGCTCCTTTTATCGCACCGCCGACATCTTGTGCGACCCACAGGCCGCTGGCCTCGGCACGGTCCATCGACAGGAACACCGGCGCACCGAGCGGCGTGAACATCGGATCGGCGGCGATGCTGGCATGCGGCGTCACGGCTGTGCCCAGCGCGCCCAGTGGTCCTGCTTCCGCCCCTGTCCGCTCGGCGAAAAAGACGAAGCTCTTGTTTTCACGCATGATCGTCCGCGCCTGATCCGGGTTTGCGTGAAAATAGGCCTTCATCCCCTGCATCGTATACTCGCCAGGCTGGAGCAGGTTGCGCGTGCGCATGAGGGCGCCGATGCTGGTGTACGTCCGGCCGTTCTGGCCCGCATAGGTCAGGCGCATGACCGATCCGTCGGGCAACCGCAACCGGCCCGACCCCTGCACTTGCAGAAAGAAAACGTCGACCGGATCGGCGGCCCACGCCAGTTCAAGCCCCCGCCCAGTCAGCGCGCCACCCTCGATCGCGCCCCGATCGGCGTACGGCACAAGTGTCCCGCCTGCGATCCGCCCGCTCAGCTTCCTGCCGGTCAGGCTGTCGTTGAACTGGCCAAGATCGACATCGACCAGGTCGGGCGGGCGGCGATAGATCGGCACCGGGTAAGCGGGCGACGGCGTTCGCGATCCGGCTATCTCTGGCTCATAATATCCCGTGGCAAAGGCTGCGCCAGTGCTGGTCCGAACCGTTTCGAAGCGGTCGATGAAAAAGGAACGGGTGCTGTGCGGATCCCATTTATAGGCAGCGTCGCACAGGCGCTGCCAGTCTTCGGTACGCGTCAGGCCCGACAGGTCGGTGCGGCGCGTCACGGCGGGACAGGTGCTGACAAAGGCGGCAAAGGCGCGACGGCCATCGTCCTCTGACAAAGGCAGCGTCGCGATATCGGGTCCGGCGGTGACGCCCGGTGATCGCGCCGTGGCCGGTATCGACGGCGCGGTCGCGGGACCGGCAGGGCGCTGTGCGACCGGGCTGGTGCACGATGAAAGCAACAGCGCGATCGCCAGACCCGGGATCACCCGCATCATGCAGATTCGTCGGTATCGACCAATATCCAGTTGGGATCTGCTGCGCGCACTGTGCGTGTAAACGTCCAGACATCGTGCGTCGGCACCGCGTCGCTCAAGGATCCGGCGATGACATTGCCGTCGCCATCGCGGGTGACGGCCGAAATATCGGCATCGAAACGCACGGTGATCGTCGCGACCTTGCCCGTCAGGTCCGCTGATGCAATCGTCGCATTTTCAATGTGCATCAACCGGTTGTCGAGAACATGTCCGGCGGTCGTCCGTTCGGCGATCGACGCCGCAAAAGCCGCCCGGACATCGTCACCGACATAGGGGGACAGCGCATCCTCATCGCCGCGCCAATAGGCTTCGAGGATCATCCGATAGGCCGACTTTGCGCCATCGAGGAACCGCGCCACATCGAAACTGCTGTCGGCGGCGACGATTGCGCGAACCCCCGCTGCGGCCGTTGCTTCGAATACCATGTCCGACGGTGGCGGCGTGGCCGTGCGCGCTTCCTCGATCGCAACGGGCGCCCCGGTCACGGGCGAATCGAGCGGCGCCACGAATTTCTGTTCATGACCGGTCCGTTTGCCGAGCACCGCATACAGGCGCAGCCCGAGAAATACGGCGACAAGGGCAAGAATGATGATACCGGGCACAAAACCTCCAACACTGCTTCACGACACATAGGGCGGAAACCGCAACAGTTCAAACTGGCATTGCTCTTTGGCCGTTCCTCCTGCTAGGCGCGCGGCTCGCTTATTCCAAAGTTTTTTGCAGGATTGATACGACATGGCCGACGAACAGGGCACCGAACCACTTGCCAATGGCGAAGACACCAGCCCCCAGGCGGGCGTCGTGTCGCAATATGTCAAAGATCTTTCGTTCGAAAATCCCAATGCTCCGGCGGTGTATCAGTGGCAGGGCCAGCCGCAGATCGATGTCCAGTTCAACATCGCGTCGGGCCAGGTCGGCGACGACATGTATGAAGTCATCCTCAAGATCGAGGTGAAGGCAACGGCCGCTGACAAAGTCGCGTTTCAGGTCGAACTCTCCTACGCTGGCCTGTTCGCGCTGCGCAACATTCCCGACGATCAGCTTCAGCCCTTCCTTCTTGCCGAAGCGCCGCGCATCCTCTTTCCCTTTGCGCGCCGGACGCTGGCCGATGTCGTCCGCGATGGCGGTTTTCCGCCGCTGATGCTTGAACCGATTGATTTCGGACAGCTTTACCTCGCTCAGGCTGCGCAGGCTGAACAGATGGCTGCGCCGGTGGGGCAGGCCTGAGGGCGCGCGCGGACGCATGAACCTCGTCCGCGCCACCGCGTCGATCGGCGGATTGACGCTTGTCAGCCGCGTGCTTGGCATGGTCCGTGACATGCTGATGGCACGCTATGTCGGCGCCGGGCTGGCGTCCGATGCCTTTCTCATCGCGTGGCGCCTGCCCAATCTGTTTCGCGCTCTATTCGCCGAAGGGGCGTTTGCCGCCGTTTTCGTACCCATGTTCAACCGGCGCCTGGCACAGGCCGATGCGGATGATCCTGGAACGGGTCTTCGTGCGGCCACGGTATTTGCGGGCCAGGTGCTGTCGGTCCTGTTTACGTTTCTCGTCATTTTTACAGCGGTCATGATCGCCGCCACCGGCCCTGTCGTCTATGCGATGACGGGGGGGTTCCCCGATGGCGGCCCTGAAAAATTCGCGCTGGCAACGCATTTGACCCGGATCACCTTTCCCTATCTTGGTCTCATATCGCTGGTGTCGCTGATGGGGGGCATTCTCAATTCGCTCAACCGGTTCTGGGTCAATGCCGCAGCACCCGTGCTGCTCAATGTCGCGATGATCGTGGCGATCCTGTTTTTCCGGGGCACGTCACCGAACGAGACGGCACAGACACAGGCGATTGCCGTCACTATGGCAGGGGTCCTGCAACTTATGTGGCTGATCTGGTCGTGCCGCCGGGCCGGAATTAGGTTGCGTCTTGCCCGTCCGACCCTGTCACCCGATGTCAGAAAGATGCTGTCGCTGATCGGTCCCGCGGCCATTGGTCAGGGCGCGATTCAGTTCAACCTGCTGATCTCGACATCGCTCGCCGCGCGCTATCTTCAGCAAGGGGCGGTCAGCTATCTTTATTATGCCGACCGCCTGAATCAGTTGCCACTTGGCCTGATCGGCATCGGCATCGGCACTGCCATCCTGCCCAGCCTGTCACGCCAGATCGGCAGCGGCGACACGACCGCCGCCCGCCATACCCAGAATCGCGCGATGGAACTGGCGTTGCTGCTTGCCCTGCCCGCGGCCGTTGCGCTGGTCGTGTCCGCCACGCCGCTCATCCGCGGTGTTTTTCAGCATGGCGCCTTCACGGCGGCTGATACCATCGGCACGGCGGGGGCGCTTGCCGCCTTTTCGCTGGGGGTTCCCGCGTATGTCCTGATCAAGGTGCTGACGCCCGGTTTCTATGCGCGACAGGATACGAAAACGCCGGTGCGGCTTGCGCTGGTGTCGATGCTGTTCAATCTTGGCGGCAATCTTTTGTCGGTTCTGGTCTTTGACGCCGGTGTCGTGGGGATCGCCGTGTCGACGGCAATTGCGGCATGGGTCAACGTCATGCTGCTCTATGGGACGCTCCACAGGCGTGATCAGCTTCGCGCCGATCCCCGGTTCAGGGCAAAGGCGGTGCGTATCGTCGCGGCGGCGGCCCTGATGGGCGCAGCGTTATCGCTGCTGAATCCGGTCCTCGACAGTCATATGGCAATGGGCATCGTCGAACGCGGTGTCGCGCTTGCGCTTCTGTGCGGCGGCGGCGCTGTCGTCTATGCCGTCGCCCTCGGGGCATTCGGTGCGGTACGGCTCGACGACATACGTGCCCAGTTCAAAAGGAAAGCATGATCATGCGTGTCGTTTCGGGTATTCAGCCGACAGGCAATCTGCACCTCGGCAATTATCTTGGCGCGATCCGCAACTGGGTGCGGATGCAGGATGACATTGCCAGCACAGACGGGGGCGGCCAATGCCTTTTTTTCCTCGCTGATCTTCACGCGATTACCGTTCATAGCGACCCTGCCACGCTGGCAGCGAACACGCGAGAGATGGCGGCGGCACTGATCGCAAGCGGGATTGATCCCGAAAAGTCGATCCTGTTCAATCAGGCGCGCGTCCCCGCACATGCCGAACTCGCCTGGCTGCTTTTCTGTACGGCGCGCATCGGCTGGCTCAACCGGATGACACAGTTCAAGGAGAAATCGGGCAAAAACCGCGAAGGCGCCAGTGTCGGCCTGTTCGCCTATCCGGTGCTGCAAGCCGCCGACGTCCTGCTCTATCAGGCGACACATGTCCCCGTGGGCGATGACCAGAAGCAGCATCTTGAGCTTGCGCGCGATATCGCGACCAAGTTCAACACCGATTTCGCAGTCGATCTGTTCACATGTCCCGAACCGATCATAGCGCCGGCCGCGGCGCGGATCATGAGCCTGCGTGACGGCACTGCCAAAATGTCGAAGTCCGATCCGAGCGACATGAGCCGCATCAACCTGACCGACGATGCCGACCTGATCGTACAGAAAATCCGCAAGGCCAAAACCGATCCCGCTCCCCTGCCCGGCGACACCACGGGGCTTGAAGAACGCCCGGAAGCACGCAATCTCATCGGCATCATGGCCGCGCTCGATGACCGCAGCGTCGATGCTGTCCTCGACGACTATGGCGGATCACAGTTCGGCCCGTTCAAATCGGCGCTGGCCGACCGGCTTGTCGCCCTGCTCGAACCGATCCGCACACGCTTTGACGATCTGCGCTGCTCGACCGAAATCGATGCGATCCTGAACCTCGGCGCAGAGCGTGCCCGCACAGTTGCCGCGCCGACTCTTGCCAACGCCTATGCAACGCTCGGCCTTCTCAACTAACGACAGGCCGTGCCGTTCAAGCGTTGTTCAGTGACAGAGTCGCAAACCGATGCCATCCTCCCTTCGGAGTCGCATTCGAGGTCGAAAGTCATGATGTTCAGGTTCAGGTTCCTCGCGCCGGTCGCGCTCCTCGCGCTCGGTGCATGCGCAACGCCGTTTCAGGCGAATGTCTCGCGCTTTCAGGCCATGCCCGCGGCACAGGGGCAGACTTATGCAATTCGTTCGGACAATCCGCGCCTCGATGGCGGGCTTGAATTTCAGACCTATGCCAATCTGGTTGCCCAGCGTCTGAACAGCTTTGGCTACACCCGTGCCAGTGACGACAGGTCGGCTAATCTTGTCGTGACGCTCGATTACGGCGTAGACCATGGCCGCGAAAAAGTGCGCAGCATTCCCGGAGCGGGACTGGGATACGGCGCCTTTGGTCCCTACGGCGGCTTTGGCTATGGGCGTTTCGGTGGTTTTGGCTCCCCTTATTACGGCTATGGCCGGCGCGCATTCATGTACGGATTTTACGACCCGTTCCTGTTCGACGATTATAATCAGGTTGAAAGTTACACCGTCTACGCCTCGCAACTCGACATGAAGATCGCGCGGCGCGGCACCAATGAACGGGTGTTCGAAGGATCGGCAAAAGCGATGTCGATGGATGATGACCTGACAACATTGGTCCCCAACCTGATCGAGGCGATGTTCACCGGCTTTCCCGGCAATTCGGGTGAAACGGTGAAGATAACCGTGGCACCGCCGGGCAAACGGCGGGGCTGACTTATCCCTCCAATGCCCGCATCAGGGCGCGGACGTCGGCGTCGATCTCACTGTCTGCGGCGCGCAGTTTCTCGATCTGCTTGACCGCGTGAATGACTGTGGTGTGATCACGCCCGCCAAAGCGCCGTCCGATTTCGGGGAGCGACCGCGGCGTCAGCTGCTTGGCAAGGTACATCGCGATCTGGCGCGGGCGCGCAACCGCACGGGCGCGGCGCGCACTGATCATTTCCGCCTGGCGAATCTTGAAATGGTCCGACACGCGTTTCTGGATTTCTTCGATCGTGACGCGGCGGCGGCTTGCCCGGAACATGTCGGCGAGCACGTCTTCGGCAAAATCCTCGTCGATCGGCCGGGCATTGAGCGAGGCATAAGCGACGAGACGGTTCAGTCCGCCTTCAAGCTCACGGACGTTCGAAGCGATCCGGCTGGCCAGCATGTCGAGTACGGCGGGCGGAATGACCACACCGGGCATCGCCGCCACCTTGGCATCCACAATCGCACGGCGCAGGGCATAGTCAGCGGGCTGGATATCGACGACAAGCCCCTGGGTCAGGCGCGAAAGGATACGCCCCTCGACACCGTCGAGCGCCTGCGGGCTGCGGTCGGCACTGATGATCAGGCGGCGCCCGCCGCGCATCAGTTCGTCGATCGTGTAAAGGAATTCCTCCTGCGTCGTTTCCTTGCCCGCGATGAACTGAAAATCATCGATCAGCAGGATATCGACCGAACGCAGCCGTTCCTTGAACGCCATCGTATCCCTCGCGCGCATTGCGTTGACGAAATCGATCATGAATCGTTCGGCCGACATTGCCAGCGCACGCGCCTGTGGCTTGCGCGCGGTATAGCCGTGGCCGATGGCGTGAAGCAGATGCGTCTTGCCCTGCCCCGTCGGGCCGTGAATGAACAGCGGATTGAACCGCATCGGCCCGCCTTCGGCAATGGCGCGCGCCGCGTTACAGGTGATCCGGTTGGACTGTCCGACGACAAACGACGCAAATGTGAACTTCGGATCGAAACGAAAGCGGGGCTCGGCCAATGCGTCCGCAACAGGATCAGGATCAGGCGATGGCGGCACGGGTTCGATGCGATCGCCCGGGGCATCATCCGATATGATCCTGACGACGCGGACGTCGGCGGATGCCGTCCGCCACGCCAGTGTCAGCCGGTCGGCATAGTTGCTCGACACCCAATTGGCCATGAACGCCGACGGCAGGACAAGCGTGACTGACCGGTCCGTCGCACAATAGTCGCCCAGCATGATCCGGCCCAGCCAGCGATCAAAGCTGCGCGCCCCGACGTCATGCCGCAAGCCGTCGCGCACGGCAGTCCAGGCGGCACCAATGCCAGCGCACGCGTCCGTATCGATGGTCATCCCTTGATCCACGCAACCTCCCCTACCCGCAAACACCTGATCAGCAACGGTTTTACGACCCGACCCGGATGTCTCACGACCATCAGGCATGATCATCCTCGATGAGGATGATCAATGGGATCTGGTCGTCGTGTCCGGGCATTTTCGCAAAAGCGATTCGCTTGCCTGTCATGGTTTCTGGGCTGAACCCGGTGGGCACGCAAGCATCGGACATGCAAAATAAATGAAATAATCACGTTGACATCGATGACCGGCGAAAAACTGCGGCTCAGTCGATTTTGTGACAGATTTACGCCATTTTCTGATGGTTTTCTGAAAATTTCAAATGCGAATCGCGGGAAAGGCTTGACTTTTTTCTGTCACGTTCGCGCAACAAAACGGGGTCGCTGACCTTCTGATCAGCAACCCCTTTTCCTATCAGATGACAGGTGTTTCAGCTCAGTGCGGCGACGCGCTTGGTCAGGCGCGCA
This sequence comes from uncultured Sphingomonadaceae bacterium, assembly GCA_964247235.1. Classification (GTDB taxonomy): domain Bacteria; phylum Pseudomonadota; class Alphaproteobacteria; order Sphingomonadales; family Sphingomonadaceae; genus Sphingomonas_O. The sequence continues at coordinate 33,989 of CAXTTJ010000004.1, forward strand.
AACTTGCGCGATGCGGTATTCTTGTGCAGCACGCCCTTGGCAACACCGCGCGCCATTTCGGGCTGTGCCGCATGCAGCGCCTGTGCAGCCGCACTTTTGTCGCCCGAAGCAAGCGCGAGTTCGACCTTTTTTACGAATGTGCGGATGCGGCCGACGCGGTTGCCGTTGATTTCTGCGCGCCGGTCATTGCGGCGGATGCGCTTTTTTGCTTGCGGCGTGTTCGCCATGAAAACCCTCGACTGTGTTGCAAAAATAAAAAGCGGCGCGATTCGCTCGCACCGACCTCGGACAGCGCGCATAGCGGGCGTGTTTGAAAAGGTCAACGCTGGCAGGCGCTGCACCAGAACGTCGACCGCCCGCCATCGACGCGGCGTCCGACCGTGCCGCCGCACGGACAGACCTGCCCCGCGCGACCATAGACGCGCCAGTCCTTCGCGAAATAGCCGAGCTGCCCGTCAGGCCGCACATAATCGCGCAAAGACGATCCGCCGGCGAGGATTGCCGCAGACAATACGTCGCGAATAGCGGTCACCAATCGGTCCAATCGCGGTTTTGACACCCGCCCCGCCGCCATCCCCGGCGCAATGCCCGCCATGTTGAGCGCCTCGCACACATAGATATTGCCCAGCCCCGCCACAATGCGCTGGTCACGCAGCAATGCCTTGATCGGCGCCGCACGGTCTTTCAGGACGATCTTCAGATAGGCGGCGTTGAATGCATCGCCCAGCGGTTCGGGTCCCAGCGCGGCAAAGGGTGGCCAGGCGTCTCGCACCGCCGTCTCCACCAGGTCGAGCGACCCGAACCGCCGCGGATCGCACAGCGCGAGGACCCGCCCGGCATCGGTTTCGATGACAAGATGGTCATGCGTCCCGATCATACCGGCGTCGACCCGCCAGCGCCCCGACATGCCAAGGTGAAAGATCATGCTGTCGCCCCGGTCGGTCTCGACGATTCCGTATTTCGCGCGGCGCGACAACCCCGTCACCCGTGCACCGGTCATCCGCTGGCGCAGGTCGACCGGGATCGCGCGACGCAGATCGGGGCGGCGGACATCGACCCGTGTCAGGACATGACCCAGCAACGCAGGCTCAAGCCCGCGCACGGTTGTTTCGACTTCGGGAAGTTCAGGCACAAAATTGCGCTAGGATGCGTTTGCGAGTGCAGCAACCCCCCGCTAAGGCACATAAATGCCAGACACCGTTTCGTTCGGATACGAACAGATCGCCCCCGAAGACAAGACTGCCCGCGTCGGCAGTGTCTTTACCAGCGTCGCGCAAAATTATGACCGGATGAACGACGCCATGTCGGCGGGCATGCACCGGTTATGGAAAGACCGCTTTGTCAGGCGCGTAAAGCCGCGCGCGGGCGAATATATCCTCGATATGGCGGGCGGCACGGGCGACATCGCCTTTCGCATGGCCCCCTCGGGCGCGGCGATCACCGTGGCGGACATCAACGCCGACATGCTTGCCGTCGGCATCGACCGTGCGGCGGATCGCGGCATCGACGGGCTGGTCTGGACCGAGGCCAATGCCGAGGTGCTGCAATGTCCCGACAAGAGTTTCGACGCCTACACAATCGCATTCGGCATCCGCAACGTAACGGATATTCCAGCGGCATTACGCGAGGCGCACCGCGTCCTGAACCGCGGCGGACGGTTTTTCTGTCTTGAATTCTCGACGACGCTCTGGCCGGGATTCGGCGATCTCTACGACGCCTATTCGCACCGGATCGTGCCCAGGATCGGCCAGATGATCGCGGGCGATGAGGACAGTTATCGCTACCTCATCGAATCGATCCGCCGCTTTCCCGACATGCCGACGTTCGAACGCATGATCGCCGACGCGGGTTTCGTGCAGACCAAGGTCGAACCCATGCTCGGCGGCCTTGTCGCCATTCATTCGGGGTGGCGGGTGTGATCCAGAAAGTGTCTGACACTTTTTGCGCGGGCGCATGTCGCCCCGCGCACCCAGTTGCGACCGCAAAAAGTGTCAGACACTTTCTGGACGGTGCATGACCCGTCCCGCAACGCATATCTGGCGCCTGATGAAATGGGCACGCACGCTTGCACGTCACGGCGCGCTGACCGGCATCGAGCGCGACCCGCTGACGCCGATCCCGGTCAGGCGCCTGATCCGTATCGCGCGCTTCGGCGCCAGCGTGCCAAAACAGCCCGCCTATGCCGACGCGTTCCAGGCGATCGGTCCGGCGGCGATCAAGCTTGGGCAGGCACTGGCGACGCGGCCCGACCTTGTCGGAGACTATGCCGCAAGCGATCTGCTGCGCCTTCAGGACCGCCTTCCGGCGCTGCCCTTCCCGCTGATCAGGGCAGCGATCGAACGCGGGCTGGCCCGCCCCGTCGAGGACGTCTTCACCAGTATCGAGGAAGACCCCGTCGGCGCCGCCTCGATCGCGCAGGTTCACCGGGCAGTGACGACCGAAGGCACCACCGTCGCGATCAAGGTCATCCGCCCCGGCGTTGAAAAGGAATTCGCCGACGCCCTCGAAACCTATGAATGGGCCGCCGCCCATGTCGAGGCGATGGGCGGTGAATTCGCCCGTCTGCGCCCGCGCCTGACGATCGCGACATTCCGGCAGTGGACGATGCGCGAACTCGATTTGCGGCGCGAGGCAGCGTCTGCCTCCGAACTTGCCGCCGCGATGACCGCCGAACCGGGATTCCGCATTCCGGGCATTGACTGGCGGCGCACCTCGCGCACGGTACTGACGCTCGAATGGATCGACGGGATCAAGCTGTCGAACATCGCGGCGCTCGACGCAGCGGGGATCGACCGTCCCGCGCTTGCCCGCGTCCTCGTCCGCGGCTTCCTGCGCCAGGCGATTTCGGAAGGCTTCTTCCATGCCGACATGCATCAGGGCAACCTGATGGCGCGCGTGAATGGTTCAGGGGGCGCTGACCTGATCGCCATTGATTTCGGAATCATGGGCCGCATCGACCGCAAGGCGCGGCGCTGGCTCGCCGAAATCCTGTTCGGCCTGATCACCGGCAATTACCGGCGCGTCGCCGAAATCCATTTCGAAGCACAATATGTCCCCGCGCACCACAATGTCGCCGAATTCGCCACCGCCCTGCGTAGCGTCGGCGAGCCGATGCGCGGGCTGCCGGTCAAGGACATGTCGGTCGGCAACATGCTCGATTCGCTGTTCGCCATCACCCGCGATTTCGACATGGTGACGCAACCGCATCTGCTGCTGCTCCAGAAAACGATGGTCATGGTCGAAGGTGTCGCCTCGGCGCTCGATCCCGAAATCAACATGTGGGAAACGGCGGCGCCCTTTGTCCGCGACTGGCTGCGCGGTGAACTGGGGCCTGAAGCGATTGCCGCCGACAGCATCGTCGAAAACCTGCGCACGCTTGCGCGCATTCCCGATCTGGTCCGCCGGATCGAGGATGCGTTCCCGGCAAAGGGGGCGGCCCCGCCATCGCCGCCGCTTGCCGACATCATACTGATCGGGTCGGGCGGCGAAGGCTGGTGGCGCTATGGCCTGGTCGCTGCGCTTGCCGCCACCGCAGGCGCACTGGGCGTGTTCCTAACGGTCCATTAACGATGTTCGGGTAGCGTGTGTCCGATAGGGAGGCGCACCGTCCATGTTCCAGTCAAAGGTCGTTGCGGCTCCGCGGTCGGCACCGCACGACGCCCCGCTCGAACTGGCGATCATTGTTCCGGTGCTGAACGAAGCCGCCAACATCGCCACGCTGATCGCCCGGCTTGACGACGTGCTGGCGGGCATCGCCTGGGAAGCTGTTTTCGTCGACGATCACTCGCCCGATGGCACGGCGTCGGCCCTGCGCGATCAGGGTCGCTGGGATCGCCGCATCCGTATTGTCGAACGGATCGGACGGCGCGGCCTGTCCTCTGCTGTCATCGAAGGAATTTTGGCCACGGCAGCGCCCTTTGTCGCAGTCATCGATGGCGACCTGCAACATGACGAAGGGCTGCTTCCCGCGCTGTTCGCCGCGGTCATGGCCGGGGCCGACATTGCTATCGGCTCGCGTTACATCGCTGGTGGCGGGACGGGCACATGGGATGAAACGCGTGCCGGCGCCAGCCGCATTGCCACGCGTGCGGCCCGTGCGGTCCTGCCCGTCCCTGTCAGCGACCCGATGAGTGGTTTTTTCGCCATGCGCCGCACCGCGTTCGAATCGGCACTGCCGCATCTGTCGGGCAGCGGCTTCAAGATCCTGCTCGATCTGATCATGTCCGCACCGGCACCGCTGGTCATCACCGAACTCCCTTATGTCTTTCGCGAACGCACGACCGGGGCCAGCAAGCTCGACCTGATGGTCGTCGCCGAATATGCGCAGCTGCTCCTCGAAAAGACGGTCGGACGCGTCATTCCCGTCCGGTTGCTGATGTTCCTCGGCGTCGGCATGCTGGGGCTTGGCGTGCATTTGTCGGTGCTTGGCACCCTGATTGCGTTTGAAACGCCCTTTTCCGTAGCGCAGGGGGTCGCAGTGGTCAGCGCGATGACGTTCAATTACACGCTCAACAACCTCTTCACATATCGCGATCGCCGGTTGCGCGGTATGCGTTTCATGACCGGATTGCTCAGCTTTTATGCCGTCTGCCTTGTCGGAGCTGCTGCCAACATCGGGATCGGAACCTGGATGCACGATCTTCACCGCGCCTGGTGGGTCGCAGGCGTTGCAGGGGCGCTGGTCGGTGCAGTCTGGAACTATGCGGCATCGTCGTTCGTGACATGGCGCAAATAACGCCAGCCCTCCCGTCGCGCTTTGCCTCCCTGTCGCGGGTTCAGGCCTGGCTGGTGATCGGCGCGATCCTGATTGCCGTCATGGCGAGCGCTGCGTCGCTGGCCCCGCCCCCCTCGCTGCCGCAAACCGCCCGTGCACCACATTCGGCACCCGTGCGGCGCGACGAAGATCTGGCTCTCTACCAAAGCATATCGACCCGCGTGCAAAGCGGCGCGCCATATTACCCCGCCACCGCCGATGCCCTGCGCCATGGCGGCTATCCGTTGCGCCCGTTCATGACATTCCGGTTCCCAACATTGGCACGTGCCAGCGCCATGTTCGGACCGACGGCAATGCAAATTGCGCTCTGGTGCCTGGTTCTGGCGACGACGATCATATGGTATCGTCGGCTCGACGGCGCATTCGATGATCGCGGACGGCGGATCAGCGGCGCTTTGCTGATCGCGTCGGGGATGACCGTTGCCATGCGCCCCGACTATGTCATGATGCATGAAGCATGGGCCGGCGCTTTGCTCACCCTGTCACTCGGTCTTCATCGACCCGGGCGCTGGTGGCCCAGCGTCGTTGCGGCGACCGCGGCGGTCATGATCCGTGAACTGGCCTTGCCGTTCCTGCTGCTGATGGCCGCATTTGCCCTTGCCACCCGTCGCTGGCCCGAAGCCGCAGGGTGGGCGGCGGCGATTGCGCTGTTCGGCATGGCTCTCTTCCTTCACGCAGAACAGGTCGCGGCCGTTACCCGCGCGGCGGATCCCGCATCGCCGGGCTGGATGGCGGTCGGCGGCTGGCCTGCATTTGTCCGCGCAATGGCCGGAACCAGCGCACTGCGCGTATTTCCCACCGTCGTAGCGGCCGTCATCGTCCCGCTTTCACTTGTCGGATGGCTGGCATGGCCATCCCGCACCGGGCTGTTCGGACTGCTCCTGCTTGGCGGCTATGCGCTTGTTTTCATGGTTTTCGGCCGCCCTGAAAATTTCTACTGGGGCCTGGTCGTCAGTCCGCTTCTGCTGTTCGGCCTCGTTCATCTGCCGCGTGCCACGGCCGACCTGAATGCCGTGGTGAAGGGGGCATGACCCGCTTTGCGGCATGGCGCCGCTGCCCCGCACGTGCGCTGATGATCCTGCTGGCGATCCTCATCGTCTGGCCGCTGTTGCACGCCCCAGCCCCTTCCGAAACAGTGCCGAAGGTGAGCGGCAATCGCGCGTCCGACCGCGCCGATGTCATCCTGTATGACCATATCGTCGATCGGGTCCGCGCCGGTGGCAATTATTATGCCGTCGCGGCGCAGGCGCAACGTGCGGGCGGCTATCCGCTGCGTCCCTTTGTCACGATGCGGCCACCGACGCTTGCGGTTCTTCAGGCCGGTTTGCCGGGCCGGGCCGCGGTCGTCACGCTGCTGTGGCTGCTGGTCGCTGCCACTGTCGCGGCATGGGCACATCGCCTGCGCTGCGCCAGCTATCGCCGGCCGCAGGTTATTCTGGGCACCTTGCTTGTGCTCGGCGGTGCGGCAACGCTGACACTGCCGGACCTGTTGAGCTGGCATGAAGGATGGGCGGCGCTCATGATCGCCCTGTCGCTTGCAGTGCGCAGTGACCGGCGCTTTGCCGCGTCGGCGGGCATCGGCCTTGTCGCTGTGCTCATCCGCGAAATCGCAATCGTCTATCCGCTCGTGATGCTGGGCATGGCGCTGGTCGAGCGGCGGTGGCGCGAAGCATCGGTGTGGAGCGGTGTCGTCCTGACCTTTGCACTTTTCATCGCCTGGCATGCCAGTCAGGTTGCGGCCGTGGCTCGCCCCGATGATCTGGCATCGCCCAGCTGGGTCGCCATGGGCGGGTGGCGCTTTGTCGTGACGATGCTGTGGCTCACCGGGCCGTGGCGGGTTTTGCCCTTGTGGGTCGCATCGGCCTGCATTCCGCTGGCGCTGCTCGGCTGGGGCGGAGAGCGGAGCGCGACGGCAACACGCGCCACATTGCTCCTCGTCACGTATCTGGTGATGTTCACGATGGTCGGGCGCGCGAATAATTTCTACTGGGGGTTCCTTGTCGCGCCGCTGTTGCCGCTCGGCCTGCTGATGGCGCCCAAAGCGCTGGTCGACCTGAGCCGCGCGGCACGCTAAGGCAGGGCGCATGACCGGCACACGCATTCTCCTCATCATCGGCGGCGGCATTGCGGCCTATAAGGTTTGCGAGCTGATCCGCCTGTTCCGCCGCGCCGATATGCCGGTGCGCTGTGTCCTGACTGCGGCCGGTGCAAAGTTCGTGACGCCGATGACGCTCGCTGCGCTCAGCGGACAGCCGGTGTGCGAGACGCTGTGGGACCTCGAACGCGAATCAAAGATCGGCCATATCGCGCTCAGCCGCGATGCGGACCTCGTCGTCGTCGCGCCCGCCACCGCCGACCTGATGGCAAAGATGGTCGCCGGGATGGCCGATGACTTGGCGACGACGCTGTTGCTCGCGACTGACAAGCCGGTCCTCGTCGCCCCCGCCATGAACGTGCGCATGTGGCAGCACGCCGCGACACGCCGCAATGTCGCGCAACTGCGCGCGGACGGCGTGACCGTGATGGAACCCGACGAAGGAACAATGGCCTGTGGCGAATATGGCCCCGGCCGCCTGCCGCACGTCGATGCAATCTTTGCGGCGGCATTGTCAGTTGTTGAAAACTAACCGCATCCCCGATCGCAGCCGAGGGGCATGGTCGGGCGCAGCCAAGAACAGCGCACACGCATTGAGAGTCTCGGCTACGCTCGGGAATACGGGGTAAGGCGTGAATACCCCCCCCCGCATCATCGTCACTGCCGGGCCGACGCATGAGCCGATCGATCCGGTACGCTACATCGCCAACCGCTCGTCGGGCAAACAGGGGTTCGCCATTGCCGCCGCACTCGCAGCCAGGGGCGCGCAAGTCACGCTGATCGCCGGACCGGTCGCGCTCGACACGCCGCCGGGCGTCACGCGCATCGACGTGCAGACCGCACGTGAAATGGCCGCCGCCGTCGACGCCGCCCTCCCCGCCGACGTCGCGATCATGGTCGCTGCCGTCGCCGACTGGCGCGTGAAAAGCGCGGCGCAGAAAATCAAGAAGGTTGGCAGCAGCGTCTTCCCCGTCCTGCACCTCGTCGAAAACCCCGACATTCTCGCCACGCTCGCGCGCAGCCCGCAGCGCCCCAGACTCCTCATCGGCTTCGCCGCCGAAACCGAAAATGTGGTCGAGAATGCGAAAGCCAAACTTGCCCGCAAAGGCTGCGACTGGATCGTCGCCAATGACGTGAGCGGGCCCATTGGCGAAAGCGTGATGGGCGGTGCGGCGAACACGATACACATCGTGACGGCGGCGGGCGTCGAAAGCTGGCCGCGGATGGGGAAAGGTGCGGTGGCGGAGAAATTGGCGGAGCGGGTTTTCAGGCAATTACAAGCGTAGTAATTTGTAAGATCGCGATTACGGTGACCGTTTATTAATCCCAATCGCCACCCTCAAACCCGATCTCCCTCAACCGGAGCCCCATCCCCCGCCCCATCCAGAAACGCCAGAAAATCGGCGCGGCTGGCCCCCTTCGCGCGATCCTTGAAAAAACGCTCCGTATCGAGCGCGGACAGTTTTTCCGCCACCGCGACGTTGATGAACTGGTTCAGGCTCGTCCCTTCGGTGAGCGCAAATTTTTCCGCTGCTGTTTTGAGCGACGGCTGCAATCGCAGCGAATAATTTGCTTTCGTCATGTCAGTCTCCTTAAGGCTTCATCGGGCCGGATTACATCGATACCGAACTGGGTGGCTGGCCCAAAATGGCGCGTGTTGAACGTTACAATCGCATCTGCTGCGCCATTGATCGCTGTTTCCAACACCATCTCGTCAGCCACATCGGTCAATTGTGGCCTCCACAGAAAATGAAATTTTACGGGCGTCACGAGACCAGCGAGATAATTCAGAAAACCCGTCACCTGCATGCCGGTCATGCCGGTGGCAAGCAGATGTTCGGCACGCGTCAGCACGGCTTCATACTCAAGAAACAGCGGGACACTGGCCAGCATCACAAAGGCTCTGCTATCGACCTGTCGCAACAGGGCATTCGATGCCCCCGTCCGGCTTCTCCGCGCGGCAACCAGAACGTCTGTATCAATCACCCATTTCTGCATCCCGCTGACAATATCATATTGCGGGGAAATATCAAACTTTCCGTGACGAGGCCTTTAGATGTGATTAGTGAACTCCCATGCCCCCCATCACCATCACCATCCTCCGCCTGCCGCACGGCGCCGGCCTCCCCCTCCCCGCTTATGCCACCACCGGCGCGGCCGGGATGGATGTGGTTGCTGCCGAAGAGCTGATCCTCGCCCCCGGCGCGCGGCACGCGGTGGCGACGGGGTTCGCAATGGCGATCCCCGAAGGCTATGAGGTTCAGGTCCGCCCGCGCTCGGGCCTCGCGCTTAAAGCTGGCATTACCTGCCTCAACACGCCGGGGACGATCGACAGCGACTATCGCGGCGAAGTGAAAGTCATCCTCGCCAATCTCGGCAGCGATCCCTTCGATATCAAACGCGGTGACCGCATCGCGCAACTCGTCCCCGCCCCGGTCCAGCGCGCCGCTCTGTTGGAAGTGTCCACCCTCGACAACACTGCGCGCGGCAGCGGGGGCTTTGGCTCGACGGGCACGAGTTCGAGTGATATTCTCCGGTCATGAACAAGCCTGCCAAGATCACCGTCCCGACCGCATCGCCAGATTATGACGCCGACGGCTATGGCTGGGCGATGGCGCAGAGCAAATTGCTTCGCGAGCGCCGCTTCGAAGCGATCGACTGGGACAATGTCGCCGAGGAAATCGAAACTATGGGGCGAAGCGAGCGGAGTGCCTATCGCAGTCAGTTGGAGCGTGTGTTGTTGCACATGCTAAAGTGGGAGGCGCAGCCCGAGCGTCGCGGCGTTTCGTGGTGGCTGTCAATCATGAACGGTCGCGAAGAGGCTCAGCGTGCGCTCATCGAAAACCCGAGCCTGAAACCCGAATTACGACATATTCACACGGCCGCACTCGACAAGGCAAGACGCCAAGCCTGGGCCGAAACCGGCATCGCCAAATCGGTTTTCGAAGGCATCGACATTTCTCAAGCGGATGCGTTCGAACGCGACATACCGCGTCCCGAAGGCGATGATTGACTCTCTCCGACGACCAGCTTGACCGCTACGCCCGTCACCTCGTCCTGCGCGAAATTGGTGGTGCGGGACAGGCGGCGATCCGCAACAGCACCGTCACGGTGATCGGCGCAGGCGGCATCGGCGCGCCAGTAATCCAATATCTGGCGGCAGCGGGTGTCGGGTGTCTGGTCATTATCGACGACGACACGGTCAGCCTGTCGAACCTTCAGCGTCAGGTCATTTTCGACACCGCAGACGTCGGCAACGGTAAAGCGAAACGCGCAGGGGAACGGGCGATATCGATCAACCCCGACGTGACGGTGACAGCGCATGACCAACGAATCGATGCCGGCAATGCCGTCGCGCTGCTGACCGGCGCGGATGTCATCGTCGACGGTTCGGACAATTTCGCCACGCGCCTGACTGTCGCTGATGCCGCCTATGCCCTGCGCATTCCGCTGGTGTCCGCCGCCATTGGCCAGTTCCATGGGCAGCTCGGCACATGGCGCGGGTGGGCGCCTGACCAGCCCTGCTATCGCTGCTACGTCGGCGATGCGCATGACAGCGATGACTGCGACAGCTGTGCCGACGTCGGCGTGTTGGGTGCAATGACCGGCGTGATGGGCAGCTATGCCGCGCTAGAGGCACTGCGCTGCATTCACGCGTTCGGTGACGATCAATCGGGAAAACTGCACATCATCGACGGGCTTGTGCCTGCGTTCCGGACCATCAGAATGCCGAAAGACGCCGGGTGCCGGACCTGCGGCGCCTCCGCCGGTCTTAACGCCTTATAAGGAGTATTGGTGCATATCTATAATCTGCCATTCGGGGTCGTTTGATGAGCGGATTACAGCCAGTGTCGATCAGCCTTGCCACTTACAAGGCGATTGAGGCGCAACGCGTGTCGTTCAGCGAAAGCCATGATGCCATCATCCGCCGCGCGCTGTCCGAGCGGACATCGAAACGTCGTCCGGTGACCGGGCGGGCCATCGACGCGATCCGCGGTGCCGGGCGGCGGCGCGGGAACACACATGTCATCGTCTTTGGCAAAAGCGAGCCGGTCATGAACCTCAAAGACGCCTACCTCACGATCCTGACAGCGCTTGTCCGCCACAAATCGTCGCTGTTTCAATTGCTGGCGTTCGAAGGGACCGAACACCGGCGCTGGATAGCACCATCGGCAGAGGCCTTGTTCGTCACATCCCCGCATCTCGCATCGGATCATGCGCATGAGATTGCACCCAACTGGTTTGTCGACACAAATGTCTCACGGGCACAGATCATGTCGCGGCTGACGGTCGCCTGTCGCCTGGCAGGCTATCGCTACGGCGAGGATGTAACGATAATCGAGGGATAGCACAATCCGTTCAGGCTGAAGCAATCCTTTGCTCCTGCGAAAGCAGGAGCGTTGGACGTTTGAGCACTGCTCTCAATCTCCAGGGCTCCTGCCTTCGCAGGAGCACGGGATGCACTTAAAACCGATCTTGTTCTAAGGCTTTTTTGCCGCCGCCTTCTTCTTCGGCGCTGCTTTCTTCTTGGCCGGAGCCTTGCGCCCCTTTTTCGCCGGTGCCGCCGCCGCGCGGGTGTCGATCAGCTGGGCCGCTTCCTCCAGCGTCAGGGCGTCGGGTTCGACAGATTTCGGGACCGTCGCATTGGTCGTGCCATCAGTGACATAGGGACCAAAACGCCCCGCCATCAGCTTGATCTCTGCGGCTGTGCGCGGATGATTGCCGAGTATCTTCAAAGGCGCCTGTGCACCCCGGGCCGGACGCCCGCCGTTGGCTGCGGCTTCGGCCAGTTTAACGACCGCCGTATTCATCCCCGTTTCGAACACCTCCGCAGTCGATGCCAGCCGCGCATATTTGCCGTCATGCGCAAGATAGGGTCCATAACGCCCGATGCTTGCGGTGATAGGATGGCCGCTTTCGGGATGCGTGCCGATGGCGCGCGGCAGCGACAGGAGTTTGACCGCCCAGTCGAGATCGAATGCGCCAACGTCCTTGGGGATTGACGCACGCCTTGCATCCTTCCCCTCGCCAATCTGGACATAGGGACCAAAGCGACCGGTCTTTTTCTCGATCGGCAACCCGCTCGCCGGATCGGTTCCCATCATTTCATTGTCGCCGCCAGCCGCAGGGGCATCACCACCCTGCCCGAACTGGCGCGTAAACTTGCAATCCGGATAATTCGAACAGGCGACGAACGCCCCGAACTTGCCGCCGCGCAATGCCAGTCGCCCATCACCGCATTTCGGGCAGATGCGCGGATCGCCACCATCTTCCTTTTCGGGAAACAGGAAAGGGCTGAGGAAAATGTCGAGTTCGGCAGTCACTTCGGACGGCTTTGCTTCCATGACTTCGGCCGTTTTCGGTTTGAAATCGCGCCAGAATGCGTCAAGCACGGCCTGCCACTGCGTCCGCCCGCCCGACACATCGTCAAGGCTTTCTTCAAGCCCCGCCGTATAGTCATAACTTACATAACGTTCGAAATAGCGTTCGAGAAATGCAGTGACCAGCCGCCCGCTTTCACTCGGGCTGAACCGGTTCTTGTCCGTGCTGACGTAGCTGCGGTCCTTCAATGTCTGGAGGATCGACGCATAGGTCGACGGCCGCCCGATACCGAGTTCTTCCATCTTCTTGACGAGGCTGGCTTCGGAATAACGCGGCGGCGGTTGCGTGAAATGCTGCTCGGCGGTCACCGCTGTCTTGGCCGGCGCATCGCCGGGGGACAGGCGCGGCAGGCGGCGCGAATCTTCGTCGCCGTCATCGTCGCGGCCTTCTTCATACAGCGCGAGATAGCCGGGGAAGAGCACAACCTGTCCGGTCGCGCGCAGGGCTGTCTGCCCGGTGCCATCGGCCATTTCGATTGTGGTACGTTCCAGCCGCGCCGATGCCATCTGGCTGGCGGTCGCACGCTTGAATATCAGGTCATACAGCCTGGCATGATCGCCCGAGCCTGCGCGATCCTTGCTGAAATCGGTCGGGCGAATCGCCTCGTGCGCTTCCTGCGCGTTTTTCGCCTTTGTCGTGTAGACACGGGGCTTGTCGGGCACATAGCTTGCGTCATATCGCTTGGCGATGGCGCCGCGCGCTGCTGAAATCGCGCTGTGATCCATCTGGACACCATCGGTCCGCATATATGTGATCGCACCGTCTTCATAAAGGCCCTGCGCCAGCCGCATCGTGTGGCTCGCCGAAAAGCCGAGCTTGCGTGCCGCTTCCTGTTGCAGGGTTGACGTCGTAAACGGCGGCGGCGGGTTGCGCGTCAACGGTTTGGTTTCGACGTCCTGAACAGTGAAGCGACCATTTTCGACAGCGGTCTTTGCTGCCCTGGCATCGCTTTCGTTGCGGATCGTCAGCCGGTCGATCTTGTCGCCCTTCCACCGGACAAGCCGACCGAGGAAGGCAGTCCCGTCCTGTTCGAGATCGGCGACGATCGACCAATATTCCTGCGCACGAAAGGCTTCGATTTCACGCTCGCGATCGACCACCAGACGCAGTGACACCGATTGGACCCGCCCGGCCGACTTGGCACCCGGCAACTTGCGCCACAGCACGGGGGACAGGGTGAACCCAACCAGATAATCCAGTGCCCGGCGCGCCCGATAGGCGTCGATCAGATCATCGTCGAGCGCACGCGGCGCGGCCATCGCGTCCAGCACGGCCGCCTTGGTGATGGCATTGAACGTGACGCGCTCGACAGCTTTTGGTAATGCCTTTTTCTTTGCGAGCACTTCGCGGACATGCCATGAAATCGCCTCGCCCTCACGGTCAGGGTCGGTCGCGAGAATCAGGCGGTCGGCAGTCTTCGCCAGATCGGTGATCGCTTTGAGCTGCTTCGTTTTGTCGGCGTAATTTTCCCATTCCATGGCAAAGCCGTCATCGGGATCGACCGACCCATCCCTGGGCGGCAAGTCGCGGACATGACCATAGGATGCAAGAACCCGGTAATCCTTGCCCAGATAGGCTTCGATGGTCTTGGCCTTCGCTGGCGATTCAACAATGACAAGTTGCATGAGTGAAAAATGCGATCCTTACGTGTGCGTGCGAGGGTGACGACCTGTCCGGTGCCGCGTCAAGTGGGCTTTTCACGCCTGCTACGCAAGTCTCGTCGGCCGGATGCCTTTTTCTGAAAAAGGACATCACGCACCCAATGTCAGGACCTGACCCTATGCGGCAATGCGCAAGGCATCAACCGACGCCCCGCCGATCCAGACATCCTTTATCGCCAGCGATGATGCATCGAGTCGCACCAGATCTGCACGAGAACCAATGCGCAAACTGCCGCGGTCCTGCTCGATCCCGAGCAACGACGCAGGCGCATGCGTCGCCATCACGACAGCCTGTTCCAGATCGATGCCGACCATCTCCACGGTGTTCCTGACCGCAGTTGCCATGTCGAGATCAGACCCGGCGAGCGTACCATCGGGACCGACGCACACACCGTCACGGACATGGATCATCTGCCCTTCGAACATGAACGACTTCGTGACGGATCCGACCGTGGGCATCGCATCGGTGACGAGCATGAAACGATCGATCGGCCGTGCGCGCATCGCAATCCGCGCAACGACCGGATCGACATGATGCCCGTCGATAATGATCCCGCAATAGCTGTCCCGGTCATCAAGCGCGGCACCGACGACACCCGGTGCGCGGTGTGCCATGGGCGACATCGCATTGAACAAATGAGTGAATGCCGTCACGCCCTCTGCCAGCGCATTTTTCATCGTCGCATAGTCGGCGTCGGTATGTCCCGCCGACACGATCACACCGCCCGCGACCAGACGTGCGATTTCGCCCGGCCTGCACAATTCCGGTGCGAGGGTTACGAGCGTTCGTCCACGCTTCAGGCTGCACAGCAAGGCAATGCTTTCCTGCGTCAGTCGGCGGAATTTATCCGGATTATGAATCCCCTTGCGCAAGGCATTGATAAACGGCCCCTCGACATGAATGCCCAGAACCCCGGGAACGCCCTGTGCAATCGCATCGTCGACCGCCGTCATCGCCCGCGCAATCACCGCGACGTCATCACTGATCAGCGTCGGCAGGAATCCGGTGGTCCCGTACCGGGCATGCGCCGCACCGATTGCGGCAATCGCATCGACCGTCGGCTGGTCATTGAACAGGACACCGCCGCCGCCATTGACCTGCGTATCGATAAAGCCAGGGGCAAGATAATCACCGCCCAGATCGACAACAGCACCACTGACGCCGCCACCGATCGCGGCAATGCGCCCGCTCGCCGTTGTCAGCGTCGTATCGCGGAGTATCCCCGTCGGACTGAGGAGCGTCGCATTCGAAAACGCCATGGTATTCATTGGGTTGATGTCACCTTGTTGAGATGAGGCGGCACATCGGGATTATATCCCCGACGAAGCGCGAGTTCGTTTGCATAGCGGTAAAAGCTTTGAATCATCAATATCGGTTCGAGCTGGGGGAGCGTTGCCACAGCCGCGAGTGTGTCCGGCCCGCCGCGCGTGTCGGCAATGCGCACAATCGCCCCGCGCTCGCGAAATTCGGCAACGACCTTGCGCACGCCGTCGCCGGCGATGTCCGACGTTGCAAAGGCCAGAATGGGAAAGCCCGATCCGACAATTGCCATCGGGCCATGACGGACCTCGGCAGACGAAAATGCCTCGGCATGCAGGCCACAGGTTTCTTTGAGTTTGAGCGCCGCTTCCTGCGCCACGGGATAGCCAAAGCCGCGTCCCAGCACGAAGAGGCTGCGATCCGCATCACCGAGCACAAGCGCCGATGACCAGTCACACTGGAACGCATCCTCCAGCTTTGCAGGCAAGTCATCGACCCCGCGTTCCAGATCCTGCTGGCCGGCCCAGCCAGCGACCAGAGCGGCAATGCCCGCCAGCGACGTGATGTAGGATTTGGTCGCCGCAACCGATATCTCGCGACCGGCCATCAGTGGCAATGTCTCATCGGCAAGGCTGGCAAGCGGCGAATCGGTATCGTTGACGAACGCCACGACATACGCACCCGCCGTCTTGTGCGCCGTCACCGCTGACAACAGGTCAAGACTGCGGCCAGACTGAGATATCGCTAGGCACAGGTTATTGGTCGCAGCGACCGGAGCGGCATAGATCGACGATACGGACAGCGCCGCCGACGATGTCGGAATGCCCAGCAGTGTCTCGATCATATATTTGGCATAGGTTGCGGCGTGATCTGACGATCCGCGTGCACATGTCGTCACTGCCGACGGGGGAGACGATCGCAAACGTGTCGCGATCCGCGACAATGTTGCGCGATTGGCGGCCAGAAAACGCGCAACGGCCGCGCCACCCTCCGCGGCCTCGGCAAACATGAGCGTTTGCGGTGCATCAGGTATAATAAATGTCTGATTCATTTAAGTTTTTCCGTAAACATCTGCTGTTTCTCGACTGTACGACGCGCCAGAAATATGGCCCCGTCCGCAGCATCTTTTTCGGGAACCGCGAGCAGTGGCGTGACCGCGCTGCTCAATAACGGCACGATCTGTTCCGCCAGCCCGCCCATCAGGCTGATCCGTTCGGCGCCCATCTGATTCAAGCGGCGAAGGCGAACCTCGATATCGGCAACGACCCGCGCCACCACGACCTGCGCTGCCGCATCGCCAAGCCGCGCATGATGCATGGCAATTGGCGCCAGTCGCCCGAAACTATGGGGGACGGCATCACTCACCCATGTCACCACTGATGCCTGCGTGCCACCAAGCGCGGCCAGAATTTCGTCCGTAAACGGGCTTTTTTCGCCAAGACCGTCAAAGGCATCGATCGCGGCGCGAACCGATTTGCGTCCCATGTCCGCTGCCGAACCACGGTCATCGATATCGAATCCCCATCCGAACATCGGCGTGCCGACATCACCCAGCCACGCATAAGCGGCGCAGCCCGTTCCCGAGATGAGGATTGCGCCATCACGCCCGGAAAACGCGCCGATGCAGGCGATTTGCGCATCGGATACAACAGTTATCGAGGCAAAGTCGTGATCATGCGATGCCACGCGTTCGCTATCCGCGGTGGAAAGGACGCCTGCCAGCCCCAGTGCGATTGCCGTTTCAGCCTTTGCCGAAATCCCCAGCCCGGCGGTTGCAAACACCTGTTCGATCGCCGCGCTGATATTGCCCCAGACCAGATCGAGACCCAGCCGGATATTGCCGGGTCCGCCATTGCTCTCGCCAAGGATGCGACCGTCGCGATTGCGCAGGCGCGCCCGGCAGCCCGTGCCACCGCCGTCGACGCCGAGAAAATAGTTTACCGGCGTCACTGATCCAGCTTTTCAACCGCACCCGCACGATAACCCCAAAGTGCAAAGTAAAGAATATAGGCATAGGACGGCCCGGTCAGCATCGTGAAAACGATCTGAAAGTCGATATGCTGCTTCAGGACGGCGAACAGATATGGCACGACCGCACCCCCGCTGATTGCCATGATCAGCAACGCCGATCCCCGTTCCGTATGGCGGCCAAGCCCGCGGATCGTCAGCGGGAAAATGGCCGGCCACATCATTGCATTGGCAAATCCCAGCGCCGCGACGAACCCGACCGAGACAGCCCCCTTCGTCAGGCACGCACCCGCCACGAACATCAGACCAAAGACAGCCGACACGGCCAGGTAACGCTCCTGCGAAATGAAGCGCGGTATCAGGACCAGTCCCGCGACATAGCCGAACAGCATGGCGCTGAGCGTGAACGAGGTGAAATAAGCGGTCTGCGCCATCGGCATCCCGAAACTTGCGCCATAGGTTCCGATCGCGTCCCCGGCCATCACCTCGACCCCGACATAGAGAAACAGGCAGATGACACCCAGTTTCAGATGCGCAAAGGAATTCAGGCCGCGGTCAGCGCGCGCGCCTTCGCCCGGTTTTGCTGCCGGTTGCAGCTCGGGCAGCGGCGACCGCAAGACAAAAAACGCCAGCAGCGCGAGCGTAAAAGCCATCGCCAGATAGGGCCAGTAGACCTTTTGCGCAAATGTCGTGAGAAGCGCTTCACGCGCCACCGGGTCGGGCGTTGCCGCCACCAGCGCGCCGAATTCACTGACACCGCGCATGACCAGCGCGCCGAATATGATCGGCGCGAGGATGCCGGCCACCTTGTTGCAAATCCCCATCACGGCGATCCGCTGCGCCGCGCTTTCGATGGGGCCGACGATCGACACATAGGGATTGGCCGCCGTTTGCAGCACCGCGAGCCCTGCACCGATGATGAAGAGTCCGGTCAGCGCGCCGCTGAATATCCGCATGGTCGCAAACTGGCCAAATGCCGCGGCACCAATGGCCATTGTCAGCAGACCGAGCGCCATGCCGCGCTTCATGCCGATCCGTTCGAGGATCGCCGCGGACGGCAATGCCAGCACGAAATAGGACATATAAAATACCATTGGCACCAGAAATGCCTCAACATCGGTCAGCGTGAACGCCAGCTTGACGAATGAGATCAACGGGCCGTTCAACCAGGTGACAAACCCGAAAATAAAGAACATGGCCCCGATAATCGATATTGTAACAGCTTGTGACCGCGTCTCTTGGCTGGCATTTGTCACTGTTAAACTCCCTGTTCGACTGACCCAAATCCTGCGTCTTTTTTCTGGTACGAGTATCGATTGGACATATCAACCGGTCGGCGCCTCTGACAATCTGCATGCCCCCCTTATGGCACGGCAATTTTCATGACGAACATCGGGCCTAGATCGATGCTATGCGGCGCCCCGCCCAGCTGGAGCGCGACATTCATGCTGTTCGCCGGGTGATCGGCTGCGGCAACGCCCTTGAAACTGACGAGTTTCCACGTGCCGTCAACCTCCACCGACCCGGCAATGACCGGCGCAAAAGGCGATGTCGCCTGTTGCAGGACACCCGCCAGTTTCAATGTACCGGCGGGCCCTGCAGGCAACAGCCGTGCGTAAAACGCAACGACGATCCTGTCTCCCTTCGCAATTGCGCCCGTGACCGGATTCGACGCGCCGATATCATAGACATGTTCGGTGGCCGCCTTGACGTCGATCCGCATCGCGCCGCCGCCCTGCACGTCGGCATCGCGCCGAAGGGCATGCTTTTGTCCGTCACCATAGACGGTCCAGCCCGACACCGACGGCGCGTTGAGCAAAGGCGGGGCCGCAGCGGGAGGCGGCGCGGCGGCCGAAACGGGCCATGCTGCCACAAGCGCGCCCGCAAACGACAGGCACGACAATGCCAATGACCTGCGCCGCGACGCATCGGATCTTGCCGCGGCGCTCACAGCTTGAGGATCCAGCCGCGGGTGTGGATCGCGCGAATGCATAGCCAGAGAAAGGTCATATAAATACTCACCGGAATCAATGATGCGACGGGTGCCGGCAGAACCGCTTGCCCTGCATGAAAGGGGACCAGCACGGCATCCCACAGCAGCATGCTTCCGGTGACCATATGCAGGATATAGGCGGCAATCGCATTGCCGCCAAAAACCAGCGCGATCGTGGCGGGCCAGCGCGGTGGCGCGGGACCGTTCCTGTCGACAAGCGCATAGACCGCGGCAAGCGCTATCGTCGTGAGACCACAGGTCACAAGCACGAAGCTGCTCGACCAGATATCCTTGATGATCGGGAAAGCAAGGCTCCAGATGCTGCCTGCAATCACCATCGCAATGCCCGCGATCGCCAGTTGTCCGGCCACGTTCCGCCCCCGGTTGCGCTGAAGAAATTCGCCGATCGCAACGCCGATCAGCCCGTGCGCGATCGCGGGCAGCGTCCCGATCAGCCCTTCCGGATCATAACCCTCCGGGCCAGCAACATAATTATGGTTGCCCGCGCCAAGAAGGAACCGGTCAACCGCACCCGCGAAATTATGTCCGCGCAGCATGATGTCATAGGGCAGCCCGTCATAGGCCGGCAGCATCATCAACGGCCAGTAAAGCCCCAGAATCAATATGATCAGGACCATCCGTTTCCGGCTGTCAAGCATCAGGAAGAGCATCGCGCAGGCGCCATAGGCCAGGCCGATCCGCTGGAGCACACCGAACAGACGCCAGTCCCCGACGTGAAAATTGGCCAGCCAGCGAATATTTGACAGGACGATACCCAGAATGACAATCCGCACCGTACGCATCGCGATCTTGCGGCCGACACCCTCGCTCAGGCGCGGGGTGCCGCCACCCATAGCAAGGGACATGGGAATGGCGACGCCGACCATCATCAAAAACGCGGGAAACACAGTGTCTGCAAACTGCAACCCGTTCCAGTGCGAATGGAGCAGCGTCGGGAACACCGGCACCTTCAGACTGTAGAAAACTTCGGCGGACGAATTGACCAGGATCATTCCCATGACAGTCAGTCCGCGGAGGATATCGAGCGATTGCAGCCTTTGCCTTTTTGCATCAAACGTCATTGGCCACATCCTCAAAACCGTCGGCACGCGTTACGAACCATCTGTCACCAAAATTTGCAATTGACTTTGCAAGAATTGAGTCTGTAAGAAATGTGTAGCCATAAAGATAGAGCCAATGTAAAGATTGGATAGCTCCAATTTACTGAAATGAGCTTATTGCACGCAAAAGCGGCGAAAAGGGGACAAAATGACGCGACTCGGCGGTGATACGACGCAATCGACATCCGGACATATTCGTGCTGCATTGATTGCGGCGCTGCTGACATCTGTCGCACTGCCTGTTACCGCACGCGCCGCCACCCCCGATCCCGCGCCCGACAAGGTCGAGGCTGATGACATCATCGTGACGGGACAGCGTGCCAATATTATTTCTGCCCTGGGTCGCAAACGCAGCGCAGACACCGTGGTCGATTCGATTACATCGGACGAGCTCGGTTCGTTTCCTGACAAGTCCGTCGCCGACGCCCTGCAACGTGTGCCGGGCATTACCGTCGGCCGGTTCAACGGCACCGACGATACGTCGCATTTTTCGGCAGAACCGTCGCTTGTCCTGATCCGCGGCCTGACGCAGGTGCGGTCCGAATTCAATGGTCGCGACACATTCTCGGCGAATTCCAGCCGTGGCCTGAACTATGGCGACATTTCACCCGAATTGCTCGCTGGCGTTGACACGTACAAGAACCAGACTGCCGAACTGATCGAAGGCGGCATTGCCGGCACGGTCGATCTGCGCACGCGCCTGCCACTTGATCAGAAAGAACGCCTGCTGTCGTTTAACGCCAATATGTCCTATGGCAGTCTTTCTCATCAGGGGACGCCGTCGTTTTCAGGCATTTTTGCCGACAAGTTTTCAACAGGAATCGGCACGTTCGGCATCCTGTTCAACATC
Organism: uncultured Sphingomonadaceae bacterium; assembly: GCA_964247235.1. GTDB lineage: Bacteria > Pseudomonadota > Alphaproteobacteria > Sphingomonadales > Sphingomonadaceae > Sphingomonas_O. Next base: position 55,094 of record CAXTTJ010000004.1, read on the forward strand.
GCTTATTCACAGGTGAAAACCGCCAGCCAGAGTGCGCAATATGATCGCATCGGCATTTTCGACAATGTGTTCGGTCCGGGGCTTCAATATATTCCAACCGGTGTTTTCCTGCGCGAAAATTTGTACGACCGCAAACGACTCGGCATTTCGGCCGCAGCACAATGGGAATCGAATGACGGTCACATTCGCGCGACCGCGCAGTTCAACCGATCGTCCTATGACAATAGCTGGCGTGAACATTCGATCGATTCGAGTGCCTTTGATGTCTACGCCCTTCAGACTGATTACAAAATCACTGATCCGGGCGTTGTCCGGCCACAGACAGGAACGCCCGCCTTCACCTTTGACAGCCAGGGCAATTTCCTAAAAGGGTCGTGGTCGCAATCGTCCGCAGGCTATTTCGGCGAAACACCCAATTCCGGTGCGGTTTATGCCGCCAATTCCTCGGGCCAGGAATTCTTTCAGAAATGCTATTCATGGGAAGGCTGCACCGCCCGCCGCGCGCCAAACCTCGACGTTGCCTCCAATGCACTGCGCAACAAGGAATATACCCAGGACGCCGATTTCTCGCTCAAATGGGATGTCACGGAACGACTTGGCCTGAAAGTCGACGCGCAATATGTCACGTCGGAAGTGCACAATTATAATGGCTCGGTGAACGAACGCACTTATATCAACACATTCGTCGACCTGTCGGGCAAATATCCGTCGCTTACGTTCGACCCGCTCAAGGCCGAAGGGATCAACCTGTCGCCGGGCGGGCTGAGCAATCCGAACAACTATGCCTATCGTTCGGCAAGTGATCACACCGAAGACAGCAAGGGATCGGAATTCGCGCTTCGCGCCGATGCCGATTATGATCTCGACAGCGACTGGTTCGATGCCCTGCGCATCGGCGCGCGCTATGCCGACCGTGATCAGACCGTACGCTGGGGCGCCTATAACTGGCAGAATATTGCCAACACATGGTCGGCAAATGCCGCTTATTATAACATCGACAAGCCTGTGTACCCCGCCGGAAATTACGGCAATGGCGGCTTCACGTCGGGATCATTCCCGGCGGGACAGACGAACGTCAACAACTTCGTCTTTTTCGACCTCGACAAATTGTCGACGCGGGCCGGACTGGCCGGTGCGCTGGGCGCGCCGACGACCGGCGTCGGTGATTTCAATCCGGTGTGCTCGAATGCCGGCGCCCGTGCAGGCGAAGTCGAAAAGGGCGAATTCGGATGTTACCTGCCCGGTGAAATCTATCGATTCAACGAACGGACATGGGCGGGCTATGCCATGCTCAAATTCGGAGGACCCGATGCGCGCATCGGCGGTATCGGAATTTCGGGAAACATCGGCGCGCGCCTTGTCTGGACTCATGATGCCACGCGCGGCTCGTTCACCTTCGCAAATCCATTCACAGCAGCCGCTCTTGTCTGCACGCCGCCACCTGTCGGGGGTCCCCGCCCCGGCGGCGCCCTGACCGATGCAGGCTGCGTGACAAGTGCGGACGAAATCAAGTTCAACAATGGCGCGTCGCTCCCCAACCGGACCAGCGCACGGCATTTCAATGTCTTGCCGAGCTTCAACCTGAAACTTGACCTGACCTCACGCCTCGTGTCGCGATTTGCATTTTCGCGGGCGATGTCACGTCCCGATGTCGGGCTGTTGCGCAGCTTCATCAACGTCAATCGACTGTCGCCCAATCTGACCGACCGGAACAATCCTGCGATTATTTTCGGACCCGATGGCGTCACACCTGTCGGTTATAATTTCGGGTACAACGCACAGGCGGGCAATCCCAATCTGAAACCGATTGTCGCCGATCAGTTCGATGCAACGCTGGAATATTATTTCGCCAAGGACGGAACACTCAGCGCCACCTTGTTCCAGAAGAATTTCCAGAATTATATCCAGCAGGGCCGCTATGTCCTGGCCGCGACCAACAATGGCGTCACGCGGAATATCCTCGTGACAGGCCCGCAAAACGGTGACGGCGCAAAGATCAGGGGCGCGGAGTTCAACTTCACGACCTATTTCCATTTTCTGCCCGGCGCGCTCAAGGGGCTGGGCGTTCAGGCCAACTATACCTATGTCCAGAATCAGGGCATCAAGAGCGGCGGGCTGATCTCCTCCTTCACGGGTGGCGCTGATCCCGGTGCGGCGGGCGGCGGGGTCACGTTCGACTCGACCGCTGTGAAAGCCGATGCACTCGAAGGCATTTCGCCACATAGTTTCAACATCATCGGCATGTATGAATCGGAAATGCTGTCGATCCGTGCAGCCTATAACTGGCGATCGAAATATCTTGTATCGGCGATCGATTGCTGCATCGGCTTGCCATTGTGGCAGAAATCCCAGGGATTTCTGGACGCGACGATCCGCTTTCGGCCGATGAAGCAGTTTGAGATCAGCCTGGAAGGATCGAATCTTCTGGGGACCGACACGGTCCTGTATCAGCAGGTCAACAATGCCGGACTTCTCAAGCTGAGCCAGTGGAGCAAGCAGGACCGCCGCTTTCAGGTCGGTGTGCGCCTGACGTATTGACAGGATCATTATGCGGATGTCTCTGCCGGGGCTTTACGTGCCACCTGCGGTGATTAAGATGTGGGCATGACACGTCCGCTCAATATCGTCATTGTCGGCGGCGGGACGTCGGGCTGGATGTGCGCGGCAGCGTTTGTTGCCCGCCTCGACCCGTCGCGCGCCACCGTGACGCTGATCGAATCGGATGAAATCGGCACGGTCGGCGTTGGTGAAGCCACCTTGCCACAGATGAAGGATTTCAACGATTTCGTCGGCATCGATGAAGCCGAATTCATGGCCGCAACACAGGCGACGTTCAAACTTGGCATCGAATTCGTCGGCTGGGGTGGCGAAGATGACCGCTATATCCATCCCTTTGGCGCCTTCGGCAAACCAATGGGTGACACCGAGTTTTTCGATTACTGGCTGCGTGCGCACGGCCTTGGCGTGGCGAGCGATCTGTCGGACTATTGCGTGCCGATCGTCGCCTGTGCGACCAACCGGTTCATGCGACCCGTGGACGGTGCTGTGGGGGTTCAGTCCGCTTTTTCCTATGCTTATCATATCGATGCGTTTCTGTACGCGCGGTATCTGCGGGGCTGGGCCGAACCGCGCGGCCTGACCCGTGTCGAGGGCCGCATCGTCGATGTCGAGCGCGATGGTGAAAGCGGCGCCATCGCCAGCCTCTCGCTCCAGTCAGGGGCGCGCATCACGGGTGATCTGTTTGTCGACTGTTCGGGATTCAGGTCGCTGCTGCTTGGCGAAACACTCGGCAGTCGGTTTGAAAGCTGGAAGCACTGGCTGCCCTGTGACCGCGCCGTCGCTGTCCCGTGTGACCGGGTCGGTGATCTGACCCCCTACACCCGCTCGACCGCGCGCGCCGCAGGATGGCAATGGCGCATCCCGTTGCAGCACCGGACCGGCAACGGCTATGTCTATTCAAGTGCGCATATCGATGATGGTGCGGCGGCCGACACCCTGCTGGCCAATCTTGACGGCGCCGCTCAGGCAGAACCGCGCAAGCTGCGCTTCGAGGCCGGCAAACGGGCACAGTCCTGGGTCGGCAATTGCGTCGGCATCGGCCTTGCCGGCGGGTTTCTCGAACCGCTGGAATCGACCAGCATTTACCTGGTTCAGATGGGGATCGCCTTTCTGCTTACATTGCTGCCCGACAACAGCGGCATCGAACCGGCACTGATGCGTGAATTCAACCGGACCATGGACATTGAATATGACCGGATCCGTGATTTCCTGATCCTTCATTATCATGCCAACCAGCGGACCGATTCAGACCTGTGGCGTCATTGCCGCGACATGACGTTGCCCGACAGCCTGATCGACCGGATCGAACGGTTCCGCCACCGCGGGCACATCCACAATTACCGCGACGGCCTGTTCGGTCCGCCAAGCTGGCAGGCAGTGTTCATCGGGCAGAATGTCTTGCCCGAACGCCATGCGCGTCTTGCCGACCGCATGCCTGAATCGCGTCTCATCGAACGGATGAACGCATTGCACGACGAGATTGCGGACGGGGTCGCGACCATGCCGTCGCATGACGAATTTGTTCGGGGTTATTGTGCCGCGGATTCGGTCCGCGATATGGCCCTTGCGCCACGCCGGTAATGGCTGCGTCAGACAAAGACCCCGTCCGGTCCGTCGCGGTTGTCGGATGTGGCGCATCGGCTTTGCTCACGGCAATTGCGCTTGATCGGGCGTTCCGGCGGACCGGCCTTGCGATCACGCTGATCGAAACACCGTCGCAATCGCATGCAAGCGATGTCTATGTGGCGCTGCCCGACCTCGCCGGATTTCACAGGCGCCTCGGCATCGCCGAACATCAGCTGTTCACACAGGCTGACGCAGTGTTTTCGATGGGTCAGCAATTCGTGGGCTGGTCGGGCGGACAGGACATATTTCTTCATGCCTATGGCGAAACAGGATCGCCGCTGCATGAACTGCCCTTTCTTCAATTCTGGCTTCGTGGCCGGGCACAGGGACTGTCTGTCGCCTATGACGAGTTTTGTCTGGCTGCGGTTGCGGCGCGCAATGACCGCATGGCGCCGCCCGGTGACAATTCGGGTCATGGCTATCATTTTGATGCCAATGGCTATCATGCGATCCTGCGCAGTCATGCCCAAGCGCTGGGCATGACGATCCTCAAAAGCGCGATGCCGGCCGTCATGGCCAGCGGGACACAGATCACCGGGCTCGTCACGTCCGATGGCCAGTCCGTCACTGCCGATCTTTATGTCGATGCCACCGGCGACGCGCGACACGTCATGAAGATGCTTGACACTGATGCGGGCAAAGCGGCCTGTCCGACAGGCCCCTGCGACCGAATTGCCATCGCCAGCGGGGCAGCGCTCAACCCGATTCCGCTTTATAGCCGCATCATGGCCGTCCGGCACGGCTGGCATGCGCTGGTGCCGCTGGCAGACCGGACGGCGCGCATTGTCGCTTATCACAGCACGGCGATGTCCGATGATGAGGCCACGCATCTCACCGGGGGCAGCAACGCCGTCGTCAGGGCGATTGCGCCCGTCACATCATTGCAGCCCTGGATCGGCAACTGCGTCGCGATTGGCGCCAGCGGCTGCCCGCTTGACCCGCTCGTCGGCCTTGACCTTCATCGCGATCAGATCGGGATCAGCCATTTGGTCGCGCTGATGCCGGTCGATCGCACCCGCATGATCGAAGCGGCGATCTATAACGAGGAAGTCGTGGGCCATTATCAGCGCCTGACCGATTTTCAGCATGCCCAATACCGGTTGAACGCACGGGTCGGCGATCCCTATTGGGATGCGGCGCGCGCGGGCGCGATCAGCGAGGGGCTTCATTACAAACTCGACTTGTTTGGCGTGCGCGGGATGATGACGATTTACAATCAGGAAAGCTTCAACGCCGACAGCTGGCAGACTGTCATGATCGGTCACGGGGTCGTGCCCAAAAGCTGGGACCCGCAGGCCGACATCATTCCCGACAGCGATGTCACGAACCATTTCCGCACTCTTTTGTCGGGTGTCAAAGCCGGCATCGCACCGATGATCAGTCATGCCGAGGCGCGGGCGCGCGCGGCGCGACACCCGTGACGGTCATCGGCCGGGCCATACGCCGCACGATCATCGTTGGCGGCGGCACGGCGGGATGGATGACGGCCGCAGCGCTGTCACGCGCATTTGGCAGGACGCAAGAGATCATCCTTGTCGAATCCGATCGCATCGGCACCGTCGGCGTCGGTGAAGCCAGTGTCCCGTCACTGCGGGAATTCAACGCATTCCTTGGCATCGATGAAAATATGTTCGTTGCCGAAACAATGGGCACGTTCAAGCTGGGGATCGAGTTCGTCGGGTGGAGTGGCGCAAGGGAACGCTATTTTCATCCCTTCGGCTATTTCGGTCCGGCGATTGACGGCATCGGTTTCCATCATTTCCTGTTGCGGCAAAAGTCTGATTTTGCCGATTTCAGCCCGGAAACACTGGCCGCACGATCGGGACGCTTTGGTCGCAGGGTCGCGGCCGGGGCGATCAACTATGCATTTCAGTTCGATGCGGCGCGCTATGCTGCATTTCTGCGTCGCTATGCCGAAGACCGGGGTGTCGTCCGCCATGAAGGGGACGTGGTCGACGTGCATCGCCATGGTGAGGATGGGTCGATCGCGCGGATCACCCTGTCTGACGGACATTCGCTCGACGGTGATCTGTTTATTGACTGCTCGGGCTTTCGCGGATTGCTGATCGAAGGGGCGCTGGGCACAGGCTATACCGACTGGACGCACTGGCTGCCCTGCGATCGCGCGGTGGCAATGCCATGCGCGCGCGCAGGCGATCCGGTCCCCTATACCCGGTCGACAGCCCGTGAAGCCGGCTGGCAATGGCGCATTCCGCTTCAGCATCGCACTGGCAACGGCTATGTCTATTCAAGTGCGTTTCTGGGCAACGACGACGCTGCCCGCCTGCTCGAATCGCGGCTTGATGGCGTGCGACTGGCAGATCCGAACTTCCTGTCGTTCACGACGGGGCATCGCAAAGCCTTCTGGACATCAAACTGTATCGCCATCGGACTTGCGGCCGGATTCCTTGAACCACTTGAATCGACGTCGATCCATCTGATCCAGACTGCGATTGTCCGTTTGCTGTCACTGTTTCCGAAAACCGGAATCGAACCGTGCATGGTCGACCGGTACAACCGCGATACGCAGCACGAATATGAAGGAATCCGCGATTTTGTCCTGGCGCATTATGCGCTGTCATCCGGGATCGACACGCCATTCTGGCAGGCGGTGCGCAACACGCCTCCGCCCGACAGCCTGCAAACTCGGCTGGATGCCTATCGTGCGACGGGCAGCATTTTTTACGAAACGATCGATCTGTTCGGTCCGACGAACTGGTATGCCATCCTGACCGGACAGAATGTCGTCGCACAAAATTATCACCCCGTTGCCGATGTCATGACGTCCGCGGCGCTTGAGGCAAAGCTCGACGTTCACCGGAGACGCGCTGGGATAATATCGGGCGCGCTTCCCCCGCACATCGATTATCTCATGAAAAACTGCCCTGCACCCGCCATTGCTGCGGATCAGACGCCGTTCAGTTCAGCGACAAGGTCATAGGCGTCGCCCCGGTAATAGGATTGGGTGAATTCGGTCGGGCGGCCATCGGCCAGAAAACCGCGACGCTCGATAAACAGTCCGGGCTGGCCGACAGTAACGCCAAGCGCGGCGGCCTGTTCGGCGTTGAACGCAACCGCACGAAGCCGCTGCAACGCCCTTACCGGGCGCTGCCCCGACGCCTCAAGCGCCTTGTACAGGGAATCGGCCACCACGTCGATCGAGGGCAGGCAATAACCCGGTATCGTCGAATATTCGAGCGCCATCGACATATCGTCCGCATAGCGGATGCGCTGAAACCGATAGACGATCGATCCCGGCGACAGGCCCAGTGACATGGATTCTTCGGGTGTCACGGCACCGACCGACTTGCTTACCCAGGCACTCGACGGGCGCCGTCCGCGTGAAATCATGTCTTCGGTAAAGGACGATAATTTGGAAAAGCTTTTTTCGACGCGGGTGCCGATCACGAACGTTCCGGCACCACGGCGGCGTGACAGCATCCCTTCGCCGACCAGCCCGTCGACAGCCTTGCGAACCGTGATGCGCGACACGTCGAATTCAACGGCAAGATCGCGCTCGGTCGGGATGGCTTCATCCATCTTCACGATCTGCCCGGTGATCGCATCGCGCAACACTTTTTGCAGCTGAAGGTACAAAGGTGTCGGATCCGCCTTGTGGACGTTGCCAAGTGTTTCACTCAACGACACGGACGAACTCCTCTCAGCCATCGGGCCACCTTCGACGTCATGCAGACTTTGATATGTCTGTGTAACAAAGGTGAGCGATGGTCAACGTGAACAGCTTGCCGGGAAACGATTGTTATTCTTTCGGGCCGAGCAACGCAGCTATCAATATGTGCTGATCACTGTCCTGTGTTATATCCCAGATCATGACACCCGCGCCATTTTGCCGCGCCAGCCTGCCCTTTGCCGATAACGTCGGCGCGCCATTGAACGTGATATAGTCGCAGCCTGCACAGCGATTTCCGATAATGTCGCGACTGGTCGCATCCGCGCCATATCGGGCATAGAGGTCGCGATACGAATAGGTGCCCTGCAACGCGCCGAACCCATAGCCGTAAAACGGCACGCCAAGCGTCAGCCGGTCCCGCCGCACCCCGCGCGCCAGCCAGAGCGCAAGGTCGGCGGTCGCCGTTGCCAGCGTCGCATGTTCATCGCCCGGATTGCCCCAGCCGGGGCCGATCGTGTCATAGGACATCACATTGATAAGATCGAACGACTTTATCGCCGATATGGGGATCATGCCGCCTTCGTAGGACGCTGTCGCACCGCTCAGACTCTTGCCGCGACGGTGAAGCGCAGTGCTCAGCCCGGCGACCAGCGCGCCGAAATCACCCTGCCCGGTCAATGTCGTCAGCAGCGGCCCTTCGAGGTCGATGTCGACGCCGTCCATCTCCAGCCGGTCGGCCATGTCGACGATGGCCGTGATCAGCGATTGCCGCGACGCTGGCCTGGCAAGCCGGGTCCAGTCGCCCGCGCACGCCGGAATGACTCCGCCACCCAGAGAGATCATCGCTTTTGCACCCGCCGCGTGAATCTGTGCGACAAGGCGTTTCAACCGGTCAGTCGTCGTCACGACACCCGCCATGCCGGGCATGCACGACATCTGGTCCCCGTCGATCATGCGACCATCGGCGCCGGGGTTTCCAAACGCAATGTTGACATGTGAAAAGGACGACATGTCGATCCGGGGCAGCACGTCGTCAAGCGGCCGGGCGACCGGAAGATAGCCGATCACGACAGCACGGCGTGCCGCAGCGAGACAGGGCTGGCCACTGCCGACAATCAACAGCCACAGCATAAAAAACGGGGAAAATCGAACAAGACTCGTCATCGCGCGAATGCTACCTTTGCGATGCTGCATAACCATTGACGCAGCGCTATGATACTGACAAATTCAATGCCAATCAAAACAGGGACAGATCATGATCGGGCACCGCGCGGGACGATATTTATGTGCTGGCATTCTCCTTGCAGCCCTGCCGTTCGCGTGCGTGCCGTTCGCGGCCGGTGCCACGCCGTCCCAATCCGACCTTGACGGCCTCGCGCGTGACATGGGGTTTCGTTACGCGTCGGCGGACAATCAGCCCGCAAATTGTCCGGAAGCGGGCAACTGCTTCACGCTCGACCTCGTGCTGACCACGCCTGCGACGCTTCCCGCCAATGCCGGCGTCGAAATCCGCTACAGCCTGGTCAATAGCGTCATCAGCGTGGACAGCCCGGTCTTTGCCAATCGATCGATCGGCGGCGATCTCCAGTCGCTGACGATGAAGCCTGGCGCCGTGCTGTCCCCGTCGAACGAATACCGCCTGCATTTGATGGTCAAGGGGCATGCGTTTTCACGCTATCAGTCGATGCCCAACGCGCATATCTCGATCGATGGGCTGGCACCGCGCCTGATCGTGGCGAGCCGCACGGCGACAGACCCGGACAGCGGGCTGGAAACAGTGCCGTTCGTCGCGCCTTATCGCAACGAGGCAAAGCTGGCGGCGGGTGGTGCCAATGATCGCACTGTCTGGCTGACCCCCGAACGCGCCTTTGCCCGCTATGCTGCACGCCCGGCAGGCCCGGCGACGGACATTGCCATCATCCCGCTTCCTGGATCCGTGTCCCGGACATCGGGTCCGCAGGCATCATTGGCTGGCGGCCTGAATTTTCAGCTGTCGGGTATTGATCGCGCCGATATCGCAGCGGCCATCGCACCGCTGTCGGCGGCATATCCGTCGCGCGGCGCGGCGCTGCCCGTCGCGATCGTCATTGCGCCAGGGCAAGCCCCCGAAGCGTACCGGCTGACCGTTACCGCCAAAGCGATCAGGATCGACGCAAGCGACGCGAGTGGCGCGGCCTATGCCCTGCGGTCACTGATGCAGCAGGCCGCGTTCGAAAATGGCAAGATGCGCCCCCTGACAATCGAGGATGCCCCGCGTTTCCCGTTTCGCGGATTGCTGATCGATGTCGCGCGCAATTTTCACAGCAAGGCGGAAATCCTGAAAGTCATCGAACAGATGGCGCGATTCAAACTCAACAAAATCCATCTCCATCTGGCGGATGACGAAGGCTGGCGGCTTGCCATTGCGGCCCTGCCCGAACTGACCGAAATCGGCGCCTATCGCTGCGCCGATGCCAGTGAAAAGACATGTCTGCTGCCACAGCTTGGCGGCGATTCAGACCGGGCGGCGTCCACCAACGGCTTTTTCACGCGCGCCGATTATATGGACATATTGCGCGCGGCCAAAGCGCGTCAGATCGAAGTCATCCCGTCCTTCGACATGCCCGGGCATTCCCGTGCGGCAATCCGCTCGATGGAAGTGCGGTATGCGCGGCTGATGGCGGCGGGCCGCAAAGACGACGCCGAAAAATTCCGGCTGGTCGAACCCGAAGACACGACACAATATACCAGCATCCAGAATTATCATGACAACACGCTGAATATTTGCATCGACAGCACGTACCGGTTTCTCGATACGGTCATCGATGCATTGACCGCGATGCATCTTGACGCGGGAACGCCGCTCAAAACCTATCACATCGGCGCTGACGAAACCGCTGGCGCCTGGCGTCAATCCCCGGCCTGCAAAGCCGTGGCAAAAGGCGGGGATACGCACGACCTCGTGCCGCATTTCATCGAACGCGTCGCCGCAGACCTTGCCGCACGCGGCATAAAAGTTGCCGGGTGGAGCGATGGCATGGGCCATGTCGCGACCGCGGCAATGCCAAAGTCGGTTCAGTCCAACATCTGGGGCCTGATTTACACCGGCGCCATTTCCGAAGCGCATGATCACGCCAATCGCGGCTGGGACGTCGTTCTGTCGATACCGGACGTGACATATTTCGACATGCCCTATGCGACGGATCCCGAAGAACCGGGCTATGACTGGGCCAGTCGCGGTCTCGACAGTTTCAGGGCTTTTGCATTCATGCCCGAAAATCTGCCGGCCAATGCATCGCTGATACCCGACACGCTGGCCAATAATCCGGTGGTCGTCGACAAGATTCCGCTGGCCGGGGGCAGGCGCGTCACCGGGATTCAGGCGCAACTGTTCAGCGAAACCGTGCGTAGCGATGCAAAGGTCGATTACATGCTGTTCCCTCGCCTGCTCGCCATGGCCGAACGCGCCTGGACCAAAGCCGGATGGGAAAAGCCCTATGTGGCCGGGGCATCGTTCCGCACGGGCGATAACAAGGTCGACCTGGCTGCGATCAACGCGGGCTGGGGCAATTTCGCACGACGGGTGTCGGCGCAGATTCATGCATTTCACGACTCCGGTATCCAGTACCGGATCACGCCGCCGGGCGCGCACATAAGAAAGGGTGTGCTTCACGCGAATACCGAGTATCCGGGCATGATCATCGAGTATAAAATCCGGAACACGCCGTGGACCCGCTATCTCAAACCGACCTCAGTCACCGCAGCCGTCGATCTGCGAAGCCGGTTTCCAGGGGACAAGCGCACGAGCCGCGTGGTTTCGGTAACGCCGTAACATTAGAATCATGACCCCGGGGCAGTCTTTGCCGGCAATCACGCCCGCCCGGTTCACCGCGCCTGCCGGATATGCGCCAGTCCTGGTAAAAGGGCTGGTCAGTCACTGGCCCGCCGTCGTTGCCGGCCGGTCAGGTCCGAAGGCGATGGCGTCCTATCTCATGGCAATCGACGACAGACAGCCGCTGACCGTATTTTGCGGACAGCCCGAAATCGCGGGCCGGTTTTTCTATGCGCCCGACATGAACGGCTTCAACTTCACGACGCGCGCGATGACGCTGGCCGATCTGCTGGATCAGTTGCTCACCATGTGCGACGATCCGGCCCCGCCTGCGCGTTATGCAGGTGCGGCACCCACATCCGTGAACATGCGCCGCTTTGCCGATGACAATCATGTCCCGGCGGACTGGATCGACGGCGAGGCGCGCATCTGGATCGGCAACCGCACGCAAATCGCCACGCATTACGACATCTCGCCCAATCTTGCGTGCGTCGTCGCCGGGCATCGCCGCTTCACGCTGTTCCCGCCCGAACAGATCGGCAATCTCTATGTCGGTCCGCTGGAACGGACTCCTGCCGGACAGCCCGTCAGCATGGTTGACCCCCTTGCCCCCGACCTTGCGCGCTATCCGCGTTTTGCCCGGGCGCAGGCAGCGGCCATCCATGTCGATCTCGAACCCGGTGATGCCTTGTATATCCCGTCACTTTGGTGGCATCATGTCGAAGCCCGCGGACCGTTCAATGTTCTCGTCAATTATTGGCACGGACAGCGCGAAGACCGCCCGGGCTTCGCGGCCATGATGCACGCAATCTATGCCATCCGCGAATTGCCCGAAGGGGAACGCCGGGCCTGGCAGAGCTGGTTCGATCATTTCGTCTTTGCCGACACCGCGCAAACGGCGGCACATCATTTGCCCGATCATGCGCGCGGGGTTCAGGGACGTCCGTCGCCACGCCGGGATCTGGCGATCATCAACTATCTGCTCGGTATCTTGTCGAAACGCCGGTAAAGTCAGCCAACGAACGCAGGGCTGGTGCCAAGCGCGCCAAGTTCGCCGGAGTCGCGTGCTTTGCGGCCATAGACCAGTTCGAACAACGGCGTCGCCATCATCGTCGTCACGATTGCCATCAGGACCAGCATCGAAAACAGGGTCGGGCCGATAATCCCCTTTTGCAGGCCGATGTTGATGATGATCAATTCCATCAATCCGCGAGAATTCATCAGGGCACCGATGCCAAGCGCGGTCCGGTTGTCCTCACCCGCGACGCGCGCCGCGGCATAGCAGGCACCGAATTTTGCAACGATCGATGCAACCAATATGCCAAGCGCAATCAGCAGCAATGATATCGTGTTGACCATGTCCATGCGCGTGTTGAGGCCCGAATAGGTGAAGAACATGGGCAGCAGCAAAACCACCGCGAGCGGTTCGACCTTGGCCCTGAGTTCCTCGGCAAACAGTCCGCGCGGCATGACGACGCCCAGAATGAAGCCCCCGAAAATCGCATGAATGCCAATCGCATCCATCACGAATGCAGACAGGCAAAACAACGCAAGCGTGACAGCCAGGATCGTCATGCTCATTTCACCGTCACGCGCGACGATGCGGCCAAGCGGGGCGATCAACTTGCGTCCTGCGGTCAGGACGAACGCCGCATAGACGATGCCCCCGCCAATCGCGAGGATGGCAACACCCGGCCCGGCGCCAAATGTCGCGAGCACGACGGCCAGCACGCACCATGACACGGCGTCGTCAAACGCGCCCGCCGTCAGCGACAATGTGCCCAGCGACGTGTTGCTGAGTCCGCGTTCGTTGATGATCCGCGCCAGCATCGGAAACGCCGTCAATGCAATGCACGCCCCCATGAACAGGCTGGCATTTCCCTGCGACACGCCTGCCGTGAACAGGCCCGGTATCGTCAGCAGAAATGGCGTTATTGCCGCTGCAATCAGGAAGGGGACGATGATCCCGGCAAGGGAAACGCCCATCGCGCTTTTCACTTTCGACTGCAGCCGATCCAGATGCAGCGTGGTTCCGACCAGAAACATGTAAATTCCCACACCCAGTTGCGCACCGGCATACAGGACGCTTTTGGTCGGCCCCGGAAACACCGCAGACTGCACACCGGGCAGCAACAGCCCGAACAGTGACGGGCCAAGGATGACACCCGCGATCATTTCACCCACAACCTGCGGCTGCCCCAGAAATTTCTGCCCCAGCTTGCCCACGACACGGCACGTCAGGATGATAATCGCCAGCTGCAGGAAAAAATGGATGCTGAAATCACCAGGCGCATAGCTTTTTGCGACCGCCGCCGCGGCGGGACCATGCGGATCCAATATGCCCGCAACGGTGCTGGAGACGCTTTCGAACAGTCCGGCCATGATGATATCCCCTGATAAATCCGGGTTGAAGACAGTTCAGGACCCGTTATCCGTCAGCCTCATATGATTTTTCAAAACACTATGTATTAAACTTGTATCAGACAAGTCCCTTATGTCCAGATAAGAGCCAGCCGTCGTCGCACCGCTTATAACAGCGCCTCGATTGCCGGGGCCAGACTGTCCGGCGTGTCAGTGGAGGCATAGCGCGCCACCGGATGGCCATCCCTGCCGACCAGAAATTTCGTGAAATTCCATTTGATCGCCTGCGACCCCAGCACGCCCGGCCGTGCCTTTTTCAGATATTTGTACAGCGGATCAGCGCGATCGCCGTTGACATCAATCTTTGCCAGCACCGGAAAGCTGACATCATAGGTCATCGCACAGAAATTCGCGATGGCTGCCGCATCACCGGGTTCCTGCCCGCCAAACTGGTTGCAGGGAAAACCAAGCACCGTCAGGCCGCGATCCTTGTACTTGCGATAAAGTACCTCAAGTCCTTCATATTGCGGCGTAAAGCCACATTTTGACGCAACATTCACAATCAGGATCGGCCCCTTCATGTCCGCCAGCGTCACAGCACCGCCGTCCGCCGCCTTCACCGTAAAATCATGTGCGTTCATTGCGCGTTCCTTTCCCGAAGCCATGTCACGCCAGCATCCCGTCGTGAAGCCGGTGCACGCGGTCCATCTTCGCGGCGATCCGTTCATTATGCGTTGCGACCAGTGCCGATGACCCCTCGCCGCGCACCAGAGTCAGGAACTCGGCAAACACCAGGTCCGCCGTCGCTTCGTCCAGATTGCCCGTCGGTTCGTCGGCCAGCACCAGCGCCGGACGGTTCGCCAGCGCGCGTGCCACTGCCACCCGCTGCTGTTCGCCGCCTGACAGTTGCGACGGCTTGTGCGTCAGGCGATCCGACAGCCCCAGCGCGCCGAGCAGCTGCGCCGCACGCGCGCCCGCCTCCGCCTGCCCGCCTCCGTGAATCAGTTGCGGCAGGACGACATTCTCGCTCGCGCTGAAATCGGGCAGCAGATGATGAAACTGATAGACGAAGCCAAGCCGGTCGCGGCGCACCCGCGTGCGCCCGTCGCTGTCGAGCTGCGAGGCTTCTTCGCCGGCGATCCGTATCGATCCCTCGAACCCGCCTTCAAGCAGGCCGACGGCCTGAAGCAATGTCGACTTGCCCGACCCCGACGGGCCGAGCAGGGCGACAATCTCTCCCGGCTTTATCGTCAGGTCGACACCGCGCAGCACATCGATCACTGCTGACCCTTGCCTGAATGCGCGTTTCAAACCCGTGACGACAAGGACATCATTCATAGCGGAGCACTTGCACCGGGTCGGTGCTTGCTGCCTTGAACGCCGGGTACAAGGTCGCAAGAAAACTGAACAGCAACGCCATCACCGATATGCCGATGACTTCGACCGGATCGGTTTTCGACGGCAATTCGGTCAGGAAGCGGATCGACGGATCCCACAAAGTCTGTCCCGTCAGCA
Source organism: uncultured Sphingomonadaceae bacterium (assembly GCA_964247235.1). Taxonomy (GTDB): domain Bacteria; phylum Pseudomonadota; class Alphaproteobacteria; order Sphingomonadales; family Sphingomonadaceae; genus Sphingomonas_O. The sequence goes on from CAXTTJ010000004.1 coordinate 70,597, forward strand.
ACTGGACGAAATCGATCACTGACTGCCGGAAAAACAGGAACACGAACCCCAGGATCAGCCCCGCCACCGTGCCAAGCGCACCGATCGTCACCCCGACCACGACGAAAATGCGGATCATCGCGCCGCGCGCTGCACCCATTGTGCGCAGGATGGCAATGTCACGCGTCTTGGCACGCACGAGCATGATCAGCGAGGACAGGATGTTGAACACCGCGACCAGGATGATGATCGACAGGACCACGAACATCGCCACCCGCTCGACTGCAAGCGCCTCGAACAGCGACGCATTCATCTGTCGCCAGTCGGTCACCACGGCCTTGTCACCAATGCTTGGAAGCAGCGGCGACATGATGGCCGACACATTGTCGGGGTCGGCCGTGTTCACCTCGACCATGCCGACCGTGTCGCCCATCAGCAACAGGGTCTGCGCATCCTCGATCGGCATCAGGACGAACGCCTTGTCATAATCATAGACGCCGACTTCGAAAATCGCCGCCACGCGGTAACTGACGATGCGCGGCACCGTGCCGAACGGCGTCGCCTGTCCCGATGGCGAAATCAGCGACACCTCACCGCCGACCTGCGCACCCAGCGCCTCGGCCAGCCGTGCCCCCAGTGCGACATTGCCGCTGCCCGGCACCAGCGCGTTCAGGGTCCCAGCCAGCACTTTGCTGTGCAACGTCGCATTGTCGCGGATATCGGGCACGCGCATGCCACGCACCAATATGCCCTCGACCCGGCCATCATGGCTTGCCATCAGCGGCTGTTCGATCAGCGGCGTTGCCGACGTCACACCCGGCGTCTTCTGCGCCGCTGCCATGATGTCGCGCCAGTCGGGCAAGCGCCCGCCATAGCCCTGGATGACGGCATGTCCGTTCAGTCCGACGATCTTGTCGAACAGTTCCGCCCGGAATCCGTTCATGACACTCATCACGATCACCAGCGCGGCAACACCCAGCATCACCGCCACCAGGCTGATCGAAGCGACGAGGAAGATAAACCCTTCCCCTTTGCCGGGAAGCAGGTAGCGCCGGGCGATCATGCGTTCATAGGGGGAAAGGATCATAGGGTTGCGGCTATACGGACGCGGCACCGCCCGCGCAACGCCATGGCACTGTTGCGCAATGAACACAGGGTCTGCCAAATCGCATGCGGCACAGCGCGAATCCATTGGCAATCAGGCGCGGCTGCCCTAGCGTCACAGTTCTGAAACGTAAGGCAATGCCACGGTTCGGGGAGCGCGCTGGCTCCGGCCCTGTTCAAAAGGGGGCGGGCACGTAGAAGACGGCGCAGATACAAACGGGGGCTGACGAGGCAATCGTCACGCGGGTGCCCGGGTCGTTCCGTACGACCCGGGCATTCGCCGTTTCCGGCATTTTTTCGACGCCTAAATCTCGACCTGACTGCCCAGTTCGACCACGCGATTGGTTGGCAGGCGGAAAAACTCCATCGCGCTTTCCGCATTGCGCAACATCCATGAAAACAGCTTTTCGCGCCAGATCGCCATGCCCGGCCGCGATGATGGCAACAATGTCTGCCGCGCCAGAAAGAAACTGGTGTCCATCATCCTGAACGCCGGGCCACACCCCGTCAGCCGCGCGAGCGCCGCCGGCACGTCGGGTTCCTGCATGAAGCCATATTTGACGACCAGCCGGTGAAACCCCTCACCCAGGTCTTCCAGACGGCACCGGGTATCCTCCTCGACATAGGGCATGTCGAGGATCTTGACCGTCAGCAGGATGATGCGGTCATGCAGCACCTTGTTATGCTTGAGATTGTGGAGCAGCGCATGCGGCACGCCGTCGGGTGTCGATGTCATGAAAACTGCGGTGCCGGGCACGCGCGTCGCCGAACTTGCCGCCGACGATATGAACACCTTGATCGGCATCGCCGCCTCGCGCAGTCGTGCCATCATCAGTTGCCGGCCGCGTGCCCACGTCGTCAGAAGTGTGAACGCGATGCCGCCGATCAGCAGCGGGAACCAGCCGCCATCGGGAATCTTGGTCAGGTTCGACGCCAGATAGGCGCCATCGATGATCAGAAACACACCGACGACCAGCCCGACCAGCCACGCCGGCCATTTCCAGACGCGCACCGCCAGCACACCCAGCATGCAGGTCGTGATGAACATCGTGCCCGTCACTGCAATCCCGTATGCCGACGCCAGCTTGCTCGATTCGCGAAAGCCCAGCACGAGCAGGATCACCAGTGTCATCAGGGTCCAGTTCATGACGGGCACGTAAATCTGTCCGGCCGCCGATGCGCTGGTATGTTCGATTTTCAGGCGCGGCATCAGGCCCAGTTGCACTGCCTGCTGGCACACCGAAAACGCACCGGTGATCACTGCCTGTGACGCAATGATCGTCGCCATCGTGGCCAGCACGACCAGCGGCAACCGCCATTCGGGTGGCGCCATCAGGAAAAACGGATTTTCCGCCGCACCCGGATTGCCGAGCAGCAGCGCGCACTGGCCAAGATAATTGATGATCAGCGCCGGAAAGACGAGATAGAGCCACGCCAGCTGTATCGGCTTGCGTCCGAAATGGCCCATGTCCGCATACAGCGCCTCTGCCCCTGTCACGGCAAGGACGACTGACCCCAGCGCCAGAAAGGCGAGCCGCGGGTCGCTGGCAAAAAACTGCCATCCCCACAACGGACTCAACGCCTCAAGCACTTGGGGATGCTGGACCAGATGATAAAGTCCAAGCCCGGTAATCACCGCAAAATAACCGAGCATGATCGGACCGAACAGCTTGCCGACCTTGTCAGTGCCGCGGGCCTGAAACAGGAACAGCGCAATCAGGATCGCGATCGAAATCGGCAGGACGAACTGGGTAAAATGTGAATTCACGACCGACAGCCCCTCGACCGCCGACAATACCGATATCGCGGGCGTGATCATTGCATCGCCAAAGAACAGCGCCGTCGCCATCACGCCCAGCATCACCAGGCTGCCGGCCCAGCGGCCGCCGCCCGACATTCGCTGCACGAGCGCGAGCAGCGCCAGGCTGCCCCCCTCGCCCTTGTTGTCGGCGCGCATGATCAGGAAAACATATTTGATCGTGACGATGAAAATCAGCGTCCAGAAGACAAGGCTCAGCGCGCCATAAATGTGCAGCTTGTCCACCGTCAGCGGGTGGTGGCCGACAAACACTTCCTTGAGCGAATAGAGCGGCGACGTCCCGATATCGCCATACACCACGCCGACCGCACCCAGCGCCAGCGCCGATGTCTTGCCGTGGTTACGGTGGCTGATCTCTTCGTCAGCGTCCTCAGGCGACGCTGGACCCGGTGATGACGTCGACATGGAGCCGGAAACCAGCCTTTCACAAAATACGCGTGACGGCCTTCGCCCCCATCGGGTCGCGACTAGCATTTCGCAACGGGACACGCAATTCGCGACGCGCCCCATAAACGCGGCCCCGCATCTGGCCGGGAAAGCAGTTGACTTGCCCTTAATCGTTTAGCGGTTATGGCAACCCTGATACGGTTAAGGGATCGGCATTATGTTGGGCAAACTCAGGATGCTGGGCGGATTGGCAAATCATTTGCGCCAGCCGCGCGTGCGCAAACATGCCATGCGCGCCATCTGGGAATTTGTCGGATCGGCCCCCGCAGAATGTCCGATCTGCGGCTTTACCGGGCCGTTCGATGCCGCGGGCACGACCATGCGCTTCAATGCCGAATGCCCCGACTGCGGGTCGGTCGAGCGGCACCGCCTGTTCGCGCTCATGATGCAAAGGGGGTTTGTCGATTTCGCCGGCACCGACATCCTGCATTTCGCACCCGAAGACGCGATTGTTTCGCTTGTCACGAAAAAAGGACCGAACAGCCACCTCAGCGGTGACATCCTGCCCGGCCGCGCGGATCGACAGCTCAATATCGAAACGCTCGACCTGCCCGATGCAAATTTTGACCGGATCATCTGCTCGCATGTTCTTGAACATGTCGACGACAAAAAGGCGCTGGCGGAACTGAAACGCGTGCTCCGTCCCGGCGGGCAGCTGATCCTGATGGTGCCGATTGTCGAGGGGTGGACGCAATCCTATGAAAACCCGTCGGTCACGACTGATATGGGGCGCCATCTCCACTTCGGGCAGGACGACCATATCCGCTATTATGGTGTCGATTTCCGCGACCGGGTCCGTGCGGCGGGCTTTACGCTCAGCGAATTTACAGCAGAAGGCGCCGACAGCGTCAGATATAATCTGATGCGCGGCGAAAAAGTGTTTCTCGCCACCGCCTGATCGCGCGCTTGCCAGAAGGCGGCGTTTCGGCTAGGCGCGCTCCTCCCCGGACCATGGTCATCCCTGGAGGCGTGGCGGGCAATTTGGAGACCAAATATGAGCGATCAGCTGACTCTGTCGGCCGAAACGCGCGAGCGGGCAGGCAAGGGAGCCTCCCGCGCTCTGCGTCGTGAAGGCCGCGTTCCCGCCGTTATCTATGGCAACAACGAAGAACCCACGACGGTTCATCTTGAAGAAAAGGCGCTGATGAAGGCGCTCCACACCGGGCATTTCATGAATTCGGTGGTGATGGTCGGCGTCGGTGGCAAGGATGTCCGCACCCTGCCCAAGGACGTGTCGTTCCATCCTGTGACTGACCGCCCGCTGCATGTCGATTTCCTGCGGATTTCCGAACATGCCAAGGTCACGGTCAACGTGCCGGTGCACTTCATCAACGAACTTGCCGCGCCGGGGATCAAGCGCGGCGGTGTCCTCAACATCGTGCGTCACGAACTCGAACTGGTGTGCGACGCGGCCGAAATCCCCGACGAAATCGCGGTCGATCTGACCGGCTTCGAAGTCGGCGATTCGATCCACATCTCGGCCGTGACTTTGCCCAGAGGCGTAACCTCGGCGATCGACGACCGCGATTACACCATCGCCACCATCGTTGCGCCGTCCGCGCTCAAATCGAGCGAAGGCGACACCGACGATGCGGCTGCCGACGGTGACGCGAGCGAGTAAATTTCATCCCGTTCGGGCTGAGCTTGTCGAAGCCTTGTCCTCTCTTTTCGAGTTGGCAGAAAAAGAACAGAAATTCGACAGGCTCAGTGCGAACGGAGGTAAATGACGTGCAACTCTGGGTGGGCCTCGGCAATCCCGGCGCGGACTATGCCCTGCACCGGCACAATGTCGGCTTCATGGCCGCAGACGTGATTGCGTCCGAATACCGGTTCAGCCCCTGGAAATCGAAATATCAGGGACTGATCGCGGAGGGCCGCATCGGCACGGAAAAAATCCTGCTTCTCAAACCCGCAACCTTCATGAACGACAGCGGCCGCAGCGTCGGAGAGGCGATGCGCTTTTACAAACTCGAACCCGGCGACGTGAGCGTGTTTTACGACGAACTCGACCTCGCGCCATTTAAGGTCAAAGTCCGCATCGGCGGCGGCGCAGCGGGGCATAACGGCATCCGCTCGACCGTCGCGCATATCGGCGAAGACTTCCGCCGTGTCCGCATCGGCATCGGCCATCCGGGGCACAAAGACCGCGTCACCGGGCATGTGCTCGGCAATTATGCAAAGACGGAGGTGGACGATCTCACACACCTGCTCGGCGCGATTGCGGCGGAGGCCGAATGGCTGGCCAAAGGCGACGACGTGCGCTTTATGAATGACGTCGCGTTACGAACAGGAAGCGAATAATGGGTTTCAAATGCGGAATCGTCGGGCTGCCCAATGTCGGCAAGTCGACTCTTTTCAACGCGCTCACGGAAACGGCGGCGGCGCAGGCGGCGAATTATCCGTTCTGCACGATCGAACCGAACGTGGGCCAGGTCGCGGTCCCCGATCCGCGGTTGCAGGCCATCGCGACGATCGGCAGATCGGCAAAGATCGTCGAAACGCAGCTGGCCTTTGTCGACATTGCGGGGCTCGTCCGCGGCGCATCGACTGGCGAGGGTCTTGGCAATCAGTTTCTCGGCAACATCCGCGAGGTTGACGCCATCGTCCACGTCCTGCGCTGTTTCGAAGGCGGCGACGTCACGCATGTCGAGGGCAAGGTCGATCCCATCGACGACGCCGAAACCGTCGAGACCGAACTGATGCTGTCCGACCTCGAATCCCTCGAAAAGCGCGTGCCCAGTCTCATCAAAAAGGGTCAGCAGGGCGACAAGGAAGCAAGGGCAGCCGCCGCTGTCCTCGGCCGCGCGCTCGACCTGCTCCGTGCAGGCTCCCCTGCCCGCCTGACCAGGATCACCGATCCCGAGGAAGAACGCCTGTTCGCACAGGCCCAGTTGCTGACCGCCAAACCCGTGCTTTACGTCTGCAATGTCGATGAAGGTTCCGCCGCGAACGGCAACGCCCTGTCCGCCCGCGTCTTTGAAAAGGCCAAAGGCGAAGGCGCACAGGCCGTCGTCGTCTCGGCGGCGATCGAGGCCGACATCGCAACCATGCCACCCGAAGACCGCGCCGAATTCCTGAGCGACCTTGGCCTCACCGAAACCGGCCTCACCCGCGTCATCCGCGCCGGATATGACCTGCTTCACCTCATCACCTTCTTCACGGTCGGGCCAAAGGAAGCGCGGGCATGGACCGTGCACAAGGGCGCAACCGCGCCCAATGCGGCGGGCGTCATCCATAGCGATTTCGAAAAAGGCTTCATCCGCGCCGAAACCATGGCGTATGACGACTATGTCGCGCACAATGGCGAAGCGGGCGCAAAAGACGCCGGCAAGTGTCGCTCCGAAGGAAAGGATTATCCCGTGGCCGATGGCGACATCATGCTGTTCAGGTTCAACGTCTGATGCTCTATTTCGAAGATATCGTGCCCGGCACCAAATCGGCCTTCGGTCGCTATGCGGTCACGCGCGAGGAGGTGATCGAATTCGCCACCAGATATGATCCGCAACCCTTTCATTTGTCCGATTATGCGGCGGCGCAAACCCATTTCGGAAAAGTCGCCGCAAGCGGCTGGCACACGGCATCGATGATGATGCGCATGCTCGTCGACAATATGTCGGTGGTGCAGCAGGCGGCGCTCGGGTCACCGGGCCTTGATGAACTGCGCTGGCTCACGCCGGTTTACCCGGGCGATGTCCTGCGCGTCGAAACCGGAGTGCTCGACAAGCGCCCGTCGCGCAGCCGCACCGACATAGGGTCGTTCCGGACCATGGCGACGGTCTATAATCAGGATGACGTCAAGGTGATGACCTGCATCTCGATCGTCCTCGTGCGGCGGCGGCCCAGCGCAAATTAATGCCCGGCAAATTCCATCAGGCTGCGCACCGGCACCCCCGCATTGCGCAGCCGCTCCGCACCGCCCAGATCGGGCAGGTCGATTGCGAACAACGCACCGACAACCTCCGCCCCGGCTTCGCGCAACAGGTCGGCGCAGGCCAGCGCCGTTCCCCCGGTTGCGATCAGGTCGTCGATGATCAGCGCACGGTGACCCGGCAACACCGCACCGACATGCAGTTCCAGCCGGTCAGTACCATATTCCAGCGCATAGTCCACACCCAGTGTCGCACCCGGCAGCTTGCCCCGCTTGCGCGCGGGTATGACGCCTGCTCCCAATGCGACGGCAACCGGTGCCCCGAACAGGAATCCGCGCGCATCGATCGCCACGATCCGGTCGGGGTTAAGCGGCCGCGCCAGCGCGACCATCGCATCGATCGCTGCCGAAAACCCTGCGCCATCGGCCAGCAACGTCGAAATATCACGAAAGGCGATGCCCGGTTTCGGGAAATCATTTATGGTACGGACAAGCGATTTCAGCGCGTCCGCATCCATCGTCATCCCTTTTTCTTCTTGTCCGCCCAGATCGTGCGGTACGCTGCATAGGCAAGTCCGGTGAAGATCAGAATATAGACCATCGATGCCCATCCCACGACATGGCGCGTTTCAAGCTTTGGCTCGGCCGCCCACATCAGGAATGCGGTCACGTCCTTGGCTTCCTGTTCCAGCGTGGCTTTGGTCCCGTCGGCATAGCTGACCTGATCGGCGACCAGTGGCGGCGCCATCGCCAGGTTCAGGTTCCGGAAATAGGGATTGTAATGCAATCCTTCGGGTGTTTTCGCATCTGGGAATTTCCTGATCAGCGTCGCGGGCTGGTCCTGATAGCCAGTGATCAGCGAATAGACATAGGCTGGCCCGTCCTCGCGCGCTTTGACGATCAGCGACTGGTCGGGGGGAATGGCATTGTTGTTTGCGGCCCGCGCGGCGGCGTCATTTGCAAATGGCTTTGGAAAATGATCGGAGGGAAGGTTCTTGCGCGTGTTCGGTTCGCCCGTTGCCGGGTCGATCGACGGTTGCTCAAGCGCCCATCCCTTGGCCAGCGCCTTGACCTGCGGCTTTGTAAAGCCAATCCCTTCAAGATCGCGGAAGGCGACATATTTCAGGCTGTGGCACGCCGAACAGACTTCCTTGTACACCTGAAACCCGCGCTGCAACTGGCGCTGGTCGAATTTGCCCGCTGGCCCGGCAAAGCTGAATGACACGTCCTTGGGCTCGCGGTGAAAGGCCTGCTCGACCGTTTGCGCTGGCGGTGACGAGACAAAGGCGATCACGCCCCATGTGAAAGACCAGAGCGCAACGGCGACAAAGCCGATCCCTGCGAGAATGCCGAGCGGACGAACCATCTTTCTACGTCTTTCTATTCAGCCGGGGACAATATTGGCCCGCCATGGCCCAGCCCGGTCGGTGCAGTATAAATATTATCCTCGACATCGTCTTTGCCAAGCACGCTTTCGGTAATGGAGCGTGGCAGCGGCAACGGCGTTTCGACCATCGCCACGATCGGCAGGATGACCAGGAAATGCGCGAAATAATAGGCCGTCGCAAGCTGGCTGATCATCACATAAGGTTCCGCGGCGGGTGCGCCCCCGCAATAGCCGAGGATCGCCACGCACGGGATCAGCCCGAACCAGAAGAATTTCCTGAACAGCGGACGATAATGCCCCGATCGCACCGGCGATGTGTCGAGCCACGGCAGAAAAAACAGCAGGAGGATCGATCCGAACATCGCGATCACGCCCCACAGCTTGGCTGGCAGGATGAAGTCCACGGTGAACGCCCGCAAAATCGCATAGAATGGCCAGAAATACCATTCGGGCACGATATGGGCCGGCGTCGACATCGGATTGGCCTCGATATAATTATCGGCATGGCCAAGATAATTCGGCGCAAAGAACAAGAGCGACGCGAACAGGATCAGGAAAATCCCCAGTCCGAAACCGTCCTTTGCCGTGTAATAGGGATGGAACGGCACTGTGTCCTGAGGACCCTTGACACTCACCCCGGTCGGATTCGACGATCCGGGAATGTGGAGTGCCCAGACATGCAGGATGATCACGCCCAGCGTCACGAACGGCAAGAGATAGTGCAGCGAGAAAAACCGGTTGAGCGCGGCATTGTCAGGTGCAAATCCGCCAAGGATCAGCGTCTGCAACGATTCTCCGACCAGCGGGATGGCGCTGAACAGGCCGGTGATGACCTGCGCACCCCAGAAACTCATCTGGCCCCAGGGCAGCACATAGCCCATGAACGCGGTCGCCATCATCAGCAGGAAAATGACAAGTCCGAGCAGCCAGATCACCTCGCGCGGCGGCTTGTAAGACCCGTAGAACAGCCCGCGAAAAATGTGGAAATACACGACGATGAAGAACATCGACGCGCCGTTCGCATGTGCGTAACGCAGGAACCAGCCGCCGTTAACGTCGCGCATGATATGTTCGACCGATGCGAATGCAACGCCGGTATCGGCGCGGTAATGCATCGCAAGGACGATGCCCGTCACGATCTGGATCATCAGCGCGGCCCCGGCAAGCACGCCGAAATTCCAGAAATAATTCAGATTGCGCGGCACCGGATAACCCGCGCCGACCGCGTTATAGACCAGCCGCGGCAACGGCAGCTTTTCGTCGAGATACCGCATCAGCGGCGCTTTTGGCTCATAGGCCTTGGCCCAGGGAAAGCTCATGCCTTTACTCCCACTTCGACGGTCGTGTCGGACCGGAATGCATAATCGGGAACAACAAGATTCTTTGGTGCCGGCCCTTTGCGGATGCGCCCTGCGGTGTCATAGGCCGAACCGTGGCACGGGCAGAAATAACCGCCGAACTCGCCCCTATTCTCACCCTCCGCAGCGCCCAGCGGCACACAGCCAAGATGCGTGCACACCCCCTTGGTGATCAGCCATTGCGTCTTGCCGGCCTTTGTCCGGTCGGCCAGTGTCTGCGGATCGCGCAGCGTCGACACCGGGACGGCATTGGCCATGCCGATCTCCTTGGCGGTCAGGTGGCGCACGAACAGCGGCTGTTTGCGGAACACCGCCTTGATCGCCTGCCCCTCTGCAATTGACGACAGGTCGAGTTCGAGCGTGGCATCGGCCAGCACGTCGGCCGACGGATTCATCTGGTTGACCAGCGGAATGGCGATGACGGCGGCACCGACTCCGGCAAAGCTGACAGCGGCAATATTGATGAAATCGCGGCGGCGGACGCCGGTGCCTTCGTCGGTATGAGTGGCTTCGGGGGTTGCCCCTGCCAGCGCCTGTTCGGCCATTTCTTCCCAACCCTTATCAAGACGCACGCAGCTTTGTGGTGCGAAGCCCGGTGATGCGGGCCTTGATTGCAAATAGTATTTCTGCGGGCGCTTGCAAGCGCGAATTGACACTTGTGACAGCATCATTGCCCCATTATCGCGACGGACCATGCGGATCGCGCTTTATCAACCCGAAATTGCGGGCAATGCCGGGGCGGTGCTGCGCCTTGCCGCCTGCATGGGCGTTGGCGTCGACATCATCGAACCGGCTGGCTTTGTCTTTTCGGACGCCCGGATGAAACGCGCGGGCATGGATTACATCGATCAGGCCGGGATGGTCCGGCATGACGACTGGGACGCATTCAGGGCACTGGTGGCCGGCCGACTCATCCTGATGACCACCAAAGGAACCATGTCGCTGTATGACCATATGTTTCGGCCTGACGATATCCTGCTGTTCGGCTACGAAAGTGCCGGTGTGCCAGCTGCGGTCGCTGGCCAGTGTGCGGCACGGCTGCGCATTCCGATCACGGCGTCGGCACGGTCGTTGAACCTTGCGGTCTCTGCCGGTATCGCGATTGCCGAAGCACTGCGCCAGACAGGGGAATTGCCGCAATGATACAGCTCGACACCGAACAGGCGGCGGCCCGCGCCTGGTTCGAATTGCTGCGCGACAAAATCTGCGCATCGTTCGTCGGCATCGAACGCGACGCGGGCAGCGATGCCGGGTTCGACTATATCGCCTGGCACCGTGACGACGATGCCAGCGGCGACAGCGGCGGCGGCGTCCGCGGTGTCATGAAGGGCCGGGTTTTCGAAAAAGTCGGTGTGAACGTCTCCACTGTCGGCGGGGTGTTCGCACCCGAATTTGCCAAATCGATGCACGGCGCAGGCGATGACCCGACCTTCTTTGCCACCGGCATCAGCCTTGTCGCGCACATGGCCAATCCTCAGGTGCCCGCTGTGCATATGAACACGCGATTCCTGTGCACGACGAAACGCTGGTTCGGCGGCGGTGCGGACCTGAACCCGCCGCTGCCGATCGACGAAGACACCGCCGATTTCCACACCACGATGCAGGCCGCCTGCGATGCCCATTCTTCGGGTGACTATCCCCGGTTCAAATCATGGGCGGACGACTATTTCTACATTCCGCACCGCGGGGTCCACCGCGGCGTCGGCGGCATTTTCTATGATCACCTCGAAAACGGCTTCGACGATGATTTCGCCCTGACCCGCGCGGTGGGAGACGCGTTCCTCGACGTCTATCCCCGCATTGTCCGCAGGCGGATGGCCGCGCCGTTTACCGATGCCGACCGCGCCGTCATGCTCGAATGGCGCGGACGCTATGCCGAATTCAACCTCGTGCACGACCGGGGAACGCTGTTCGGGCTCAAGACCGGTGGCAATATCGACGCCATCCTCATGAGCCTGCCCCCGCTTGCCACCTGGTCATGACGCGCTGACGTGCCGGTAAAGCGTCGCAAGGAACACAGTCGAAATCAGCGACAGCGCCGTCGTCACCAGACCCGCGACCAGCGCCGTCAGCACAGCCCCGGCAAAGGGTGATCCCACTGCCGTGCCGATCAGGGCAAATGCGCTGCCCGCCACGAACCGCACTGCCGACCCCGTCACGATCAGGACCGCGCCATACAGCGCCGCGACCAGGAACAGCCGTGCCGATATGCCCCTCGTCAGGGCAAACCCGCCCTTCACCGCGTCAACAAGGCCCGGATTGCGATCGACGATCAGCACATTCATCAGCGCAAGGCGAATGCCCAGCCAGATCATGACCCCCAGGACGATGACGACGATCAGCGCCATCCATCCGGGCAGATGCCGGATCGCGTCGGGATCCTCCAGATTGATGCCGCTCGCCACCGCCCCTGCAATCACCGGCACCAGCGCCAGCGACAGGACCAGCCCGAGCAGCAGCGCCACCACGATCACTTTGCCAAGGCGCGACAGGCCATGCACCAGCGCTTCGCCAACGCTTGATGCCGGTCGCAGAACCAGCGATACGATTGCCAGCTGTCCCGCAATCGACAGCATCGCCGCAGCCAGAATCGATATCGTGGCGATTGGCCCGGCACCCGATGGTCGGGCCGCCAGCGACGTCATCACATCCGCCACATAAATGGTCGCCAGCGCCAGCGGGATCAGCAACGCGGACTCGCGCCGGACAAAAGCGATGCTGTCGTCCCAGATTTGGTTCATCATGATCATGCCGCGTCCCCTAGCCGTGCCGCGCGCGCAGTGGCAAGACACAGGTGATGGACAATGTCACACCTCTTGCCTGCGGGATCGACTGGATCGTCAGCGACACGCCGGTGCCCTATCCCGATGCTCTGGCCTGGATGGAAGCGCGCGCCGCGGCGGTCGCGGCAGGCACGGCGCGCGAATGCGTCTGGCTGCTCGAACATCCGCCCCTTTATACGGCAGGCACCAGCGCCGACCCTGCCGAATTGCGCAATCCGCAATTTCCGGTTTTCGTGGCGGGACGTGGCGGGCGCTACACCTATCATGGGCCGGGGCAGCGTGTCGGCTATCTCATTCTCGATCTGAACAGGCGTGGCCGTGACGTCCGCTGTTTCGTCCACGCCGTCGAAGGGTGGGTGATCGCAGCACTGGCCGTAATCGGCGTTACGGCGCGCCGTGCCACCGGCCGGATCGGTATCTGGACCGATGATCCGGACATTAGCGAGGCCAAAATCGGCGCGATCGGTCTTCGCGTCCGGCGCTGGGTCTCGCTCCACGGCTTTTCGGTCAATCTCGATCCCGATCTCAGTCATTTCGGCGGGATCGTGCCGTGCGGACTGTCCGAATTCGGTGTCACGAGCGTGGCGAAACTGGGGCTGAATTTCGACGCTGAGACATTTGATGCGGCACTTCTCGCCACATTTTCAACATATCTGTCCGGGTCAGACGTGCAACAATCCGCTTGAGCCTGTGGACAAGAGGCGATAACCCGGCATGCGGTCAGGGTCCAAATGACAAGGGTCCGGCCATGATCAGCCTTTCCTAGGGAGCAAGATAATGCGCAAACTCATCACCATATCCATGGTCGCCGCCGCCGCACTCACGGTTGCCGCCTGTGGCAAGACCGAAGCCACCAACACAACCGATGCCAACGCCATGGTCACCGAAATGAATGCGTCGGAAGCGACCGAAGGCACGACCAACGATGCGATGACCAACACCGATGGCGCCATGGGGGCCAGCGACAACATGATGGCCGGCAACGCCGCTGAAACCAACATGTCGGCAGCGAACACAGCCGCGCCGGCGGGCAATACATCGAACGCGATGTAATCCGCGATCAGCATATATCATTGCTGGAAAATGGGGTCGTCCGCGCAATCGGGCGGCCCTTTTTACAAGGGTGTGTCGCCGTTCGGTCCGGCGCTGCCCTGACTCATCCTGTCGCAAGGGGTTTTCGCAAGGGCGCAAACTGCCTATGCCACCCGGACACTATTTCGGAGGATGCGTCGCAATGATCCTTTATCGTGGGTTTACCGGTCTTTGCCTGAAGCTGATGGCCCTCTCGCTGATGGCCGGACCGGCCTCGGCCCAGATTTTCTGGTCGGCCCCCGATTTTCACGGCAGCCCGATTGTTCCCGGCGAAGCAGGAATCGGCGTGCCGCTGCCGGGCGCAACCCCCGACGAAATCCGCGCCAGCCTTGCCTGGCAATTGCGCGCGGGCCTCAACGTCATGGCGCTCCAGTGCCAGTTCGACCGCACGCTGCTCACCGAAAACACTTATAATACGGTCCTGACCAACCATAAAACCGAACTTGACGCGAGCTTTGCCCGCATTACCGCTTATTTCAAACGCACCGCCAAAACACCCAAGGCGGGTCAGGATGCGCTCGACCGTTATGGCACCAAGACTTATCTCGGCTTTTCGACGGTGCGGGGACAGCTTGGCTTTTGCCAGACCGGCGCCAACATTGCCCATGCCGCAATCTTTGCGCCGCGCGGCAGCTTCACGGACATGGCGATCAGCCGCCTGCGCGAATTGCGCTCCAGCCTTGCCCCCGCCGGGGAACAGCAGTTCCGCTATCCGGTTCCCCGCGTCAGCACGGGCATGCCAGTCTTTGACGACAGCTGCTGGGACCGGCGCGGCACGTACAAGCGAACCTGCGCAATGCAGCCTTAACGCAGGCCAAGCCATTTATGCGCCTGCGTCGTCAGCCGCCAGCGCGGGTTCGTCATGACGAATGAGATCGCGGCCTCCCGCGCGGCCTCGCTGTCGGCACAGTCCATCGGCTGGATCAGAAAATGATCGAAGGCCCATGATTCCATTGCCACCGTGTCGCTGCCCGGCTGCGGCCAGACGAGCTTGAGTTCGTTGCCCGACGTCTGGACCACCACGCTGTTCGCCTTGGGACTGATGCACAGCCAGTCGATTCCGGGAACCGCCGCGATCGTGCCGTTGCTCTCCACACCGATTTCGAACCCGGCGCCGTGCAGCGCATCGATCAGCGGCGGGTCGATCTGGAGCATCGGCTCCCCCCCCGTCAGCACGACATAGCGCAGCGCCGGTCCCGCGCCCCATATCCTGTTGACAGCAGCAACCAGCATGTCGGCGTGGGCAAATTTTCCGCCGCCATCCCCGTCGGTGCCGACAAAATCAGTATCGCAGAACTGGCAGACCGCCGTGGCACGATCCGCCGCGCGCCCGCTCCACAAATTGCACCCAGCAAAGCGCACGAACACTGCGCGCCGCCCCGCCTGCACACCCTCGCCTTGCAGCGTCAGGAACATTTCCTTGACGGCATAGCTCATGACAGCAGCGTGTCGGTCAGCCCCGCCTCGGCAAACCCTTTGGCGCGCAGTTCGCATGAATCGCACCGGCCACAGGGCCTGCCACTCGATGCCGGGTCATAACAGGACCAGCTCTGGCTGACGTCAAGGCCAAGCCGTTCGGCCGCGCGGGCGATATCGGCTTTCGTCATCGCGAGCAGCGGGGCGTGGACGCGAAATCCGTCGCCTTCGACGCCCGCCCGGGTTGCCTGCCGCGCCATGGCTTCGAACGCCGCGACAAAGGCGGGCCGGCAATCGGGATAGCCCGAATAATCAAGTGCATTGATCCCGATGACCAGATCACGCGCGCCCACCGCCTCGGCCCATCCCAGCGCGACTGACAGGAAAATCATGTTGCGTGCCGGAACATAAGTCACCGGAATGCCCGGCGCCACACCTGTCTTCGGCACCGCAATCGCTGTGTCCGTCAACGCCGATCCGCCGAATTGCGACAAATCGAGCGGCAGCACGATATGGCGTTCGACACCCAGCATCCCGGCCACGCGCGCCGCCGCCTGCAATTCGACCCGGTGGCGCTGGCGATAATCGATCGTCAGGGCAAACAGGCGATACCCCGCCCCGCGCGCCAGCCCTCCGGCCACCATCGAATCGAGACCACCCGACAGCAATATGACCGCAGCGGCGTTTTCGGATGCAGGGAGCAACATCATAACGGTGCGGCTAAACGATCACCGCCACTGACGCCACAAAAAGAAGGGCCGCCCGGTCAGGACGGCCCAGTTTCGGGTTGTTGAAAACCCGCTAGGGAGGAAAGCGCCCGAAACATCGTTCGCTGAATTCCCGATATCATGCGACTGGTTAACAGGGCGTTACCGCTGCGCCGTGGTGCCCGACACCGCACAAACGCCGACCCGTCGCCCTTCATAGGCCCAGTCGAATGGCGAATTGCTCTCGATCCCCTGCGATTCGATCTGGATGACGCGCGGTGTTTCGACGCGCACTGATGTCCGGCCATAACCGTTGCCGGGGCACGAATAATGCACGATGGTTTCACTGGGATTGTTGGCAATCAGATATTTGTTGCACGCAGCATTGCCATGCCGGATCTGCAACAGGACACGCGGATCGCCCAGGCACAGGCTTTTGGCCGGGGCAGTGCCGTCGCGCGATCGCAATGCCCATTGCCCGGGTTGCAGCGTTGCCAGCGCTGCCGGTACGGCCGGATCAGCCGGTGCCGCCCCGGCGCTTCCCATCGTCGCGATTGACGCCCCCAGGGCGCAAAAAAAAGTCAGTCGGGTCATGTCCAAAGATCTCTGTTCAAAGAAAGACCGGATATCCGGCCCATGCGGTGGTGCGACCCAATGCTGCTCGATACCTGTTTAATTCCTAATTAAGGCATAATGTTGGACGGCGCGGGGCTTTCGTCAAGTGCCTGTGCCGAAACGGGAAATATCCGCGAGCAAAAGGCGCAGTCGACGCCGATGATCCCGTGCGAATCGGCCATGTTGGCGCGCTCTTCCGCCGGAAAGCGCAACAGCACCTCGTGAATGCGCGCGATGTCGCACCGGCATCCCTTCGTCAGCGCGGCACCACCCGTCACGCGGACTTCCTCTTCCTCGTTGAACAGGCGCCAGACGAGCGTTTCGAGCGGCAGCGTGATATCCGTCAGTTCAGCGGGCGAAACCGTCCCGCCCAAAATGGCGACATGGTCCCATTCGGGATGATCAAGGCGGGTGTGCAGCCGGTCGCGGCCATCCTCCCCCTCGGGCAGATGCTGCAACAGCAGACCGCCGGCAATCGCCCCTTCGGACATATGGATGCGGATCAGGCTCGGGATTTGTTCGGACTGCGCAAAATAGCTCTCTGCCGCCTCGGCCAGCGAACTGCCGTCGAGCGGGACGATGCCCTGATACCGCTCTGCCGTCGCCGACTGGTCGAACGTGATCGCAAGATAGGCCTTGCCGAACAGCGCGAACAGCGTCGGCTGTGCCGGCATTTCGGCCAGGCGGTCGCCATCATATTTGACATATCCCCGCAGCTCGCCACCGCGATAATCGCAGACGAGCAGGTCGATCACCCCGCCCTCCGTCTGCGCCTGCAACGTCATCTGTCCGGTGCTGTCCTTCAACAAAGCACCGAACAGCGCGGTCAGGACAAGCGCTTCGGACAGCAGCTGCTCGATCACCGGCGGATAGGCATGCGCACGCATGATCGCAGTCATGACCGGGCCCAGCCGCACGAGCCGCCCGCGCGCATGCCGCGCCGGAATCGTAAAGCCCAGGCTGCGGTCGATATCGGTCATCCGAGCCGGCCGAACGCCCACAGCAAAATCGACTTCTGCGCATGAAGGCGGTTTTCGGCTTCGTCCCATATCGCAGACTGCGGGCCATCGATAACCTCTGCCGTCACTTCCTCGCCACGATGCGCGGGCAGGCAGTGGAGGAACGTCGCCCCCGGCTTTGCGCCCGTCATCAGGGGGGCGCCGACCTGATAGGGGGCCATTGCCGCCAGCTTCTTACCGGCATGATCCTGCCCCATCGAAATCCACGTATCGGTCACCACGATGTCGGCATCGGCGACGGCGCGCGCCGGATCGCGGTCGATCGTGACACGCGCATTCGTGCCCGACAACCGGTCATTGGCCGCCGTCACCCGGGCCGGATCAGGGTCGAACCCTTCGGGACATCCGACCGCCACCGAAAATTTCAGCAGCCCGGCCGCCTCGATGATCGAGTGCAGGACATTGTTGCCATCGCCCAGCCATGCCCATTTACTGCCCGGCAAGGCATGACCCCGTTCGATCGCGGTCAGCAGGTCGGCAACCACCTGACAGGGGTGCGATGCATCGGTCAGGCCATTGATGACGGGCACGGTTGCATGATCGCACAATTCGGTCAGCTTGGCCGGATCGTCGGTCCGGATCATGATCGCGTCGACATAGCGCGACAGGACCCGTGCGGTATCGGCCACGGTCTCGCCCCGGCCCAGCTGCATCGACCCGCCGTCCATGACAATCGTCGTCCCGCCCAGTTGCCGCATCGCCATGTCGAACGACACGCGCGTCCGCGTCGACGATTTTTCGAAAATCATGGCAAGGACATGCCCGGACAGCGGCGCGTCGGCATCCGCCTTGCCGCGGGGCCATCCGGCGCGTGCTGCCTTGCGGTCGATCGCATCGCCGATCATCGCGGCAACGGCATCGCCACCGGCATCGGCAAGGTCACGAAAATGCCGCATCACGCCGCGACGTCATAGCTGCGCGCCGCCGCCGACAGCTTTTCGATGCACTCGTTGATGTGGTGTTCGTCGATGTTGAGCGGCGGCAGGATGCGCACGACATTGTCGCCCGCCGCCACGGTCAGCAGGCCATGGTTGTCGCGGCAATGCGCCACGAATGCGCGACTGTCCGACGACAGCCGCAACCCCAGCATCAGCCCCATGCCGCGCAGGCCGATGAACAGATCATCATGATTGGGAATCAACTGGTTGAGCGCGGCCCGCAACCGGTCACGCGTCGCACAGACCTGCGCCAGAAACGCATCATTGGCCACCACGTCGAGCACGGCATGTCCCGCTGCCATGGCCAGCGGATTGCCGCCATAGGTCGACCCGTGCGTGCCGGCGACCATCCCCCTGGCCGCGGTTTCGGTCGCAAGGCACGCGCCCAGCGGAAAGCCGCCGCCGATTCCTTTGGCAATCGCCATGATGTCGGGGGTGATGCCGTAATGTTCGTGCGCGAACAATTTGCCCGTCCGCGCCATCCCGCACTGCACTTCATCGAGCACGAGCATCAGTCCGTGCGCGTCACATGCCGCGCGCAAGCCTTTCAGAAAGTCCTGACTCGCCGGGCGGATCCCGCCTTCCCCCTGAATCGGTTCGACAAGGAACCCTGCGGTATGGTCATCGATCAGCGCCAGCGCGGCGGCAAGATCATCGAACGGCGCATAGGCAAAACCGGGCAACAGCGGCTCGAACCCGTCGCGCATCTTGTCCTGATTGGTCGCGCTGATCGTTCCCAGTGTCCGCCCGTGAAAGGCATTGGCGAAAGTGATCAGGTGCATGCGCTGCGGATTGCCCGTCACATGATGATAACGCCGCGCGGTCTTGATCGCGCATTCGACCGCCTCGGCACCCGAATTGGTAAAAAAGACCGTATCGGCAAAGGTCAGATCGACCAGCCGCTGCGCCAGCGCCTCGCCCTGCGGCGATCCGTAAAGGTTGGACACATGCATCAGCGTCGCCGCCTGATCGGCAATCGCCCGGGTCAGATGCGGATGGCCGTGCCCCAGCAGGTTGACCGCGATGCCACTGGCGAAATCGAGATATTTCTCGCCCTGCTCCCCGTAAAGATAAGCCCCCTCGCCACGCACCGGACGCACGCCGCACCGGGGATAAACGGGCATGAGCGGGCTGATCGTCATCGCGGTAACGCCTTTCGAAACGAAAAAGGCGACCCGTCATGGCCGCCTGTTGCAGACCCGGCATATATCGATCAGCAGGCGTTGCCGTCAATCAGCTCTTCAGCTTCCAGCCGCTGCGCAGCACGGCATAGCAGATCACGCCGAGCACAAGGTCGACCGACGACAGGACCATGATCCCCACTGCGACCGGCGAATCCGCAGCGCCGATGAAGCCATAGCGGAATCCCGAAATCGCATAATGAAACGGGTTGACCCTGCTGAACATCTGGAACGCCGGCACCAGCCGGTCGATCGTGTAGAATGTGCCCGACAACAGCGCGAGCGGACCGACCACGAACGTCGTCACGGCGGCGGCATGATCGAACTTTTCGGCCCACACCGACGTCAGCACGCCCATCATCGCGAGCATCATCGACCCGAGCAGGCCGAAAACGACCACCGCCCACACATGCACCGGCATCACATGCACGCCCGGCCAGACGAGCATGACCAGCCAGATCGCCAGTCCGACCAGCATGGCCCGCGTCACCCCGCCACTCACCAGCGCGACGAGCAATTCGCTCGTCGACAAGGGCGGCATCAGATAATCGACGATCGTCCCCTGAATCTTGCCGACCAGCAGCGAGAAGCTGGTATTTGCAAACGCATTCTGCATCATGCCCATGATGATCAGGCCGGGGGCAATGAAATCGGCGAACGGATGGCCCAGCACATCACGCTTCGCACCGCCCAGCGCGACCACGAAAATCACGAGGAAAAGGGCAGTCGACACCGCCGGTCCCCAGATCGTCTGGAGCTGCACCTTGAAAAAGCGGCGAACCTCCTTGATATAAAGCGTCTTCAGCCCGCCCCAGTTGACACCACGAAAAACCGGCACGCCCGGTTCGGAACGGATTGCGCTTTGGGACTGGTCGGACATGACTGCTTCGCCTAGGGGCAAGCGCAACGCGCTGCAAGTTACATGCAAGGACAAATATGAGCTGGACCGACGAACGCATCGATCGCCTCAAAACGATGTGGGAAAAAGGCATGACCGCCAGCCAGATCGCCGACGATCTGGGCGGGGTCAGCCGCAACGCCGTCATCGGCAAGGCGCATCGCCTCGGCCTGCAATCACGTCCGTCGCCCGTCAAGCCGAATGAGCCTGCGAACAGTGCGGCGCCAAAATCGGCGCCGGGTCGCACCGCCTCGCCGCCGCCGCCCGCCCCCTCTGCGCACGCACCCGCACTTGCCCCTGCGCCATCGCGCAGCATCATGCCGCCCTATGTGCCACAGGCGCCCAGCGGCCCGACGGGGGCACAGCTGCGGTCGGTCGGACCCGGCGGCTTCCTGCGCCAGGGACCGGGGGATCAGGCGCCACCGTCGACCCCTGCCCCGCCGCGCCGCCTTGTTCCGGCAAAGCCGTCTCCGGAAATGACCGGAAAGACGACGCTGCTCGATCTTAATGACAAGATTTGCAAATGGCCGCTCGGTCATCCCGGCGAACCCGATTTTCATTTCTGCGGCAATACCGTGAACCCGGGGTTTCCCTATTGCGTTCAGCATTGCGGTCAGGCGTATCAGGCGCAAATGCCGCGTCGTGATCGTCGTGCGCCGCCGCCCATGCCCTTTGGCGGCCCGCGCGTTCGCTGACCGCGCCTCATGAAAAAGGCCCCGGTTTTTGCCGGGGCCTGTTCATTCAGAAGCGGAACGCCGCTGTCACGCGCAGGCTGTGCCAGCGGAACTTGTCGTCGCTGCGCCGGAAATCAGTCCCGCCGGCACCTGCCAGCAGGAACGGATTGGTCGCAGGAGCCGTGCCCGCGCCGACGCGCACCCGGCCCTTGTTGTCGGTCAGTTCGTTATAGATATATTCGAGACCGACCGAAAAATTCTTGCCCAGCTTCTGTTCGACACCGCCGCCGCCACTGAACCCCCACGCATCCTGATTGCCGTTGGTCGTGAACGTGTTGGCGGTATTGGTCGTCGCAAAGCTTTGCTTGACCTTGCCATAAAGCCCGCCACCCGTCGCATAGAACAGGGTTGTCCGCGCCGGTCCGGGTGTCAGGCCGACACGCAGGCGCGCGCTGGCCGTATAGTCGAGCGTGCGTGTCATCGTATAACTTGCGGGCGTTGTGCTGAATGCGCTCACGCTGTCGCTGATCTCGGGCTTGCCGAATTCGCCCACGACACCGATGACAAGGGGTCCGCGATGCGTATCGATGCCGACGCGGCCATAATATTCGATGCCGTCGCTGTCCTTGGCACAGTTGCCGGGCGTCGCACTCGTCGCGGCACCGCCGCAAAAGCCGGGTGAAAAGGCATCGGTGCCGCCTGAGGTGACAACGGTGTCGCCGAATGATCAGTTCAGGTCGCGATCGAACAGGATCGATGATTTGTTGCCGTCATTGGGCTGAACCGCAGCGCCGAATGACCCGCCGACATAGACGCCGTCGAACGGATGCGCATCGCCATCCTGCGCAAACGCCGGACCGGCAAGCGCCACGGCGGCAACGGCGGACAAGAAGAATGCTTTACTCATGAGGTTACTCCAGCGGTTGTTGAGCGGTGGAGAACCCGGAACATGCGTTTTGGGTGCACCGCAGCACAAAAAAAGCGACGCGCTGTGGCATTCCGGCAACAATCGTTGCGCTTGCAGAGGCCGAACGGGCGCTTCTATAGCGGTCGCCAATGACTGATCTGTTCGCTTCGTCTGCCGCCACACCTGCCACCGGCTATGACGCGTCGTCGATCGAGGTGCTCGAAGGGCTGGAACCTGTCCGTCGTCGTCCCGGCATGTATGTCGGCGGAACTGACGAGCGTGCCTATCACCACCTCGCCGCCGAAGTGATCGACAATGCCATGGACGAAGCCGTGGCGGGCCATGCCACGCGGATCGAGATCATGCTAGAGGTCGGCAACCGCCTGACCGTGACGGACAATGGCCGCGGCATTCCGGTCGATCCGCATCCCAAATTTCCCGGCAAGTCCGCGCTCGAAGTCATCATGTCGACGCTTCATTCGGGCGGCAAGTTCGATGGCAAGGCCTATGCGACCTCGGGCGGCCTCCACGGTGTCGGGGTCAGTGTCGTCAACGCGCTCTCGTCCGAAACCGTCGTCGAAGTGGCCCGGAACAAGGAACTTTACGCGCAACGCTTTTCCCGGGGGGTGACACTGGCACCGCTCGAAAAACGCGGGCCGGTCCAGAACCGGCGCGGGACGAGTGTGTCGTTCGTCCCCGATACCGAAATTTTCGGCGATCTGAACTTCAGGCCCGAACGGCTCCACCGGCTGGCACGGTCCAAGGCCTATCTGTTTGCGGGCGTCGAAATCCGCTGGAAATGCGCGGCCGAGCTCGTCACCGACCAGACTCCGGCAGAAGCTGTGTTCCAGTTTCCCGGCGGCCTGTCCGATCACCTGCGCGAACAGGTCGGCACCCGCGAATGCGCAACCGCCGAATTCTTTGCAGGATCACAGGATTTTCCCGGTGAAGCCCAGGGCCGCGTCGAATGGGCGGTCGCCTGGCCCTTGTGGAGCGACGGCAGTGTCTCCTGGTATTGCAACACCATCCCGACCCCCGACGGCGGCACGCATGAAGCGGGCCTGCGCGCGGCGATCGTGAAGGGGTTGCGCGCGTTCGGCGCTCTCGTCAGCAACAAGCGCGCCGCCGATATCCAGCCCGAAGACGTCATCGCGCCGTCCGAACTCATGCTGTCGGTCTTCATCCGCGATCCGCAGTTTCAGTCACAGACGAAGGACCGGCTGACCTCACCCGAAGCCGCGCGGCTTGTCGAGACGGCACTGCGCGATCATTTCGATCATTATCTGACTGACAATATGGACCGCGGCCGCGCGCTCCTGACCTATGTCATGGACCGGATGGAAGAGCGCCTCGCGCGCAAGGCCGAGCGCGAGGTGAAGCGCAAGACCGCGACATCGGCGCGCAAGCTCCGCCTTCCCGGCAAGCTCACGGATTGCGCGAACGACGGCAACGAAGGCACCGAACTTTACATCGTCGAGGGCGACAGCGCAGGCGGTTCGGCCAAGCAGGCGCGCGACCGCAAGACGCAGGCGATCCTCCCCATCCGCGGCAAGATCCTCAATGTCGCGAGTGCCACGATGGACAAGATCCGCGCCAACAGCGAAATCGCCGACCTCGCGCTCGCACTCGGCTGCGGCATGCGCGACAAATGCGATGCCGATGCGCTGCGCTACGAACGCGTCATCATCATGACCGACGCCGATGTCGACGGCGCGCATATCGCGACGTTGCTCATGACATTCTTTTTTCAGGAAATGCCCGATGTCGTGCGCAAGGGGCATTTGTTCCTCGCACAGCCGCCGCTCTATCGGCTTACGGTGGGTGCAAAATCACTCTACGCCCGCGACGACGCGCACCGCGCAGAGATCGAGGCGACCGAATTCAAGGGCAAGACCGTCGACGTCGGCCGCTTCAAGGGGCTGGGCGAGATGAACCCGAACCAGCTCCGCGAAACGACAATGGACCCGAAAACACGCACGCTGCTGCGCGTCACCCTGCCCCAGGAATATGAAGACCGCGCCAGCGTCCGCGATCTCGTCGAGCGGCTGATGGGCAAAAACCCCGAACATCGCTTTCATTTCATTCAGGAAAATGCAGCGCGTGTGGATGAACAGGCAATTGATGCTTGATTGACATCGGTGGTCGTGTCATTTTTTGCGATAATATTTTGATGACGGGAAGTGCGATGGGCGTTCACAAGAAGATTGACCTGGCGGACGAAAAGGCCGCGTCGGCGGCACGGATCGCAATGGCCGATCGCGCAATTGCCAAGGCACAAAAAATGCGTCGTGCGCATGTCGGTTATGCGTCCGACATACTCGTTGCCGAACGGCGTGCCGAATTTTACAGCGAACTCGCCAAAGACATCGAGATTTACGGCACGTGATGTACGTCGTCGATTCGTCGGCGGTCATTGCATTGCTCAGGAACGAAAGTGCCAATCCGAATTTGAAGGCCATCGTGCCGCAGGCATCGATCACGTCGGTCAACCTGTCAGAAGTCGTTGACAGGTTTGCGCGCGACGGCAACACGCGCGACGCGATCGAGACCATGATCGCTGAACTCGATCTCGACGTGATCATTGCCTCCGCAGATCTTGCCTACCAGGCTGGAATGCTGCGGCCAGTGACGTCCGATTTCGGACTATCGCTTGGCGACAGGTTTTGTCTCGCGCTCGCAATGCAACTTGGCTTTCCGCTAGTCACGACCGACGAGCGCCTGTTCGAATGCACGCGATTGCTGGGCTTTGCGGCAGAGTTTGCGCGGTGACCAGCGTTCGCGATCTTATCGAGCGGCTGATGGGCAAAAACCCCGAACATCGCTTTCATTTCATTCAGGAAAATGCAGCGCGTGTGGATGACCAGGCAATTGATGCTTGATTGACATGTTGGCTATAAAATGACATATTGACGAATAATGTCAGGATTTTGTCATGCACTTCAATATTGAAATGGCTTTGAATGGACGAATTGTCATCCCGCAAAAAGTGCGTGAGTTGCTTGGTTTGCAAAGCGGCGGGACAATCATCCTGCACGTCGATGAGGATGATAATGTGCAAATGACAACGCGCCGTCATGGCCTGATGCAGGCGCAGAGAATGACGCTAGCTGCCGTCAAGGGCACTGAATGGGAACACCGCAGCGCAGTCGATGCGCTTATCGAAGATCGTCGTCTTGCGGCTGAACGAGAAGACGAAGACTTGTTCGGAACACCCCAGTCCGCCGCGTGAGATTTGTTGCCGACGCATCTGCCGTTCTTGCGTTCATCAAACGCGAACCGGCCCGTGCCGACCTGTTTGATTGCCTTGCCGACAGCGTGATTGCCCCAATCAACCTTGCCGAAGTGGCGTCCTCGCTGACGGCATTTAATGCAGACGATGGGGTTCGCGCGATTATTAAAAAGATGGCACCGCTCGTTGCGGATTTCGGCGTCGACCTCGCAGTCGAGGCGGGACTGCTACGCCGAATGACAAAGGGAACGCGCATCTCACTTGCTGACCTGTCGTGCATGGCACTGGCGCGCAGCCTCAACGTCCCTGCTTTGACTGGCGACCGAGAATGGATGGCAATTGCCAAGTTTGCCGGCGTCGAACTGGCGTTGATCCGATAAGCGATATCCCGCAAATCCCTGACCCCGTCTCACCCCGCCAGCACAGAGGTCCCGCGCCGGTTGAAATATCGCTTTCCTACACGGCCTTGCCCGCCCTATCGATATGTCATGTGCGCGTTACCACTCCACCGCCGCCGCCGCGTTTCCCATCGTACCCGTCAATCCCGAAGTTCACACATAAAGGGGGGACGTAGTGTGAACTTCCGCTCGAATGACGCCCGATGACGCATGACATCCACATCATCGGCGGTGGCCTTGCCGGGTCCGAATCGGCGTGGCAGCTTGCGGAGGCGGGACATAAAGTCCGCCTGTCCGAAATGCGTGGCGGCGGCAGCGGAACCGCCGCGCACCGGACGGATGACCTTGCCGAACTCGTCTGTTCGAACAGTTTCCGCTCGGACGATCCCGATTCCAACGCCGTCGGCCTGCTACATCAGGAAATGCGCGCGCTCGGCTCGCTGATCATGGCGCAGGCTGACAGGCACCGTGTGCCCGCTGGCTCAGCACTCGCTGTCGACCGCGACGGATTTTCGCAAGGGGTAACACAGGCGATCGCGTCGCACCCCAATATCACGCTGGTTCGCGAACGCGTGGACAGACTCCCCGCCGGACCCGCAATCATCGCGACCGGTCCGCTGACCGCTGCGCCGCTTGCCACTGCGATCGGCGCCGAAACCGGCGAGGATGCACTGGCGTTCTTCGACGCGCTTGCCCCCATCGTCCATCATGACTCGATCGACATGGACATTTGCTGGCGCGCCGCCAGATGGGACAAGGGCGGCGCCGACTACATCAACTGCCCGATGACAAAGGCCGACTATCTCGCCTTCCACGCCGCGCTGATCGCGGGCGACAAGACCGAATTCAAGGCATGGGAAGCCGACACCCCCTATTTCGACGGCTGCATGCCGATCGAAGTCATGGCCGAACGCGGGCTCGACACGCTGCGCTATGGCCCGATGAAGCCCGTAGGTCTGGACAATCCCCGGACGGGCCACTGGCCGTGGGCGGTCGTGCAGCTGCGTCAGGACAATGAGCTTGGCACCCTGTGGAACATCGTCGGGTTTCAGACCAAGCTGAAACATGCCGAACAGGTCCGCGTGTTCCGCATGATCCCCGGCCTTCGGAATGCCGAATTCGCGCGGCTCGGCGGGCTCCACCGCAACACGTTCATCAAATCACCCGTGCTGCTCGATGCGACGCTGCGCCTCAAAAGCGCGCCGCATATCCGCTTTGCCGGACAGATTACGGGGTGCGAGGGCTATCTCGAATCCGCTGCCATCGGCCTGCTCGCCGGGCGGTTCGCGGCGAACCCTGATCTCTCCCCGCCGCCGCCCACGACTGCGCTCGGCGCGCTGCTGGCGCACATCACCGGCGGGGCGGATGCCAGCAGCTATCAGCCGATGAACGTCAATTTCGGCCTGTTCCCGCCGCTCATGCTCGACGGCAAGTCGAAAAAAGCTGATCGGAAGCGGCTTTACACTGCCCGTGCGCGCGACGCGCTGGCCGACTGGCTGGCCAGGGGCAGGACCCCTAACCCTCAGCCTCTGGCTCAGCGGGTGGCGGCACCTGCAGACTAGGCGCGCATTTCGGCCGGGCCTTTGCCTTGCGCACCACGCGCGTCGTCGCAAATTCGGTTGCGTTCAGGGCGCCATTCCGGTCGCGGTCGGCGGCGGCAAACTTCACGACGGCCTTGACCGCATATTCCTCGAACGAAATCCGTCCGTCATGATTGACGTCAAGTTTCGCAAACCCTTTTTGCCGCCCGGCCAGATATTCGTCGCGTGCGACGGCGCCATTCTTGTCCTTGTCATAACGCGCGAACCGCTTTTCCTCGCGCGTCCGTTCACTGGCCACCGGCGGCGGGGCCAGGTCGGCCATGCTCATCGGTGCATCCGCAGCCACCACGGGCGCGGGCGGGATCGGCGACGGCTTGTCGGCCTGGGCTTTCCACACCACCAGACCCGCAACGCTCAGCAACAATGCGGATCCGACCCCCGCCAGAAATCGCCACATCTCCGAATCCCCCCGGTAAAGATTGCGAACGATATCATGACATTCGTTCAGAACAAGGTGAGTTTGAGCATCGTGCGCAGCGCGATGCGCCGGTCTATGATGTCAAACGGGCGATGTGCTCTGGCCCGCGCAATCCCTGCCAGAATGCGAAGTGCTCTTGGACCGTCATAGCGTGTCGTGGCAAATATCTCCCCGGCCATGCTCCATGCCCGTTCTGCCGTCACCTCGTCTGTGCAGCGTGTCGCAAAATCGATCAGGGCCCATCCCGCCCCCGCCGCCGTGTCTGCTGATACGGCCAATATCCGCTGCGAAAGGTCGAACAGGACATGACCACGCTTTCCGGCATAGTCTTGCAGCGTGCCGACCGACAAAGGCATTGGTTCAAGCAATGTCTCCCACCCCTCGATCAGGGTCGCGAGCATGGCCCCCGACATATCATGATCGCGAACGACAGGGTGCAACGCGGCGATGACCGGTTCGGCTGGCACCTGCCCGGCATCAAGCGCCATCATCCGGTCATGCCACCACGTCAGCCGCATCTGGCCGATCAACGGCTCGCTCGTCGTTGCGACCACCCGGCCCAGTGCCGCGTCACAGGCCCACAACGCCGAAAGCGCATCGCGACACCGCAGCGGGGCATGCGCCAGCGCAAGCTGGTGCAGCTCGTTCATATCGCCTTGACGCCAAAACACGGCAAACCCGCCATTAACCCGATCGCTTCAAGACTTCTTAGCCGAACTTCGCGCATTGACCCGCAATCGAACAGTTTCTTGGGGGTTTCATAGTGGGCATCGTCGATCAGACGCAAGGAAGCGCGAGCCGTCGCGGCCTGCTGTCGCGCCTGCGTCGCGACGCAAGCGGCAGCACGATCCTGGAATTTGCCTTCGTCGCGGGTCCGTTCTTCGCCCTGATCTTTGCGATCTTGCAAACGGCGATCATCTTTTTCGCTGATCAGATGCTTGACACCGCAACCCAGTCGGTTTCGCGCCTGATCCTGACGGGTGTCGCGCAAAGCGATGGCTCGTCACCCATGACTCAGACCCAGTTCAAATCAGCCGCCTGTGCACGGCTGCCATCGTTCATGTCCTGCAACAATCTGTTTGTCGACGTCACCAAAGTCGGTTCCGACAACAGCGCATTTGCCAATGCCAGCATGGGCCGGCCGACAATCACCTATTCGGGTGGCGTCGCGTCCATGCCCCAGACCTATACGCCTGGTTCGAAAAGCGACATCATCATGATCCGCCTGACCTATCCGTGGAATGTGGTCGGTGCGCCGGGACTCAACATGGCGTCGATGCAGAATGGCCAGTTCCTGCTCATGGCGACGACGATCATCCGGACGGAACCCTATTGATGACCGCGCCACGCCCTCATCGTCGCCATATGGCACACCGCACACTCGCACGTGTTTGCAAGAACGCGCGCGGCGTCGCCCTGATCGAATTCGCGATGGTCCTGCCGATCTTGGTCACGCTTTACCTCGGCGGATTTCAGCTGATGGATGCCGTGGCGGTGTATCGCAAGGTGACGACATCCGCGCGCATTCTTGCTGACTTGTCGACACAGAACACGTCACTTGCCGAATCCGATGTCCAGACAATTCTTGCGGCATCTGCACAGGTTATGGCGCCATATAGTACAGATCGTGGCACCTATCGCATAACGATGGTCAATGTTGATAACAGCGGCAATGCAAAGGTTGCGTGGAGTCGTTCCAAAAGCGGTTCTGATCAACTGACGATAAACTCTTCATACGCACTTCCGGCAACAATCAAGCAAAACAACATCGGGGTCGTGGTTTGCGATGTATCCTATGTTTATCACCCGATTTCATTTTTCGGATTAATGGGTGACCTGCCATTCAGGGATCAGATATTCATGATCCCCCGTGGCAGCACGACTGTCGAACTGCGTCCATGACTCTATTAACACTCAATCTGCGTGAGATATATTATGAAAAGCATCGTTAATCTTTTTGAACGCATCAAGCGGGAAAAACGCGGCAACGTGTTCATGATGACGGGATTTGCGATCATTCCTCTCGTTGCTGCGACAGGCATGGGCGTCGATTACGCGCGCGCCGCACGGATCGATACGAAGCTGAGCGCAGCGGCGGACGCTGCGGCATTGGCTGCGGTTTCCGAACCGATGATGCTCAAGACCAAGGACGAAGCGCAAGCCTATGCCAAGCTGATTTTCAACCAGCAGGCGGCGATGATTCCCGACCTTGTCTATGATCCGTCATCGCTCAACGTCACGGTCACGGAAACCGGTGCCGGTACCATCGACAGCCGATCGGTCTCGATCTCCTTTGCGGGGCAATCACGCAATTATTTCGGCTCCATTCTCGGTCTCAGCACGCTTCAGGTCGGTGGCGGTGCGGGCAGCAAGGCCGCACGTGCACCCAATATCGACTTTTACCTGCTGATGGACACATCGCCTTCGATGGCACTGCCGTCGACGTCGGCCGGTCTGACGAAAATGAAGGATTTGACCGGTTGCGCCTTTGCCTGTCACCTGACGCAGCCGCATGATGAAAACATCTACATCAAGGACAATTCGACGTTCAACATCTATAAAACGATGAGCAGCTATAATTCGACGACAGGCCGCACGACGATCAATGCTGATGGCAATTATGTCGATTCAAGTGGCGACGTGCACAATCTTGATGGCACGTTTGTCGACTCGGTATGGCTTGCCCGCAACACCAAAGATCCTGCGAACGGTGCGCTCAAGCCGATCACGCTGCGCATCGATGAGGAACGACGCGCCGTGCAGAGCCTGATGGCTTATGCAAAAGCTCAGGCGACACTGCGCGGTGCGTCTTATCGTGGCGCGCTGTTCAGCTTTAACCTCGGTTCCAATTTCAAAAAAATGTTTCCGACGACGGCATCACCTGTCGTTACCAGCGATCTGGATAGCATCGCAGCGCAGGCCCCCAACCTCGACGTCATGATGATGTATAAAAACGGCTATGTCACATCGTCGTTCTGGAACGATGACATGGAAACCGATTTTTATACCGCGCTGGACAAGATGAAAGACACGACGCGTGTCCCCACACCGGGCAATGGCACGAACGTGCCCGGTGACAAACCCAAAGGGATCGTGTTCATCGTCACCGACGGAATGAGCGACGAAAGTCTTGGCGGATCACGAACGCACCGCGAACTTCAGGCGACACATCTGGCGCAGTGCAAGGCAATCAAGGATCGCGGGCTGAAGATCGCCATTCTTTATACCAAATATCTGAAGGAATCGATTGCCGGGGATTCGTGGTCGCAAGATAACGTCAAGCCCTATATCGACCCCGTCGACATGGTCGAAGACGCTCTGACGAAATGCGCGTCGACGGGGTTGCGCTACACCGTCACGACCGACGGTGACATCGCGGACTCGCTTCAGAAACTCTTTTCGGAAGCTGCAAAATCCTCGCGCCTCAGCCAGTGACGTCTTTGCCGCCGGTGCCCCAGGGCACTGGCGGCGTTATTTTTTATCGATCGCAGACCCGCTTCACCGCCGCAACCACTTTTGCCGCATTGACCAGCATCCGTTTTTCCAGGTTCGCGGCATAGGGCATCGGCACATCGTCATTGGTGACACGGAGCACAGGGGCATCGAGATCATCGAACCCCTGCTCCATGCAGAGTGCGGACACTTCGGACGCAATCGAACAGGCAGGCCAGCCTTCCTCGACAACCACGACACGGTTGGTTTTCTTAAGGCTCGCCAGCACAGCCGCACTGTCCAGCGGACGCAGGGTACGCAGGTCGATGACTTCGCAGTCAATCCCCTCGCCCGCCAGTGTGTCCGCTGCGTCAAGCGCCAGTCCGACCCCGATCGAATAGCTGACGATCGTCACGTCCGTGCCTGCGCGCATCGTCCGCGCCTTGCCGATGGGAACGACGACATCGCCGTCAGGCACAGCGAACGTTCGTCCGTAGAGCAACTCATTTTCGAGAAACACGACGGGATCCTCGCAGCGGATTGCCGCTTTCAGCAATCCCTTGGCATCCGCCGCATCATAGGGCGCGATAACGATCAGCCCGGGGACACTGGCGTACCACGGTCCGTAATTCTGGCTGTGCTGTGCCCCCACGCGCGACGCCGCGCCATTGGGCCCGCGGAACACGACCGGGCAGCGCATCTGGCCACCGGACATGTAATTTGTTTTGGCTGCCGAATTGATAATGTGATCAATGGCCTGCATCGCGAAGTTGAACGTCATGAACTCGATGACGGGACGCAACCCGCCCATTGCCGCGCCTGCGCCAATCCCGGCAAAGCCATGCTCGGTAATCGGCGTATCAATGACGCGCCGTGCACCAAATTCGTCGAGCAAACCCTGCGTGACTTTATACGCACCCTGATATTCGGCGACTTCCTCGCCCATGACGAACACGCGGTCATCCGCGCGCATTTCCTCGGCCATGGCATCGCGCAGCGCCTCACGAAGAGTGAGGCTTTGCCCGTCCCCTTTTGTGGGGGAGGCCGGAGGGGAATCAGCAGCGTCCGCCACCGAAAGACTAGGCGCTGACGGAACGGGGGCCACCTTTTTGGTCACAGACGCGACCGCTCCCCCTGTTTTGTTCCCAATCACAAGGGGAGAGGATGGTTTTGCCGCAACAACCGATCCCTCTCCTGCCATCGTCGCAATGACCGTTCCGACCTTCACCCCTTCGGCACCTTCGGCGACCAGAATCTCCCCGACGATCCCTTCGTCGACTGCTTCGAATTCCATTGTCGCCTTGTCGGTTTCGATTTCGGCAAGAATATCGCCCGACTTGACCGTATCGCCCGCTTTCACGAGCCATTTGGCCAGCGTCCCTTCCTCCATCGTCGGTGAAAGCGCAGGCATTTTGATTTCAACTGTCATCAATATTGCCCCACCAGCACATCAGTATAAAGTTCGGCCAGGTCCGGCTCGGGTGATTGTTCTGCAAAATCGGCAGCTTCGGCAACGATGCTGCGAATATCCTTGTCGATCGCCTTCAGGTCATTTTCGGTCACACCCTGCGCGTCCAGTTCTTTCTTCAGTCTCTCGATCGGGTCCGACGTGTCGCGCATGGACTGAACCTCGTCGCGCGACCGGTATTTGGCGGGGTCAGACATGGAATGCCCGCGATAGCGATAGGTCTTGAGTTCGAGAATAATCGGTCCCTTGCCACTGCGCGTCCATTCGAACGCCACTTCGGCAGCGCCGCGCACGGCAAGCACGTCCATGCCATCGACCTGAATACCCGGAATCAGGAAACTGTCGCCACGGCGGTACAAATGCGTTTCGGCACTCGACCGGGCCACACTTGTTCCCATCGCATATTGGTTATTTTCAATCGCATAGATACAAGGCAGCTTCCACAGCTCCGCCATGTTGAAGCTTTCGTACACCTGCCCCTGATTCGATGCGCCATCGCCGAAATAGGTCAGGCAGACGCCGCCATCATCCTTGTATTTATGCCCGAACGCCAGACCGGTGCCGAGTGAAACCTGCGCACCGACAATGCCGTGCCCGCCGTAAAAGCCGTGTTCGACGCTGAACATGTGCATCGATCCGCCCTTGCCTTTTGAAATGCCGGCGGCACGGCCCGTCAGTTCGGCCATCACCACCTTGGGAGGGATGTTGCACAACAGCATATGCCCGTGATCGCGATAGCCGGTGATGACGGAATCATGTCCCACGTTCAGTGCCGATTGCAGGCCGACCGCAACTGCTTCCTGTCCGATGTACAAATGACAAAAACCACCGATCAGACCGAGCCCGTAAAGCTGCCCGGCTTTCTCCTCAAACCGGCGAATCAACAGCATCTGGCGATAAAATTCGAGCATCTGGTCGCTTGATGCTTTGTACCGCTTCGGTTCCGGGGGACGAACAACGGAAGGTGCAGATTTTGCGGCAGCTTTGGCCAACGGGCGGTGCCTTTCGGAACGGGCTTGAACAGAGCGCTGCTATAAGCACCGCGCGTGCATCGGCGCAACCGTGAACAACAGGTCCTGACCCTAAGGAATCTGACGGAGCGGCACGATAATTTCATCGGGATCGGCCACCCCCAGATCGCGACGGACCAGTTCGTCGACCATATCCGGATTGGCGTGACGCGGATCGAGCAACGCGACGCGGTTCGCCAGCACAGCCTTGTCATGTTCGACTGCGATCAGGTCAGACCTGCGCGCGTTCAGTGCCTTTGAATATTCACCCCATGCCAGCACACCATTCGACCCGAACAGCGCATAACCCCCGAAAAATGCAACGATAAGCGTGGCCAGTGCCGGCAACGCCGCCGCCTTGACATGAATCCAGATTTTCTTGCGCGCTTTGGTCACAATCTGTTTGAATCACTTGGCGTTCGATGCGTCAACCGCGAAAACGTGCGAAGATGCTCTTTCCTGCATATTTTGCGACGGAACCAAGTTCTTCTTCAATCCGGATCAGCTGATTATACTTGGCCAGCCGGTCGGACCGCGCCAGCGACCCGGTCTTGATTTGCCCGCAACTGGTCGCCACCGCAAGGTCAGCGATCGTCGCATCCTCGGTCTCGCCCGACCGGTGCGACATGACGGCTGTGTAGCCACCGCGCTGCGCCATCGACACCGCATCCATTGTTTCGGTCAGCGTGCCGATCTGATTAACCTTGACGAGCAACGAGTTTGCCAGGCCGCGCGCCATGCCGTCGGACAGCCGCGTCACGTTGGTCACGAATAGGTCGTCACCGACCAGTTGCACCTTGTCACCGATCAGGTCGGTCAGCGTTTTCCACCCCTCGAAATCATCCTCGCTCATTCCATCTTCGATCGATGCAATTGGATATTTCGCAGCAAGGTTGGCAAGGTACGCCGCATTTTCATGCGGGCTTCGCACGACCCCTTCGCCATCGAAACGATACGCACCGTCCCTGAAATATTCAGTCGCCGCGCAGTCGAGCGCAAGCATCACATCCTCACCGGGCCGATACCCTGCTGCTTCTACCGAAGCCATAATGAAATCAAGCGCTTCAGGCGCACTGGCAAGATTGGGTGCAAAGCCGCCTTCATCCCCCACCGCCGTCGCAAGCCCCTTGTCATGCAGTTTCTTTTTCAACGTGTGAAAAATTTCCGCGCCCATCCGCACGGCATCGAACAGGCTGTCGGCACCGACGGGCATCACCATGAATTCCTGAAAATCAATGGGATTGTCCGCATGCATCCCGCCATTGATGATGTTCATCATGGGGACGGGCAGGACATGCGCACCGACACCGCCAACATAGCGATACAGCGGCAAACCGCGCGCGTCCGCTGCCGCCTTCGCCACTGCAAGGCTCACGCCAAGGATCGCATTCGCGCCCAGCCGCGCCTTGTTCGCGGTCCCGTCAAGGGCAATCATCGCCGCATCGATCTCGCCCTGATCCTCGGCATCATAGCCTCTCAGCGCGCCGGCAATCTCACCATTGACGGCATCGACCGCCCTCGTCACGCCCTTGCCTGCCCATGCTTTGCCGCCGTCACGCAGCTCGACCGCCTCATATGCGCCGGTTGATGCCCCCGACGGGACTGCAGCGCGCCCGAAACTGCCATCGTCAAGCAAGACGTCCACTTCGACAGTCGGATTGCCCCGGCTGTCAACGATCGTACGGGCGTGGATGTCGAGGATTTCGGTCATGGGTGGGTCTCGATAAAGGCTGTGACAAGCGCGCGCCCCTATCGAAAGCCTGCGTGATGTGCAAATGAAGACCCGATCAGGGAACACGGGTTGACGTCGGCGGTTTGAATCCCACATTCCATAAAGACATTGACCAAAGGATTGACGCATGGCCGAAATCTCTGCCGACAAAACGCCGCGCAAACGCGCAACTCCCAATGTGGCCGTGAAAGAAGCCGTCGTTCAGACCAAGACGACCGTCGAAATGCTGAAGGAAGAGGCGGCAAGCCTGGCTGGTGATGCAACCAATGCCGCACGCAGCGCCGCCACACAGGGCAAGGACAAGGCCGCCGAAGCCTTGTCGGGCCTGTCCAAAATTGCCAAGGATGCCGCCGGTGCCGTGGATCAGCACCTGGGTTCGACCTATGGTGACTATGCGCGCAAGGCGTCGACCAGCGTTGAAAATGCCGCCGTCAAACTGCAAACCAAAAATGTCGATGAACTCGTCACCGATGCGTCTGACTTCGTAAAGAAGCGTCCGGCAATTGCTGTCGGTGCGCTCGCAGCAGTTGGTCTGCTGCTTGTCGGTCTGTTTACCGGCGGCCGCAAGAAAAATGACGACAAAGCCTGATCAGCAGCCCGGCGGTGGACCCCGTTTCGCACTCCGATAATGAGAGTCCGCCGCCCATTGGTGACATCGTGCGGCAATTGCTTCACGACATTTCGAATTATATCGCCGCCGAACGTGCGATTTACAGCGTTCAGGCGACGCTGACACGGCGCGCCGCAAGCTGGATAGCCAGCTATGCTTTTGCGGCAATCGTGATTGCCCATGGTGCCATGATTGCATCGGTGGTCGGGCTGCTGATGGCATTGATCCCTCTGATCGGTGCGCTTTGGGCCACGGTCACAATCGTGTTTGTCTGCACGCTTATCGTTGCTGTGCTAATCTGGCTTATCAAACGCAAGCTTCGCACCTTGCGCATGTTCTGGAGGCGCCGGCATGACGGATGATATCGTGACAAGAACAGCCGGGCACGCTCAGTCCCGGCGACTGGCATTGCTGACGACGGCGACGCTGCTCCACCGCCGCCTCGACCCGCGCCTGATTGCGTCGGACATGGCAAAGCTTGTTCTCGCCAGGTCGGTCAAGCGCATGTCAAAGGTGAGAATCACGCCAAAACAGCGTAAACGTGCGATGATAACCGGCGGCATCGCGATTGCGGCGGCGATCGGCCTGCGCGTTCTTTATCGCAGGGGTCATCAAAAAAACGCTCGCCCCACGCCGGATCGACCGTTAAATACCGAGTGATGAACAGCAAACTTCACCTGGTTTTCGGGGGCCGCGTCAAAGATCCCCGTACACTTGATTTCGACGATTCAACCATTCAGATCATTGGCATCTTCCCGAATTACAAGCTGGCTGAAAAGGCGTGGCGGGGTGCTGCGCAAAAAACCGTTGATGATGCCGAAATGCGCTTTGTCGTGGCGCATCTCCATCGCTTGCTCGAACCGGATATGCTCGCAAAAGCCGATTGACCCGGTCGCAGTCGCAACACGACATAGTGTCGGGCCTTTCCGTCAAGCCCCGCGATAGCGCCACGCCAGTAACGGCCGCGCCAGCGCCAGGCCGGCAAGAAACCCCCCGACATGGGCCGCCGTCGCAATCTGATAACCGCCGCCGCCTGATGCCAGGCTGACCATCCACTGAATGCCTGTCCACGCGACGGCAAGCCAGATCGCGCGCACCCAGTGCGCGGGAATCGGCCCCCAGCGCGTCACGTCATTGCGACCAAAGAGCAAGGCGTAAACAGCCAGCACAGCCGAAATCGCACCACTCGCGCCGATCATTGGTACCGGCGACATTGGCCCGACCACATATTGCCCGGCGGCGGCCACATAAGCCCCGACGCCATAGAGCACGGCCAGCGGCCACGGGCCGAGAATGGCCTCCACCGACCGGCCGCAATAAAGAAGCATGAGCATGTTGAAGCCGATGTGGACCGCGTCGCCATGTGCCAGTGTCGCGGTCAGCGGCGTGAGCCAGGCAGGGATCAGAAATCCGCTCGCCACCGCTGAAAACCGCAACGGAATGAACCCGGCCTGATCAGAAATGACATCAGCAGGCCAGAAGAGCCGGGCAACACCAAATGCAATGACCGTCACAATGGCAATCGCATAAGTCAGCCGCGCGGGTTTCGCGCCAGCAGCCACGTCAGATAAACTCGATTTTCGACACCTGATAATATTTGTCACCTGACGGTACCGTCACTTCGACATCGTCTTCGACCTTGCGCCCGATCAGCGCGCGGCCCAGTGGCGAGGCATAGGAAATGCGGCCCGACTTCGCATCCGCCTCGGTTTCGCCGACGATCTGGTATCTCACGGGCTTGTCATCTTCATCAAGCAGCGTGACCGTCGCACCGAACACGATCTTGTCACCCGAAAGCGTCGCGGGATCGATGACCATGGCGCGACTAAGTTTGGACTCGATGTCGCCGATCATCGCCTCGACCTGGCCCTGCCGCTCCTTTGCTGCGTGATATTCGGCATTTTCCGAAAGGTCGCCGTGGGCGCGCGCTTCTTCGATCGAATCAATGATCTCGGGCCGTTCGGCCTTGAGGCGTGACAGGTCGGCAAGCAGCATTTTCTGCCCCTCGACCAGCATCGGCATCTTGTCGACTGTTGCCATCGTCCTTGCGTCTTCCTGTTCAAAAGCCATCCGGCCCCCGGTATGGGAGCATCAGTCTGTCGCGCTGTCGGGATCAGCTTGCCAGTCGTAGATGATAAGACTGGAGCGACGCGACTTCAAGCCCGCGTTCCCGCAACGCAGCAATCGCCTGCGCCGCTGCGACTGATGCCGCCGCCGTTGTAAACGAACAGACTTTGCCCGTCAGCGCCGATTTCCTGATTTCCGCCGAATCCTTCAGTGATTGCCATCCTTCGGTCGTGTTGAAGATCAGCTGGATATTACCATCCTTGATCCGGTCGACGATATGCGGACGCCCCTGCGCGACTTTGTTGACGCGGGTCACAGCCATTCCCTGCATCTCCAGATAGTCCGCTGTGCCACCCGTCGCGACGATTTCAAACCCGAGTCCCGCCAGTGTCTTGACCGCGGGAAGGATGACAGGCTTGTCACTGTCCTTGACCGAGACGAACAACGCCCCCTTGTCAGGCAACACCGTGCCCGCGCCCAGTTGTGCCTTGGCAAAAGCCATCGGAAAATCCCGATCGATGCCCATCACTTCGCCGGTCGATTTCATTTCAGGCGACAATACCGGGTCAACACCGGGAAAGCGTGCGAACGGAAAGACAGCTTCCTTGACCGAAACATAATCCCCCGACGCGCCAAGTCCAGGCAGCGCCGACAACATTTCCCCCGCCATCACTCGTGCTGCGATCTTGGCCACCGCCGCCCCTGTTGCTTTTGCAACGAACGGCACTGTCCGCGACGCACGCGGGTTGACTTCGATGATGTAAACCTCACCATCTTTCACTGCGAACTGGATGTTCATCAGCCCACGGACCGACAGGGCACGCGCCAGCACATCCGTCTGCCGCGCGATCTCCGCCACGATTTCAGGGGGCAGGCTATAGGGCGGCAGGCTGCATGCGCTGTCGCCACTATGCACGCCAGCCTCTTCGATATGCTGCATGATCCCGGCGACGTTGACATCGACGCCATCGGCCACCGCATCGACATCAACTTCGATGGCGTCGCGCAAATAGCGGTCGATCAGAACTGGCGCCTCGCCCGACACGCGCACCGCCGTCTGGATATAATTATCAAGCTGCACCGGGGTGTCGACGATCTCCATCGCGCGCCCGCCGAGCACGAACGAAGGCCGCATCAGCACCGGATAGCCGATCCGCTCCGCGACTGCGATTGCCTCGTCCCGGCTGCGCGCGATACCGTTGTCGGGCTGTTTCAGACCCAGGCGATTGACCAGCGCGGCAAACTGCTCGCGATCCTCGGCCAGGTCGATAGCGGCGGGCGACGTGCCCAGGATCGGGATCCCCGCCTCGCTCAGCGCCTTGGCGAGATTGAGCGGTGTCTGTCCCCCAAACTGGACAATCACCCCTTTCAACGTGCCGTTCTGCTGCTCGACATGAAGGATTTCGAGCACATCTTCGGCCGTCAGCGGTTCGAAATACAGGCGGTCCGACGTGTCATAATCCGTACTCACCGTTTCGGGATTACAGTTGACCATGATTGTCTCATAACCGGCATCTGCCAAGGCATAGCAGGCATGGCAGCAGCAATAGTCAAACTCGATCCCCTGCCCGATCCGGTTCGGCCCGCCGCCGAGGATGACAATCTTTTCGCGATCGCTCGGCGCGCTTTCGCACTGGGGTTCGCCGAAAACGGGGGCTTCGTAGGTCGAATACATATATGGCGTTTTCGCCGCGAATTCGGCGGCACAGGTGTCGATCCGCTTGAACACAGGCCGGACGCCGAGCCGGTGACGCAGCGCGCGGACATCGGCTTCGGTCACGCCGCCTG
Source organism: uncultured Sphingomonadaceae bacterium (assembly GCA_964247235.1). Lineage (GTDB taxonomy): Bacteria > Pseudomonadota > Alphaproteobacteria > Sphingomonadales > Sphingomonadaceae > Sphingomonas_O. The sequence goes on from CAXTTJ010000004.1 coordinate 110,542, forward strand.
TCATTGCCACCACGGCATCGCGGATCAACCCTGCCCGCGCCACGCCGCGTTCGGACAGATTGGCCGATTGCAATGCCAGAAACGCCAGCCGCTTGTCCGAAAAGCCCATCGCCTTGAGGCGGCGCATCGCATCCGCATCGCGTGGCAAGCCGTTCGCGCACACCGCGTCTTCGGCCGCAATGATCTCTGCAATCCGTTCCAGAAACCAGGGGTCATATTTGGCAAGCGCATGCACTTCGGCAACCGACATCCCTTCGCGTAGCGCCTGCGCCGCGACCAGCAACCGGTCGGGCGTCGCACGTGACAGTGCCGCAGTCAGGTCATCCTTCGACGCACCTTTCAGTTCGTCGACAAAATTGAAACCCGACAGACCGGTCTCAAGGCCCCGCAACGCTTTTTGCATCGCTTCATGGATGTTGCGCCCGATCGCCATGACTTCCCCGACTGACTTCATCGCCGTCGACAGCAGCGGCTCGGCCCCCTTGAACTTCTCGAACGCAAAGCGCGGTATCTTGGTCACGACATAATCGATCGTGGGTTCGAACGACGCCGGGGTCGCGCCTGTTATGTCGTTCTGCACTTCGTCAAGTGTGTAGCCAACGGCGAGCAACGCCGCGACCTTTGCAATCGGAAATCCGGTCGCTTTCGATGCCAGCGCCGAACTTCGTGACACCCGCGGGTTCATCTCGATCACGATCAGGCGCCCGTCGGCCGGATTCACTGCAAACTGGACGTTCGACCCGCCCGTCTCCACCCCGATCTCGCGCAGGCACGCGATGCTCGCATTGCGCATGATCTGATATTCCTTGTCGGTCAGCGTCAGCGCGGGCGCGACGGTGATGCTGTCCCCTGTATGAACCCCCATCGGGTCAATATTCTCGATCGAACAGACGATGATGCAATTGTCATTGCGGTCACGCACGACTTCCATCTCATATTCTTTCCAGCCGAGCAGCGATTCCTCGATCAGCACTTCGGTCGTCGGCGACGCGTCGAGGCCGCCCGTCACGATCCCGATGAATTCTTCGCGATTATAGGCGATGCCACCACCCGTCCCGCCCATCGTGAATGACGGCCGGATGATTGACGGCAAGCCCGTTCGCTCCAGCACGGTCAGTGCCTCGTCGAGCGTATGTGCAATCCCCGACCGCGCTGATTCCAGGCCGATTCCGGTCATCGCATCGCGGAACTTGATCCGGTCCTCCGCCTTGTCGATCGCTTCGGCATCGGCACCGATCATCTCGACACCATATTTGGCCAGAGTTCCGTCGTTGAACAGCGCCAGCGCGGTATTCAGTGCGGTCTGCCCACCCATCGTGGGGAGCACCGCATCGGGACGCTCCTTTTCGATGATTTTCGCGACGATCGCGGGGGTGATCGGCTCGATATAAGTGGCATCCGCCAGCTCGGGATCGGTCATGATCGTCGCCGGGTTCGAATTGACGAGGATGATGCGATACCCCTCGGCCTTCAGCGCCTTTACCGCCTGCGTACCCGAATAATCGAATTCGCACGCCTGCCCGATAACAATGGGGCCAGCGCCGATGATGAGAATGCTTTTTATGTCCGTCCGCTTACCCATTTGACAACTACGTCCTCATTGCATACATTGATTGCAACGCCATCACAGGAGGTGAGCCGTGGCAAGTTTGACCGTCCGTAACGTTCCCGAAGACGCCAAGCACCGTTTTCGCCAGGTGGCGGCGGCGCATGGCCGGTCGATGGAAGAACATTTGCGCCAAATGGTGATCGACGCCGATCTTACCGATGATCGGCCAAGCGGGGGAGTGAAGGATATGGTGACATCGTTTCGGCATTTTGAGCCGGTGCCCAAGTTGGCGCCATTGCGCGAAGAAAACTGGGTCGAGGAATTGATCCGTCTGGGTCGCGGACTCGATCTTGAAATTCCGTCTCGCCGCCACGAACCGCTTGACCCGCCTGCGTTGTGATTCTCGTTGATACAAATGTCTGGAGCGAAACGATAAAAGACCCGTGCAATCCACGGGTTGCATCGTGGATGTCAGACCATCGTGACGCGCTGTGGTTGTCGGTAATCGTAATGGCCGAAATCCGGCATGGCATCGAATTGCCGAAAGCATCGGCGCGGCGGCAAGGACTGGAAATTTGGTTCGGCAGGATTGTCCGCGCAACGCTGACCCGGACACTCGATTTTGACCGCGACGCCGCGCAAGTTTTCGGTGCGCTGATGGCGCGCCGCAATGCGGAAACAAAACTGCTCGATCTTCAGATCGCGGCGCAGGCGCTGGCGCACGATATTCCGGTTGCAACCCGCAATGTCCGTGATTTTGAATGGACGGGGGTGAAGCTGATAAACCCTTGGGACGGGTAGTGCGGACCGAGAGTGTGGAGGGGTGGTTTGTCATTATTCGCAGCGCACTTGCCGATGTTGATCATGTGCGATTTGTTCGCACACGGCTATACTGTTTGTTGCCACGGCGTTCGACGCTTCAGCAACGTCGAGTTCATTCGACACCATATTTTCAACAGCGGCCGCGAGAGCATCGTCGCTTTGCCAGTTGAATGACTCCCGTTCTGGCGAACATCCGACGAGCGTTAAAAGAACAACTACGACAGCTCTCACCCCATCATCCCCGCAAACCGCTCGAACAGATAATGGCTATCCTGCGGCCCCGGCGATGCTTCGGGGTGATATTGCACGCTGAACGCAGGCGCGTCGGTCAACTCGAAGCCGCAGTTCGACCCGTCGAACAGGCTGACATGCGTTGCCCTTGCATTCGCAGGCAATGTCGCCGCATCGACCGCAAAGCCGTGATTCATGCTCGTGATCTCAACGCGGCTATCAGACAGCCGCTTGACCGGATGGTTCGCGCCCCGGTGGCCCTGATGCATTTTCACGGTCCTGGCACCAACAGCGAGCGCCAGCAACTGATGCCCGAGGCATATCCCGAACAACGGCTTGCCCGTGCTAAGCCACTGCCGGATCACCGGCACGGCATAGTCGCCCGTCGCCGCCGGATCGCCGGGGCCGTTCGACAGGAACAACCCTTGCGGATCATGCGCCATGATATCGTCAAAGCTCGCCGTCGCGGGCATAACCGTGACTTGACATCCGGCATCAATCATATTGCGTAATATATTGTGTTTTATGCCATAATCTATTGCAACGACCTTTTTTCCGGGCGCCGGGCTGGTTGGAACGTCGTGCCCGTTGCTCAGCGTCCACAGCCCTGCATCCCACGCATATGCTTGCAATGTCGTTACCGGCCTGGCGAGGTCGGTCCCCTCCAGCCCCGGCCACTCACGCGCCAGCGCCAGCAGCTCGGCCACGTCAAACGCACCATCCTTGCGGTGTGCGATCACGGCATTGGGCGGCCCGGCCTCGCGGATGCGCCGTGTCAGCGCCCGCGTATCGACGCCCGCCAGCCCGATGCGCCCGTTGGCGCGCAGCCACCCGTCAAAGCCACCCGTCGAACGAAAGTTCGATGGCGCCGTGACATCTTCACGGACGATGCAGCCAACGGCATGCGGACTGGTCGCTTCCACATCCTCTGCATTGGCACCGACATTACCGATATGCGGAAAGGTGAAGGTGACGATCTGCGCCGCGTAGGACGGGTCGGTCATGATCTCCTGATAGCCGGTCATCGCGGTGTTGAAGCATACCTCACCGACCGCCGCGCCTTCCGCCCCAAACCCGCGTCCGTAAACGACCGTGCCGTCAGCAAGCACCAATATACCGGTGGCGTCGTAGGCGCGCGAAGTGTCAGCCATGCGGAAAGAGACTCCGTTGGAGGGTTGAGCAGCGATGTCGCTAAGCGGTGGTCCCTAAACGGCGAGTCGCGCGCGGTCAATTCTGGTCACGACATCATATTGCGGCTAACGATCAGGTTTCCGAAAGAGAACCGATGATTCGAGACGATATTCAGGCGGCGCAAATCGCGACGATGAAGGCACGCGACGCCGACACGCTGGGCACGATCCGCCTCATCCAGTCCGCGATCAAGAATCGCGATATCGAAGCGCGAACGGGCAAGTCGCCCGACGATGATGACGTGCTCGTCGTCGAAGTGCTCCAGAAAATGGTCAAGCAGCGCCGCGAATCGATCGCGATGTTCACGACTGGCAACCGGCCCGAACTTGCAGCGAAAGAAGCCGCCGAAGTCGCTGTGATCGAACGTTTCCTGCCGCAACAGCTGACCGATGCCCAAACGATTCTGGCGATCGAGGCGATCAAGGCCGAAGTCGGCGCGACGGGCGTGAAAGACATGGGACGAGTGATGGCCGCGCTGAAGGACCGCCACGCCAGCGAACTGGATATGAGCAAAGCCAGCGCGCTGGTGAAGGCATCGCTTTCCTGAGAAGGCCCTGACGAACTGCACAAGTTTGCTACAGACCGTCTTGCCAGGGCTGGCATATATGATAACGAACGCGTATAATATGGCATGAGCCTTTCGCCCCAATTCCTTGACGAATTGCGGTCGCGCACACTTCTGTCCGGGCTGATTGGCAAGACATTGAAGTTGCAGCGCGCCGGACGCGAATGGAAAGCATGTTGTCCGTTCCACAATGAAAAATCACCATCCTTCTATGTGAATGATGATAAGGGTTTTTATCATTGTTTCGGATGTTCGGCACATGGTGACGCGATCCGCTGGCTGACCGAGCAACAGGGCCTGCCGTTTATTGATGCCGTGAAAGAACTGGCTGCGACCGGCGGGATGGACATGCCCGCCGCCGATGCCCGTGCCGCCGAACGCGCCGGGCGACAAAGTGATTTATATGATGTGATGGCCGCCGCGCAGGCATGGTTTGCAGACCAGCTTGCCGGCAGCGAAGGGGCCCAGGCGCGCGCTTATCTTCAGCAGCGTCATGTCACGCCAGACCTTGTCGCGGCATTCGGTCTTGGCTTTGCGCCAGATAGCCGGGGCAAATTGAAGACCGCGCTGTCGTCCTTTGGCGACGATCGCCTTGTCGAGGCCGGACTTCTTATCGCAGTTGACGACAAAGAGCCTTACGACCGGTTTCGCGGCCGCCTGATGATCCCAATCCGGGACCCGCGCGGGCGGTGTATTGCATTCGGCGGACGCATCCTCGGGATCGGTGAACCCAAATATCTGAACTCCCCCGACACGCCGTTGTTCGACAAGGGCCGCACATTGTGGAACCTTGACCGCGCAGCGCCCGCGTCGCGCAAAGCAGGGCGCCTGATCGTCGTCGAAGGCTATATGGATGCCATCGCGCTTGCCGGCGCCGGTATCAGCGAAGTTGTCGCGCCGCTTGGCACCGCACTGACGGAGACACAGATCGAACGCATGTGGCGGCTTGCCGATGTGCCGATCCTGTGTTTCGACGGTGACGGAGCCGGACAGAAAGCGGCGATGCGCGCGGCACTCCGGGCGTTGCCGATGCTCGATTATGGCAAGAGCCTTGAACTGGTGAGGCTGCCAGACGGTCAGGACCCCGACGACCTGATCCGGAATTCGGGCGGCGCAGCGTTCAACCAGCGGATCAGTCAGTCCGAACCGCTTGTCGAGTTCATCTGGAATAGCGAACTTGAAAACGCCCGCTTCGACACACCCGAGAACCGGTCGCTGTTCGGACGGCAATTGCGCCTGCATGCCAGGACTATCGGCAATGAGGACATCCGGTCTTTCTATCTGGCCGACTTTGATCAGCGCATCGATGCGATGTATAAAAAAGGGGATGCCGATGCCTATCGACACCGTGGTCCCGGCACCCAGCGCCAGAGCAAGCGTATCCCCGAACTGATGCGCTCCATTGCCGAACATGGCATCGTCAAGGTCAGCTTCGCCCCCGCCGTCCTTGCCGGGTTGCGGCGCTATCCCGACCTGATCGCCCCTTATGCCGAAATGATCGCACAGTTTCACGCGCTGTTCGAACATCGCGGTTTCCGCCAGATCTGCCTTGCGATGCTTGAAGCCGTCCTGATCGAGCATCCGCTTGATCCGGAAAAACTCGACACCATATTACAGGCAGAAGGATTGGCGCCAGCATTGGCAAGCCTTGAAAAGCGGCGGCCACTGGCATTTTCGTTCGTGCAGAATAATGTCGATGGAAATGTCGATGGAAATAAAGCACGGGCGGATTTAATGGCCGTGTTAGAATCAATGTCAGACGAACCGGCAATTCAGGCCGGAATTGACGATGCCGTGGCCAAAATGAACCAGTCCGGCGAAGAGGGGTTTGAAGCTTTTGCCGAGTTGCAACGCCTGTGGGCGGCGAAACATGATTTGAGCGAAAAGCGCGCTCACGCAATGGGCGACGGCATAAGTGCTTAGTTAGGAACAAAGATTTAGATGGCAAAAACAATTGAGGCCGATGCGCCCGACGCCGACGGTGAGTCGGGCATTGATACGGGCGATGCACCCCTGATCGATTTGAACGACGCCGACATCAAAAAGATGGTCGCGCGCGCCAAGAAGCGTGGCTACATCACGGTCGACGATCTGAATGCCGTCGTCGGCGAAATGTCGACCGATCAGATCGAGGACATCATGTCGGCGCTCAACGAAATGGGCGTCAACGTCGTTGAAAATGACGAAGCCGGTGACGACGGCGACGATCCCAAGGACGACGAAGAAGAAATCGCCGCGGTCGACGCGACCGATGACGGCACCGGCCATGTCGCCGAAAAAGTCACGAAGGTAACGGATCGGACCGACGATCCCGTCCGCATGTACCTGCGCGAAATGGGCGCGGTCGAACTGCTTAGCCGCGAAGGTGAAATCGCGATTGCCAAGCGGATCGAAGCGGGTCGCGACACCATGATCCTTGGTCTGTGCGAATCACCGATCACCTTTCACGCCATTATAAGCTGGTCGAACGCGCTCAACGAAGGAACGATGCAGCTTCGCGAGATCATCGATCTCGACGCCATGCTCAACAAGGACCCCGCGCCCGAAGCAATGACCGAAGAGGGCGAGGACGAAAATGGGGAGATCAGCGAAAAAACCGCTGGCGTCTCGTTCAAGGAAGAAGAAGACGTTCCCGAAGTTGCCCCCGTTTCCGAAGACGAACATGACGAAGAAGCACTGACCGAACGGCGCGCGCCACGCCCTTCGGACGATGACGAGGAAGACAACACGCTTTCTCTTGCGCAGATGGAAGAAACGCTCAAGCCGATGGCGCTTGAAAAATTCGCTTCGATCACTGCGCTTTACAAGAAATTTTCAAAGGTTCAGCAAGCACGTATCGACGTGCTGGGCGTCGGCAATGACTTTCCCGCCAGCGAAGAAAAAAAATATCACAAGCTGCGTGAAGAGCTGACCGCCGAAGTCGAAAGTGTCCAGTTTCACGGCGCGAAGATCGAATATCTGGTCGATCAGCTTTATGCCTTCAACCGCCGCCTGACAGCGCTGGGGGGGCAGATGCTGCGCCTTGCCGAGCGCCACAAGGTTCCGCGTAAAGCTTTCCTCGACAGCTATATCAACCGCGAGCTTGACGAAACCTGGCTGGCCAGTGTCCGGGGTGTCGACAAGAAATGGGCGGCGTTCGTCGAAAATGAATCCGAAGCAGTTGACCGTATCCGCATCGAGATTTCGGAAATCAGCCAGGCAACCGGCATGTCGCTCAGCGAGTTCCGGCGCATCGTCAACACGGTGCAAAAAGCCGAACGCGAAGCGCGCATTGCCAAGAAGGAAATGGTCGAAGCCAATTTGCGCCTCGTCATCTCGATTGCGAAAAAATATACGAACCGCGGCCTGCAATTCCTTGATCTTATTCAGGAAGGCAACATCGGCCTGATGAAGGCGGTCGACAAATTCGAATATCGCCGCGGCTATAAGTTCAGCACTTATGCGACGTGGTGGATCCGGCAGGCGATCACGCGCAGCATTGCCGATCAGGCGCGCACGATCCGCATTCCGGTCCACATGATCGAAACGATCAACAAGCTCGTCCGCACCAGTCGCCAGTTCCTTCACGAACAGGGCCGCGAACCGACGCCCGAGGAAATGGCCGAGCGCCTGTCAATGCCGCTGGAAAAAGTTCGCAAGGTGATGAAAATCGCCAAGGAACCGATCTCTCTCGAAACGCCGATCGGCGACGAGGAGGATTCGCATCTCGGCGATTTCATCGAGGACAAGAATGCGATCATCCCGGTTGACGCGGCGATTCAGGCGAACCTGAAGGAAACCGTGACCCGCGTGCTCGCCTCGCTCACCCCGCGCGAGGAACGCGTCCTGCGCATGCGGTTCGGCATCGGCATGAACACCGATCACACGCTGGAAGAAGTCGGCCAGCAATTCAGTGTGACCCGCGAACGCATCCGCCAGATCGAGGCAAAGGCGCTGCGCAAGCTCAAGCACCCCAGCCGGTCACGCAAAATGCGCAGTTTCCTCGACCAGTAATGATTTGCTGCATTGCAATATGCGCAACACCTGTTGCAGTCATAGCGATTGCAGCAGGAAAAGATCGATTTCATATTGCAATGCACAATAGAAAATAGAAGCCTGAACGGCAGACCTCCTCTCATCAAAGGAACCTGCCATGTTGAAAACGCTTTCGATCCTTATTTCCGCCACCGCGCTTGCAACACCAGCGTTCGCTGACACGGTCACGCATGAAGGTGTGACATACATCTATTCGGTCAAGGACCGTGGCAACGTCACGCTGATCACCGGTGAAGACGCAACCAATCATCAGCCGTTTTCGTTGCGGGTCACGCGCAACTGGGTTGACGGTGTCGTCAACGGAAAATCCGTTTCCTTTTCGAAACGCGACGTCGTCCAGCTGACGCCAGCAATCATCCCGTCAGAAATTGCCGCACGCTGACACTCATATCGTCTCATCCTGGCGGGTATTTGATTACCCGTCAGGATAAGCGCTGTTTTGCTTGACTTCTGACATCGTTCCAACCATTGGCCACGCCTCGACGTCGCTTCGAATCCGGAGTGGTGCATTTTTATGTAAGGGTTGGCCTCATGAAGGCGCTGATGAAAACGACCAAGGCTGCAAAGCCGTTCGAGGTGGAAAAGAAATGGCATCTGATCGATGCCGATGGCCTGGTGGTCGGCCGTGTTGCCACAATCGTTGCCAATATCCTGCGTGGCAAGCATAAGCCGAGCTATACGCCGCACGTCGATTGCGGTGACAATGTCATCATTATCAATGCCGAAAAAGTACGCTTTACCGGCAAGAAGATGACCGACAAAATCTATTACAAGCACACGGGTCACCCCGGCGGCATCAAGGAAACGACGCCCGCGAAAATTCTCGACGGCAAGTTCCCTGAACGCGTCCTTGAAAAGGCGGTCGAGCGGATGATCCCGCGTGGCCCGCTTGGCCGCGACCAGATGCGCGCACTGCGCATCTATGCCGGTACCGACCACCCGCACACGGGGCAGACCCCTGAAGTCCTCGACATCGCAAGCATGAATCGCAAGAACAAGGTAGGCGCATAATGTCCGACACGTCCGACAACCGGCAGTCGCTTGCCGATCTCGCCGCGCTCACCGGTGCGCCCGTCCCTGTCGCGGCTGATGCGCCTGCTGCACCCGTCAGCGAAAGCGAAGATTATGTCGCACCACCCGTTTCGCAGGCACCGGTCCGCGAACCGATGCCGCTGCGCGAAGCGATCATCGATGCACAGGGTCGTGCCTATGCCACAGGCCGCCGCAAGGATGCGATTGCTCGCGTCTGGATCAAGCCGGGAAGCGGCAAGATCATTGTCAACGGCCGCGATCAGGAAATCTATTTCGCGCGCCCCACGCTTCGGCTTGTGATCAGTCAGGCCTTCGAAGTCGCCGACCGCGTCGGTGGCTATGATGTCGTCTGCACCGTCAAGGGCGGAGGGCTTTCGGGTCAGGCGGGCGCCGTGCGTCACGGCATTTCGCAGGCACTGACCCGTTATGAGCCGATCCTGCGCGCGCCGGTCAAGGCGGCTGGCTTTCTGACCCGCGACAGCCGCGCGGTCGAACGCAAGAAATATGGCAAGGCAAAGGCGCGCAAGAGCTTCCAGTTCTCGAAGCGTTAGAATCTTTAGTCAAAAAGCGAAAAATACGGCGGGTTCCATTCGGAAGCCGCCGTTTTTTTTGACCAGGACAGCGCAAATTTGGTCTCTGCATTACCATCGGCTATGATCGGCGAAAGGGATGTGACTGTGCTGAACCATAATGCCGATTCGGAAAGCCGTGCCGCCATGGCCCAGCTTCTCGCCGAAAATGAAGGGTTGCGCGCCGCGCTCGACGCCATGCGCGGGCGGGTGGAAGAGCTTGAGCGTCTTGCCGATACCGACACACTGACTCCCCTGCCCAATCGTCGGGTCTTTGTGCGAGAGGTCGAACGGGTCGCGCGGCACGTCACCCGCTATGGCGCACCGGCCGCTGTCCTGTTCGTCGATGTGAACGGCTTGAAATCGATCAATGATGCCCACGGCCATCAGGCGGGCGATGCTGCACTGATTCATGTCGCGACGATTCTGAAATGCGAAGTGCGGGCAACCGATGTCGTCGCGCGGATCGGCGGTGATGAATTCGGCTTGCTGCTCGATCATCTCGACGAACCGGCGGCGGCGGCCAAAGCGGCGTCGCTGGTCAATGTGCTGATGCAGGCGCCGCTCGACCTTGGCGCGACCCAGCTTGCCGTGGGCCTTTCAGTCGGCCTGACCATGATCCGTGCCGGGGACGTTGTCGATGCCATTCTTGCCCGTGCCGACAGCGAAATGTACGCCGCAAAGACAGCTCAGCGCGTGCTGAGATAATAGCGGTCGCGCGCTGTCAGATCGTCGGCCAGATCATAGACGATCGGCTGACCCGTCGGGATTTCCAGACCGGTAATGTCTTCATCCGAAATTCCCGACAGATGCTTGACCAGCGCGCGCAGCGAATTGCCGTGCGCAGAAATCAGGACGCGTTTTCCCGCGCGTAATTCCGGGGCAATCCGCGCCTCCCAATAAGGGAGCACGCGCGCAATCGTGTCTTTCAGGCTTTCGGTATCCGGAATTGCAATGCCAGCGTAACGGCGGTCCCCGGACAGGTCATAGGCGCTTCCGGCTGCCAGTGGCGGCGGTGGCACATCAAAGCTGCGCCGCCATATTCTGACTTGGGCATCGCCATGTTTTGCCGCCGTTTCAGCCTTGTCGAGACCCGTCAGCCCGCCATAATGCCGCTCGTTCAGCCGCCAGTCCTTTGCGACCGGCAACCACAACCGCCCCATATTTTCAAGCGCGAGGTTCAGTGTCCTGATCGCGCGCGACTGCAACGATGTGAAGCACAGATCGAAATCCATGCCCTTTTCCGCAAGCAACATGCCCGCCGCCCGCGCTTCCGCCACACCCTTGTCAGTCAGGTCGACGTCCCACCATCCGGTAAACCGGTTTTCCAGATTCCAGGTCGACTGGCCGTGGCGGATAAGGACGAGCGTTGGCATCATGAAACTCCGTGAAACTTCTCAGCCGCTAGCGTTGACGGCGGCTCTTGACCACAGGCTTTTGCACCCCACATTCGCTTAATCCCGGCGGCAACACCGCGCCGATGAGGATTTTGAGCATGACCGATCTTCGCCCCTTTGCCAGCCTTGGGGCCGCCAATCACGGCTGGCTCGATGCGCATCATCATTTCTCTTTTTCCGGTTATTATGATCCGTCGCGCATGGGCTGGGGCAGCATCCGCGTATGGAATGATGACATCATCGCGCCGCGAACCGGATTTCCGCCCCACGGCCATGCCGACATGGAAATCATCACTTATGTGCGCAGCGGCGCGATCACGCATGAGGATTCGATGGGCAACACGGGCCGCACGGCAGCTGGCGATGTTCAGGTGATGAGCGCGGGATCGGGCGTGCAGCACGCCGAATATAATCGCGAAGACGTGCCGACGACATTGTTCCAGATCTGGATCGAGCCGCGTGAAAAGGGCGGTGCCCCCGGATGGGGCATGAAGCCATTTCCAAAAGCAGACCGGTCGGGCACGCTGCAAATTCTCGCCAGTGGTTATGACGATCCCGACGCGCTGCCTATCCGCGCAGATGTCCGCGTCTATGGCGCCCTGCTGACGAGCGGACAGAGCATTCGGCACGCGGTTGGCGCGGGACGTCACGCCTATCTTGTGCCCACGGCGGGATCACTCGACGTCAATGGCACGCAGGTGGACGCACGCGACGGCCTCGCACTCGCTGCCGGGCATTATGACATCAAGGCATCAAGCGACAGCGAATTCGTGCTGGTGGACGCCCCCTAGGATCAGCTTCTATAGCGCGGCCATGCTCCTTGCCGACCTTGTCCTGTTCATCGATGCCGAAGCCATGATCCTCGACAAGCCGGCCGGTCTGGCGGTCGATGCGCCGCGTGACGGATCACTGAGCGTGATGAACCATCTCGATTCACTGCGTTTCGGGTTCGAACGCCATCCCGCTGTCGTCCACAGGCTTGACCGCGATACCTCGGGCTGCCTGCTTCTCGCCCGCAATCCCAGGGCGCAGAAGAAATATTCGCAGGCGTTCGAGGCGGGGCTGGTCAAAAAAACCTACCTCGCCATTCTTGCAGGGATCCCCAGCCAGCCCGGTGGCACGATCGACCTGCCCCTCAACAAAATCAGCACGCGCGAAACCGGATGGCGGATGATCGTTGAAAAAACGGGCCAGCGCGCTGTCACGCACTGGGATATTGTTTCGTTTGCCGAGGGTCAGTCGCTCGTGCGCTTTCGCCCTGAAACGGGGCGCACGCATCAGTTACGTGTTCATGCCGCGTCGGGCATCGGCATCGCGATTGCGGGCGACGCGGTGTACGGCGTGAAGCAAGAGCATATGCTCCTCCACGCCGAAACCCTGACAATCCCGCGTGAGGGCAAGGCGTCCGCATCAGCAATGGCCCCCCTGCCCGCCCATTTTCCCGACTGGGCACGCCATGCCGTCGGCTGACTGGCCCGCGCTTCCCGAAGATGCGCTTGAGGAGCGCTTCCTTGCTGGCACCGGACCCGGCGGACAAAATGTCAACAAGGTCGCAACAACCGTGCAGATGCGCCTCGACGTTTACGCACTGCGCCTGACCCCGATCGTGTATGAGCGGCTGAAGACGCTGGCAGGGTCACGCTGGACCAATGACGGCGAAATCGTCATCACCGCGCGTGAGCACCGCAGCCGGGAAGCAAACCGCGAAGAGGCCCGCGCACGGCTGGCCGAACTGGTCGGCAAAGCGCATCAGAGTCCGGTCAGGCGCGTCAAGACCCGCCCGACAAAAAGCGCAAAGGAAAAGCGGATGACCGGCAAAGCCGTGCGTTCAACCGTGAAAAAGGGTCGCGGCAAAGTGATCTTTGACTGACGTTCGACGTCACATTCACCACCGCGGGTTGCAAAACGCTGGCCGTGATGACCGGCTTCAGAATGGGACAGGGCCATTAACCATCGATCCTAGTGTTAACGTCGTGGCAATGCTAAAAACTCTTTGGAAACAGCGCCGTCGTCTGGCGTGCTGTGTGAATCGATGTCGGGGAGTATTTACCATGCGAAGCCTAGCAATCACTGGTGTTGCGCTTGCAGCGCTTGCGGTTTCGCAGCCCGCATTCGCCGGGATCGACTCGAGCGTCGGCGCGCCTGCGATCGTCGTTCCAACCGCAGCTAAGCCGGCAAAGATACCCGCTGTGCCGCAACAGGCCACAGGCGCGGCAACTGCCATGCCATCGGCATCGCACGCCATGCGCAGTCCCCGGCCGCTGGCTGTTCAGCCCGACGTGTATCAACGACCCGCCTATGGCTATCGCTTGCCCGGCCGCTGGCAGTCGGCCGAATATTTCCTCGCTGATTATCGTCGCTATGGCCTGCCCGATCCGGCCGCAGGGTTCGGCTGGTCACGTTATTATGACGATGCCGTCCTGACCGACCAGTGGGGCCGCGTTTACGATGCGCACAGCAATTTCGACTGGAACCGTCAGGATGATCACCGCGACTATGGCCATGGCCGTGACCGCTTCGACACGCAGGGTCTTGCCGGTGGCATCGGCGGTGCCGCCGTCGGCGCGGTGGCGGGCAATCTGATTGCCGGTACGGGCAGCCGTCTTGCCGGTTCGCTGATCGGCGGCGGTGTGGGGGCGATTGCGGGTCTGGCGATCGAAACCGCACTGTCAAAACATCATCGCCGTCCGCATCATGACCATGTCGCCGACGACCGGTACCATGACGATTATTATCGCGGACCGCACTGGGGTGGCGGTTATGTGCAGGACGGCGGCTATGATGCGGCTCCGCCCGTGACAACGATTGTCATCAGAAATGCCGCGCCGACGATCGGCTATCGCACTGTCACGACATACGAAACAGTCTATGCGCGCCGGGCACCCAGAAAACATCATTATCGCCCCCGCCCCAAACCAGCCTGTGCGTGCGGCAGCTAAAGAGCCGATGTTGTCCTGACGCTCAGCGAAATCCCTCGAACAGGTTGACGACAACGCTGTCATTGAACCGGCGTTCAAATTCATCCGGATGAACGAACTCATCGCCGAACCACGGATATCTGGTTTTGTCGAACGCGTCTTTGACCCAGTCTAGAGTCGGATGACATTACATTGACGCATATCCGGAGTTTCTGATGTAGTTGGC
>CAXTTJ010000005.1:0-106196 GCA_964247235.1 uncultured Sphingomonadaceae bacterium
CCGGCGGCGTCACCGCAAGCTATGCGATGCTCGGCGACATCCAGATTGCCGAACCCGGCGCGCTCATCGGCTTTGCCGGCCAAAGAGTCATCGAGTCCACAATTCGCGAGAAGCTTCCCGAAGGGTTTCAGCGCGCCGAATATCTGCTCGATCATGGCATGCTCGACATGGTCGTGGCCCGCGCCGACCTGCCCGCGACGCTCGGCATGCTGATCGGCTATCTGGTGGATAAGAGGAAAGCGGCATGACGAAGAAAAAGCCCCTCCCCATCAGGGGAAGGGGCTAAAAGATGCCCGATCACGCCCGTTCGGACGATCCCGCCGTTCAGGCACAGCTTGACCGGTTTGCCCAATTGTCGCCGGGACGCGATATTCTCGGCCTCGAACGGATCACGGCACTCCTCGCCACGCTCGGCAATCCGCAGGAGCGGCTGCCGCCCGTGTTCCACGTCGCAGGTACCAACGGCAAGGGATCGACCTGTGCGTTTCTGCGCGCGATCATCGAAGCGGCGGGCAAGACGGTTCATGTCTATACCAGCCCGCATCTGGTTCGCTTCAACGAGCGTATCCGCGTCGCGGGCAAGCTGATCACTGACGACGACCTCGCTCCGCTCCTATCCGAAGTGCTCAACCGCGCCGAAGCCTATGCCATCGGCCCGAGCTTTTTCGAAGCGACCACCGCTGCTGCCTTCCTCGCTTTCAGCCGCGCACCCGCCGATTATTGCGTGATCGAAGTCGGCCTTGGCGGGCGGCTCGACGCGACCAATGTCGTGACACCCGTTGCCTGCGGCATCGCGCAAATCGGGATCGACCATCAGGCGTTCCTTGGTGAGACCCTCGCCGGAATTGCTGGCGAGAAAGCAGGAATTGCGAAGGCTGGCATTCCGCTGGTTTGCCTGGCGCAGCCGCCCGAGGCACTTGCGCGGATCGAGGTCACCGCAATGAAAGCAGGTGCCCCGCTCCTGCTTGAGGGCCGTGACTGGCGGATCGACAAAGCGCTCGCACCATCTTTGCCCGGCGCGCATCAGGCGCGAAATGCGAACCTCGCCGCCGAAATGGCCCGGCAGGTGGGTATTTCGAAATCCGCGATCCGAGCCGGGATTGCCAGCACGCATTGGCCGGCGCGGCTCCAAAAATTGTCCCGCGGCCCGCTTGCAGGGACAAAAATAGTCTGGATCGACGGCGCGCACAATCCTGCCGCCGCGGACATTCTCGCGACCGAACTTGCGGGGCATCGCCGCCATCTGATCATCGGCATCCTTGCCAGCAAGGACGCCGACGGGATCATCGCCCCGCTTAGCCTTCACGCGCTCAGCCTGACATTCGTTGCCGTGCCTGATCATGACAGTCACGACCCCGCCACTCTGGCCGCGCGCTGGGGCGGCACGGCTGCGCCTTCACTGCGAACTGCCATCGCCGGCATCGATGACATGATACTGATCGTGGGATCGCTTTACCTTGCCGGAGAGGCGTTGCGGCTGAACGACGAACTGCCGGAGTGAAGACATGACTCCGGTTGCCGTCTGACCTGAGCTTGACTAAAATGAGCGGGCGACGGCAGCACAGGCCAGACGCACGACAAACCGATCGGGAGGACGCATTTGACACGGACCATAAATGGACATGCCGTGAATCCCATTGGCCTTGGCTGCATGTCGCTAAGCTGGGCTTATGCTATTCCGCCTTCGCCAGAGGAAGGCGCCAGATTGCTCCACCGCGCGCTTGATCTGGGGTATAATCATCTTGATACCGCGCGGATTTACGGGCTGGGCGAAAATGAAACACTGATCGGCACGACGCTGAAAGCGCGCCGGGGTGAGTTTTTCCTCGCGTCCAAGACGGGAATTTTCGTCGATGGGGACAAACGGCGGATCGATTGCCGCCCGGACATGATCCGAAGTGCAATCGACGAAAGCCTGACCCTGCTCCAGACCGACCATATCGATCTTTATTATCTGCATCGTCGTGATTTCAACACGCCGATCGAGGACTCAGTGGGCGAACTTGCACGGGCAGTGAAGGCCGGAAAAATCGGGAGCATCGGCCTGTCTGAAATGTCGGCCGACACATTGCGCCGCGCGTCGACCGTCCATCCCATTGCCGCCATGCAGACCGAATATTCCCTGCAAACCCGCAATCCTGAAATCGGTGTGCTGGCTGCCTGTGCCGAACTGGGAACGACATTTGTCGCCTTTTCACCGCTTGGTCGCGGATCGCTTTGCGGCACATTGCGCGATCCGTCAGCTTTGCCTGATGACGATATACGTCAGAAATGGCCACGCTTCGTGGGGGAAAACTGGACGAAAAACCTGGCTCAGATCGACGCGTTCTGTGCCATTGCGACGGATGTTGGCGTCACGCCGGCCCAACTCGCGCTGGGGTGGGTGCTGGCACAAGGGGATCAGATCGTTGCGATTCCGGGGACGGCCAACCTCGCGCATCTTGAGGAGAATATGGTGCGGTCAGCATGGCGACCCGATATGCCGACACGCGCGCGTGTAGATGCCCTTATCAATCGTCATACCATATCGGGTCCGCGCTATCCCGCGGCTCAGCAAACGACGATCGACACCGAGGAATTTGCCTAGATGGATCGATCATTCGATGTCGTCATCGTCGGTGCAGGCCATGGCGGCGCCCAGGCCGCCGTCGTTCTGCGCCAGCAGGGATTTGCAGGCAGCATCGCCATGATCGGGCGTGAGGCCGAGCCGCCCTATGAGCGCCCGCCGCTTTCCAAGGATTATCTGGCCGGGGAAAAGCCGTTCGAACGCCTGTATATCCGTCCCCCCGCATTCTGGGCGGAGCGCGGGATTGACATGATCTTGTCGCATGACGTGGTTGCCGTCGATGCGGATGCCCGCCGGCTCACACTGGGCGATGGCCGCACTGTCGGCTATCATGACCTTATCTGGGCGACCGGCGGTGATCCGCGCAAACTTGACTGCCATGGCCACACCCTGCCCGGTATTCACGCCGTGCGGACACGGGCCGATGTCGATGCCATCATGTCCGAACTGACGGATGTTTCGCATATTGCCCTTATCGGCGGAGGGTATATCGGCCTGGAGGCGGCGGCCGTGCTGACCAAATTGGGCAAATCGGTGACATTGTTCGAGGCGCTGCCGCGTGTACTTGCCCGCGTCGCCGGGCCTGACTTGTCAGAATTTTACGAAGCGGAGCATCGCGCCCACGGCGTCGATTTGCGGACCGGAACCAGTGTCATCGCAATCGAGGGTGACACCCGTGTGACGGGCGTTCGCCTTGCCGACGACATGATCGTCGCAGCGGACATGGTGATTGTCGGCATCGGCATCATTCCCGCGGTCGGGCCATTGATCGCCGCAGGGGCAGCAGGCGGCAATGGTGTGACCGTCGACCCGTACTGCCGCACGTCATTGCCCCACATCTATGCGATCGGCGATTGCGCGGCGCATGCCAATGGTTTTGCCGGCGGCGCCACGATCCGGCTCGAATCAGTGCAGAATGCCAATGATCAGGCAAGCACGGCCGCCAGAGCAATTTGCGGCGAGCTCCAGCCCTATGCCGCAACGCCGTGGTTCTGGTCGAACCAATATGATTTGCGCTTGCAGACCGTGGGCCTGTCATCGGGATATGATGCAACCGTGATGCGCGGCGACCCCGCGACACGAAGTTTTTCCGTCATTTACCTGAAAGCCGGTCATGTCATTGCCCTTGATTGCGTCAACGCCGTCCGCGACTATGCGCAGGGGCGAAAGCTTGTCGAAACCCATGTGGTCGCCAGCCCGTCCGATCTGGCCGACACCACGCGGCCGCTCAAGGCGCTTATACCCGATTAAGGACGGATCAGATATTTCTCGCCGGTGCGCTTTGCATTATAGCCTGCCATCACCTCGAGATTCAAAGCCTCTGTGAGCGAGATTTCGTGGCTGTAACGGCTGGCAAAGGTGGTTTTCAGTTCGGCGACAACGCGATCTTTCAACGCCTGCGTCTTGTCTGCGCCGACTTTGGCCAGGAACGACGTCAGCAGGAACCCGCTGAGCGCCCAGGTCAGCCCGAAGCTGCGGTTGAGAATGGTCGGCGCGAGATCGAGCGCGCCATAGACATAGACCTGCTTGAATGTGTCGGACCCATAGCGGCTGTACGCCTTCATCCGCCCGACCGCCGCAACTTCCATGCAACCGAGGATCTGTCCTGCCAGCTTGCCACCGCCAATGGCATCGAACCCGCATGTCGCCCCTGTTTCAATCAGCGCGGCCGTCAGATCGTGAAGAAAAGACTCCGCCGCCGAATTGACGATATGCGTCGCGCCAATCGCTTTCAGCAAAGCGACCTGCGCATCGCTACGGACGATATTAACCAGTGGAATATTGTCTTTCGCACAAATTTTGACCAGCATCTGACCCAGGTTTGATGCCGCAGCCGTGTGAACAAGCGCTGTATGCCCCTCCATCCGCATCGTTTCGGTGAACGCCAGAGAGGTCAGCGGATTGACGAAACATGACGCGCCGACTTTCGGGTCGGTGCCGTCGGGCAGGATCATGCACATGGCGGTCGGCAGGCAGCGATACTCGGCGTAAAGCGCGCCACCGAGCATCGCCACGGTCTTGCCCAGCATCGCCTGCGCGGCTGGCGATGCCCCTGCTTTGACGACCACGCCACAGCCTTCGTTGCCAATCGGCATTGCATCGCCGATGCGCCCGGTCATCGCGCGCATTCCGGCGGCAGGAATATCTGTAATGACAAGCGGCAGTCCGTCCCGCTCCGACGCACGTGCCGTGCTCATGTCCGCTGCCCCCAGCAACAAACCAAGATCGGACGGATTGACGGGCGTTGCCTGCACTTTGACCAGCACTTCGTGATCGCGCGGTTCAGGCATCGGCAATCGCGCAAGAGAGACCTCAAGCAGGCCGTTTTCCGTTACCAGAGTCAGCATCGTGAGATTGGTTGCAGGAATGTCGGCTGTCATCATAATCTCCCGATTGCGTTGTCGTTTGCTACTGACCCTTAGTTGAAGGGTGCCGCCGCGACAACGGCTTACGGTCTCTCTGCTTGGCGAACCCGCAAATCCGACCTATAGCCTGTTACGGCATTGCGGGCGTGGCGGAACCGGTAGACGCAACGGACTTAAGCCAGATTGAGTGCGCGCGGGGAAACCCGCGATGCAGAACTGCTCAAATTCGGGGAACCCTGTCAAATGGCGATCCCGAGCCAAGCCCTGCTGCGAAAGCATCCGGGAAGGTGTAGAGACTAGACGGGCAGCACCTACACTTCGGCGCGCCGAAGCATGGTGAAGGGATAGTCCAGACCACAAACGCCAGTCACCATATCGGGTGGCGGACGGCGGCGAAAGCCGTAGCTGGTATGAAAATCCGTTGGGCGTATGCCCGTGTGGGTTCGAGTCCCACCGCCCGCACCAGCCGCAAAGATGATTATATTTATCAACATGATAATAAAGTAATTTGCGATCATTTCTATCTATGGTCACGGGCTCGGATCCGGTCCGATACGCTCCATGTTCTCAACGCGGGCTGGCACGACGTGCCATGACCCACGGATGGTCGCCCTCGCCATCGGCAACGGTTTCGATCCTGCCCGATGCCAGTGTCACGGCAATGCCGCCTGTCTGGGCCAGAAGCGCGCGATCAGCCTTGAACCAGCGCGGATGGCACCAGTCGGGCAAGCGCCGGTCGCTGACCACGATATCGGCGGCCGTGCACTCGGTTCGCAGTGCATTCGCGGGCAGGCTGTAATGACTGCGCGTGGCCAGCACCCGCCAATCGCGCCCGCCTTTGCGCACGGTCACGCGGCAAGTGTCAGTGCTGCAGTCAGCGTCAGACATTGTGTCAAGGTCATCCAGATCGCCAAGGACGCCCGATCGCTCCGCCAGCACCGACCGTACATAGTCCCCTGCCCGCGGGCGCAGCGTCGACAAGCGGCCGTCGTCGCTGCGCACCGCCATGTGCATGCCGTCGCCCGTGATCAGCAGATCAGGCGGCGGAAATGTCAGCGCCCATAATGCACCAGCAACGACCGGGACGATGCCCCAAACGCGGATGCGGCTGTGCAGCAGCATCAGCCATAGCCCCCCGCCGATCATCAGCCCGAACGCCGTGACCGGCACGGACGCCAGCGCCGATTGCGCACCGGGAATGCCCGCGACAATATGCGACAACCCGAGCAGAAGGTTGAGACTGAGGCCCGTAAGCCACCAGAAGGGGGCACCGAGACCGACCAGATCAAACAAAAGCGCGAGCGCCTCCACCGGCATGATAACAAATGTTGTCAGTGGGATAGCGACAATATTTGCAAATGAACCGTAAAGTCCCGATTTGTGAAAATGAAACAGGGCAATGGGCGCCAGCGTCGCCTCGACGACAAGGCCCGTCATCAGCAGTTCGAACACCGACCGCACAAGCCGGACCGGCAGCCCCTCATCCCCACTGGCGCGCAGCCGCCGCATCATCGGCGTTTCATGAAGGGCCACAATCGCGGTGATTGCCGCAAAACTCAGCTGAAAGCTCGGCCCGACCAGTGATTCGGGCCAGAGCAGCAGGACAACAAGTGCCCCCGTCGCCACGAGACGCAGCGTAAAGGCCTCGCGCCCGATGGCGATGCCTGTCAGGACGAGCACCGCCGCGACACAGGACCGGATCGTGGGCACTTCGGCACCCGTCAGCAAGGTATAGCCGATGCCCGCCAGGGCACCGGTCAACGCCGAGATCAGCAGCAGCGGGAGCCGCAGGGCGAGGAATGAACTGAGCGCCAGCAGGCGCAATGACAGGAAAATCGCCGCGCCGACCACCGCAGTGACATGCAACCCGCTGACCGACAGCAAATGTGTCAGCCCGCTGGCACGCATCGAGTCCTCATCCGCCTGCGCAATGCCGCCGCGATCGCCCGTGGCAAAGGCGGAGGCAATGCCACCGGCGCTCCCCGCCAGGCGCGCCCGGATATGCGCCGACAAACGGTCACGCAGTCCGGTCGCCGCAGCCTGCGCAGGGCTGACCCGTTCGACCGGACCAATGGCCTTTCCGGTGGCGCCAAGCCCCTGAAACCAGGCAACGCGCGAGAAATCGAACCCGCCCGGCACGCTCGCATCGGGTGGCCCGACGAGGCGTGCGCGCACGGCGACACGGTCACCCGCCGCCAAACCGGATGACGCCTTGACGTCATCGACTGTCACCCGCACTTTCGGCGGCAAATCGGGTGTGCCGATCGGCGTGAGCGTCAACCGCACCCGGTCTCTCGCAGTCTGGACATCGATATGCTCGATTTGTCCTGAAAAGCTGACGACGACAGGATGCGTCAGCACCGGCCCCGCCACCCAGGTTGCGCGCGCCCAGATCGTGCCACAACCGGTCGCAGAGGCGATCGCCGCAATCAGGACGACACGCCGTATCCGGCTTCCCGATGGCAACATGAACGCGCCACAGGCGAGTGCGGCCATTGCGATCAGCCAGGCCTGCCACTGGGCCGTGCCATCGAGGACAAACCAGGCGGCGATCCCCGCGCCCAGTGCCACCGGCACCCACAAGGCAAGCTGATCCCGTTCGACATGCAGGACCGCTTCGACGACCGAAAGCATGCGCGACCACCGCCCACTTTGAAGCGGTGCAATCCCCATGCTAGGGGCACTCGCGAAATCCGTGGCCATGTCGGACACATCGTTGGAGAAACGCGGCGTGAGCGCAAGTCCTGAAACCGCGAGTCCCGAAACCATCATCACGCGCTTTGCACCGTCACCGACCGGCTATCTCCACATCGGCGGTGCCCGGACGGCGCTGTTCAACTGGCTCTATGCACGGCATATGGGCGGCAAATTCCTGTTACGGATCGAAGATACCGACCGCAACCGGTCGACACAGGGGGCAATCGACGCAATCCTTGATGGCATGCGCTGGCTGGGCCTTGACTGGGACGGGCCGGAAGTCTTTCAGTTTGCGCGGATGGACCGCCATGCCGAGGTCGCCAACCAGTTGCTGGCGGCGGGCCACGCCTATCGCTGTTACGCCACGCCCGAGGATCTTGAGGTAATGCGTGCCGGACAGCGCGAAAAGAAACTGCCGCTGCGCTATGACGGGCGCTGGCGCGATCGGACCGACACGCCGGATTTGCCGTTCGTTATCCGTTTTCGCGCGCCGCGCGGTGGCGAGACGATGATTGCGGACCGGGTGCAGGGCAATGTCACCGTTGCGAATGATGAACTTGATGACATGGTCCTGCTGCGGTCCGATGGAACACCGACCTACATGTTGTCGGTCGTGGTGGATGATCATGACATGGGCGTCACTCATGTGATCCGTGGCGATGACCATTTGAATAATGCTTTCCGTCAGTTAGCGATGATACGTGCGATCGGATGGCAGGAACCGGTGTATGCGCATGTCCCGCTGATCCACGGGTCGGACGGTGCAAAATTGTCGAAACGCCACGGCGCACTCGGGGTTGAGGCCTATCGTGACGAAATGGGTATCTTGCCCGAAGCCCTGTCAAATTATCTGCTCCGTCTGGGATGGGGGCACGGCGATGATGAGATCATCAGCCGCAACCAGGCAGTCAAATGGTTTGACATCGACGCCGTGGGCCGGTCGCCATCGCGCTTCGACATGAAAAAGCTGGACCATATCAACGGCCATTACCTGCGTGATGCCAGCGACTCGCGACTGGCAGCGCTGATTGCGCCCCGAATCGCCAATGCCGACGTTGCGCTGTTGACCGAAGCGATGCCCGTTCTGAAAGTCAGGGCCAAATCAATCAATGATCTGGCAGTGGGTGCTATGTTTCTGTTCGATGTTCGGCCGCTGTCGCTCGACGCTGGAGCATCGGCTTTGGTGACCGACGAAAACAGGGCGCTTCTTGCCCAGGCGAAGACGGCGCTGACGGCGCTGCCCTTATGGGACGCCAGCGCACTCGAAGACGCTGTCCGGCGCGTGGCGGACAGTGCCGGACTTGGCCTCGGCAAAGTGGCACAGCCATTGCGCGCAGCCCTGACAGGCCGCAGTATTTCGCCGGGTATATTCGACGTCTTACGCCTGCTCGGCCGCGATGAATCGCTCGGTCGGCTTGACGATTGGCTCGCAGGGCGCAACGGCGCTTCGTAACGAATCTTTGGGAGTTCAATTGATGGCTGACTCAACCGCAAGGCTGACGCTGGGCGACAATGACAACAATTATGCCGTGCTGTCGGGAAGCGTCGGACCCGACGTCATCGATATCCGCAGGCTTTATGCACAGACGGGCACTTTCACATATGATCCCGGTTTCACCAGCACAGCAAGCTGCGAATCGGCCATCACTTATATCGATGGCGACGCCGGTATCCTGCTCCACCGCGGCTATCCGATCGATCAGCTGGCAGATCAGTCGAGCTTCATGGAAGTCAGCTACCTGCTCCTGAATGGTGAATTGCCTGATAAAACCGCACTCGACAGCTTTACCACGACGATCACGCGCCACACGATGCTGCACGAGCAGATGGCGACTTTTTATCGCGGATTCCGGCGCGATGCACATCCGATGGCAATCATGTGCGGCGCCGTTGGCGCCCTGAGTGCCTTTTATCATGATTCGACTGATATCACCGATCCGAAACAACGGCTGATCGCGTCGCACCGCCTGATCGCCAAAATCCCGACAATCGCTGCCATGGCCTATCAATATAGCGTCGGGCGCCCGTTCCTTTATCCTCAGAACAACCTGTCCTATACCGGTAATTTCCTGAGAATGACTTTTGGGAACCCCGCAGAACCCTATGAAATCAATCCGATTGTCGAACGGGCAATGGACAAGATTTTCATCTTGCACGCCGACCATGAACAAAATGCCTCGACGTCGACCGTGCGGCTTGCCGGATCATCGGGGGCCAACCCGTTTGCCTGCATTGCGGCGGGCATTGCCTGCCTGTGGGGTCCGGCGCACGGCGGCGCCAATGAAGCGGCCCTCAACATGCTGCGTGAAATCGGCACCGTGGACCGGATCCCGGACTATATCGCGCGCGCCAAGAACAAGGATGACCCGTTCCGCCTGATGGGGTTCGGCCACCGTGTTTACAAAAACTTCGATCCCCGCGCAAAAGTGATGAAGGCGACGGCCGACGCGGTGTTAAAGGAACTTGGCGTCTCGGACCCCATTTTCGACGTTGCGCGCGAGCTGGAGCAGATCGCGCTCAACGATCCCTATTTCATCGACAAAAAGCTTTATCCCAATGTCGATTTCTATTCTGGCGTGATCCTGTCTGCCATCGGGTTTCCGACAACGATGTTCACGGTGCTCTTTGCACTTGCCCGCACAGTCGGCTGGGTCGCGCAATGGAACGAGATGATCAGCGACCCGGAACAGAAAATCGGCCGCCCCCGTCAGCTTTATACCGGACCGACACAGCGCGATTACGTGCCCGTGAGCGAACGTTAAGCCACCGGCAGCGTCAGCACGAAGCGGGCGCCCTGCCCCGGCGCGCTGTCGACGGCGATGTCGCCCCCCATGGCGCGCGCCAGCCGCCGGGAAATATACAGGCCAAGGCCGCTTCCGACTGATTCCGCCGGGTCGACTCGCTCGAATTTTTCAAAGATGCGGCGCTGGTCATCGCGGTCGATTCCCTTGCCCTGATCCGCGACGATCAGCACGGCGGTGTCGGCATCGCGTTCGGTACGCAGCCAGATCATCGACCCTTCGGGCGAATAGCGCACGGCATTGCCGATCAGATTGACAACGATTTGCAGGACACGACGGAATTCACCCCGCGCGGCCAGTGTCTCGTCGCTTGCCGGACGGTCGATCTTCACCTGTTTGTCGGCGGCACGAACTTGCAACAACCCTGCTGCGCGACGGGCGATATCCGCCAGATCGACCGGTTCAGTCTCGATCCGGAATTCGGGCTGTTCGACTGTCTGCAGATCACCCAGATCGTCAACCAAGGCAAGCAAATGACGGGCCGCACTCGCAATATCCCCGGCATAATTGGCATAGTCACGACGCAACGGCCCGTCAGACTGAGCGCGGATCAGATCAGCATTGGCGACAATCCGGCTCAGCGGCGTCCTGAGCGCCTTGTCGAGGCGTGCGCCAAAGGCGGTATCGACCGGAAAATCAGGCTCATGGTCAATCACGGGCGGTTCCGACCCTGTTGCCTGACCGTCGAACCCGATCAGACGACCGTCCTCTGCAATTAGGGCTGTTGCCGAAAGCATGATTTCCTCGTCAGGACGATCCCGGTGGATGGCGCGCTGATCGACCACATCAGTCCTGCCAGCAACAGCGCCGATAATCGGCAAATCGCCCTGGTCATCTTCGATCAGCCGGACAATCCGGGTGAGCGGCTGACCGATCAGATCCGCGCCGCCATAAGACAGGGCCGTCAGCCGCAAAGCGCCATCGGTCGCCCATGTCCAGCGTTCGGTTTTACTCTGTGGGGCAGCGGCTTGCTCGTTGGCCAGCGGCATCAGCCATGGCGCGCGCTGGGGACGCACCGTCCACCCCCCAACGGACAGGATGACCGCATCACCGTCAGGGCGGGCACGGACCCATACGTCAAGATCATGATCGCCCTCGGCAATGACGACGCTGCGCGACACCAGGATGCCGAGCGTGCGGGCAAGGCGCGCCATCGACGCCAGCGGCGGCACGGCAAGCCCTTCGCCCAACCCGGCCCCGGCACGTTGCTGCAAACCGAGCAGGCGCGCGTCGGCACTAAGCAGCCGGCCACTGCCGTCAACGCGTGCGACGCTTGATTCAGCCATGAACCAAACCCATGAAGAAAGCGGGATGCACCATGCAGCTGGTGTAGCGCAGGGCGGTTAAGGGCGTGCTAACCCTGATCCGCCTTTTCGCATGACCCAGCCGAGACTGAACACCGCATGTGCCGCACTCATGATCAGTGCAGCGACTGGTGAGAACAGAGCAAACCCCGTCAGGCCGATGACCGCATGGCCGCCGGGATCGCTGCGCCATTTTGACAGACTCGCGTCCTCATGCGCCAGCGGCGCAGCGAGCCATGTCGCACCGATGATGATCATGGAAAGAACGAGACAACCCCATTGTGCCGTGCGCAGCGTCAATGTCGTGCCCATTGCCAGAATCACAATCATTGCCGTCGCAGTCCCGACAGGACCGCGAAACTTTTCCCAGCGCAACGTGGCGGCACCTGCCCGGGTGCTCAGACAACTGGCCACATCGCATGTCTGTCCGAACAGAAAAAGCAGCAACGATGCAACGATCCAGCCTGCCATTGCGCATGCCGCCGCCGCTCCGAAAAGGACAATCCCTGCCAGCGTCACCCACTGTGGCTCAAGACCGAATTCGCCCGCACTGCGCGCGATCATGCGCGCAACAGGCGCAATCAGCCAGTGCATGGCCCCGCCCGCGTCTGCAACAGGAGTCGTGGCGATCAGTCGCCGTCCTGCCGCTCTTGCCGCCGATCCGCTGTCGATCAGCATCAGGTCCGCCCCCGCCTGTTCGGGTATCAGCGTCTCGCGCGCGGCCCCTTCCTGCACAGCGCGGCGCATCAGCGTTGATGCAAAGTCCCAGTCGCCAACCATCGCGGCCGTGCGGCGCAGCAGGGCACCGTCGATGCGCGCAAAGCCCGTCCAGCGCGCGGTCGCATCGATCAGTTCAAATCGTTCATTCGCCGGTTCATCCCGCACACAGAGCAGAACCGGCTCGGCGGCGGTTGCGACGGATGTCAGGCGCGCCGACGACAGGATGAGGTCAGGTGAGAGTATCAACACGGCTTCGTCAGGATGAATCATTTCGGCCGCGTCGTTGACGGTCCGCGCAATATCGATGCTGAGCCCCTCACTGCGCAACCGCTCCGTCGACGCGAGAAGCGCCGATGTCATCCGGTCGACATGGATGACCACATGGCCAACACCGGCGGCCCTCGCGCGGCGAAGCTGGAATTCGAGCGGATGTGCCCCGAGCACGCGGGGCGCCGCCATATTTCCGGCAATTAACAGTGCGGCCAACGGCAAATCTTATCCCCGTGCGGCCTCACCGCTCACCAAGGCCTGAGCATTAGCGCATCGTCGGGGAAAATGGTACTTAAAGGTCGAGCGCGGCGATGGCGCGTTCGATTTTCCGCAACGCCACGGCATCGATACGGTCGGCCTGTGTTGCCTCTGTCGCGACGTCCATCAACCGCAGCGCCCCGAAACTCGCCGCCAGACTGTGGAGACGCGCCGCCGCGCCGTGCCAGTCGTCAAGCGTCTTTGCGTGAGTTAAGGCCGCTACATGCACGTCGGCACTGGCAAAAAATGCCCCGCGCAATTCTGCAACCAGACCGGGTTCGTCACCCACTGCTGCGGCAAGGGCTGCTTCCAGCGCTCCAGGATCATAAGCCATGGCCGGTCGTTATCATCGTTCCTTTAAGGAGTGGTTTATACGCCGCATGCGGGCGCGTTTCGCGATTCAAAAATAATATGGTAAACGCACCATTATGAACGGGGTAACGCAAGTGGTCGGCCTGTGGCCGGATCCGGATCAGGACGCGCACGACGATGAAACGCTGCTCGACCTGCGTGGTTTTGCCATCGAAGACGAGGCGCCCGCAGCGGAGCCCCCGCGCGACTGGCGCGTCATTGCAACAACCATAATCTGCGGGCTTGCAGGCCTGAGCTGGATCCTGTTGCTCGGTAGCATTTATGGTCCACGATGGATGACATCACCACCGACGCCTGAGATGATCATCCTGAACATCTCGATTGCCTCCGCGCCGATCGCGATGATCTGCCTCATTTATATCATCGCCACGCGGAACAGCCGTTCGATGTCACAGCGGATGACCGAAGCGTCGATGGCGATGCGCCGGGAACAGTCCCGGCTTGAAGCATCGCTCGCCGATGTCTCTGGTCAGCTTGCGCGCGAACGTCATGAACTGTCCGAAGCAAACGACAGACTGATGACGCTTGGCGAAGAGGCCGTTCACCGCATGAAAGTGGCCAGCGTCGCCATGCGCGACGAAATTGAAACGCTGACCCGTTATGGTCAGTCGCTCAAATTTTCCGCGACATCGGCGCGTGCCGATCTTGCGATTCTGCTGGCGGACCTGCCAAAGGCGCAGCTTGAAACAAGGCATATGGTGTCTGCCCTTCAGGAAGCGGGCGTGACCGCACATGAACGGGCAGGCGCGCTTGATTCACAGCTCGCCTCGCTTACGGCACGCGGGCGTGAAGCCGATGAGATTGCCGGCGGTGCGGCCCAGAAACTGGCAGCCCATCTCTCGCGCGTCGAAAGCGTCAGCGAAAATGCCGGCATCCGCCTTGAAGAAGCTGCTGCAACGATGACTGGCGCCATCGATGCGGCACTCGACCGTGCAGCAACGGCCGGTGACACGGCACGTCAGAATATGGATGCGCAGGGTGCAGCGATGCTTGCACTGGTCGATCAGACACAGGCCGCACTGGCCCGTACCGGTGCAGATTCGGCCGACGCGATCGCCATGCGTGTCGATGATGTCACGGAAAAGCTTGAAGCGCTGGGCGCATTGCTTGCGTCGCAAAGTGAAACGACGTCCAATCTGCTCAATGATGTTCGCGACAATCTGGACGGTGTCGATACGCGCCTCGAAGCGCTCGATGACAAGGGCATACAGCGTGCAGAGCGACTGACGAGCGCGCTGGCGCTGCTCGATGATCATGCCGCGGCATTGACCGGATCGCTGCAATCGGGGGCAACGAGCGCGGACACACTGATTGCGCGGACCGAAACACTGATGACGGCGCTGGACGCATCGGTTCGCGAAATTGACGACACTCTACCAGCCGCATTGAACCGGCTTGAAACCAAAGCCGATGCAAGTCGTGCGAAAGTCGCCGAAGCGGGGCCGGTCGTGGCGCAAATCGAACGTGATGCATCCGCGGCGCTCGACCGGTTGATCGAAGCCGAAGCCCTGATTGCCAAACAGCGCGCATCGCTCGACGCGATGGCGGGTGAGACCGACAGCCGGTTGCTGGCAAGCCGTGATGCCGCTGCACAGCTGGTTTCAGCCGTGGAAAGCGCCGACGCGACGACCCGCGCACTTGCCGACGGCGCCGGGGCGCAGCTTGTCGAAGCGATGGTCCGTGTTCGCGAAACGGCACATGCTGCTGCCGAGCGCGCACGCGAAGCCATAAGCGCGGTTATTCCAGAGGCCACGGCGCAATTTTCGGAAAGCGCGCGCGAGGCATTGACCCGGGCGGTCACCAGCCAAGTTCAGGCACAGATCGCCGACCTTGCGCAGACTGCGGAGCATGCGGTCGAAACCGCGAGCAAGGCGTCCGACAGGCTGATGCGGCAGATGCTGACCATATCCGAAACCAGTGCGGCCGTCGAAGCGCGCATTGCCGGCGCACGCGAAGAGGTCGAAAAAAGCGACCGCGATAATTTCGCGCGCCGCGTTGCGCTGCTGATTGAATCACTCAATTCGACCGCGATCGATGTCACCAAGGTTCTGTCCAACGATGTCACGGACAGCGCCTGGGCTTCGTATCTTCGCGGCGATCGCGGTGTCTTCACCCGCCGTGCCGTCCGGCTCCTCGATTCCGGTGAAGTCAAGGAAATCATACGTAAATATGACGAGGAAAGCGAGTTTCGCGATCAGGTCAACCGCTATATCCATGATTTCGAAGCGATGCTTCGCAACGTGCTTGCAACCCGCGACGGCTCCGCTCTGGGGGTGACTTTGCTCTCATCCGACATGGGCAAGCTCTATGTCGCACTTGCACAGGCGATTGAACGGCTGCGAAGTTAAAATTTGGTCACGTCGAGCATATCAAGCGTGACCCAGCCACAGACATAATTGGCATAAAACAGACTGAAAACAAGCGTTGCGACGATGGTCGTGCGCATCACGATCCTGCCGGGCCGAAAATTTGCAGGCGCGCCGTCCGCCTGCCCCGGCACTATGGCGACACCTGCCTCCGCATGCGATCTGATACCGAATGGCAGGACGAGAAATCCGGACATTACCCAGAACAGCACATAAATGGCGAGCGCGGTCTTCCAGTTCATCCCTCGACTACCAGCACATCGATGACCGGTTTCTTGCCCGTCCATTCGGTCGCACAGCGCCGCACAGCGAGGCGCACGGCTTCACGTCGCCGTTCGGCATTTTTTTCAAGGCCCGCTGCGTCCGCCGCTGCGTCACGGACGTCAGCCAGAAACTGGTCACGATCCTCTTCGACGGGGATGCCCTGTATCCGGACGTCGGGCTGACCGAACAACTTTCCCGTCCGGTCAACGGCGATTGCCACCGATATCACACCATTGACCGAAATCCGCCGCCGCTCGCCGATGGTGGCGCCGTCGGCTGGCAGGATCACGTCACCGTCGAGCACAAGCCGTCCGGTGCGTTCGCTGCCAATAATGGCCGGACCATCGGGGGCAAGTCGCACAACATCACCGTTCGACTGGACCAGCGCACGCGGCACCCCCTCACTCAGGCCAAAGCGCGCCTGTTCGGCCATATGCCGCCGCTCACCATGCACGGGGACCAGCATTTCAGGGCGAATCCATTTGTACATGGCCGCAAGTTCGGGCCGCCCGGGATGACCCGATACATGCACATGCGCCTGCTTTTCAGTGATCATGATCACATTCTTGCGGGCAAGGGCATTCTGGATGCGACCGATCGCGACTTCGTTGCCGGGAATCTGCTTTGATGAAAATATGACGGTGTCGCCTTCACCCATCTTGATCTGATGCTGATCGAACGCAATCCGGGCAAGCGCCGCACGAGACTCGCCCTGCCCGCCTGTTGCGATAATCATGCTCTTGTGCGGCGGCAGTGCCATCGCCCCGTCGAAATCGACCGTGTCGGGAAAGTCCTTGAGATATCCGTTCGCCCGCGCCGCCGTGATGATCCGGTCGAGCGAACGGCCCGCCACAGCCAGCACCCGGCCATTCGCCTTTGCCACCTGGCCGAGCGTGGCAAGGCGCGCGGCGTTCGAAGCAAAGCTGGTGACGACCACACGCCCTTTTGCGGCCGCAACCGCGCCCATCAGGCCGTCACGCACGCTGCCCTCTGTGCCCGAAGCTTCGGCATTGAACGCGTTGGTCGAATCGCAGACAATCGCAAGCACGCCCGTGTCGCCAATCGCTTTCATTTCAGCAGGCGTGGCATTCACCCCCATGACCGGGTCATCGTCAAGTTTCCAGTCGCCGGTGTGAAAGACGCGGCCATAAGACGTGTCGATTATCACCGCATCCATGTCAGGGATCGAATGGGCAAGCCGCACAAGTTGCACACCAAACGGACCAAGATCGATCTTGCGGCCAGGTTTCATCACATGAAGTTTAACCTGACTGGCGATCCCTTCTTCCTCCAGCTTGCCGCGGATCAGCGTTGCCGTAAAGGGGTTGGCATAAAGCGGTACGCCGAGATCAGCCGCAAGATAAGGCACGGCACCGATATGATCTTCATGGCCGTGAGTCAGGACAATGCCGACAAGGTCGTTTTTTCGCGCCTCGATAAATTCAAGATCGGGCAACACCAGGTCAATCCCCGGATAATCCGCACCGGCAAATGTCAGCCCGAGGTCGACCATCAGCCATTTGCCGTCACAACCATATAGGTTTACATTCATGCCGATTTCATCGGACCCGCCAAGGGCGAGAAAAAGCAATTCTTTACCAGGTGTTGTCACGTAAGTTGGTGTTCCATTCAGTTGTTCAGGCCACCGTCAAGCGATGCCACAGGATCGCAAGACCGCGGATGGTTAAATCAGGCTCCAGCGCATCGAAGACACTGCTATTCTGTTCGAAAAGAGTTGCAAGACCGCCCGTTGCGACGACTTTCACGGGGCGACCCACTTCGGCTTTCATCCGCAGGACAAGTCCTTCGATAAGCGCGATATAGCCCCAGTAGATGCCAATGACCATCTGATCCTCCGTCGTCCGCCCGATCACGCTCTTGCTGGCGGGTGCTTCGATCGCGATACGCGGCAGCTTTGCCGCTGCCGATACCAGGGCATCGAGCGACAGGTTGATCCCCGGGGCAATGATCCCGCCCTTGTAAGCGCCCGAATAATCGATCACGTCGAACGTTGTCGCGGTGCCGAAATCGATCACGATCAGGTCGCCACCATGAAGCGTGTGCGCGGCAATGGCATTGACGACGCGGTCCGCGCCCACAGTCGCCGGCTCGACAACATCGAGATGAATGCCCCACGCCAGCGGTGGGCGCCCCGCAATCAATGGCGTGTGACCAAAATATTTTTCGGAAAGGACCGTCAGGTTATGCAGTGCGCGCGGCACCACGGTTGCAATCGCGACCGCCACAATCGCCTTTGGATCATGACCGCCCAGCCCCATCAACTGGTGCAGCCACACTGCATATTCGTCCGCTGTCCGCCGGGCATCGGTCGCGATCCGCCAGCGCGCGACGACCATGTCTTTGGTCACGAGCGCGAAAACGACATTGGTATTCCCGGCATCGATTGCGAGTAACATAGCCAGCTTTCAGAGAAGGAAGACGTCGCCTGCATGAATGACACGCACCGCGCCATCCGCCAAGCGCAACCGCAAGGCGCAGCCTTCGGTCAGGCCATCGAACAGGCCCTCGATCATGTCCCCATCGGGCAGACTGGCGACCAGCGCCGTCCCCGCCGGATGTGCACGATCAAGCCATGCCCTGCGAATTGCCGCCAGCCCGTCACCCCGCCATCGCATCAGCCAGCGCGCAAACAGATCGGCAACAGCGTCAAGAAACACGCGCGGTTCGGGCACTGCGGTCCCTAGCATGGCAAGGCTTGTTACCGGCCGGTTCAGCCCTTCGGGTATCATGACAAGGTTCACGCCAATGCCGATCACGACCGCGTCACCGACCCGTTCCAGCAGAATTCCCGACATTTTTGCACCGCCGATCAGCAGATCATTCGGCCATTTGAGCTGGCACGGTGCGCCATCTGCCCAGATCGTCACGGCGTCATGAACGGCAACTGCCGCGACCAGCGCCAGCGTTGCGGCATCAGGATCGCCCGGGTGCACACGTACAAGGCCGCTTGTGTGAAGATTACCGAGCGGAGACTCCCATGTGCGACCCAATCGACCGCGCCCGGCGGTCTGGCGATCGGCCATCAGCCAGTCGCCCTCGGTCGCCCCTGCCGCTGCCAGACGCAGCATGTCGGCATTGGTCGATGCGGTTTCAGCGACCCGGGTGATGCTCAGAAAAGCGCCCTCGCGGCGACGGCAGCTTCTGCTCCGATGGCGGGAATCAGCAGATAGCCGAACAGGATAAACGCCGCACAAGCCGCAATCAGGCCATTTTCGAGCGAACTGCCGGCGACTGCGTAAGGCGTGGCCGGTTCATCAAAATACATCGTCTTGATGATCTTGAGATAATAAAAGGCGCCGATGACAGATGCCGCGATGCCGATCGCCGCGAGCGGCAGCAGTCCCGCTGCGACAGCCGCGTCAAAAACCACGAACTTTGCCCAGAACCCGAACAGCGGCGGAATGCCGGCAAGACTGAACATGAAAATTGCGAGGGCTGCCGCCAGCCCTTTGCGGCTTTGTGACAGGCCCGACAGGCTGGCAATGCTTTCGACCGGCTGACCGGCGGCATCGCGCATCTGGAGCACACACAGGAAACTGCCAATTGTCATGACGACGTAAATCGCCAGATAGGTGAGCACGGCCGCCACGCCCTGTCTGCTCCCCGAGGCGAGACCGATCAGCGCAAAGCCGACATTGTTGATCGATGAGTAAGCGAGCAGCCGCTTGATATTCGTCTGCCCGATCGCGCCCGCCGCGCCAAGGACGATCGACGCCAGCGACGCGAAAATCACGATCTGTCGCCACTCCGGTGTCGCCGATCCCATCGCTTCGACCGCAATGCGTGTCAGCATTGCCATTGCTGCGACCTTTTGCGCAGAGGCGAATAATGTCGTGACCGGCGTCGGCGCGCCTTCATAAACGTCGGGCGTCCACATGTGAAACGGCACGGCGGACACCTTGAAAGCGAGACCGGCAAAGACAAAAACCAGCCCGAACAATTGCCCGGTGGTCAGCCCCGCCGCAAACGCCCGCGCGATCCCGTCATACCCCGTCGTCCCGGTGAAGCCGTAAACAAGGCTCATCCCATATAATAATATCCCCGAGGCCAGCGCGCCAAGGACGAAATATTTCAACCCTGCTTCTGCAGAGCGGGCATCGCGGCGCATGAAGCTGGCGAGCACATAGGACGCCAGTGATTGCAATTCGAGACCGATATACAGCGTGATCAGGTCAGTGGCCGACACCATCATGCCCGCCCCGACCGTGGCGAATAAAATCAGTATCGGATATTCGGCACGCAACCGGTCTCCCGTCGCAAAAAAACGCGGGGCAATGATGATCGAAACAGCAGTCGCGCCATAAATAAGCAGCTTGGCAAAGGCCGCAAAGGCATCCACGCGGTAAAGGCCGCCAGCGCCAGTCCCCTGCGCGTCGGTCATCACAAGCAATGCCGCCACGGCAATGAGCATGACCGACGTCCAGACGATCGCATGAAGCGCGTCATCGCCGCGCCATGCCGCAACCAGCATCAGGACGATCGCGCCGATCGACAAGACCAGCTCAGGCGCCGAAAGCATAAGAGACGCAGTCATTTGTGCGTCTCCGCATCGATGATGATCCGTAAGGGCTTGCCGGACGCTGTCTGCGCATCACCACCCGGGTTTGCCCGCGCCATCCGCGCGACCAGCGCGCCGACGTCGCGGCGCATCGGTTTCAGGAAGCTTTCCGGATAAACTCCCATCCAGAAAACCACCGCGACAATTGGCACGAACATCGCGATTTCGCGTCTGTTAAGGTCGGGCATCGCCAGTGTATCGGCCCCCGCGGCCTTGCCGTAAATCATCCGCGCATACAGATAAAGCATGTAGGCCGCGCCAAGGATGATGCCCGTGGTGGCAACAAAGGCAACCCAGCTCGACGCCTGATAGGCCCCGACCAGACTGAGGAACTCACCGACAAAACCGCTTGTACCAGGCAGGCCCACCGAAGCCATCGTGAATATCATGAAAAACATGGCATAACCCGGCATCGTATCTGCAAGGCCGCCATAGCGATTGATCTCACGCGTATGCATGCGGTCGTAAACGACGCCGACGCACAGGAAGAGTGCACCCGAGACCAGACCATGGCTAAGCATCACGAGCATCGCGCCCTCAAGCCCCTGCCGGTTGAACGCGAGCAGGCCGATCGTCACGAACGCCATGTGCGCGACACTCGAATAAGCAATCAGCCTTTTCATGTCAGACTGCACCAGCGCGATCAGCGACGCATAGACGACGGCGATCATCGACAGGCCCATGACGAGCCAGAACCAGTGCGCTGTCCCTTCTGGAAACATCGGGAGCAGGAAGCGGATGAAGCCATAGCCACCCATTTTGAGCAGCACACCCGCAAGGATCACCGACCCCGCCGTCGGTGCCTGAACATGCGCATCGGGTAACCAGGTATGCACAGGCCACATCGGCATCTTGACAGCGAATGATGCGAAAAAGGCGATCCACAGCCACGTCTGGGCCTTGGGCGCGAAGTCGAACTGCATCAGCGTCGGTATGTCGGTCGTCCCCGCCTGCTGCGCCATCCACAGCATCGCAATCAGCATCAGGACCGAGCCGAGCAGCGTGTACAGAAAAAATTTGTAGCTCGCATAAATCCGGTTCGCGCCGCCCCAGACACCGATGACAAGATACATCGGAATCAACCCCGCTTCGAAGAAAATATAGAACAGGAACAGGTCCTGCGCCGCGAACACGCCGATCATCAGCGCTTCCATCAAGAGGAAGGCCGCCATGAATTCAGGAACCCGTCTGGTAATCGATTCCCACGAGGCTACGATACATATCGGCATCAGGAAAACACTGA
The DNA here is from genome assembly GCA_964247235.1 of uncultured Sphingomonadaceae bacterium. Lineage (GTDB taxonomy): Bacteria > Pseudomonadota > Alphaproteobacteria > Sphingomonadales > Sphingomonadaceae > Sphingomonas_O. Next base: position 21,807 of record CAXTTJ010000005.1, read on the forward strand.
GCATGATCAGCATCAGAGCAATGCCGTCAACACCAAGCGCCCAGCTGAACCGATCGAACAGGTCGATCCGTTCGACAAACTGCCACTGTGCACCGCCCGGATCGAATTGGGTCCACAGGCTGATCCCGAGAACCAGATCGATTAACGTCGCCCCCAGCGCAACCCAGCGCGCGGTCGATGCTGACACGTAAAGACACAGCAGCCCCGCCAGCAACGGGATGGCGATCATGGTGGTCAGCACGCCGTTCATCGTGCCATCACCCATGTCGCTGCCGCACTCAGGCCGACCAGCATGACCAGCGCATAGGTATAAAGATAGCCTGACTGCAATTTTACGGCAAAGCGGCTCCCCTGCGCAACGATCGCCGCTGCGCCATTGGGGCCGAACCGGTCGATCACCCCCTCATCGCCGCCTTTCCAGAACAGGCGCCCGAACGCGAACGCCGGTTTGACAAGGAGCATGTCGTAAAGTTCGTCCCAATACCATTTGTTGCGCAGAAAATCGTAAAGCGGGTGGAATGTCGCGACGAAACGCTTGGAAATGCTCGTGTCACGCATATAGGCCCAATAGGCAATGCCGAGGCCGGTCATCATGACGATGGTCGCCGATAGTTTTACGAGTAACGGCACGCCGTGCATATGATGGGACAGTTCCTCGTCAAATGCGACGCTTCCCTGCCAGAACTCCGCTTCGAGGAAAGCGTGGTGGAATGCGAAACCTGCAAACACCGCGCCGATCGTGAGGAGTCCGAGCGGGACGAGCATCGACATCGGGCTTTCATGCGGATGATATCCCGCTGTGCCGTCGCTACTGGGCGCTGGATGGCCGTGGGTGATATGATCGGACTGATCCCACCGCGGCTTGCCCCAAAAGGTCAGGAACATCAACCGCCACGAATAGAAACTGGTCAGCAACGCCGCAAACACGGCAACGAAAAATGCGATTCCGCCTTGTTCGCCGCCGCGCGCATAGGCCGCTTCGATGATGGCATCCTTCGAATAAAAACCGGCGAACCCGAACATTTCGATGATCCCGACGCCGGTAATCGCAAGCGTACCTGCCAGCATCGCATAGAAAGTCAGCGGGATATGCGTCCGCAGGCCGCCATAATAGCGCATGTCCTGTTCATGGTGCATCGCATGGATGACGCTGCCCGCGCCAAGGAACAGCAGCGCCTTGAAAAACGCGTGCGTGAACAGATGGAACATCGCGCCACCAAAGGCGCCCACGCCCGCCGCCATGAACATGTAACCAAGCTGCGAACAGGTCGAATAGGCGATCACCCGCTTGATGTCAGTCTGCGTCGTACCGACAGTCGCGGCGAAAAACGCGGTCGCGGCACCGACATAGGTGACGACATGCATCGCCGTTTCACTCGTCACGAACATCGGTGACAGGCGACAGACCATGAAGACGCCCGCAGTCACCATGGTGGCGGCATGGATCAGCGCAGAGACGGGTGTCGGCCCCTCCATCGCGTCAGGAAGCCAGGTGTGCAGCCCGAGCTGCGCCGACTTGCCCATCGCGCCCACAAACAGCAGCAGACAGAGCAAAGTCATCACATCGACGCGGTGCCCGAGAAAGCCGATCGTCATCCCTGCCATACCCGGTGCCGCCGCAAGGATCGCGGGGATAGACACAGTGCCGAACACAAGAAATGTCCCGAAAATCCCGAGCGAAAAACCGAAATCACCGACACGGTTGACGACAAATGCCTTGATCGCCGCCGCGTTGGCGGAGGGCTTGTGATACCAGAAACCGATGAGGAGATAGGACGCAAGCCCGACCCCTTCCCAGCCAAAGAACATCTGGACGAGATTGTCCGCAGTGACGAGCATCAGCATCGCGAAGGTGAACAGCGAGAGATACGCAAAGAAGCGCGGCTGGCTCGGGTCTTCGGCCATATAGCCCCAGCTGTAGAGGTGGACGAGCGCCGACACCGACGTCACCACAACCAGCATGACCGCGGTCAGCGTGTCGACACGCAACGACCAGTCGACATGCATTGTCCCCGAATGAATCCAGTCGAGCACCGGCACGACCTGCGCTACAGAGTGCCCGCTGAGAAAGCCGATAAAGATTGGCCACGCCAGCGCGCAGCTGCCGAACAGCGCGCCGGTCGTCACGACCTTTGCCGCGGTGTAACCGATAATGCGCCCGCCAAGGCCAGCAATGATCGCTGCCACCAACGGCAAAAAGACGAGTGCCTGTATCATGCGCGCACCCTTCGCGGCTTCGCGGCTTCGCCTGAACCATTGCCATCCTCACGCGAAGCCGCGAAGACGCGAAGAAGAATACTGGCTGCGGCGCGCATCATCCGCGCATCCTGTTCACATCGTCGACCGAAATCGTCGCACGACCACGGAAATAAATGACCAATATGGCAAGGCCAATCGCCGCTTCGCCCGCCGCGACAGTCAGCACGAACATGGCAAACACCTGCCCCACCAGATCCCCCAGAAACGCGCTGAACGCGACGAGATTGATATTCACGCTCAGCAGGATGAGCTCGATCGACATCAGGATGACGATGAGATTCTTGCGGTTTATGAAAATGCCGAGCACGCCAAGCACGAACAGGATCGCACTGACCGCGATAAAATGGTGAAGGCCGATCACAATTCCACCCCTGCACCGACCGGCTGGTCCCTGACGATCCGCACGGCATCCTGCGGACGGCGGCGGACCTGACGGTCGATATTCTGCGCTTTCAGGCCGCTGCGCTCGCGGTGCGTAAGGACAATCGCGCCGATCATCGCCACGAGCAGCACAAGCCCCGCCGCCTCAAACGCATAAAGATAGCGTGTATAGAGCAGCAGGCCGATGGCTTCGGTATTGGGCACGCCATTCGCAATGGGCGATGCCCGCTCCGCCAGCACGACCGGGCCAGCCGTCCATGCGAAAGTCGCAATCAGCGTTTCGGACACCAGAGCCGCCGCGATCACCAGCCCGAACGGCAGATATTTCGTAAATCCCTGCCGCATCTCCGAAAAATCGATGTCGAGCATCATGACGACGAACAGGAACAGCACCGCCACCGCACCAACATAAACAATGACGAGCAGCATCGCGATGAATTCCGCGCCGACCAGCACCATCAGCCCCGCCGCGTTGAAAAAGGCGAGGATGAGCCACAGCACGCTATGCACCGGATTGCGCGCGGTGATCGTCATCAGCGCGGACATCACGACGATGCCGGCGAACAGATAAAAGGCAAAGACCTGGATCACCCGACTACTCCAAATTGGCGCCGCAGGCCAATAAGCTTTCTTCCCTCTTCCTTCGCGGCTTCGCGGCTTTGCGTGAGTCCAGTTGATTCACGCGAAGCCGCGAAGCCGCGAAGAAGAAGCGAAAAATATGAAGCCACTGGCGCGGCAATTGTGGTAGACATCCGAATCACGCCCGCGCCCCTACCGATACGGCGCATCGGCGGCAAGGTTCGCGGCGATCGCGCGTTCCCAGCGGTCGCCGTTATCAAGCAGTTTGGACTTGTCGTAGATCAATTCCTCGCGCGTTTCGGTTGCATATTCGAAATTCGGCCCCTCGACGATGGCATCGACCGGACACGCCTCTGCACACAGCCCGCAGAAGATGCACTTGGTCATGTCGATGTCGTAACGCGTCGTGCGGCGGCTCCCGTCATCGCGCGGCTCGGCCTCAATCGTGATCGCCTGCGCCGGACACACCGCCTCGCACAGCTTGCACGCAATGCACCGCTCCTCACCATTGGGATAACGGCGCAGCGCATGCTCGCCCCGAAACCGCGGCGAGAGCGGGTTCTTCTCATACGGATAGTTGATCGTCGCCTTGGGCTTAAAGAAATATTTCAAGGTCAGCCAATGGGCCTTGAGGAATTCCCATAGGGTAAAGGTTTTGATGAGGTGGGGGATCATGCACTATACCTCGTCAGCATCAGATACCCGCTCACCAGCACCACCCATACCAGCGAAAGCGGCAGGAAAATCTTCCAGCCCAGCCGCATGAGCTGGTCATAGCGATAGCGCGGGACGGTGGCCTTCACCCAGCTGAACATGAAGAAGAAGATCAAAATCTTCAGGAACAGCCAGAAAATGCCGGGGATCACATAAAGCGGTGCCCAGTCAACTGGCGGCAGATACCCGCCCCAGAACAGGATCGCGTTCAATGCGCACATCAGGATGACGTTGGCGTACTCACCCAGCCAGAACAGCGCGAACGACATAGACGAATATTCGGTCTGATACCCGGCGACGAGCTCGCTTTCGGCCTCGGTCAGGTCGAACGGCGCGCGCGCGGTTTCGGCGAGGCTCGAAATGAAGAACACCACCGCCATCGGCAGGAACAGCGGATTGAAGCCGAAGCCGTTGGTGATCCACAAATGGCTGCGTTGCGCCTCGACAATGGCGGTCATGTTGAACGACCCGACCCACAAAACGACCGAAATCAGCACAAATCCGATGCTGACTTCGTAAGAAACCATCTGCGCCGCGGCGCGCAGGGCTGAGTAAAACGGATATTTCGAGTTCGACGACCATCCCGCCATCATCACCCCGTAAACGCCAAGCGACGACGCCGCGAGAATATAGAGCAGCCCGACATTGATATCTGACAGCACCATCCCCGGCCCGAACGGCACCACCGCCCACACGATCAGCGCGACCGTGAAGGTGATGATCGGCGCGAGGAGGAACAGGCCCTTGTTCGCACTCGACGGGATGATCGTTTCCTGAAGAAAAACCTTCAGCCCATCGGCGAAGGACTGCAGCAAGCCGAACGGCCCGACGACATTGGGCCCCTTGCGCAACGCCATCGCCGCCCAGATTTTCCGGTCGGCGTAGATCAGCATCGCGACCGCGAGCATGACCGGCAGCGCGATGAGGAGAATCATCGCAATGTTCCACGCGAGCCAGCCTGTCGAATACCCCAAATGCAATTGCGCCCATTTCATCCAGGTCATCGCAGCGTCTCCCGACCGTAGGCCAGAAAGAGTGTTTCACGCGAAGCCGCGAAGCCGCGAAGGCTCTTGCGGGAAGTTTGCGACAGCAACCTTCGCGGCTTTGCGGCTTCGCGTGAGTCAAACTTTCCTGCGCGCGAGCGCGCCATTTCCCGTAGCGTCATTCCGCTGCCTCCAGCATGTCGCTCCCGTGCAAAATTTCCGCCGAACATAGCTGCATCGTCGGGCTCGCGCGGCAGATGGCGTTGGTCAGGTAGAAATCCTTGATCGGATAACCCGCCATTTCGGCCCTTGGTGATTTCGGCAGTTTCGGCGGGTTCCAGCCATAATCGGCCAATCCCTCGACGCCAAGCGCCGGAACCTCGGCAAACATCGCGGCACGCAGGCCATCATAGCTATCGAACGGCAGCGTGTGGCCGAGCACCTGCGACAGTGCCCGCAGGATCGTCCAGTCCTCACGCGCGTCTCCCGGCGGGAAGACGGCCCGCTCGCCGCGCTGCACACGCCCTTCAAGGTTCACATAAGTCCCCGGCTTTTCGGCGTAGCTCGCGCCCGGCAGCACGACATCCGCCGCTGCTGCGCCCCCCCGAACAGACGCGTCGCCATGATGGCCGATATAGACTTTGAACGAAGACTTGAACGCCGACCAGTCGACTTCGTCAGCGCCAAGTGCGAACACCAATCTGGTTCCCCGAAGCGCCGCGATCCCGCCCGGCTGCGCATAGCCGAGCATCAGCCCGCCCATCCGCGCGGCTGCCATATGCAGGACGTTGAACCCGTTCCAGCCGTCACGCACCAGCTTGTATTTGTCTGCTATGGCAAGCGCGGCGCCATGGACACCATCAACCGCCAGAGCACCGCCGCCAACGATGATCGCGGGCCGTTCGGCCACCGCCAAAGCATCCGACAGCACCTTGGGCAAGCGCGACAAAATGCCCAGCTCGCTTCCAAGCCAATGCGCCTTATAAGTGAGGTCAACCTCCGGCCCGATGGCAAAAACCTTCCCCCCACGCTTGATCGCCTTGCGCACGCGCGTGTTCACCAGGGGCGCTTCCCAGCGCAAATTCGTGCCGATCAGAAGAACCATATCGGCACGCTCGATGCCCGACATTGTGCTGTTGAAATTCACTGCACTCAACGAAGAAACATCGTATTTCAAGCCATTTTGCCGCCCTTCAAACAAATCGCTACCCATCAAACGAACCAGATGCTTTGCCGCATACATGGTTTCGCAGTCGACCAGATCGCCCGCAACCGCAGCGACGCTTGACCCTGCATCAACAGCCTGGATCGCCGCGAACGCTTCGTCCCATGTTGCCGCTTCCAGCTTGCCATTCCGCCGCACATACGGGCGATCGAGACGCTTCCTTACAAGGCCATCGACGGCATGGCGCGTCTTGTCCGACGCCCATTCCTCGTTTACGTCTTCGTTGATCCGCGGCAGCGCGCGCAGCACCTGCCGTCCGCGTGAATCGAGCCTGATGTTCGTCCCCACCGCGTCCATAACATCAATGGCGGGGGTCTTTTTCAACTCCCACGGCCGCGCCTCGAACGCATAGGGTTTGGACGTCAACGCACCTACCGGACACAGATCGACGACATTGCCCGACAATTCGGACTGGATCGCATGTTCCAGATAGGTGGTGATCTGCATCGATTCACCGCGCCCGATTGCGCCGATATCCTCGACGCCCGCGACTTCCTCCGCAAAGCGGATGCAGCGCGTGCACTGGATGCACCGCGTCATCACCGTCTTGACGATCGGCCCCATATATTTCTCGGTCACGGCGCGCTTGTTTTCGTCATAGCGGCTGATGCCCTTGCCATAGGCGACCGACTGGTCCTGCAAATCGCATTCGCCGCCCTGATCGCAAATCGGGCAATCGAGCGGGTGGTTGATGAGCAGAAACTCCATCACCCCCTCGCGCGCCTTCTTCACCATCGCGCTGTCGGTGCGGATCGCCTGTCCCTCGGCGGCCGGAAGCGCGCACGACGCCTGCGGCTTGGGTGGCCCCGGCGCGACCTCGACCAGGCACATGCGGCAATTGCCCGCAATACTCAGGCGCTCATGATAGCAGAAACGCGGGATTTCCTTGCCCGCAAGTTCGCAGGCCTGAAGCACAGTAGCGCCAGCGGGAACTTCGATTTCGACGCCGTCGACAGTGAGTTTAGGCATTATTCCACCGCCTCCAGCAACTCACCACCATCACGCTCGTTGATCCGCCGCCCGATCTCAGGCCGGAAGTGCTTGATCAGCCCCTGGGTCGGCCACGTCGCGGCGTCGCCCCGCGCACAAATGGCATGACCTTCGGCTTGCGGTCTACAAATTGTTATATGAAGCATCGGCCCGCTCAGTGCGCTGTATCGGCGAGGCCGAGCCGCTTTTCAATTTGGTCAACGCGAACTTTCAAGTCCGAGATGTCACTCTGCATCCCATAAACAGAGGTCATCAAGCCGCGCATATGTTCCTCGATCGAAGCCAGTCGGATGCCTTGCGACAATTGCTCGCGTTTGACACCACCCAAATCACCTTGAATTGATTTCAGTATTTCCAGCATCAAGTCGTCGCGGTCGGTCATTTTAATTCCTATTCAGCGGCTTGTAGCACAGGTTCGGCACGTTCGTTAATCCGCCGCTCTAATTCGGGCCGAAAATGCCTGATCAGCCCCTGGATCGGCCACGCCGCCGCGTCGCCCAGCGCGCAGATGGTGTGGCCTTCTACCTGTTTGGTCACTTCCTGCAGCAGGTCGATTTCGCCGATCTCCGCATCGCCGGTGCGCAGGCGTTCCATCATCCGCCACATCCATCCGGTGCCTTCGCGGCACGGCGTGCACTGGCCACATGACTCATGCTTGTAGAAATAACTCAACCGCGAAATCGCGCGGACAATATCGGTCGATTTGTCCATTACGATAACCGCTGCGGTTCCCAGCCCTGATCCGACTGCCTTCAACCCGTCAAAGTCCATCGGGGCGTCCATGATCTGCGCGGCAGGGACGAGCGGCACGGACGATCCGCCGGGAATGACCGCGAGCAGATTGTCCCACCCGCCGCGAATGCCGCCGCAATGCGTGTCGATGAGCTCACGAAACGGGATGCCCATCGCGTCCTCGACCACGCAAGGCTTGTTCACATGGCCGCTGATCTGGAACAGCTTGGTCCCTTCATTCTTCGGATTGCCGATCCCCGCAAACCATGGCGCACCGCGTCGCAGAATCGTCGGGACGACGGCAATGCTCTCGACATTGTTGACTGTCGTCGGGCAACCATAAAGCCCCGCGCCCGCCGGGAACGGCGGTTTCAAACGCGGCTGGCCTTTCTTGCCTTCAAGACTTTCAAGCATCGCGGTTTCTTCGCCGCAGATATACGCGCCCGCGCCCCGGTGGACGAACACATCGAAATCATAGCCCGATTTGCAGGCGTTCTTGCCGATCAGTCCCTTGGCATAAGCCTCCGCCACGGCCGCGAACAGCACGTCGGTCTCACGGATATATTCGCCGCGGATGTAGATGTACGCGGCGCGCGCGCGCATGGCGTATCCGGCGATCAGCGCGCCTTCGATCAGCTTGTGCGGATCATGGCGGATGATCTCACGGTCCTTGCAGCTGCCGGGTTCGGATTCATCGGCATTGATGACGAGGAAGTTCGGACGCCCCTCGGTCGGCGCCTTGGGCATGAAGCTCCACTTCATCCCCGTCGGGAAGCCAGCCCCGCCACGCCCGCGCAGGCCGCTCGCCTTGACCACATCGATGATTGCGTCCTGTCCGACAGCCATCAACGCCCTGGTCTTGTCCCAGTCACCGCGCTTCATCGCAGACGCGAGGTTCCACGGCTGAAAACCATAAAGGTTCGTGAAGATGCGGTCCTTGTCTTGCAAACTCATGCGCCGCTCCCAGCCCGAAGGGCAAGAAATGACTCACGCGAAGCCGCGAAGTCGCGAAGAGCAAAGCACTCTCGGCAGCCTCTGCGTGAACCCGAGTCGATTTCATCCAGAGGGCGCAGAGGATGCCGACAAAATAATCTTCGCGGCTTCGCGCCTTCGCGTGAGTCAAATTTACTTGCGCGCACGTGCGCGAGCATTGGCGTCATGCCCAGTCCTTCCGGTAGTCATGGTTCTTGCCGACCATTGCGATCAACGTCGTCGGCCGCCCTTCGGGGCAGCTGACCTGCCGCGCGATCTGCGAACCCGGCGTCACGGCACGCCCCTCGGCAAGCGCACTCAGGATGGCTTCCATGCTGTCATAAGTCAGGTCTTCGAAATTATCGTCGTTGATCTGGACCATCGGCGCGTTCGCGCAGGCACCCAGACATTCGACTTCGGTGAGGGTGAACAAGCCGTCGGCGGTCGTCCGCCCCTTCGCCATCCCCCGGTTCGCGCAGGCGGCGAGGACATCGTCCGACCCGCGCAACATGCACGGCGTCGTTCCGCACACCTGCACATGATAGCGCCCGACCGGGGCCATATTGTACATCGTGTAAAAACTGACGACTTCATAGGCACGCATATAGGGCATGCCGAGTTGGGCCGCGACAAACTCGATGACGGGCACGGGCAGCCACCCTTGCGCGTTCGTTTCCGCCCCCACCTGTCGCTGGGCAAGGTCGAGCAGCGGCATCACCGCCGATTGCTGCCGCCCCGCCGGATAGCGCGCGATGATCTCGGCGGCCTTGGTGGCATTCGCCTTGGTCCAGGCGAATTTGCCCCACCGCGCGCGGGTCTCCGCTTCCTCGGGGATGTGGGTGGTGTCAGCCACAGATTATCGCGCCTCCGACAATTCAAGCCGACGCTCGACACGACCGAGGCGTTCGTCGAACTTGTCCATGCGATTGTTCAAACCGGATAGGCTGATCAACATCCCGCCCATATGCTCGTCAAGTGCGGAAAGCCGTGATTTCACGACCTGCATGTCGTCTTCTATATTGGTCAACCGGTCATCGATGCGACGTAAGCGTTCGAGGATCAGATTTTCAACATTGTCAGTCATGCCGAAGCTCCTTTCTGAACAGCACTATAGCCAAATTCATGGTCACGCGCGCGAGTTTCGGCTTCGTCGGGCATGTGGGGGGTGTCGCCATTTGCGATTTCCCTCGAACGCCTTTCGAGAAACGCCTTCCAAAAGAGGGCTGCAAACCCGAGAAAATTCGTGAGTAGAATTTCGTCTAACACGTCCAAACCACGCGCAAACTTGAGCACTAGCAAAACTAATGACGCGCCGACGCTCATCTTTTGGATGGTATCGAGCACCCCAATCACCGGTCACACTCCCCGAACACGATGTCCATCGCGCCGAGCACGGCGGTCGTGTCCGCGAGCATGTGGCCCTTCATCATGAAGTCCATCGCCTGCAAATGGCTGAACGCGGTCGGGCGGATTTTGCAGCGATAGGGTTTGTTCGTCCCGTCGCTGACCAGATAGACGCCGAATTCGCCCTTGGGGCTTTCGGTCGCGACATAGACTTCGCCGGCGGGGACGTGGAAGCCCTCGGTATAGAGTTTGAAATGGTGGATCAGCGCTTCCATCGATCGCTTCATTTCGGCGCGTTTGGGCGGCACCACCTTGCGGTCGTCGCTGGCGATCGGCCCCTCGGGCATTTGCGCCAGGCACTGTTTCATGATGCGCGCCGATTGACGCACTTCCTCGACGCGGACCATGAAGCGGTCATAGCAATCGCCGCCACCTCTACCAATAACATTGCCCACCGGCACGTCGAAATCCATCCGGGCGTACACATCATAAGGCTGCGACTTGCGCAGATCCCACGCGATGCCCGAACCACGGATCATCGGCCCCGAAAAGCCCCAGCGCACCGCATCATCCTTGGTGACCACACCGATGTCGACATTGCGCTGCTTGAAAATGCGGTTGTCGGCGACGAGGCTGATCGCATCCTCGAACAGTTGCGGCAGGCGCGTGTCGAGCCAGTCGGCAATGTCGGTGAGCAGCTTCAGCGGCACATCCTGATGCACGCCGCCGGGCCGGAAATAGGCGCAATGCATTCGCGCACCCGATGCGCGCTCGAAAAAGTTCATGCAGTCTTCGCGGATTTCGAACATCCACAAATTCGGCGTCATCGCACCGACGTCCATCACATGCGACCCGAGGTTGAGCATGTGATTGGAAATGCGCGTCAATTCGGCGAAAAACACTCGCAGATATTGCGCGCGCAACGGGACGTCGAGATCAAGCAGCTTCTCGATCGCGAGCACATATGAGTGCTCCATGCACAGCGGCGAACAATAATCGAGGCGGTCGAAATAAGGCAGCGCCTGAAGATAGGTCTTATGCTCGATCAGCTTTTCGGTGCCGCGGTGGAGCAGCCCGACATGCGGGTCGCAGCGCTCGACGATTTCGCCGTCGAGTTCCATGACAAGCCGGAGAACGCCATGCGCGGCCGGGTGCTGCGGCCCGAAATTGATCGTGTAATTCTGAATTTCGACATCGCCGGGGGTGGGCTTTTCGCCGTCGGTCTCCGTGCGAAATTGTTCGAGCGTTTCAGCCACAATAAATCTCCGCCGCGCTTGCGGCATTCAAAACCTTCATCTTCGCGCCTTCGTGCCGTCGTGTGAAATCACGTCCTGTCTTCTCAACCTTGGCGAAGAAGGAGAAAAATGCCTCACACGAAAGCACGAAGGCACGAAGGTGGGAAGAAATGGCAGTCATGCACCTTCCTTCGTCTTGCGCACACGCTTCGGTTTGGCGGCTTCGTTCGCGGCAGGCCCTGCGCCGGTGTCCGACGGTTTTTCGGTCACTTTTGGCGTCGCTGGCGGAGCAACCGGCGGAGCGGGCGCCACATATTTCTCGTCACCGGGAAGGATGTAGTCCGCACCTTCCCAAGGGCTCATGAAATCGAATGTGCGGAAATCCTGTGCCAACCGCACCGGTTCGTAGACGACACGCTTGGCGTCTTCGGAATAGCGCAGTTCGACATAGCCGGTCAGCGGGAAATCCTTGCGCTGAGGGTGCCCGCGAAAACCGTAATCAGTAAGGATACGGCGCAAATCGGGGTTACCGCTAAACAGCACGCCATACATGTCGAACACTTCGCGTTCGAGCCACCCCGCGACCGGCCACAGCCCCGTGACCGACGGCACGGCCTGAACCTCATCGGTTATTAGCTTTACGCGGATACGATGGTTTCTTGTCAGCGACAGCAGATGATAAACCACCTCGAACCGTTCAGGCCGGTCGGGATAATCGACGCCGGCAATTTCCATGAGCTGCTGATAGCCGCAGTCATCGCGCAGCGCGGTCATCACCGCGACGATGGCCTCGCGTTTCACTGTCAGCGTCACTTCACCGACCAGATCGACCGCGTCGAGCACAGCCTTGCCACAGGCCTTCTTCGCAGCGGCAATCACACCCTTGTTCGGTGCATAGGCGGGCGCACAATGCATCAGCGTTCGATGGTTCCGCTGCGACGGATTTTCCGCTGCAGCTGCATGATGCCGTACAACAACGCCTCTGCCGTCGGCGGACAGCCCGGCACGTAAATATCGACGGGCACGATGCGATCGCATCCGCGCACCACCGAATAGCTGTAATGATAATAGCCGCCGCCGTTCGCGCAGCTGCCCATCGATATCACATATTTCGGGTCCGACATCTGGTCGTACACCTTGCGCAGCGCGGGCGCCATCTTGTTGCACAGCGTCCCCGCCACGATCATCACGTCTGACTGGCGCGGAGACGCACGTGGTGCGACACCGAAGCGTTCGAGATCGTAGCGCGGCATGTTGACATGGATCATCTCGACCGCACAGCAGGCGAGGCCAAAGGTCATCCACCACAGCGATCCGGTGCGCGCCCAGTGAAACAGGTCCTCGGTCGACGCCACAAGAAACCCCTTGTCGGTCAGCTCGCCGTTGAGATCGTTGAAAAACCCGTCATTTTGCACCGACGTGCCGGGGGCGCGGGCAAGTTCTACTCCCATTCGAGCGCTCCCTTTTTCCACGCATAGGCATAGCCGAGGATGAGTTCGAGCAGGAAGATGATCATCGCGCCCCAGCCAGCAATACCGATTCCGTGTAAGGACACCGCCCACGGAAACAGGAACGCCGCCTCCAGATCGAAAATGATGAACAGGATTGCCACGAGGTAGAAGCGCACGTCAAACTGGCTGCGGCTATCCTCGAATGCCGGAAAGCCGCATTCATATTCGCTGAGCTTTTCAGGCGAGGGTTTATACGCGCCCGTGAAACGCTGTGCGATCATCGGCAAAAACACGAACGCGCTCGAAATGAACAGCGCAATCGCCAGAAACAGCAGGATTGGCAGATAACCGGCGGCGGACGACGCCATAATCATAACTCCCTGAGGCGGAAAATACCGCCCCGTATGATTGCGCTTTAGGCGACCCCTGCCCCCTTCGCAAGCGCAGCAAACACCAATCTGACCGGGGTCAGGACCTAGCGCAACGCCCCTGCGACCAGCTTGTGCAGCCGCGAGTGCAGCCCGTCGCTCGCGGCCAGGAATTCGTTGCGCTCCATCGCCCGGTCGCCGCCCCGGAAATCGGTGACAAAGCCGCCCGCTTCACGGACCAGCAGCACGCCAGCCGCGACGTCCCACGGCTGCAAATGGCTTTCCCAATACCCGTCGTAGCGCCCCGCCGCGACCCAGGCGAGATCAAGCGCCGCCGATCCGAACCGCCGGATTCCCGCCACTTCGGGCGCAACCGCCCCGAAAATCCGGCTCCATTGCGCAAAATCGCCGTGCCCCAGAAACGGGATGCCGGTCGCAATCAGTGATTCCGACAGATCGGTTCGCGCCGACACGCGCAGGCGCCGGTCGGTCAGCCACGCGCCCCGCCCCTTTTCCGCCCAGAACATCTCGTCGGTCAGCGGCTGATAGGTCAGTGCCGAGGTAATCTCGCGCTTGCCGTTCGGCATTGGCTCCTCGACCGCGATCGAGATCGCGAAATGGGGAATGCCGTGCAGGAAGTTCGACGTGCCGTCCAAGGGATCGACGATCCAGCGCGGCTTCGACGGGTCACCCGGGATTTCCCCCGATTCCTCCATCAGCAACGCCCAGTCGGGCCGCGCCTTGTTCAGTTCGTTGTAGATCGCATCTTCGGCGCGCTTGTCGGCCATCGACACGAAATCGGCCGGGCCCTTGCGCGACACCTGCAATTGCTGGACTTCATTGAAATCACGACGCAACCGCGGTGCCGCCTTGCGCACGGCACGATCCATGATCGTCATCAGGCCGGAATGGGAAACCACTTAACCCTCGGCTCGTCGGACGTACGTCTGCTCATATACATCAACAACAATCCGCGTCCCCGCGCCGATATGCGGCGGCACCATCACGCGCACGCCGTTTTCAAGGACGGCGGGTTTATATGACGACGACGCCGTCTGTCCCTTCACCACTGCGTCGGCCTCGACGATCAGCGCCTCGATCGTGTCGGGCAGCTGGACCGAAATCGGCTTGTCATCATAAGTTTCCATGACGACATCCATGCCGTCCTGAAGGAACGCCGCGGCATCGCCAAGGATGCCGCGATCAAGCGTCACCTGGTCATAGGTTTCCTTGTCCATGAAGGTCAGGGCGTCACCATCGGCGAAGAGGAACTGAAAATCCTTGGTATCAAGGCGAACTTTTTCAACGCTTTCGGCCGAACGGAAACGGATATTGGTCTTGCGCCCGTCGATCAGGTTTTTCAGCTCGACCTGCATATAAGCGCCGCCCTTGCCCGGCTGCGTATGCTGGATCTTCACTGCGCGCCACAGGCCGCCTTCATAGTCCAATATGTTGCCGGGACGGATTTCGACCGCGTTGATCTTCATATTTACCTGCCGATTGAAAGAGCGATACGCGCCGATAGCGGCTTGGGCCTTAGGGAGCAAGAACCGCCGCAAACACCTTCACCGCTGCCACTTCGTCGACGCCCCAGACGGCGTTGCACACCGCAATGAAATCAGCCCCCGCCTCGACCAGCGGCCGGGCATTGTCCGCTGTGATCCCGCCGATGGCAACGCAGGGCGTGCCGAACAGCGTCTGCCACCACGTCAGGATCGCCGGATCGGGGCGATAGTCGCTCGGCTTGGTCGTCGTCGGATAGAAGGCCCCGAACGCGACATAATCCGCCCCCGCCTCTCCCGCTTCCATCGCAAGGTGGCGGCTGTCGTGGCACGTCACGCCGATCTGCGCCTCACGCCCGAGGATTTGCCGTGCCTCACGCGGATCGCCATCCGACTGCCCGAGATGCAAGCCATCCGCGCCGAGCCGCTTGGCAAGACCGATTGAGTCATTGACGATGAACGCCACGTCCGCGTCTGCACAGATGCGCTGGAGCGGCTCGGCAAGCGCTGCAATGGCGTGATCGTCGACGCCCTTCAGCCGCAACTGAAACGCCGCAACGGGGCCAGCAGCGACGGCGCGCTTGAGGCGTTCAGCGAATGCGGCATCGATCACGGGCGGCGAAATCAGATAAAGCTGACACGCCGGGCGCCGCTCACGGGCAAAACGTTCGCCGAAGGAGGCATCGAGGGGCGGCAGGTCGTCATCGATCATCGCGCGCCTATAGCAAACCGAAAATCATTGACCATCACCGATTTGTGTGTATGATGCGCATAATGACCAGTCGTGATCTGATCAGGCAGCTGACCGATGCAGGCTGGACGCTCGATAGGGTGCGCGGATCGCACCATGTTTTTGTACATGCGACGCGGCCCGGCCATGTCGTTGTCCCACATCCGAAAAAGGATCTGGGGCGCGGGCTAATCGGGGCGATCCGCAAACAGGCAGGATTGGAAAAATGACCATGCGCTATCCGATTGCCATCGAACCCGGCACCGAAACGACAGCATTTGGCGTCGTCGTGCCCGATCTGCCGGGATGTTTTTCGGCAGGGGACACGCTCGACGAAGCGATTGTCGGTGCCGAAGAAGCCGCCGCTGCATGGATCGACGCGACGCTTGACGCAGGGGCCGCCATCCCCCCGCCCTCGACGCTCGAAGCGGTGCAGGCCAATCCCGATTATCGCGGCTGGACTTACGGCGTGATCAACGTCGACCCCGCACTGCTCGACGACCGCGTCGAACGCGTCAATATCACCCTCCCCCGCCGCGTCCTGAAACGCCTTGACGCAATGGCAAGGGCAGCGGACGAAACGCGCTCGGGGTTCGTGGCGCAGTTGACGGTTGGGGATGGGAAGCGAGCGGCTTAGATTATCAGTTTCAGAGCAAGTGCGTATCCAGATGCATCACTAATCAAACCGGTCTCGCGACGCGGCGGGATGCGCTGGAACTGGAGCGGAACGCCACTGAAACATCCGCTCCTGACGCTCCTTTGGGGCGAGCTTCTTTGCGACTTTCCAATCTGCGTCCGTTACCTGACGCATTGTATATCCCTTGGATAGCATGCAGTCGTAAATGGTAAGGCTGAAGCGCTTGTATCCCGACATGATCGCCGACGCGCCGCTTGCCAGGCCGCCAGCGAGCCCCCCGCCGCCCGACTGGCCTTGGGGCAACGCGCCCTGCGTGTAGGGAAATAGCGCGGTTGGATCATGTTTCGCCTTGTCCGCATCGGCAAGGCATGCACCCTCCTCCTGGTTCATGACTGCTTCGGTAACGCCTGGCTTATGGGCGTAAATTGGCGTTCGAGCGAAGGTCGGCGTCGTTAGCATTGCCATGCCCAAAATCAATACGCGCGACATCGCTCTCACTCCTCACCCTTATAAATCCGCACCAGCTTCTCGAGCATCGCGAGTGCATCCGCCCGTGGCCGCTGGAACGTGTTTCGCCCGATGATCGAGCCGTTGCCGCCGCCGTCGCGAACGTCGCGCGCGTCCTGATAGACCGCGTCCGCGCCCTTCGCTGCTCCCCCTGAGAACACCACGATCCGCCGCCCGGCAAAGCACGCCTGCACGACATGCGCGACGCGTTTGGCCTGGGTGCTGCCGTCAAAGCCTTCATAAGCCTTTTTCGCGTCGGCCTGTTCGATATGGTCGGTGGGCAGCTTCACCTTGATGATATGCGCGCCGAGCAGCGCTGCCATGTGTGCCGCGTATGCGCCAACATCCAGCGCGAGTTCGCCCGACTTCGGCAATGCGCCGCCGCGCGGATAGCTCCAGATGACGGTCGCGATGCCGACTGACTTGGCTTCGGCGGACATCTCCCTGATTTCTTCCATCAATTCAAAGCAATCGTCACTGCCCGGATAGATTGTGAACCCGATCGCCGCACAACCGAGGCGCAGCGCATCGTCGACGCCGCCGGTCATCGCCTGATTGGCCCCCGTCGCCCAGCTGTTCGAGCTGTTGACCTTCAGGATCGTCGGAATCTGCCCCGCAAAGGTCGCTGCCCCCGCTTCGAGCATGCCCAAAGGCGCGGCATAAGCCGACAGCCCCGCATCAATCGCGATCTCATAATGGTAATGCGGGTCATAGGCGTCGGGATTGACGGAAAACGACCGCGCCGGGCCATGTTCGAATCCCTGATCGACCGGCAGGATGACCAGCTTTCCCGTCCCGCCGAGCTTGCCCTGCATCAGGATACGCGCAAGATTGCCCTTCACGCCGGGATTGTCGGATTCATAGTTATTCAAAATGGCGCGGACGGTCGGTGTCATCTGATGTCCCTGTGCATAGGAATATATGTCCCCGCCGATAGCGAAGCCCGTGCCGCGCCGCAATCCGGATAGGGGGTTAAAGGTCGAGCCAGCGGCGCAGGGCCGTATCTACTCGTGCCATATCCTCGCGATCCAACGAGCCTATGTAGCGGTCGAGCGACGACCGCCTGAAACTGAACAAACGATCAGTCTGAACGTCGGATGGGAGTTGAAGTCCGCTGGCCGCACTCGGCGCGATTCGGACTCGAAACCAGATTGACGGGGCGAGCGCTGACGAAATGAAGGCGATTGTCACCGAAGAATGCTCCGCTGCCACCGATGTTTGCACGACAAGCAGTGGTCGAGGTTTTTTCGTCATCAGACCTTTTTCGCTACCCCAATAGATTGCCCCCCGTTCAATCATCGGGTCGAGTCATGCGCCAGGCGAGCTCCTCCATTTCTTCCAGCTCGGCACGCGCAACAGGATTATTTCGCTCAAACTCGGCAATCAACGCAAGCTCGCGGCGGAATTCCACGTCATCGTCGTCGTGCCGATCCATATACTCGACAATGGCCGCCCGACCGACATCGCTTTTACGCTGCCCGCGCCGACGAATGAAGCGTTCAAACCTCTGTTCAATGTCTGGCCCCAGCTTGATTCCCAGCATTGTTGCCTCCGTTTAACCTGTTAAACCTATGCAGTCAGCCCGCGAATGTCAACGCCGCGACCCCCGGCAATTCGCGCCCTTCCATCCATTCGAGGAAGGCGCCGCCCGCTGTCGAGACGAATGTGAAATCGTCCGCACAACCCGCCTGATTGAGTGCCGCAACGGTGTCGCCGCCGCCCGCGACCGACACCAGCGACCCGTCGTGCGTCAGCGCCGCCGCCGTCCGCGCCAGTGCGACTGTTGCCGCATCGAACGGCGGTGTCTCGAACGCGCCGAGGGGACCGTTCCACACCAAAGTCCGGCAATTTTTGAGCACATCGGCAAGCGCCTCAACCGCCGCGGGACCGATGTCGAGGATCATCTCATCCGCCGCCACCTCATGCACGTTGACCGTGCGCGTGGGCGGATTTGCGCGAAATTCGCGTGACGTCACGACGTCATAGGGAAGGTGGATCGTGCACCCGGCCGCATCCGCTGCATCGAAAATCGCGTTGGCAGTGCCAAGCAGATCATGTTCGCACAATGATTTGCCGACATTGATGCCGCGCGCCGCAAGGAATGTATTGGCCATGCCCCCGCCGATGATGAGATGATCGACCTTGCCGACGAGATGCCTGAGCACGTCGAGCTTGGTCGAAACCTTCGCACCGCCGACGACGGCTGCCACCGGATGCGCCGGACTGCCCAGCGCCGTTTCCAGCGCGGTCAGCTCGGCCTCCATTGCCCGACCTGCAAATGCCGGCAAGACATGCGCCAGCCCCTCGGTCGAGGCATGCGCCCGGTGCGCCGCCGAAAATGCGTCATTCACATACAGATCACCCAGCGCCGCGAAACGCGCGACGACCGCAGGGTCATTCGTTTCCTCGCCCGCGAAAAACCGGGTGTTTTCGAGCACCGCAATCTGACCGGGCAAAAGCGCGGCAACCCCGGCGACATCGCCCTCCCAATCGACGAAATAGACCGGACGCCCCAAAACTGCGCTGTAAGCCCCCGTCAGGCGCGAAAGTGAAAATTGGCTATCTGGTGAGACCGGCCGTCCAAAATGCGCCAGAACAAGCACTACAGCGCCTTTATCGGCCAACTCCGTCACAGTGGCAACGGTCGCACGAAACCGGGTGTCGTCCGTGACGGCGTCATCCGTCATCGGGACATTCAGATCCTCACGGACAAGAATGCGCGTTCCGCGGACGTCACCCAGATCATCGAGCGTCCTGAAGCGCATCAGATCAGCGTCCCGATGGCTCCCGCCGTATCGACCATGCGGTTCGAAAAGCCCCATTCATTGTCATACCAGCTGACGACGCGCACGAGCTTGCCGCCGATGACCGCAGTTTCAAGGCTGTCGACGGTCGATGACGATGCATTATGATTAAGATCAATTGAAACAAGCGGTTCATCTGTATAGTTGAGAATTCCTGCCAGCGGTCCGCTTTCCGATGCGGCTTTCAGGATGGCATTGACCTCGTCCCTTGTCGTGTCACGCGACGGCGTGAAGGTCAGATCGACCAGCGAGACGTTCGGCGTCGGCACGCGCACGGCAGACCCGTCGAGTTTGCCTTTCAGTTCCGGAAGCACTTCCCCCACGGCGCGCGCGGCACCGGTTGTCGTCGGGATGATCGACATGCCCGCCGCACGCGCCCGGCGCATGTCGGGATGAATCTGGTCCAGAATCTTCTGATCATTGGTATAGGCGTGGATCGTCGTCATCAATCCCCGTTCGATTCCAATGGCATCGTTCAATATTTTCGCAACAGGGGCGAGGCAGTTGGTCGTGCACGACGCGTTCGAAACGATCATGTGTTCGGGCTTCAGCTTGTCATGATTGACACCGAACACGACAGTGAGATCAACGCCCTTTGCCGGGGCCGAGATGAGCACGCGCTTCGCCCCCGCATCGAGATGCTTCTGCGCTGAGTCACGATCGGTAAAAAACCCTGTGCATTCAAGCGCGATGTCGATATTGTTCGCGGCGTGTGGCAAGTTGGCAGGATCACGTTCTGCGGTCACGTGAATGCGCTTTCCGTCAATGATGATGTCATTGCCATCGGCGGCAACCGTGCCGGGATAGGCGCCGTGCACGCTGTCGCGCTTGAACAGCATCGCGTTCGATTTCGCATCGGCAAGATCGTTGATCGCCACCAGTTCAAGCCCGCAATCGGGCCGTTCCAGGATCGCGCGCGCGACAAGGCGGCCGATCCGCCCGAAACCATTGATTGCAACCTTCACAGCCATCGTCAGTCCTTTTGTAATTCATCAAGAATTTTTGGTATGATCGCGTCGGCGGTCAGCCCGAAATGCGCATACAGGGCATCGATAGGCCCCGACGCGCCGAAACTGTCGATGCCAAAGCGCAAGCCACCGCCGACATAGCGTTCCCAGCCCATCGTCGTCCCCGCCTCGATCGATATGCGCAGTGGCCCATGTGGCAGGACATCCGCCCGGTACGCCGCCGTCTGCGCATCGAAACGCGTCCAGCAGGGCATGGAAACGACGTCCGCGCCAATGCCGTGGCGTTCGAGGCCGTCAGCCACTGACATCGCCAGCGACACCTCTGACCCGGTCGCGATCAGGATCACGCGCCGCGCTGCGGTGGCAGGACGCAGCCTGTAACCGCCCCGCGCCGACCAGTTTTCGCTCATATCTCTGCGCAATTGCGGCAGAGTCTGTCGCGACAAGGCCAGCAGCGACGGTCCGCCAGCCTTTTCGATTGCCAGCGCCCAGCATTCGGCTGTCTCGATCGCGTCGCATGGCCGGTACACGTCAAGATTGGGGATAAGCCGCAGCGACATGATCTGTTCGACCGGCTGGTGCGTCGGGCCGTCCTCGCCGACGCCGATCGAATCATGCGTCATCACATAGGCGACGCGTGCATTCTGCAACGCCGAAAGCCGGATTGCGGCGCGGCAGTAATCCGAGAAGATCAGGAAAGTGCCGCCATAAGGGATGACCCCGCCGTGCAGCGCCATGCCGTTCATCGCCGCCGCCATGCCGAATTCGCGGATGCCATAGTTTACATAACGCCCGGCGTAGTTCGTCACATCAAGCGTGTCTGTCGATGCCGTCCGGGTAAAATTCGAACCGGTCAGATCGGCCGATCCCCCCAGCAAGTCAGGCAGCGCCGCAGTCGCCGCCGTCAGCGCCATTTCGGATGCCTTGCGCGTCGCAACTTTCTGTGGCGCGGCGATCAGTGTGTCGATATGCGGTTGCAGCCATGCGCTGCCCGGCGTTCCGGCCAGACGACGCTGAAATTCATCGGCATGCGGCGATGCCAGCAGCCGTGCCGCCCATGCCCTGTGCGTGTCAGCCCCGCGCGATCCGGCGGCGCGCCATTCGGTCAGGATATCTTCGGGAATTTCGAAGGGTGCGTAAGGCCAGTCGAGCGCGGCCCGCGTCGCCGCCACTTCGTCCTTGCCCAGCGGGCTGCCGTGCGGCGCCTTGGTCCCCTGCTTGGTCGGCGCGCCTTTGCCGATGAGTGTGCGGCATGCGATCAACGTCGGCCGGTCATCCTCCAGCACTAACTTGATAACGCGGTCTATATCGTTGAAATCATGTCCATCACATGCTTCGACACGCCAGCCGCTTGCCCGGTATCGCGCCGGAATATCCTCACTGGTCGACAATGTCGTCGCGCCGTCGATCGTGATGCGATTGTCGTCCCAGAATATAATCAGGCGCCCCAGACCGAGATGCCCGGCAAGGCCGACGGCTTCATGATTGATGCCCTCCATCAGGCATCCGTCTCCGGCTACGACCCACGTGCGGTGATCGACCAGGGCATCGCCGAACAGCGCGTTCAGATGACGTTCGGCAATCGCCATGCCGACTGCCATCGCCAGCCCCTGCCCCAGTGGTCCGGTGGTGCATTCGACCCCCGCCAGCTCGAAATTTTCCGGATGCCCGGCGCACGGACTGCCGAGTTGACGGAAATTGCGGATGTCGTCGATGGTCGGCTTTTCATAGCCGGTCAGGTAGAGCGTGGAATAAGCCAGCATCGAGCCATGTCCGGCCGACAGGACGAACCGGTCACGATCCGCCCATCTGGGCGCCGCGGCATCGAATTTGAGGTATCTGGTGAACAGCACCGTCGCCACATCCGCCATTCCCATCGGCATGCCGGGGTGCCCCGAACTGGCCGCCTCGACCGCATCCATCGACAGCGCGCGGATGGCATTTGCAAGGCGGTCCGGCGTAACGGTCATGAAATCTTCCCAGGTCGATGAGTCGCTGTGTGAAGCGATGGTCCGCCCCTTTGTCGCGGGGGGGCGCAGCCGTCAATGTTACAGCGGCAGTTGATGCGACGGACAGGCGTGCTATTCACCCGATCATGACCGATGACTCGACGACGCACGCGCTTGACCGCATCAATCGGGCGCTGACCCGTATCGAAGCGGCTGCTGCACGAACACCCCCTTCCTCCGGGGGTGAAGCGCGGTATCAGGCCCTGCGGTCGCGCACGCAGGCCGCACTCGCCAGCCTTGAAACGGTGATCCGTCAAGCGGGGGGACCGCAATAATGGCCGACGTCGACGTGGTCGTGGGCGGGCGCCATTACAGCATTGCCTGCCGCGACGGGGGCGAGGACCATCTTCGCACCATCGCCGCGCATGTCGACCGCAAGGCCGCAGAAGCCAAGGCCGCCGTGGGCGATGTCAACGAAACGCGGCAATTGCTGTTCGCAGCGCTCCTGCTCGCCGACGAAATCGCGGAAAACGCTGGCAGCGTGCCCGCAGCGCCCACCGATCCGCGCGTGGCAACTGCGCTGACCCAGCTTGCAAATCGTATCGAAGCCGTTGCCGATACGCTCGAACATCCCTAAACAGGTGTTGGCGGGTACTGCCCGGTACGAGCTCGTTGAACATCCCTGAGGCGATTATTCATCCTGGGGGACTGTCCCTGTTCAGGCCCTGGCCTGCGTATATGGTTCCCACCTGACGTTTCTGGCGTCAGAGGATATTCGGAGCAAACGACCATGGTGGTCCCGCCAACATCGCTGAATTTATTGCGTAAAAAACTAAGGCAGCAGCGACAGTATAGTGCAGATAACGCAGAAAATCGGAACGAAGCCGCATTCAGGCGGTCGGCCCTGTTCGACGACGTGCTGAACGCCGCATCTTCGGTGGGCAGTTATCTTCCCTGTGGCGGAGAGCCTGATCCCGCCCGGCTGACGTCAAAGGCCACGTCATTCCCCGTTGTCGCGCCGGGTCATCGCATGATGACGTTTCATCGCTGGTCTGCGGGTGATCCGCTCGACACGACGCTGTGGGGCGGACAGCAACCCGCCGCGACGGCTGAGCGGGTTGAACCGGACCTCATCCTCGTGCCGATGCTGGGGTTCGATCATGCCTTCAACCGCATCGGTCAGGGTGGCGGTTATTACGACCGCTATCTGGCCGCACATCCGCGTGCGCTGCGCATCGGCATTGCCTGGGACGTGCAACGGCTCGATCATATCGATGCCCGGCCGTGGGACGTGGCGATGGATGCCATCCTGACCGAAACCAGTTTCCATGTGAAGGACTTGACCCGATGCCGACCCCGTTAGGCCCGCCGAGCTGGCGCAAACCCGCTGGCATGGGCATCATCCTGCTCCTGATCACGGGATGGGCCGTCATCGCACTCATCGCCACGCCCGTCGTGATCCGGATGGCCTGGCCATTGCAAGCCTTGTTTTTCGGAGTTTTCGGAACAGTCTGGATCATCCCGCTCAAACCGCTGCTTCGCTGGATGGAACTGGGGCCACATGAATAGAGTCAGGACCTGGCCAGAAAAAGTGGCGCGAGTGACGGGGCTCGAACCCGCGACCTCCGGCGTGACAGGCCGGCGCTCTAACCAACTGAGCTACACCCGCATCAATGCGTGAAGGCGCGGCTGTTAAGCGACCCCCCGGTGACTGTCAAGGCGCGGCTGGAAACCGGCCATTGCACCTGGCCCCACCGAATTTTGACGTCAGAATGGCGAAAATCGGGCCTTTCACATTAACAAATTCATGGCAGTCAGCAATCGTTTGCAGGCAGCAACCGCTCTCTGTCTCCATCGACCGAGGCTGACGTCATTTTGTCAGATTGGCGTTAACGAATTTTTGGTTAGTTGGCGCGCATACCCCATTTCGAAGCAAAATTCCTATGGGGACTGCAATGACTTTGGGGGCCGGCTGGTCGATTTTGAACGTACGGATGGGGCATATCGCGCCACTCGTCGTCGCGACTGCGTCCATCGTCTTTGCCCACCCCGCACATGCCGTCGGGACTGCGGCAGGCACCACGATCAGCAATACCGCAACCGCGACCTATACCGACGGCAGCGGCAATCTCGTCAACGTGCCATCGAACAAAGTCGACATCCGCGTCGATGAGTTGCTTGACGTCAAGGTCGCGTCGGCCGACCCCGGTGATGTCGCGGCCCTGCCCGGCGCCACCAACCAGGTCCTGACTTTTTCCGTCACCAATACCGGCAATGGATCGGAAGCATTCCGGCTTGCCCCGATCAATGCCATCGGTGGCGATGCATTTGACCCGACGACGACCTCGCTTGTCATCGACAGCAATGGCAATGGCGTTTATGATCCTGGAGTCGACACGGTGTACAACGCCGGATCGAACGATCCTGTGCTTGCGCCTGATACGTCGGTAAAAATATTTGTCCTGTCGACGGTCCCTGTCGGAGCCACAGATGGCCAGCGCGGCCAGACCGACCTGACGGCAACCGCCATTACCGGAAGCGGCACACCCGGCACGACATTTGCCGGCCAGGGACAGGGCGGCGGCGATGCCATTGTCGGCAGCACCACAGCGCTTGGCCGCGACAAGGGCTTTTACATCATCAACACCGCGACCGTCAGCTTTGTGAAAAGCGCCGCGGTTGCCGATCCTTTTGGCGGAACCAAGTCAGTCCCCGGATCCATCATCACCTACACGCTGGTCGCTACCGTGACGGGATCAGGATCGCTGGCCAATCTTGCCGTCGGCGATCCGGTTCCCGCTGGCACAACCTATGTTCCCGGGACGATCACGTCGCAATCAGCGCCGGTCACCGACATCACTGATGCCGACAGCGGCGAATTTGCGACGAACCGCGTGGCGGTCCGTTTCGGCACCGTTGTCGGCGGTCAGACCCGCACTGTGACCTTCAAAGTAAAAATCAACTGACTCTGATGGAAAGGATTCCCCCCATGAAACTCCTTCTCGCCCTTTTCGCGCTTATGGTTCCAGTTGCGGCGCAGGCGACCAATGATGTCGCGCTGACGAGCAGTGTGTTTGTCGAGAAATCGGTGCCGCAAGCCGACGGCCATGCGCGCCTCATTCTCGAAGAACCGCGCGTCGTGGTTCCCGGTGACAAGCTGGTCTTTGTTCTTGCCTACAAGAATCTGGGCGGAAAGCCCGCAACCGATTTCGTCGTCACCAATCCGATGCCGGGTGCCGTTGCCTATCAGGGCACGGGCGACGCGGGCGCGCTCGTGTCGATCGACGGCGGCCGGACGTGGGGCACACTCGCCACGCTGAAGGTTCGCAAGGCCGACGGCAGCGTGCGGGCCGCATATCCCGAAGATGTCACGCACGTCCGCTGGGCCATGAAATCGCCAATCCCGGTCGGAGCGGCCGGCAAGTTAAGTTTTCGCGGCGTCGTTCGCTAGCTGCAACCCGTTTTCAGTGCCGACGGGTGGGGAAAGGCACTTTTGAGACCAGGAAGTGAGTAGAGTAAGATGACCAGGACCATGACATTGCTGGCAGGCGCCAGTGGTATCGCACTGTCGGCCTTTGGTGCCACGTCCGCACTTGCGGCCGGTACGGCGTCGGGATCGGTTATTTCCAACGTTGCGACTGTCAGCTATTCGGTTGGCGGCACCGCACAGCCCGCGATTTCAAACGTCGCCAACACATTCACGGTCGACCGCAAAGTCGTGTTCCGTGCCGACGAAACCGCACCGATCGCCACGACGACCGTCGCGCCGGGTCAGGCGGTTGCCGTCACCACCTTCACGGTGTCGAACACGTCGAACGCGACGATGGACTTTGGCCTGGCTGTCACGCAGCAGGCCGGCGGCCCTGGCGCGCACAGCAACACCGACAATTTCGACGTGACCACGCCGACGACCTATGCCGACACGAACGGCAACGGCGTTTATGATGCCGGGACCGATCTTGCCATCACTTATCTCGACGAAGTTCTGCCTGACACCTCACGCACCGTGTTTGTCGTCGCAGCCATTCCGTCGGGCCGGGTCACGGGCGATGTCGCCGCTGTCACGCTGACAGCACAGGCGCGCGACGGTGGCGTGAGCGGAACGCAGGGTGCGGTCGCCGCCAACACTGCGGGTGCGAACACTGCGGGTGTCGACACTGTCCTTGCCGACAGCGCCTATGATGCTCTGAACACCGCATCGGACGGATTTGCCGTGGCCAAGGACGACTACACCGTTTCGGCCGCCGCAATCACCGTCAACAAGGTCAACCGCGTCATCGAGGATCCGATCAACACGATCGCCAGCGGCAATGCCGCCAATGCCAAGATGATTCCCGGCGCCACGATCGAATATTGCATCATCGTTGCCAACGCAGCGGGCGGCGGGACAGCGACGGGCGTGTCGATCACCGATCCGGTTCCCAGCACATTGACGATCATTCCGGCATCGCTGCGCATCAACGGCACGGCATCGGGCAGCACCTGCTCGGGCGGCGTCGCAGGCGGCAGTGTTGCGGGCCAGACGGTATCGTCGGGCACGCTCAACAATATTGCTGCCGGCGCCAATGTCGCCGTCTATTTCCAGGCAACGATAAACTGATGCGTCGCACATCCGAAATCGGGGGATTTTCGGGTGTGTGTCTGCTCGCGGCGTTCCTGTCTCTGCGGAGACGGGGACGCCGTTTGGCCGTTTCAAAGGGGAGCCGATCATGCGCACTATGACACTGCTGGCGGGGACCAGCCTGCTGACGCTATTGGTGCCAGTGGCGGCGCGCGCTGCGGGAACGGTCTCTGGATCGACGGTGTCCAACACGGCGACAGTCACTTATGCAGTTGGTGGCGTGACGCAACCGACGGTTTCGAACACCCCCAACACATTCGTGGTCGACCGCAAGATCGTCTTTCGCGTCGATGAAAGCGCACCAATTGCCACGACAACGGTCGCGCCAGGCCAGTTGCTTGCCGTCACTACATTCACGGTCAGCAACACGTCGAACACAACGCTCGATTTCGGACTTGGCCTGACGCAACAGGTCGGTGGACCGGGCGCGCACAGCAATACCGACACGTTCGATGTCACGACTCCCGGACTTTTCGCCGATACCAACCTGAACGGCGTCTATGATGCGGGCATCGATCAGGCCATCACCTATCTCGACGAAGTGCTGGCCGACACGTCGCGCACGGTCTTTGCCGTCGCAAATATACCGGGCGGACAGGTGACCGGTGATGTTGCCGCCGTAACGTTAACCGCGCAGGCGCGTGATGGCGGGTCCGCTGGTGCGCAGGGCGCCATTTCTGCGAACACGACCGGCGCGAATACCGCAGCCGTCGACACGGTCTTTGCCGACACGGCCTATGACACGCTCAATGTCGCGGCAGATGGGCTGGGCGTGGCCAAGGATGATTATACCGTTTCCACCGCCGCCTTGTCAGTGACCAAAGTCAACCGCGTCATTTCCGACGGTTTCAACAGCGCGGTCAACGCCAAATTCATTCCCGGCGCGACAATCGAATATTGCATCATCGTTGCCAATGCCGTTGGCGGCGCCACCGCAACGGGTGTTTCGATAACCGATCCGGTTCCCGCAACGCTCAGCATTGTCGCAGGATCGCTCAGGATCAACGGCACGGCGGTCGTAAGCGTGTGTTCGGGGGGCGCCGCAGGCGGGACAATCACGGGACAGAATGTTGCATCGGGTACGCTGAACCCGATCCTGGCGGGGACAAATAATGCCGTTTATTTTCAGGCAATCGTAAACTGACGGGTGGCGTGACGGGTTCGCAATCCTGTGACCCGCCATCCACTCTGGTACTTTTTTTATGCGTTTTGGGGTTAACCATCTGAAGGCCATCATGGCCCCCCTTGCCGCCCTGCTTGCAGTGGCGGCATTGCCCGTTCATGCCCAGACGATCAGCAACACTGCGACGATCGCATGGCAGGTCGGTGCCACCACGCTGGTCAAGGATTCGAACAAGGTCGACCTTGTCGTCGAACGTCCGCCGACCACATTGTCATTGTCGACATTCCAGTTTTCGGGCGATGCCGGCGCAACCCTGCTCCCTGTGCCGACCACGATCTGTCGCGGCAGCGGCGGGGACGTGCCCGTCATTCTTGAAGGCGCATTCGCCAACACCCGCCGCGACCCCGCCAGTGTCGAGCAGACAGACCAGATCCGTGCCGGTGAACCACTTGTCGTCGGCATCACATCAGCGGCTGACAATATCCGCGCCGACGCCGTTGATTTTCTTTCCGTCACGCTGACGACGCCGACCGGCGACGCCGAAACCCTGATCTTGCAGGAAACTGGCGCCAATACGAACCTGTTTGTTGGCGTAATTCGTACCGCTGCGGTTCCTCCTGAGGCTGTCAAGGGTGATTGCCAGTTGTCGCTGCACCCCGGCGACAACCTGACACTCGCCACGACGCGCGTGCAGGACGGAACCTCGATCGCCAGCACACCCATCGACGTCCTCATCGACCCCTATGGCGTCGTTTTCGACAGTGCGGACGGCAAGCCGGTCGGCGGCGTGCGCGTGACATTGGTCGACGATGCCACTGGCCTGCCCGCCACGATATTCGGTGATGACGCGATTTCGAGCTTTCCGTCGACGATCACGACCGACGGCCTGCCCATCACCGACGCGAGCGGTACGGTCTATCGCTTTCCGGTCGGAGATTATCGCTTTCCCTTTGTCAGGCCCGGGCGATACCGGCTTTTGGTCCAGCCCCCGACGCCCTACACTGCACCGTCGCTTTCGTCACCGGCCGAACTGGCCGGTTTGCTGCGTCCTGACGGTTTGCCCTTCACGCTGATCGCCGGGTCTTACGGACAGCCATTTGTCGTCAATGATCCTGCGCCGGTGCGTGTCGATGTGCCCGTCGACAAGCCCGGTGCGGCACTGCAACTGCGCAAGACCGCGTCGTCGGCGGTGGCGGTCCCCGGCGATGCCGTGCAGTACCGCATCGTCGTGACCAATGGCGACGCCCTTCGCGCAACCGGAATCGTGACCGTGACGGATCATTTGCCCGCGACCATGCGCCTGAAATTGAATTCGGTTCGCTATAATGGAACAATACAATCCTATTCGGTTAGTAGCGACGGTCATGACCTGACAATTACCTTGCCACCGCTGGCTGCCCGCGCATCTGGTACGGTCACCTATCTTCTCGAAGTGCGTCCCGACGCACCTGCCGGGCAGACCATGAACCGGGCACAGGCGCGCGACAGCCGGGGCACGGTCAGCGCGGTCGCAGACGCCATGGTCCGCATCGCCCGTGACACGCTGGGTGACCGGATGACGATCATCGGCCGCATCACTGATGGCGGTTGCACGGTCGATCCCGACAGCGCGAACGGCATCGGCGGTGTCCGGGTCATGCTCGAAGATGGCAGCTATGCCGTCACCGATCCCGATGGACGCTATCATTTCGAAGGGGTCCTGCCCGGCACCCATGTCGTCCAGATGGACCCGTCGACACTGGGGCCGAGCCTGATCCCCGCCAA
The DNA here is from genome assembly GCA_964247235.1 of uncultured Sphingomonadaceae bacterium. Taxonomy (GTDB): domain Bacteria; phylum Pseudomonadota; class Alphaproteobacteria; order Sphingomonadales; family Sphingomonadaceae; genus Sphingomonas_O. The sequence goes on from CAXTTJ010000005.1 coordinate 51,645, forward strand.
TTGCACGCTGAATGCGCGCGCGGGTGGCAGCCCGATCTCGCGCTTTGTCGAGGGACAGGGCGGTGCGCTGATCCGTGTCGATTTCCGGGCACAGGCGGGCGTCAACCCGGCGCTGGGTGCGGCAAAGGCCCCTGCCCGTCCCAAACCCGCTGGCGAGGCCGCAGCGGCCGGTGCGGACCGCGACTGGTTCGACGGGCAGACCCCCGGTGTCGCCTGGCTGTTTCCGGCACCCGATCATAATCCGCGGACAAAGGCGGTGCGCGTCGTAATCAAGCATCTGCCCGGTCAGACCGTCACCCTGTTCTCGAACGGCAAAGCTGTCAGCCCGCTCACGCTCGACGGGACGCGCAAGAATGGCGATGGCAGCATTGCCGTGACAGTGTGGCGCTCGCTCGACCTTGGCGATCATGACACGCGGTTCACCGCCGAAGTGCGCGATGCCAATGGCGTCGTTGTCGACCGGCTCGACCGCACCGTGCACTATGCCTCGAACCCGATGAATGCCGCGCTTGTCCGGGAAAAATCGGTGCTGATCGCAGACGGCGTGACGCGCCCTGTCATTGCCGTGCGCCTGACTGATCGTGACGGCCACCCCGTGCACCACGGCCTGGTCGGTGACTTCGCAGTCCCCGCTCCCTATTTCCCCGCTGTCGAAGCCGATGCACAGGCCGCGCGCCAGCTCGCCGGTCTGGAACGTGCCCGCCCCGTCTGGCATGTGGAGGGCGAAGACGGCATTGCCTATATCGAACTCGAACCGACCACAGCGTCGGGGGCCTTGTCGATCACCCTGCCGTTCCGCGACGGCCAGGTGGCCCGCACGCAGCGCATCGACAGCTGGCTCGAACCCGGCAATCGCCCATGGACCGTCGTCGGCTTTGCGGCGGGCACTGTCGGTTTCAATACACTCAAGGGTCGGCTTGAAGGGGTTGGCGCGAACGGCAGCCACTGGCTGACCGACGGCCGCATCGCGCTGTATGCCAAGGGCCGGCTCAAGGGCAAATGGCTGCTGACTCTTGCTTACGACAGCGACAAGCGTCAGGACGAAAGCCGTTTCGGTGGCGTCATTGATCCGCAAAGCTATTACACAATCTATGCCGATCGCAGCGAACGCCGCTACGATGCCGCATCGGTCCGCAAACTTTATGTCCGGCTGGAACGCCCGCAATTCTATGCCCTGTTCGGCGATTTTGAAACCGGCATGGTCGAACCGCAACTGACGCGTTATGTGCGCAGTTTCAACGGCGTGAAGGCGCAATATCGCAACGAACATGTTGCCGCGACTGCATTTGCCGCCGACACGCCCTACCGCCACCGTCGTGAAGAAATCCAGGGCAACGGCCTGACCGGTCCCTATCAGCTTGGTGCGCGTGACATCCTGCCCAACAGCGAGCGCATCACGATTGAAATCCGTGACCGGCTGCGTTCGAACCGGATTGTCGAAACCCGTGCGCTGACCCGCCATATCGATTATGACATCGATTATGTCGCGGGCACGTTGCGGTTTCGCGATCCCGTGCTCAGCCGCTCTTCGCTGCTCGACCCGCAGGTCATCATTGTCGATTATGAAGTCGACGGCATCGGTCAGCGCGTCACCAACGCCGGCGGGCGCGCCACCTGGACCAACAGCGCCAAGACACTTGTTGTCGGCGCCAGTGCGATCCACGACGAAAGCGATGCCGCCAGAACCAATGTCGGCGGCGTCGACATGCGCTACACACCCAATGCCCAGACCGAAGTCCGCGCCGAATTCGCACACAGCACCGCCAGTGCACGCAGCGGCGCAATCGCACCGACGACAGGTGACGCCAGCGCCAGCGCCTGGCTGGTCGAAGCCGAACATCACGGCCCCAAATATGATATTCTCGCCTATGCCCGCGAACAGCAGTCCGGGTTCGGGGTGGGTCAGCTCAACACGTCGGAAACCGGCACGCGCAAATATGGGTTTGACGGGCGGCTTCGCTTTGGTCCGGACCTGTCGCTTGTCGGCAGCGCGTGGCAGGAAGATTATCTGGCCAGCATCGCGCGGCGCCAGGCCGGGCAGGCGCGCATCGAATACCGGGCAAAAGGTGTTGACCTGCGCGCCGGGATCACATTTGCCAATGACCGTCTGGCCGATGGCCGCACGGCCCAGTCGCGCATTGCCCAGCTTGGCGCGACCAGACGTTTCATGGACAACCGGCTCGAACTCGACGCCCAGACCGAATTCGCAATCGGCGGCAAGGACGAAAGCATCGACGTGCCTGCCCGTCACCGTGCCAGCGCGCGCTTTGCCGTGACGCCTGCCGTCGCCATTGTCGGCAGTTATGAAATCGCCAAGGGCCAGACCATCGACGCCCGCACCGCACGGGTCGGCTTTGACGTGAAGCCATGGGCCGGGGGCCACATCGTCACCAGCCTCAATCAGCAAAGCATCGCCGAATATGGCCCGCGCAGCTTTGCGGCGTACGGCCTGTCGCAATCGCTGCCGATCGGCAAGCGCTGGACTGTCGATGTCACGCTCGACGGCAACAAGACTCTGAACGGCATTGATCGCACCCGGGTGCTGACCACGGCCCAGCCGGTCAGCTCGGGCGGCTTCATCGGCAGCGACGGCACGCTGACCGAAGATTTCACGGCTGTCACCGCCGGGGCCAGCTATCGCGGTGACCGCTGGAGCCTTGCTGGCCGCATCGAGGCACGTGCCGGAAACCGGACTGATCGCTATGGCCTCAACCTGTCCGTCCTGCGCCAGCTTGGCGAGGGTCAGGCCTTTGGCGGCGCCTTCGGCTGGTTCCGCGCCAATGAAGCCGCTGGCCAGACATCGGAATCGACATCGCTTGCCCTGAGCTGGGCCAATCGCCCGGACGACAGCCGCTGGGCCTGGCTCGAAAAGCTTGAGCTGCGCCGCGATGCCGTCACCAACGCCGTTACGGGACTGCCCGGCGCCATTGGTGGCGCGCCGTCGCTCGTCACGGGCAACGCCAGTGCGTCACGCATCATCAACAGTATCAGTGTCAACTGGTCCCCCGTCACCAAAGCCGAAGGACGTTACCTCGGGCGCAGCGAAGTCTCGCTGTTCTGGGGCAGCCGCTACACGTCGGACCGGATCGACCGGGACGACCTGTCGGGCTGGTCGAACGTCGTGGGTGCAGACATCCGCTTTGACCTGGGCGAAACAGTGGATATCGGCCTCGCCGGCACCGTGCGCGAAAGCACGGGTGGCCGCGCCATCAGCTATTCGGGTGGCCCCTCGATCAGCCTGTCACCGTTCGAAAACAGCTATATCACCGTGGGCTACAACGTCGTCGGTTTCAACGACCGCGACTATGGCGATACCCGCTACACACGCAGCGGCCCCTATCTGACGCTCCGCCTGAAATTCGACCAGAATTCACTCGGCGCACTGGGCCTCGGACGCCGGTAACGGACCCTATTACGGGGACACGATACTTAATTCCGGATATGCGAGACTGACTTAGGTCAAATCGCGAAATCGGGGCGCGCGCGCGGCCTTGAGACCGGAATCGTGACGATCATAGACGTTGCGCGCGACCATATGCGGATGCTGCGCGGCATTGGCAGGCGACAAGACGGGCGCAAAGCAGATGTCGGTGCCTTCCATCATCGCGCACCATTCGTCCTGACTCCGGGTCCTGAAAATAGCAGCAAGGCGCGCCGTGAGCGCAGGCCAGTCCGACCGGTTCATCTGATCGGCAAATGCCGCGTCCCCAGTGAGGCCGAGCGCATCGAGCAGCAGTGCGTAAAAGTGCGGTTCGAGTGAACCGATCGTCACATATCTGCCGTCACTGCACAGATAACTATTGTACCAATGAGGTCCGTCAAGCAGGCCCTGACCACGTTCGGCCTCCCTTCCAACCGGCGCGACCGAATGCAGCAGGTTCATCATATGCGCCGAGCCGTCGACGATGGCAGCATCGATGACCTGCCCCTGTCCCGTCGCGCGGACATGCAGCAACGCAGAGAGGATCCCGATCATCAGATAAAGCGAACCCCCGCCAATATCCCCGATCAGCGTCGGTGGGGTAAGCGGTGGCGAACCGGGCTGGCTCGCATACCAGAGGGCACCTGACAAAGCGATATAGTTGATGTCATGACCCGCAGCCTGCGCGAGCGGCCCGTCCTGTCCCCAGCCCGTCATCCGTCCATAAATAAGCTTCGGGTTCACGGCGGCGACGGCATCGGGTCCGAGACTGAGGCGTTCCATCACGCCGGGGCGCATCCCCTCGATCAGGACATCGGCCGTGGCGACGTGCGACAGCAATTCGGCACGGCCTGCGTCGCTCTTGAGATCAAGGATGACGATCGTCTTGCCATGCGTCATCATGCCATTTTGCGCATTGGCTCCGGGACGCTGCACAAGCGTGACGTCGGCACCCAGTTCGACAAGGAACGCACCGGCGAACGGCGCAGGGCCAAGTCCCGCGATTTCGATCACTTTGATGCCGCGCAATGGCTCGATCACGGGGAACCCCTTTTATAACGAGTCACCGCAAGGCCCGTTGCGCCGTATCGCTAAAGCAATCGGGTTCGAAATGCACTGGTCAACATATCGGCCCATCACATGATGGATATACGGTTATTTATAAATAATAAATAATCCCATATCGGCGTTATTATGCGGCCATGTAACATCAACTTTCGCGGAATGCGCGCCGGAAACTGTCAACGACCGGTTGCATCAGATACTGAAGTAAGGATCGCGACCCAAGGTTGATGAACACTTCGGCAGGCATGCCGGAGACGAGCCGGATGTCCTTGAGCTGCCTCAGTTCTTTCACGTCCAGAACAATCTGTGTTTCGTAATAGAGCGTGTTGGTCTTGTCATCATACGTAGCATCGGGGCTGACTTCACGGACCGTGCCATGCAGCATCGGCATGGTCCGTGCCTTGTACGGAGTCAGCCGGATTTCCGCGGGCAGATCCTGATACACGACATCAACGTCATTTGCCTTCAATCGTGCAACGACGACGATTTTTTCGTTCGCAGGGACAATATCGAGGATCGGTTGTCCGGGACCGACGACGCCGCCGGGCGTCACCATGCGCAAATTGACGACAGTGCCATCGACCGGGGCCACGATCTGCCGCCGCCTGCTGATATCGCGGCTGACGTTCAGTTTTTCCACCATGTCAGCAAGACTGGCCTGGACATCGCGCTGTTGCGCTGCGGCGTCGGTGACCATCTGACTGCGCAGAAACGCCATCTGGGCATGGGTTTCGCCAACGGTATCACGGATCCGGGCCTGATTTCCCATCAGTTGCCCCTGCTGTCCGATCGTCGCCGCCTGCTGCCGCTGCAATGCGAGCAGGCGCGATTTGCGTTCCAGCCCCTCATCGACCAGCGTCTGGACGCCCCGGGCTTCTTCGTCGAGCAATTTGCTCTGACTGCCAAGCGCCTCGACCTGCGCGCCTGTGCTTGCCATTTCCGCACTGGACTGGCCGACACGCTGCCGCAGGATCGAGATTTGTTCGCCCATGGCACGACGCCGTGCACGAAAGACGGCATCGGATGCGGCGATGATTGATTTCACGCTGTCATCCTTGCCGCGGTTGAGCAGTTCGGACGGATAAGTCACATGCGCACTGCCCGTGCGTTCTGCGGTCAGCCGCGCGTCCTGGGCAAGGAGCGTGTCATATGTCGTTTGCAGCGCCGTATCGCGTGCGCCGCTGGCCGTATTGTCGAGATAGACCAGCACCTGCCCCGCTTTGACACGCTGGCCTTCCTTGACGGCGATGCGCTGGATGATGCCGCCTTCGAGATGCTGGACAACTTTGCGGCCGCCGCCGTCGGATCGCAGCACGCCCTGTGCGATTGCCGCGCTGTTGAGCGGGGCAAAAATGGCCCAGAGACTGAAAAAGCCGACAAACAGACCAAGTGCCCAATAGGCTGTCCGCAAAATATGGTTAACCGCCGGCGCATCGGGGAAATGCACGGGCACCACAGCGTTGCGCGGGACATCAATGTCCGTGGGGCGAATAGTGATAGGCGCATTCATGACTGTCAGTCCCTTATTCGGCGGGGATGGAATGAACGACCGGGCGGCTTTTCCCATTTGCAAGCGGCGGTGGCTGTTTGGATGGAGATTGCGGACGTCGCGGCGGCTGCTGTCCGGCCAGCTGTGCCATGACGTCGCGCGTCGGCCCGAAGTTCGTGACACGACCTTCCTGCAGGACGACAATCTTGTCAGCCAGGCGCAGCAGATTGGGCCGATGCGAAACAACCGCCGTCGTAACCTGCTGCTGCTTGAGCATCCGCAGCGTTTCCATCAGCGCCGCATCGCCGCGATTGTCGAGGCTGGAATTCGGTTCATCGAGGACAATGATTTTCGGATTGCCAAACAGCGCCCGCGCCAGGCCGATCCGTTGCCGCTGCCCCCCCGACAGCTGCAAGGCGCCGTCGCCCAGCCGGAATTCATAGCCATCTTCAAGCTGCAGGATCATTTCATGACAGTCGGCACGTTTGGCCGCCGCAATAACCTCTGCATCCGTGGCATCGCGGCGGAACCGCGCGATATTCGCCCGGATCGATCCGGGCAACAGTTCGATATCCTGCGGCAGATACCCGACATGCGGCCCGAAATCCGACCGTTTCCAGTCGAACGTGTCGGCACCGTCCAGCCGGACATGCCCGCCCGATGGCTTGAGAACACCGACGAGCAGGCGCGACAATGTTGTCTTGCCCGATGCCGACGGGCCGACGATCGCCAGCATTTCACCGGCAGCGATGTGCAGGCTGACGTTGCGAAGAACCGCTGTCTTCATGCCCGGGGGAACATAGCTGAGCGCCTGAATCGCAAGGGCACCCGTCGGGGCGGGCAACGCCATTTCCGATGGCCGCGGGCGTGGCAAGGTCAAGAATTCGGACAGGCGCTGCCAGGCGTGACGCGCCAGCACAAACTGCTTCCAATAGCTGATCGACGCCTCGATCGGCGCCAGCAGACGTGCGACGATGATCGACCCCGCAATCATGGCGCCACCGGTCAGCTGCAGGTCGAGGATCAGCAGCGCACCAGTGGCGAGCAATATGATCTGAATGACATAGCGGATGAACTTGCTGGTCGCGAGCACACGGCTGGCCCGTCTCTGCGTTTCATCGACCGCATCGGTTTCTTCAAGATAACCGCGCGCCCAATGGTCGACCGTGTCCCCTGCCATGCCCATGGCGTCGATGACTTCGCTGTTGCGGACAAGGCTTTCGGCATATTGCATGTTGGCGCTCGCCTGCGCCTGATTGGCACGGATTGCGCCGCGCGTCCGCCGTTCGTTGAAAAAGGTAAGTCCGAACAGGGCCCCTGCCCCCACGCCCCCGATCAGTCCGAACAATGGGTGCAAAAGAAAAATCACGATGAGGTACAGCGGCACCCACATCATATCGACGACACTGAAAACAGTCGGCGTGGATATGAAATTCTTGACCGTCGCGAGCTCGCGCAACGCTTCCAGCCGGGTGTTCGGCATCGTCAGGCGCAGTTCGAGCGATCGCGTCAGCAGCCGGGGCCCAAGCTGCTGGGCAACCCAGGTGCCGACACGATTTGCAACTTGCTGACGCACACCTTCGAGCATCGCGCTCAACGCCACACCCGTCAGCGTTGCCACGGTCAGAAAGAATAATGTGTCCTTGCTCTGGCTTGTGAGCACACGGTCATAAACCTGCATCATGTAAAGCGACACGGTTAGCGTCATGATGTTGATGATGCCGCTGAAAATGACGAGCTTGCCGGCCAGCGACCGGTGCGGGGTCAGCATTTCGGTCAGCAGCGAAGGCTGCGGCTGGCCCCGACCGGGGCGAAAGGGTTTTGCAAATGCCATGGGGAACATCCTAATCGGCAGGTTGCTGACAAATTTGGCGAAGCGGCGGCACCAGTCCGTAGATCAGCTGGGCCAGTTCCATCTGGCGATGGACGCCAAGCTTGGCCCGGACCCGCTTCAGGTAGGTGCGCGCGGTTTCCTCGGACAGGCCGGTTTCCTCCGCAGCTTCGTTCAAACTGCTGGCGCGGAGGAAATTGCTGAGGAACCTCTGTTCGGACGGCAGCAGCCCAAGCGCTTCGAGCACCGTCGCCGGTGCCGCCGCAGCGTGCGGGGCATGGACAAGCACCATTGCACAGCGCGACAGCGTATCCCCGCTGCGCGACACCGCCGGCACGACAAAAGCGAGACGGCATTCGCCCAGCCGCGTATCAAGACGCAGGACAATTTCCGTCTGATCCGGGTCCATTGCTGTCGCTGCGGACCGGATCGCTGCGCGCAAGTCGCGCGTTCCCGTTGTCGTGCTGCACACGATCGTCCCGTCGGCCGACCGCGACAGCGGGGTTCGCGCCGACAGCATCGTACTGGCGGCTGCATTGCAGAATAACGGCCGCCCCGTCGCATCGACAAGGAACGTGGCAAGCGACACCCGGTCAAACATGGTTTCAAGCAATTTGGCATGGCGTTCGTTGCGCGCAGCGGCGACATCACCCGCCGCCGACCGCGCAAGAACGGGCAGCACGTCCGACAGGACGCGCTTGCATGCCGGCGTGAAGGCCCCGGCATCGGGTGTCCGGAACAGCAGGATGCTGAATATTGCACCGCCGATCGTCGTGCGGATGGCGGCGACATGATCGAACCGGGCCAAGGCCACCGAACTGATGGACTCAGGCGATATGCCATGAGGTTCGGCCGCTTCGCAGACTGGCCCCGTCCGGATGCGAAAAGTGAAAACATCGCCGTCCCGGCACGCTTTCCAGGCATATTCTGCATAAGCGATCAGGGCATCGGCAAGCGGCGCACTTTCACGCGCCTCGTCAAAGCCGATAAGATAGGCATGACGCCCCGCAACTGGCGCGGCCGTGACATAAGAGACGATGGCAGCCTCGATACCCAGATTTTTCAAATAGGTCCGCCAGCCCAGATCAGAACTCAGCGAATGAAAGGGTTCAGGCGTCTTTTCGCCGACCAGCGGCGCAGGCGTTGCAAAATATGACTTCGCAGACTCCGGTTCGCAAACGGCATAATCTACGTTCATGGAAAAGGACATTCTGATTCACTTTGGCTGGAGTAACACTTAAACCCAAGCGACCAGTTTTTTGTTTTTTGTGTCAAATAAACCCGGCTCTGCACCGGGTATCGGAAATGGTGAGTTTGAATTCCGACCCGATGAAACCATCCGGACGGAACATGAAACGGACGTTCACCACTTCCCGATACCAGAGATTTATGTCTTGGCCCGGCGCGAGTCTACACCCCTGTTTGTATGTCCCCATTTGAGGATATTCCCATTCGCCGCCCCTCCAGTTACCCACAAATCCCATTCGCAAAGGACAAGGGGATACAGCGTGCGGCATTTCGCCATGGTTTCAGCGACGGTTGCCGCGACATTCATTGCCCTTGCCCCGGTTGCGCGCGCCGATGGCACGACAATGCCAGAGCTTGCGGCAATCGTTGTCGACACGAACCCCCAGATCGAAGCACAGCGCGCCGCCGTCCGCGCGCTCGAAGCACGTGTCTCGGCCGCGCACAGTGGTTATCTGCCCTCGATTGAAGCCAATGCCCTGTCACAGCGCCGTCATCTGAACCTTATCGGCAATACGGGCGATACGACATTTACAGCCGCAGAAGCGAGCGTCGAAGCGCGCCTGAGGCTTTTCGACGGATTTCGCACGTCAAACGCAATTGACTCGTCCAAGGCCGAGCTTTCGTCAGGAAAGGCGGTATTGCAAGGGACGATTTCGGACGTGCTGCTCGACTTGTTGCGGTCCGCGTCCGATGTGCATCGCGATCGTCTCATCCGTGGCTATGCGCAACAACAATATGATGCCATCGCTGACCAGCTCCGCGGGACAAGCCGTCGCCTGTCTTTTGGCGAAGCCACCAGGACCGACGAAAGCCAGGCGACGGCACGTCTTGCCACATCGTCCACGGGCGTGCTGTCGGCAACCGAGGCACTTGAACAAAGCGCGGCCGAGTTTGAAGCGGTCAGCGGCCGGCCTGCCGATTCGGTGCCGCCGCTCCCGGAACTGGGCCTGATGCCGGTCTCGCTTGAGGATGCGAATGCGACAGCACAGGCCGAAAGCCCGCGTATCGCCGCTGCCAAGTCCACGGCCGAAGCGGCGCAAAAGAACATTGCCTTTGCCCGCGGCGCATTGCTGCCTTCGGTCGATGTTGTCGGCGGCTATGATTATATCACGGGCGGCATTGCCAATCTTTTCACGGGTCGCCTGCCGGAGGATCGTTCGGCGGTTTATGCGGGTGTCGAAATGCGCGTTCCCATATTTCAGGGCGGGCGCGACTATGCCGAAATCCGCCGTGCCCGGGCCGTCAGCGACCAGCGCATGTCACAAGTCAACCAGGCCGCGCGCGACGTCGTTCAGGAAGTCACTGTGGCCTGGGCGCGCTGGAAATCCGCAACGGCGATTATCGACGCCGCGCGCACTGCCGTCGCCGCCAATGAGCGCGCTGCATCTGGCGTCAGCAAGGAAGCCGTCGGCGGTTCGCGCACCGTGCTCGATGTGCTTGACGCGCAGAATGAATTGCTGGCCGCACGTGTCGCCCTCGAACGTGCCTTGCGCAATGAATTTGTGGCGCGCGCCACCGTTCTGGCGACCATTGGCAGCCTGACGCCGCAAACGATCAAAGCCGCACCCTGATCTTCAGCCGTGACCATGTCCCCACCAAGGGACATGTTCTTTATCAATAACTTGCATGTCCCCAAGCAGGGATGTTGGCAGCGATCCTCACCCGTTAACCTTTGCTTTGTGGCGGGCATATTTCCGCCATGCGGGGGGCGCGTCGAGCAGAGCGAAGCGTGAGTCAACCGCCCAATAAAAAGCGAGGAAATCAAAATGGCAACTCCTACAACGCCAAAAGCGGCAATTGCCCGCGCCCAGGTACTGGGTACCAATGCGGTTGACACGATCGACCTTCAGACGGTCGTTTCGACCGCAAACCTGCCTTACAACGTCCGTGCCGGTGGCGGTAACGACTTTGTCTTCGGCAATAATTACGACAACGACATGTACGGTGACAACGGCAATGACGTTGTCGTCGGCCGTCAGGGCAATGACCGCCTTGAAGGTGGCAGCGGCAATGACACGCTGATCGGCGACAATTCCGCCGTCGTCGTCACCGGACCGGGCGCCGCGACCTTCACGGGTCTCGACCAGTCTGGCGACGGGAACGACACCCTGCTGGGCGGGTCGGGAAATGACACGGCCTGGGGCGGCGGTGGAAACGACTTTATCCACGGCGGTTCGGGCAATGACACCCTTTATGGCCAGTCGGGTGACGACAAGGTCGTTGGCGGCACCGGTGACGACACGATGACGGGCGGAACCGGCAATGACGACATGTTTGGTCAGGACGGCATCGACAATATTTCGGGCGATGCCGGCAACGACTATGTCGAAGGCGGCATGGGGTCCGACACGATCAATGGCGGCACCGGTGACGACATCCTGTTTGGTGACAACGGCCACAGCTTTGGTGACACCACCACAAGCGGCATGGGCTCCGGCAACGGCGCAAATCCCGTTGGTGGTCGCGAAGGTGATGCCGATTATGCCTATAACCTGTCTGGTGAATATGACACCGAAGAAGGTGACGCAGACGTCATCAACGGCGGCGACGGCAACGACCAGGTCTATGGCCAGGGCGGCGATGACATCATCACCGGCGGCAACGGCAACGACTTGCTGTTTGGCGATGCTGGCAACGACACCATCAGCGGCGGTGCCGATGATGACCAGCTTGATGGCGGCGAAGGCAATGACACGCTGAACGGTGACGACGGTCAGGACGAAATCGACGGTGATGCCGGCGAAGACGTCATTCGCGGCGGTGCCGGGAACGACTTCGTCCAGGGCGGTGCCGACAACGACAACATCGGCGGCGGAACCGGCGATGACGTCCTGAACGGCAACGACGGCGACGACACCGTCAACGGCGATGCCGGCAACGACATCATCGCGGGTCAGACCGGCAACGATCTGCTCAACGGTGGCGACGGCGACGACGTCATCCAGGGCAATGGCGACACGTTCTCCGATCCGTCCGATCCCGACGACATCCAGACCGATGACGATACGATCAATGGCGGCAACGGCAACGACATCATCAACGGCAACGAAGGCCAGGACCTCATCCACGGTGATGCCGGCAACGACACCATCATGGGCGATGACGGTAACGACACCGTTTATGGCGATGCCGGTGACGACAACCTGCAGGGCAATGCCGGGGACGACTCGCTGTCGGGCGGCACGGGCAATGACGTGATCTCCGGTGGCACCGGAAATGACGTGGCGCATGGCGATGCCGGCAACGACGTCATCAACGGCGATCTTGGCAATGACACGCTGTACGGGGATGCTGGCGACGACAGCATCGCCGGTGATCGTGGCAATGACACCATCTATGGCGGTGCCGGCAATGACGTGATCGACGGGGACACCCGTGGTGACGTCATCGGTTTGTCCACCGATGGTCGCGATACCATCTATGGTGAAGCGGGAAACGACACGATCCATGGCAATGGCGGCAACGACTATATCGATGGCGGTGCCGACAATGACACGATCTATGGCGACACTGGCAACGACACCATCTTTGGTGGCAGCGGCGACGACTATATCGAAGGCGAATCGGGCAATGACTCGATCACCGGCGGTGCCGGCGACGACCGTCTGTCGGGCGGATCAGGCAAAGACCTGTTCAACTACAACGAAACCGAAGATGGTGCCAACTATGGTGACGACACGATCCAGTCACCCGACGGTGGTCGTGACTTCAGCCTAGCCAACCGCGACACGATTGTCATCGATGTCGACAACCCCGGCAGCTTCGATCATAACGACATCAGCGTTGTGACCGCAGACTGGGATGGCGACGGCGATGCCCTCGACGTCATGATCACCGGTGCCAATGGCAGCGTCCTGATCGAAGACTTCTGGGAAGGCGCCGACGCACTCAATACGTCGCTTGCCGAAGGTGGTTTCTACGACTCGGTCGATGCCATCAACACCTACAGCCAGGGCAACGCATCTTACGACATGATCACGTTCGTCTGAGCAGGCAGTTCCCCCAATTGCGATTGGGGGAACTAACTCAACGGACCTCTGCACTGGGGGTGAGCGGACCGCTGCTCACCCCCTTTTTGTGTCCGGGGACTATCGGTATGACGGGCACGAACACTGCCCCGAAATGGGGCATGTGCCAGGCACCACGCGCAATGTCCCCAACAGGGAATATGGGTCCCCCGCTTTGTGTCACACTCTGACAACATCACGGCTTTGTAAGGGTACGTGAAAACAATGCCGGATCGGCGTCAATGATCCGGTGAGCAGAGAAATGAACCAAAACATGGTCACCGATCCTATCGTGGTCGGCCCCGTGACGCTCGTCAGCCTGGTGAGCATCACAGCCAAGCCCAAGATGCCGGGGGGGCGGTCACCCGGCACAGGCGCGCCTGCCGATGCAGATGTTGCGCCCTCTGCCGCGCTTGGCCGCGATGCAGCGACACTCGCGCCCGGACCGTCACCCGATCCTTTTGTCTTTCCAAGATCAGCAGCCGCATCATCGGCACTGCATGTCGGCCCCGATGGTGCATCGATCCGGCTCGACCCCGGCGCGAGTTATCCGCACGACGGCGGTTTGCCATCCGATACCGGTCCGCCCGACGCCACGGTCGATCCGGACACCACCCCCGCGCCAACGCCCCCGCCCGTCATCGGCGGTGACACGGTGCCCAAGGATCCGTCACCACCCGATCCCGTGCCTGGCCCGGGCCCCACGAACGGCGACCCGAACGGATCAGGCGGTACAGGCACCGGTGCTGGTACTGGTACCGGCGGCAGTGGGACAGGCACCGGCGGGACTGGTGCGGCTGGTGGCGGGTCGACGGGAGGCGGCCATGATACGGGTGGCACCAGTGGCGGCGGAACGGGCGGGTCGGGTGGTGGCACAAGCAGCGGCGGGGGCAGCGGCACGGGGGGTAGCGGCACTGGCGGAGGAACCGGCACGGGGGGCAGTGGAACTGGCACTGGCGGCGGAGGGACTGGCACCGGCGGCGGCAGTGGCTCTGGCGGAGGAACCGGCTCTGGCGGCAGCGGGACCGGCAGTGGCGGTGATACAGGCAGCGGTAACGGCACGGGGGGGAACGGCACGGGGGGCACCGGCGGTGGCAGCACCCCGCCTCCGCCACCACCACCTCCCCCGCCCCCGCCGCCCGATCCCAATCTTGCCGAAGACACGCCGACGACGGAACCGGTCATTGATCAGCCCGACCGGATCGACATATTCGGGACAGCGGACAGCGACGACCTGAACAGCGTCGTTGGCGCGTCGATTTTCGGGCTTGGTGACGCTGACCGGATCACGGGATCGGCCTATGACGACCTGATCGACGGGGGCGAGGGGGATGACATCATCGCAGGCGCTGCGGGCGCCGATTATCTGATCGGAGATGCGGGCGCCGACCGGATTGATGGCGGATCCGGCGCAGACACCATCCTCGGCATGGCGGATGATGACCAGCTTTCCGGCGGTGACGGGGATGACGTCGTGGACGGCGGCGACGGCAATGACGTGATCAGCGGCGGCGCCGGACTCGACGTCCTGTTCGGCGGCAGCGGTGACGACATGCTGTCCGGTGGCGCCGGCGCTGACATGCTTGATGGCGGTGACGGCGATGACATGCTGGACGGCGGCAGCGGTCGGGACCTTCTGTTCGGCGGTGCGGGCGACGATGTCCTTGTCGGTGGTGCCGGGCATGACAATGCAGGGCTGACTCTTGCCGAGCTCGATGCGATCCAGACGCCCGACGTGTCGATCATCGGCGGTTTGTTCGGCGGCGACGGCAATGACACTTTGTGGGGCGGACTTGGCGATGACGCCTTGAGCGGTGGGGAAGGAAATGATCGACTCGACGGCGGTGACGGCAATGATCTATTGTCCGGTGGCGCAGGCGACGACTGGCTGAGCGGCGGCACAGGTGATGACGAGATGAGCGGCGGTGATGGCAATGACACGCTGTCTGGCGATGACGGCAATGACCGTCTGCTCGGCGGCCGTGGCGATGACATGCTTGCCGGTGGTGCGGGCAACGACACCATCGACGGCGGGGATGGCAATGATCACCTGAGCGGTGACAGCGGCGCAGACCGGCTTCAGGGCGGTGCCGGCAATGACGTGATTGCCGGTGGCGCGGGGGACGACGTCCTGGCCGGCGGTGACGGCGACGACGTGCTGGGTGGGGGCGACGGCAATGACATCATCCGGGGGGGCGACGGCAATGACTGGCTGTTCGGCGGGGCAGGCAACGACATATTGTCAGGCGGCACTGGAAAAGACCGCTTTGTCTTTGATGGCAACAGCAATTTTGGCGACGACCATATCGTCAGCTTCAGCCCGCCCAACCGCGATACCGTCATCTTCGATGTCGATGATCCCGCACATTTCGACAGCGACGAAATCTGGGTCACATTTGATCCGGTCGAATCGACGATGACTCTTCATTTTGGTGACCATGGCAGCGTCACGATGCCAGATATTTCGGACGGTCTGTTCGAAACGATCGGCGCGCATTCGATCGATGACCTGAACGCCTTTTCGCAGGGCATTGCCGGTTATGACATGATCACGTTTATTTGATGGTGAATGTGTCCCTTTTTGGGACTGTCGACTCCGTAACGACTCTTTATGGGAAGCCTGAATGACATACCGGCAACTCCTTTGGGTCGCACTTGCCGGATCAGCCACGGGAAACGTCCGTGCCGATGCGCCTGCGCTGCGCCTCGGCCTTCCGGTCATTTGCGCAATGCAGGCAGAGTGCCTGATTCAGAAACTTGTCGACATCGATCCGGGTCCGAAACGCGTCGATTATCGTTGCGGCACTCTGACTACCGATGGCCATGACGGCATCGATATTCGCGTACGGACGATGGCCGAGATGCGCAAAGGTGTCGCTGTCGTCGCCGCCGCGTCTGGCCGGGTGCTGCGCGTCCGCGATGGCGAACCCGATATGAATGTCCGCGACCGTGGCAACCTTGACGGGCGTGACGCCGGCAATGCCGTTGTCATCGATCATGGACACGGATGGGAAACCCAATACAGCCATTTACGCAACGGTACGGTGCGTGTCCGGCCCGGTGCTGTTGTCAGCGCGGGTGACCCGATCGGCAGTATCGGCATGTCGGGAAATGCAGAATTCCCGCATCTGCATTTCACGGTACGTCATGATGGTCATGCCATCGACCCCTTTACAGGGCGTGCGCCACCGTCCGCCTGTTCCGCGGACAAAACACCGGATGGGCTCTGGTCGTCAGATGCGGCGCGGGTCCTCACCTATCGCCCGACAGCGATTATCGCCGTTGGCTTTGCAAGCGCGCCGCCATCGGCATCGCTGGTCGATCGCGACCGCAGTGTCCCACCGTACACGCCCACCACGCCCATATTGTTGTGGGCCGATGTTCTGGGGGCAATGCCGGGCGATCGTCAGCGCTTCGAAATTCGCGCGGCCTCGGGCACGCTCCTGTTCGAGCGCATATCGATTATCGAACGGGGCGGGCTGTCATGGCTGGCCTATGCAGGACGCAAACCACCGCCCGGCGGATGGCCGAAAGGTGAAGTCACCGGACGTTATGAATTGAGCCGTTTGGGCAGGATTGTCGAGACGCGCGACACACGCGTGACGATCGGATAGATTTCCGGAAAATTGAACGGCAGGCGACTTGTCAGGAACAGGCGAATGAGCATCGCCTGCCGCTTGACACCGGTCTTTGCAAATATCTGCTTGAGATAAACGAGCACGGTCGACGGTTTCAGATTCATGATTTCCGCAATTTCGGCAAGGGTGAAACCGTCGATCAGATGTTCGGTCAGGCGCGTCTCTCCCGGTGTCAGGCGATACAGCTCGCACAGCATCCGCACACTTTCGTGAAGCGGGCGATCCGGGTCCGAAATCATGACCAGTGCCGCAAGGTCACAAAAGGCTGCATCCCCATCCGGTCGCCCGCTCGGTATGACGGCAACCAGCAACGACGATGTGCGTGCCCGCGAAATCCGCAGCACCGACACCGGGCTGGCCTTGGACGCTGCCCGCTTTGGATCATCGAGGATCGCGCGGATCGCCTCGGCCAGCGCAGCGCTGTCCGCTGGCGACGAAGCTTCAAGTGACCGTCCTGTCACATTCAGCCCGTCCTTGCTCGCGATCAGTTCACGCGCTGCCAGGTTCATCTCGATAACAAGACCCGAACGATCAAGCGCGATGATGCCAAGTTCCGCTGATCGCGCCAGCCACATCACCTGATCAAGCTTTGGCAGGTAAAATTGCGCTGCTGGCTCTGTGGGGACCAGGTAGATGGGGGCCGGAGACCGGACCGCAGGCGACCCGAGGGTCAATGGCCAGCTTTTCGCTCTGCTATCTGCTTTTTTCATTTGTATATCCTTCGAGTTTGCGACCTCGAGGAACACGCATCATTATCGTTGGCACGCTACAAAAGCGACTGTCTCGCGTACATGCGAGTGAACGTCTATGCACATCTAACCATCATTGGCGTTGCGAATCAATACGGATGATCAATGATCGCCTATCGAGACAAAAGCGTTACATCAGTTATGCTGGCCATGTGACTTTCTGACAGGTCGTGACATGATGCGTTGATTGCCTGATTATTGTCCGAAACGCGATCTGATCGGTCGAAATCGGCTTGATCGCCAGGCGATAGCCCGGGTCAGACGACCATGCATGGCCCGGTCGATGGGATAAAAGAACATGAACGCGGCCCCCGCCATTGCAAACGAAAGCGGGGCCACGCCCATCAGCAGCTTGAGACTGGCAAGCGTCTCGGGCGTCTGTGCGCGGTTGGCGGTATAGCCGATCATCGACAGGCTTTCGCCCAAAGCCCCCACGGCCAGGCCCAGCGCCGCTTTCTGGTTGAACGAGACCAGGCCAAAGACCATGCCATCCGCTCGCACCCGCGTGCGCCACTGGCCATATTCGACAGTGTCGGGAACCATCGCCCAGAACGTCAGATAGCTTGCCCCCGCGGCAAAGCCAACGAAAGCGAGATCCGCAATCAGGAGGTCGGGGCGGGTCACCGGCAGGACCTGAAACAACGCATAGCCGACGACGGCAAAGGCTGTCCCGCTGAGCGACGTGATCCGCTTTGATGTGCGCCGCATCACCAATGTCCAGACCGGAATGCTCAGCATCGCAGCGCCCGTCAGCGACGCCAGCGCCGGGCCGATCAGGTCAGCGCGCCCAACCGCATATTTGAAATAATAAGGGATCGACTTGCCAAAGAATGTCGACGCCATCGACCCCATCAGCAGCGATCCGCTGACGAGCCAGAACGGCGTGTTCGATCGCATCATCGTCCCCATCGCGCGGATGTCCGGCCGATGTTCCGCGGTGTCCAGCATCACTTCGTGCGTCGTCGCGAACGTTGTCCAGAACAGCATCGTCGCAATCGACGCGAACAGGATCGCCGTCCACAAAAACCCCCGGGCCTGATCACCACCGCCAAACAGGCCGACCAGTTTCAGCGTGAAAAAGGCAATGATCAGGCCGCCCGACGTTGCCGCAACCATGCGGAACGCGGCCAGCACGCCGCGCTCATGGCTGTCACTTGTCATGACTGCCGACAGCGAGAGATAGGGCATCGACACGATTGTATAGAAGGTTCTGAACATCATGTGCGCCGCCAGCACCGCCATGGTGAGCGCGACACCAGACAGCCCCGTCGGAACGAAGATCAGCACCCATGACGCAGCAAGCGGAATGGCGCCGAACAGGATGTAGGGCCGGTACCGTCCCCAGCGCGTGCTCGTACGGCTGGCGATATAGCCCATCAGCGGATCGATCGCCGCATCCCAGATCAGCGCTGTGGCAAAAATCCAGCCTCCCGTCGCCGGCGAGAGTTCGAGCACATCGGTATAGAACAGCAGCAGATAGAGATTGGCCGTTGTGAAATAGAGATTGAACGCAAAATCCCCGATGCCGTAACCGAGAAGGCGACCCAGCGGCAGCGCCAGCGCATTTGCCACTTCAACAGAACCGGTTGACGAGGTTTTCGAGCATTTCCTGCCGGCCCGATCTTGGTTTGGGGTCGAGCTTTTCGGTCAGGACATGGTCGGCTGCATCGGACAATGACATCGTGCCGTTCAACACGTGCTGACCCAGCGGCCCCGCCCACCCGGCATAGCGATCGGCGACGAAGCGATCGAGCGATTCATCTTCGATGATCGCAGCCGCATTCAGCAATGCGCGCGCCAGGACATCGACCCCACCGATATGGGCATGGAACAGGTCATCGGCATCCATCGACTGTCGCCGCACCTTGGCATCGAAATTGAAACCGCCCGTCGTAAATCCGCCGCCTTTGATCAGGTGATACAGCGCAAGTGTCATTTCGGCGACATTGTTGGGAAACTGGTCCGTGTCCCACCCGTTTTGCGGGTCACCACGATTCATGTCGATCGACCCCAATATGCCGAGCGCATTGGCTGTCGCGATTTCATGCTCGAAACTATTGCCCGCAAGTGTCGCGTGGTTCGCCTCGATATTCACCGCGATTTCCTTTTCAAGACCATAGCGCTTGAGGAAGCCGTACACCGTCGCAGTGTCGCGGTCATATTGATGCTTGGTCGGTTCATGCGGCTTCGGCTCGATGAGAATCAGGCCGGAAAAGCCGATGCGATGCTTGTGTTCGACGACCATCGTCATGAACCGGCCCATCTGGTCGAGTTCGCGCGACAGGTCGGTATTGAGGATCGTGTCATAGCCTTCGCGCCCGCCCCAGAGCACGTAATTCTGCCCGCCGAGCGCCTGCGTCGCTTCGAGCATCGAGCGGACCTGAAGGCAAGCCCAGGCGAAAACCTCCGGATCAGGATTGGTCGCGGCACCCGCTGCATAACGGGGATGGCCGAACAGATTGGCCGTTCCCCACAGCAGCCCGACCCCGGTTTCTTCCATTTTCGCGCGCATGCGATCGACAGTCAGTGCGAGTTCGCTGACATAGTCGGCCGCCGAGCCGAAATCGGCCATCGCATCGACATCGTGAAAGCAGAAATAGGGGGCACCAAGCCGGTCGAAGAAGTCGAACGCCGCGTCCATCTTCAGCCTGGCGCGATCGCGCGTCACGGGCTGCCCCGGCGACCAGGGACGGTCGAACGTGCCCTGGCCAAAGACATCGGACCCCGGCCATGCAAAGCTGTGCCAATAGCAAACCGCCCAGCGCAGGTGATCCGCCATCGACTTTCCAAGCACCAGCCGGTCCTTGTCATACCAGCGATAGGCAAGCGGGTCCGTGCTTGCGGGTCCGGCATAAGAGATATGGGGAACAGACGAGAAGTAAGTCATCGGGTGATCTCCATTTTAAACTTAAAGGCTTTGCTGAAATGCACCGAAAAGTGGTCGGACATCCGCGTACAACTGTCGGTAAACGGCTTTCCGCTGCCCGAGCCTGTCCGCCAGCGCGGGCGACGGTGCAATCGTGGCAAGCAGAGCGGGTGACGCACAGACCGCGTCGACCCCCTCACCCGTGACGGCCAGACGAGCGAGCCGTGCAGCCCCAAGCGCCGGACCCGCCTCTCCCTCTGCGATGATGTCAAGTGCACATCCGGTCACCGTCGCAATGAGTTCGGCCCAATATGTCGAGCGGCCGCCGCCGCCGATCAGCGTCAGCCGGTCGATGGTCGTCCCTGCTGCGCGCAGGGCATCGGCCCCGTCGGCAAACGCAAAGGCCACCCCTTCCAGGACGGCCTGCACCAACGCGGCAGGATCGCTGTCATGCGACAGGCCGAACAACACGCCTCGGGCATCCGGATCGTTATGCGGTGTGCGCTCACCTGACAGATAGGGGAGGAACACCGGCACGGCGGTCAACCTTTCGGACGATTGCGCCGCGGACAACGCTTCTGCAACGCTCGCAAAGCCCGTGACACCCGCTATCCAGTCGATCGCACTTGCGGCCGATAAGGTGACGGCCATCTGATGCCAGCGGTCTGGAATGGCGTGGCAAAAGGAATGCACGCCCTGTGCCGTATTGGGACAATAGCCGTCGCTGACCGCAAAAATGACACCGGACGTGCCCAGGCTGAGAAACCCGTCACCCGGGTTTACAGCCCCGACACCGATCGCACCTGCGGCATTGTCACCCCCGCCACCGGCAACCGGCACGACCGGCAGGCCGAGGCGCGCAGCGACATCAGGCCGAAGCGCTGCCGTGACGACATTACCCTCAAATAATTCCGGCATCTGACTCTCGTCGAGGCCGCAGGCACCAAGCATCGCGTCAGACCATTTTCGCAGCGCCACGTCGAGCCACAGCGTGCCCGCACTGTCGGACATGTCGCTGGCATGGCAGCCGGTCAGCCTGAGACGCAGATAATCCTTTGGCAGCAGGACTTTTGCGATCCGACCAAAAATGTCAGGTTCGTTTGCGGCCACCCACAACAGCTTTGGCGCGGTGAAGCCGGGCATGGCACGGTTGCCCGTGATGCGGGACGTATCCGGTTCCCGCGTTTCGAGCAGTCGACATTCGGCACTTGCGCGTCCGTCATTCCACAAAATCGCCGGGCGCAGCACCCGGTCCTGCGCATCGACAAGGACAGCGCCGTGCATCTGTCCCGACAAGCCGATGCCCCGGACCGCGGCGCGCAACTGGCCGGGAAGATCGGCAAGTGCGTTTTGCACGGCCTGCCACCAGTCCTCCGGATTTTGTTCGGACCACCCCGGATGCGGACGTGATATCGGCAAAGGCACGTTTGCAGCGGCAACTGTCGTTCCCGCGTCATCGACCAGAACCGCTTTTACCGACGACGTTCCAAGATCGATGCCGAGCCACATCAGACGATGCTGTTCAGTCGAAACCGCACCGCGCATTGCCAGATCTCTCCGGGTGCAAGCGCGCGCATCCCACCCGCCTCCTCGCTCCGGTTGATCGCGTCGGTCGCGTGCGACACCGGCTCGATGCAAAAAAAGTCGGCGCCAGCCGGTATGTAGACAACTGTCAGGCCAAGATCGGCATCCGGCTCGATCGACAGGCTATGCGTCGGCCAGTGAACCCCTATCGTGCCTTTGCGGCCCGAAAAGACCGTGTCGATTTGCGTACCGGAAAACCAGTCAGGCATGACTGGCAACGCGCTATGACCACCGGGCAAACCATTGCGTCCGGGATTCCACACCCCGCTGAACGCGGCGTCGATGCGCGCGCCGGGACGCGGGAAATAAGGATGAAGGCCCAAACCGGCGGGGATTGGCGCTGTGCCAAGATTCCTGATGCTGAGCACGTGCCGATAGCCATCATCGAACAATATCAATTGCTGCGTCGCGCAATAGGAACCCGGCCATTCGGGACTCTCATGCTGATGCAAGAGCGTCACCTGATGCTGATCATGATCAGTGACCGTCCATGCGGCTTGCCATCCGAATCCGTGCATCGGATGATTTTCGCCGTCTCCTGGAAAATTGGGCGCGACCTGCCAGCGCTGTCCACGCCACGTGAAGCCCCCGTCGGCTATCCGGTTTGAAAAGGGCACGAGGACAAAATTTGACAGGTCGAACGGACTCTTGCTGCCGGGCAGCGCAGGCCGGAACACGTCATGACCACGCCAGGTAAAGCAGGTCACTCCCCCGCCACGCAGCGGATCGATATCGAGTGCGACATGATCATTGCGGAGGCACGGCATGGCCGATCAGAGGACAATTGTCGTGTCGACCCGGCATTCGGGCGCAACACCGACTGAGATCCGGTGAATACCAGCTTCAAGCCGCCAGGTGTGTGTGGCCGGATCACGCCAGCGCAGTGAGGAAACCGGAATATCGAACGTCAGAATTCCCGTTGTCCCTGGCGCCAGCATGATGCGCTGGAACCCACGCAGTGACCGCACCGGACGATCCGGAACCGAACCGGGGTAACCGACGAAACACAGCACGGCATCCTCCGCTGTGACACGGCCGGTGTTCGTCACGGCAACACTGACTATGACGTTTTCTCCCCGCAGGTCGGCGCGGACCGCACGATAGGAAAATTGGGCATATGACAGGCCATGACCGAACGGATAGCGCGGGACCCGGCCCTCGCGATCGAACTTGGCATAGCCGTGCCAGTAGCCATAGTCGATCGATACGGCATCGCGATCAAAAAATGGGTAATCCGCCGCATCGCGCGCAACTGTAAACGGCAGTCTGCCTGAGGGACTCACACGACCGAACAACAGGCTGGCCAGAGCGGTTCCGCCTTCCATTCCCGAATAAAATGTCTGAAGAATGGCGCCGACTTTGTCGCGCCATGTTTCAACCAGAACCGCCGAACCGGCAACGATCACAACCACGACAGGCTTGCCCGCGATTGCAGCAGTCTCGATCATCTGGATCTGGTCGGCGGGCAAAGCGAGGTCGAGCCGGTCACCGCCGATCGCCTTGGGCCGACTGGCACGATAGGCCTTGATCTCGTCAGGAACATCGTCGGGGATGCCTGACTGGCCAAGGGCGAGGTCGCCGGGAACATATTCGCCTTCGTCTTCGGCCGTATAGCCGACGACAACGACAATCGCATCGGCAGCGTCTGCGGCCGCGCGCGCGGCACCGGCATCGCTCTCGTCGGCGACAAGAACATTGGCTTCGCCCAGCAGCCGTTGAAGCCCCGTCAATGGCGTAACGACATAAGGGGGCCTGACACGGCTGGACCCGTTGTCGCCGGTATTTTCCATCGCCGCCAGCCGGCCGAGCAGCGCCACTGTCTTGATCCGGTTGCGGTCGAACGGCAGAACGCCGTTATTTTCGAGCAGCACAGCTGATTTTTCCGCCGTCTCCAGCGCAACCGCGCGGTGCGCATCGCAGGCAACAAGAGTCTCAGGATAAGCCGGCAGCGGATCCTCGACGGTGGAAAAGCGGAACTGGGTTTCCAGAATCCGGCGACAGGCAGTATCGATAACCGCGGGCTCGACGACGCCATCCTCAACAGCCTTGATCAGCTTGTCGCCAAACACCAGTGGCTCCGGGTTTTCGAGATCGAGTCCGGCAGATGCCCCATAGACCTTGTGAACACCGCGCACCCAGTCCGAATGCACGAACCCGGTAAAGCCCCATTCGCCACGTAGGATGTCAGTCAGCAAATGCCGGTGCTGCCCGCAAAACTCCCCATTCACCTTGTTATAGGCGCTCATGACCGTGGCGACCCCGGCATCGAGTGCGAACTTGAAATGGGGCAGATAGATTTCATGAAGGGTCCGCTCGTCAACCCGAACATCAACGAAAAAGCGCGCATTTTCCATTGAATTAAGTGCGAAATGTTTGACTGTCGCAATCACATTATGCACCTGGACGCCGGTGCCGAGCGCCGCGCCCATGACCCCGATGTGCCAACTGTCCTCGCCATAGGTTTCCTGCGCCCGACCCCATGCGGGATGACGCAGCAAATTCATGCAGACCGCACCGGACAAGGTGCAATCCTGAGCCCGGATCTCGATGCCCATGACCTGCCCGATCCTGTATTCAAGATCGGTATCGAATGTTGCGCCCCGCGCCATCGAGCAGGGGAAGCAGGTCGAATTGCCGCGTGAGACACCACGCGGGCCGTCACTGAAATAAAGTGGCGCAAGTCCGAGACGCTCGATTCCGCTTCCGGCACGATAGGGGCGCCCGCCCCAGACCCCGCCGTCTTCCGTATAAGCTTTGAAAAAGCCCTGACCCGACATCATGCCAACCTTTTCGGCCAGTGTCGCCGATGCGATGATGGCATCGACTGCCACCAGAATATCAGCGCGCGTCGCACCTTTGCTTGGCATGATGTCGTTCATTTCGTCTTTATCCTAGAACCTGGCACCAAGCTGGACGCCGATCGTACGGTCTGCATCCCGGGTGGTGAATTGTCCCAGATCACCGGCACCGCCGAACGGCAAGTCAAAGATATTCGTGACGAAATGTTCGCCAAAAAGATTCTTGGCAAAGACTGAGGCGGTCAGCCTTCTGTCTGCAAAGGACAGGCCGATGCTGCCGTTGACGATCATGTAGCCGTCCTGTTGAGTCGGGTTCGGGATATTGACCGGATATGTCGAGAAATAATTGTCGCTGCGCAGATATCCGTTCATCTGCACAAATCCGTCCACTCCTTCGATGATTGGCTGATCATATCGCAAATTGGCCGAAATCGTCCAGCGCGGTGCATTGGGCGCGCGCAGGCCCGAGGCATCGAAAGACGACGCGGCGCTACCGCAATTCGTCCCGTTATTCGGCGCCGTGACTGTCGACCCCAGCCTCGGACATGCGGCGCCCAGGAACCGCACATATTTGGTGTCATTATAAGCAACACCGAACCCGACCGTCAGGCCCGCCGACGGCCGCAGGTTCAGTTCGAACTCGGCACCTTTGCTGCGCAGCAATCCGGCATTGCGAATGCGGTAGCTTCCCAGAACCGCGCCGGGCGGCACTTCAAAAATCTGCGCCTGGAAATTTTCGAAATCAGTTATGTAGGCGGCAATACTGAAATCGATCATACGGTTGAGGACAGATGCCTTGTAACCGATTTCGTAATTGGTCGCGAGTTCGGGATTGACCAGCGCAGACTGGAGGGACGTCTTGCCCGTCTGGAGAGTGAAATCGACCTGTGTGTCGAATCCGGGACCTTTGTACCCACGCGACACCGTCGCATAGACATTGTGGTTTCGCGACGGCTGATATTGCAGACCGACACGCCAGCTAAAATTATCATCGGTCGTCGAAAGGTCATAGGTAATCGGAGCAAATGCGCTGCCCAGCAAAGCATTGTAAGAGGCCGATCCACCTGGAACGAGGTGACGGTCGAGCGCCGCGCCGACCTGCGTATTGGTATATCGCGCCCCAAGAATAGCGCGGAACTCCGGCGTGAAATTGATCGTCGCCTGACCAAATGCCGCGAGGTCCCGGACTTTGACCCTGATCGCCAGTTCACGCCCGCCGAGCGCCGCCGGAGGCTGTCCCGCTGCCGTCACTCCGGCCGCCCCCGCCCGGGCCAGCGCGACGGAAAACTTGCCACGCTGATCGACGAGATTGCTGTTTGTCGAATTATAATAAAACGCCCCGGCGACGAACGAGATAAACCGATCGGCCGGTGATGTCAGCCGCAGTTCCTGACTGAACTGGTTAAGTTTGTTGGTGCCCCGGTTAAGATCGAGGACGTTCAGCAGACTCTGATCGGCGTCATTGTTATCGGACTGGTCCCATTTGCGGTAGGCCGTAACGGACGTCAGCGTGTAATCGCCGACCTGCTGATCAATCTGTCCGGACACGCCCCATCCCTCGACCTGATTGTAAACCGGTCCGCTGAGATTGACGATACGGCTGCGTGGTCCCACCGCGGCAATGATTTCCGGTGCGAGGATCGGCCGCAGCGCATTGCTCGGCAGCGCGCGGATCGTCCAGATGTTCGACCGGACGTCGCGTTTCGACCAGTCGCCGCGTATCGTGATTTCGGTACCCGTCCCGGGTTTGAACAAAAGAGCGGCGCGTCCGCCATATTCCTTTCGGTTGTTCAAATCCTGACCCGTCGCCAGATTGCGCACGAAACCGTCCTGCGCATTGTAAAACCCTGTCAGGCGTACCGCGACAACGGGCGCGACGGGTCCGGACACGGTCCCCGAAATCTTGACATCATTGTCGGACCCATAGCTGGCCAGTCCCTCACCGGACCATGTGTCAGAGGGGCGACGCGTCACAATGTTGATCACGCCAGCCGATGCGTTGCGCCCGAACAGCATGCCCTGCGGTCCGCGCAATACCTCGATCCGCTCGACATCAATCAGGTCGGCCAGCCCCTGCCCGGCGCGGGCCAGCGGCACACCGTCCAGAACCGTCCCCACTGATTGCTCGATGCCATCGGCAAACACGTTGGTGCCGACACCGCGGACACGAAACCCCGCACCGCGCGGTGTATTCGAATCTCCCAGGCCGAGACCGGGGGCCACATATTGCAGATCGGTCGCGCCATTCAGGTTGAGTCCCCGCAACGCCTGACCACTCGCCACGGCCACCGAAACAGGAACATCGAGCAATCGTTCAGACCGCTTTTGCGCCGTCACCACGATCTCGCCGGAACTTGCCTCGGTCTGGTCAACAGATTTGGCACTGGTCGATTGGGCAAAGGCGAGCTGGACCGATGTGAGGGCAATCACGCTGCACGACAGCTGTAAAGCCGCGGCACCCCAAGCAAAGCATTTCATATCATCCTCCCGGACACGACGTCGCGGTGAGCCCGCGCTTTTTCGTTCCGGGAATCAGATTTACCTTACATAACCGAACGGTCAATATCTTATTTGGCCGAACGGTCAGTATTGTCCCGGTCGAGCAGACGCATCAGGCCGGCGACATGGCTCTGGATGAAATCTTCGACGGAATCTTCGCTGCCGATTGCGATCCGCCACAATTGATACTGACCGATCAGCAACTGCCCGCCGCCCGCCAGGATGGTCTGAAAAATAACCGAATCCATTTCGGGAATCACGCAGGCTTCGATAAGACGGCGCTGATATTTGTGCATCAATTCTATATGGCGTCGCAAATAGCGTTCAGCGATCCACCGGGTTCGCCACGTATCCGCGTGCCCTTCAAGATTGGGGATTTGTACATAGGGCGGAAAACGCCGGCACGCCTCCAGATATGTCGCCACGAACATTGCCAGCCCTTCACGCGTCGCAGGGATGACAAAAAGGCGCCGGGCCTCATAAAAGGCATCGACCTCTTGCCATTGCGCGTCGATCGCCTCCTTCCACAACGCGTCCTTGGTCGGAAAATAATAAAGCACATTTGCCTTGGGCACGCCAGCGAGCACAGCAACGTCGCCGAAAGACGTCGAATCGAACCCGCGTTCGGCGAACAGACCAAGCGCGGCCGTGCGAATACTGCCGCGCGCATCGGCATATAGCGAAGGACGTCCCATGCGTTTGGCAAGTGTCTGCATCGGTGTCGCCTAACGGCAACGATGCCCGTTTGACAATATGCGATCGGGCGACACGGCGATATCCTGACCCAGGACCACCTCTTCGTCTCTTCAGGCCGTCCGGGAAAAACGCATTCAGACATTTCGGCGCTTGCCGAGGGAAATGGTGCCGCCTGGGTGACTCGAACACCCGACCCCCGCATTACGAATGCGATGCTCTACCGGCTGAGCTAAGGCGGCCCGGCCATTTCGTGGGTGCAGATATCAGCCAACGCTGTCGACGGCAAGCCAGCGACTGTTTAACGGCTTGGTAACCAGATCCGGGGCATGAAGGACGCGATCAGGAATTACTTCAGGACCGACCGAATGGACCGGATACGCGATTTTGCCAGCGACGGGGGGCATGAAGCGCTCGATGCACAGGACGATTATGCCGTCGACGCCCCCGCGGCCATCGGCACCGACGAACGTCGCATGCACGTCCGCGCCTATAATCACTGGGTGTCGCTGCTTGACGGCCGGGCCTTGCCGTCGATCGAGGATCTGAATCCCGAAGAGCTGACCGACTTTGGTCCGAACAGCGTCCTTCTCGACTTTACCGGCAGTGCCGAAAATCCGGCGATTACATATCTTGGCAGCAAGCTAAACCATGAATGTGGGTTTGATGAAGCGCCCCTGACCGTGGCCGAAGTCCCGGCGCGGTCGCTGCTGTCACGCCTGACCGATCATTATCTTCAGATTATCGCCAACCGCGCGCCGATCGGATTCGAAGCGGAATTCGTGAATACATGCGGTCATAACACCATGTATCGCGGTATATTGATGCCATTGTCGTCGGATGATGACACGATCGATTTCGTTTATGGCGTCATCAACTGGAAAGAGGTCGTCGGCGCGGTCGATACCGACCTCTTGAATGCCGAACTGACACAGGCACTTGCTGCGCATTCGCCGCGTCCGACGATGCCGGTCTGGGCCGACGGGCCCAGCGCAGTCGAAGAGACGCCACGCATTCCGCAGTCGCGTCCCGAAATCCTTGATCAGGATCTGGGCAGCGATGACAGCGACATGTTTGATCCGGTGCCCGATGCAAAGGGCGTCGGCCTGGCTGACTGGCTTGCCACGGCACGCGCCAGTGCCGAACTTCTCCACCATGCCGACAGCCGTGGGCGCGCCGCGCTTTATCACGCGCTTGGGCACGCTTATGATTTTGCGCTGCTCGCCGATATCCGCAAGGATGACTATCTCGAATTGCTGACCGACAGTGGCATCGTGACGCAGCAGCGCGCGCCGATGACGCCCGTCGTCAAGCTCGTCTTCGGGGTCGATTATGACAAAACCCGGCTGACCGAATTTGCCGCCGCCCTGTCCTATGGCAAACGCCATGGCCTCCCCACTGGCGGCATGCGTGTCTTTCTCGAACAATATCCCGGCGGCCTGAAAGCAATTGTCGCCGCCGATCGCCGGGAACGCCGTCCCGAAGGCAAGGCACCCAGACCCGACACGACACGCGACGCGGCGCGTGCGCTTGAATCGCAGGCTGTGCTGACCTTGCCGGGCGATGACGAGTTCATCGTTCTGGTCGCGCGCCGGATCGATGGCGAACATGTTGGCATCATTGGCATCGTTCCCGATGACAAGCCGCTGATGGACCGCGCGCTGCGTTCGATTACACGGTAAACTTTCGGATCGAATAGCCGTTGAGGTTGGTCCATGGGGCGCGCATAGCGTCCCTCAAGCAGGACCAGCGAACCGTTTATGCCCACCGCACGCAATTCGAAACCGATCGCCAGCGATCTTGACAAGACCCTGATCAGCGGCGCGCTTCCCGGCGAAACCGACGGGTTTTCCGGGGCCGACCGGTCTGTCGCAGCGGCCCTCGCCGGGGCCGCGCTCGATCATCCAAAACGCCCCGCCATTTTGTCCGAAACGGGGAGCAATTCCCGTGGCCGACGGATCATGCGCATTGCCATTGCCAATGATGACATGCCGTTTCTGGTCGATTCGATTGCCGCAACGGTTGCTGCTCACGACATCGCGATCAACCGCATTCTCCACCCGCTGATCGACGATGGCAGGCCGACATCGCTTATCTATCTCGAAACCGATCGCCCTGATGCGAAACGCCGCAAAGCCTTGCTGGCCAACATCGAGACCAATCTTGGCCATGTCCGTGCCGCCGTGACCGACTGGCGGGCCATGCAGGGCGCGCTGAAGCACGATGCCGACGCTTTGGGAGATACGGACGGCGGCACACTGCTGAGCTGGCTGCTCGACCGGAACATGACACTGCTGGGCTGTGCGCATTTCGATGCCGGCGGCAAGATGTCGAACGCGCTGGGCATTGCCCGACGCATCGGTGATGCCTTGCTGTCGCGGGACGCGCGTGAGCGGGCGATGACATGGCTTGATGCCAACGCGGGTCCGCTTATCGTCAAGTCCAATTTCATTTCGACGGTTCATCGCCGCGCGCCGCTCGACCTTTTCATTGTAAAGGCCGGCACGGGAATAACGGTTCACGCGGGCCTGTGGACCAGTGCCGCGCTTGCCGCTGCGTCCGAAGCAATCCCGGTCCTGCGCGCCCGGCTTGCGGCGCTTCAGGGCAAATATGGATTCGCCCCCGATGGTCACGCCGGTAAAGCGCTTGCGCATGCCCTGACGGCGCTGCCGCATGATCTGCTTGTTAGCATCGCCCCCGCCGCGCTCGAAACGCTGGCGCTGACCACGATGTCGCTCGCCGACCGGCCACGCCCCGAACTGGTGCTGGCAGAAGACGTGCTTGACCGGCATCTTTTCGCATTCGTCTGGTTGCCGCGCGACGACCTGACGACGGCGCGGCGCAGTGCGATCGCCGAATTGCTTGCGCGCGCCGCCGACGCCGACCTGCTGAGCTGGTCGATCGACATGGGCGACAGCGGCGTGGCATTGATTCGGTATACCTTTGACCGCCGCCAGTCGGGCCGTGATCCCGATGCGGACGCGCTTCGCACACTGATCGAAGCCATGGTGCGCGGCTGGGAACCGTCGGTCGAGACAAGCCTGTTAAAACATGGTGATGCCGGTCGTGCCGCACGCCTTGCGATCCGCTATGCCGCGGCGTTTCCCATCCCCTATCGCACGGGTGCGGGGCCAGATGAGGCCGCGCTTGACATCATCCGCCTGCACGGTTTGCCCGACACCGCCGCACGCGATGTCCGGCTGTATCGCAATACCGAAGACGGGGCACAGCGCCTTCGCCTCAAACTCTACAGCCTTGCGCCGGTCATCCTGTCCGATGCCGTACCCGCACTTGAAAATTTCGGGTTTCGTGTCGTCGAGGAAATGTCGACCGCGCTTGATGGCGACCTGGGCCATATGCACCGTTTTGTCGTTGATCTTCCTCAAGGGACAGCGTCCGACGTGCTTGCCCGTGCCGGGACGATCGAAACAGCCATCGCAGCGACAGTGGCAGGTCTGGCCGAGGATGACCGCTTCAATGACCTGCTGATCGCGGCCGGTCTGGGCGTCCGGGATGTCGTCCTGTTCCGGGCGCTGTTCCGCTATCTGCGTCAGACGGGCATGGCTTACGGCCTGACCACGGTCGTCGATGCGCTGCGTCGTCAGCCTGAGATCGCGCGTGCCCTTGTGACGCTGTTTGCGGCCCGTCACGATCCTGCGCATCGCAAGGGCGGCGACGATGCCGAACGGCTGATCGAACGCGGCTTGACCGCGGTTGCCGCCATCGACGATGATCGTATCCTGCGCCGTCTAGGCGGCGTGATACGCGCCACGGTGCGGACCAATTTCTATGCCCCCGCGGCGCAGGACGCGATTGCCTTCAAGTTTGACAGTGCGCTTGTTCCCGGCCTTCCCGCGCCTGTCCCGTGGCGCGAGATCTGGGTGTACAGCGCACGGGTGGAGGGCATTCATCTGCGTGCTGGCCCCGTCGCGCGCGGCGGGCTGCGCTGGTCGGACCGGCGCGACGATTTCCGCACCGAGATATTGGGGCTGATGAAAGCGCAGCGCGTCAAGAATGCCGTCATCGTGCCGACCGGCGCAAAGGGCGGCTTTTATCCCAAGACCCTGCCCGATCCGGCCGCTGACCGCGCGGCGTGGCTGGCGGAAGGCACGGAAAGCTATCGCATCTTCATCCGCACCCTCCTGTCAGTCACGGATAACATCGTCGGCGGCAACGTCGTGCACCCGCCGCACATCATGATCCACGACGGTGACGACCCCTATTTCGTGGTCGCCGCAGACAAGGGAACGGCGACATTTTCCGATGTCGCCAACGCCATTGCGATCGAACGGAATTTCTGGCTGGGCGATGCGTTTGCCAGTGGCGGGTCAGTCGGTTACGACCATAAGGCAATGGGCATCACGGCAAAGGGCGCGTGGATTTCAGTCCAGCGCCATTTTGCCGAAGCCGGTGTCGACATTCAGACAGAGGCTGTGCGCGTTGTCGGCTGTGGCGACATGTCGGGCGATGTCTTTGGCAACGGAATGCTGCTATCGAAAACACTCAGAATCGTCGCCGCGTTCGATCACCGCCATATCTTCATCGACCCCAGTCCCGATCCGGCGAAAAGCTGGGCAGAGCGCGCGCGGATGTTTGCCCTGCCGCGATCGTCATGGGCCGATTATGCGCCAGGCCTGATTTCAAAAGGGGGCGGTGTGTTCGCCCGCTCGGAAAAGTCGATCAAATTGTCAAAGGAAGCCTGTGCCGCGCTCGGCATCGACGTGCGCGACCTCGAACCCGCCGCGCTCATCACTGCAATTTTGAAAAGCCCGGTCGACCTGATCTGGTTCGGTGGCATTGGCACTTATGTGAAAGCCGCAAGCGAAGCGCATGGCGCGGTCGGCGATCCGGCCAATGACGGCCTGCGCGTCAATGCCGAAGACGTTCGCGCCCGGGTGATCGGCGAGGGCGCGAACCTGGGCGTCACGCAAGCCGCACGGATCGCATTCGGGCTGCGCGGCGGGCGGATCAACACCGACTTCATCGACAATTCGGCCGGCGTCGATTGTTCGGATCACGAAGTCAATATCAAGATAGCGCTGAATGCCGACGTCGCGAGCGGCATGCTGACGATGCCGAACCGCAACAAGCTGCTCGTAAAGATGACCGGTGCGGTGGCCGATCTGGTGCTTGAAGATAACCGGCTTCAGACACTCGCCTTGTCGATTGCCCAGCGCGGCGGGGCAAACGCGATGCCGTCGCATATCCGCCTGATCGAGACGTTCGAGTCCGCAAAGAAGCTTGATCGCGTGGTCGAAGGGCTGGCGGCAAACGACATGCTCGTCCGCCGTGCACAGGATGGGCTTGGGCTGACCCGTCCCGAACTTGCGGTTTTGCTGGCAACGGCCAAACTCGTGCTTCAGGATGCGATCGAGCATAGTGACGTTGCACATGATCCCGCAATGGCGGGCGATTTGCGCGCCGCCTTCCCCCGGCAAATGACAAAGGCCCACCAAGCGGCCATCGCGCATCACCAGCTCCGCGGTGAAATCGTCGCGACCAGGACTGCCAACCGCCTGATCAACCGCCTTGGCCTCATTCACCCGTTCGAACTGGCCGAAGAAGAAGGTGCAGCACTTGGCGACATTGCGGCCTCGTTCGTGATCGTCGAACGTCTTTATGAAATCGGGTCTTTGTGGGATGCGATTGACACGGCCGACATCGGCGAAGGCGCGCGCCTGATCTTGTTCGAACAGGTTGCGGTGGAAATGCGCGCGCACATGGCCGACCTGTTGCGCAATGCCGTGGCGGGGCAATCGATCGGTGATATGATTGCGGCGCTCACGCCCGGTGTTTCACGCCTGTCCGCGTCGGTTGACGGTTTGCTTCACGCCGAAACCCGCGCACAGTCACGTGACGTCGCCCGCCGCCTGAGCGAGGCCGGTGCACCCGCCAGGCTGGTTGACCGCGTCGTTCACCTGGCCGAACTTGACGGTGCCATTGGCCTTGCCGCGCTCGGCAATCGCACCGGGACCGACGAGATGAGTCTGACGCGTGCGTTTGCAACATTGGGGTCGGCGCTGGGTCTGGACTGGGCACAGGGAACGGCCATGCGCCAGTCACCGACAGATCCGTGGGAACGCTTGCTCATCTCTGGCCTTGCGCGCGATTTCGAACAGATGCGTCTCGACTTTCTTGCGCGCGATGCGGGCGATCCCGAACTGCGTGTCACGGCATGGCTGACAGCAAATGCGTCCCGCATCGGTCAGTTCCGCGCGCTGATCGACCGCGCCCGCATGGTCGCCGTGCCGTCAGGGGCCATGCTCGCGCAGATTGCCGGACAGGCGCGCGTCCTGCTCGGGCGTTAGGCGAAATACGGTACCGTTGCGGCAAGTGCCCAGATCAGGGCCGCGCCAACAATCGTCCCTGCAAGCAGGCGCGACCCGTGCAGCCGTGTCCAGAGCAGAAACCCGGTCAGGCTCATCATGATCAGCGCGCCGGCAATCGTATCGAGAAACAATACCCAGACGATCCCAACGCCAGTTCCCTTGTGCAGGTTTTTCATGATGCCAAGCACGCCCGCCGCCTCGGTCTTTACCAAGACGTTCGGCGCACCCGGGACATAGGTGACCGTGACCTTTGCATCGGGCAGCGTAAACACGCGTGTCCAGACCTCGGCCTGCGGCAAACTGGCGCCACGAAAAATGATTGGCCCGGCGGGTCCTCCCTGCGGGGGTTTGCCATCGACGCGCAGGGCAAAATGCAGCTTTGCCCATGTCGTCAATGCCCCGGCATCGGCAAACTGGCCTGGCCTTACGGCCACTTGCATCTCGGACACTTCGACTGGCCCGGGTGGCGTGATTTTAAGGATCGACCGGTGATTGAGCAGAAATCCGCTGCTGCCCATCAACAGAAACAGCAGCGCGCCCCAAAAGCCCGTCCACGCATGGATCCGTTTCAGCCAGCGCAGCACCGACGCGCGCTGCCAGCGACGGGGCATGAACAGCAGACCCGATTGATTGAGCCGGGTCGCCATGTCAGAAACCGGTACGCAGCGTCACTTGCACCGAACGCGGATCGCCCACCTGCGCACCGACACCCGTGGGCACATTATAATAGCGCACGTTGGCAATGTTGTTCACGGTCACCTGCACATCGAATCGCTGTGTGTGATATCCCAGTGCCGCGCGCAGCACGGTCGAGCTGGGGACGCGCAACAGTTCGAGCGTATCGGCAAACACGGCATCCTTGTAAACGACACCCGCGCCGACGCTGAACCCGGCAAGCGCCGATCCGGGCTGGATTTCATAACGCGCCCACAACGACCCCGACCATAAGGGCGTCGAGCCAAGCCGCTTGCCGAGCACCGGCTGGTTCACGGCTATTCCCGTCACCGACGCCAGCGCTGATGACCGGTTGCGCGCATCGACATAGGAAAGATTACCGATGATGTTCAGTCCGGGCACAGGGGCACCCACAACGTCGAGTTCAACACCGCGCGATGTCTGCGCGCCCGCCTGAACAGGGTCCGCACCTGCGACAAGAGTCACGAAAAAATCATCGCGTGTCGTTTCGAACACCGCAAGATTGGCGGTCAGCTTTCCGCTCAGCAGCGCCGTTTTCACACCGGCCTCGATCTGGCTCGAACGTTCGGGAACCGGCGACAAGGCAGTCGATTCGGTATTGAGAGCGAGAAAACTGCCCCTGGCATAGCCGCCATAGACGGACAGAGCCTCATCGAGCTTGTAAACGGCGCCGACCTGCCAGCTGACCAGCCCCGCCGTCCCCGCGATGCGTCGCGACACGGTGCCGACCAGCCCCGCATCGACAAGATCGACACTGTCATACCTTATGCCGCCGCGCAGTTTCAACGTGTCGGCAATATCGATCTGATCCTGTGCATACACTGACAGGCTGTCGGACGTGATCTTGCGATTGAATGCGGCAATGCTCCCGGCCAGCACCGCGATCGTCTCCGGCGCATCGGCGCGGCCGCCGACGACCGCGACATTGGGCAACGCATAGGTGCGCCGCACGGTCTCCAGATCAGTGGAGGCATATTCGGCGCCCAGCAATATGGTGTGCTGAACACGGCCCGTACGCGGTGTCCAGACTGCTTCGGCCTGCCCGGTCCAGTAATCATTGCGATCGGTTTGCAGGCGCCCGCCGCGTCCCGTCATCTGGCCAGCGGCATTGATCACTGTCGCCCCGGCATTGCGCAGGATATCAAGTGCGCGCGTATCATAAACCACGGCCGCACGCAGCGTCAGGTCGTCACGCGCTTTCAATGTGTCGGCGATCGTGAAACGATTGATCACCTGATCGACACGGTTGAATGCACTGTAAAATCGCGACGTCGGATCGATCGACGCAAACACCCGGGCGGTCGTGAAGGGCAGGCCATAATTATCGACGACCGCACTCTGGTCACGGTGATCATAATCAAAGGTCAGGCTGTGCTTGCCCAGCGCCAGTGACAGGGTCGGCAAGATGTCGACATAACGCCGCGCCAGCCCGCGATAGCCATCGGTCCGTTCGTAATTGCCGATAACCCGGACATTGGCACCGTCGGCAAGTGGCCCGGTGACATCGCCTGTCAGGGTGAGGGCATTAAAACTGCCATAGCTTGCCAGCGCATTCGCCGCCCATGTGTTGCCCGGCGCAAGCGATGTCAGATTGACCGATCCGCCCGCTTCTGCACGACCATAAAGTGCAGAGCCAGGCCCTTTCAGCACTTCGACAGAAGCGACATCGGCCAATGTCCGGTGATACCCCACGGTCGTCGGTCCATCGGGAAGGCCATCACGCAAAAAGCGCATCGGCAAGCCGCGAATGACGAAATTGTCGCCAAACCCGTAACCGCCGCCAAAGCTGGGCGCGACCGCACTGGCATTGGTCAGCGCGGCGTCGAGCGTGCGGACGTCCTGATCCCGCAAAACCTGTCCGGGAATGACGACGATCGACGCGGGCACATCACGCGGATCAACACCGGTCTTGGTGCCCGTCGTGATTACGTCACCATAACGCGTGCCCGTCACGACAATTGTCGATCCTGCGTCAGGATCCTCAGCCAGCGCAGGCGTCGCGGCCATGACCAGAGCCAGACTCATTGCCGTCATGTGAATATGCATTTCAAACTCCCTGTCGAGAGTTTGTTAATGCGAGTCGTTCGCAACGTCAACGCTTTTGCGAAGCGTTCTCAAAAGAACGAGCTGGGGGTAACAGTCGGCCTTATGGTTTCGCCTTGGCGTTGCATGTCGTGAGCTCAACATCGCCAAATGCTACTGTTCCGACAGCAAAGCTTGCCAGCCTGCCGATTTTGCGAACGGCCTGCGCACAGGCGATGGCGGGGCGCGATGTCGCATTCGTTGCCGCGCATTCACTGGCATTGCACAGCCACATGACGCCATCGACGATCACATTCTGACGCGATGCCGTGACAGGGACGGCATGATAGACTGTCGGTTGCGCCTGAGCGGGTTCGATCATTGCGCCCGCTGAGACTGAAAGGGCGATGGCAGAGACAAGCTTGCCGGTGGGGCGCATAAGAGGTTCCTTTTAATAAAGTTGCGAATCGATACTTATTACAAAGGTGTTCCAGTTGCAATATAAAACCTATAACCGGTTGCATGACGATAAAATTACGATAGACATGAGGCAGGATGGGAATTTTGAAAGAAAACCTGGCAGCGCTTGCCGATTGTGCGCTCCCCGCTGCACTTGAGGCGATGGGCGAACGCTGGTCGTTTCTCATTCTGCGCGCTGCGTTCAATGGCTTGCACCATTTCGAGGAATTTCAGTCGACGCTCGGCATCGCGCGCAACATTCTGGCAAACCGGCTCGGTCGCCTGGTGGGTCATGGCATCTTGTCACGTGAATCAATGGCCGACGACCGTCGCAAGGTCGAATATCGCCTCACGCAGAAGGGCGCCGAACTGCTTCCCGCGATGCTCGCGCTGCGGCAGTGGGGCGAACGATGGGAATCGGGCATGCCATCAACACCGGTGCTGGTTGACCAGCGCGACCATCAGCCGATCCGGGCGATCGAGATTTTGTCGCATGACGGCCGGACGCTCGCGCTGATGGACCTGTGCTGGGCCCATGCGCAGGACATTCGTCCTCTGGAACCGGTCAAACTGCACGCAGTTGCTTAGCGACAGACCCTAACGGGCCGTGACTCGCCAGATGCGGTTGCCGACATCGTCCGCCACCAGCAGCGCGCCCGCCTTGTCAACGATGACGCCTACCGGACGGCCCTGCGCCTTGCCATCGGCGGTGAGAAATCCCGTCAACACATCTTGCATCGGGCCATTGGGGTAACCGTTGTCGCCAAAGGGGACGAACACGACCTTGTAACCCGACATGGGCACCCGGTTCCACGATCCATGCTGACCGATAAATGCGCCGTTGTGAAATCCTCCCAGCGATCCGAATGCCAGCCCGAGCGACGCGGTGTGCGCGCCCAGCGCATAATCGGGTCTTTTGGTATATTGCAGCAAGTTCGGGCGCCGCTCGACCCGGGGGTCTTCATAGCCGCCCCAATAACTATACGGCCAGCCATAGAATGCCCCGAATTCGACCCGCGTCATATAATCAGGGGCGAGGTCGGACCCCAGCATGTCGCGTTCGTTGACCACAGTCCACAACGCCTTGCGCGTCGGTTCCCACGCCATGCCGACAGGATTGCGAAGACCGCTGGCATAAATCCGCATCGTTTTCGCCGCGACGGAAACTTCCAGAATATTCGCGCGGTGATCTTCGACCGCCATACCATAATCGGCGATGTTCGACGTCGATCCGACCCCGACATAGATCAGCTTTCCGTCCGGACTGGCAATGATATTCTTTGTCCAGTGATTGCCACCACCCGGAAGCTTGACGATCAATTCGGGACGTGCGGTAATTCTGGTCTGTCCCACGACAAACGGATAGGCAACCAGTGCGTCATGATTGCCGATAAACAGCCGGTCCCCCACCAGCGCCATGCCAAACGGTGAATTCAGGCCAGTCAGCAGAACCGAACGCTGATCCGCCACGCCGTCGCCATTGGTGTCACGCAACAACGTAATCCGGTTGGCCGAAGGGCTGCCCGCACCGACTTTTTTCATCATGAACCCCATGACGATGTCAGTGATGCCACGCGTCGGTCGTGGGGGCGAATTGGTTTCCGCCACCAGAATATCGCCGTTGGGCAGTTCATAGAGCCAGCGCGGATGATCGAGCGTGTCAGCGAACATGGTGACCGTCAGGCCATCGGCGGCAACCGGCCTGGCCTGTCCCTGCCATCCCACCGGTTCGGCGATTTTGACGGTCGGGATCGTCTGTTCGCGCGGATCGGTCATTCTGGGCTTTGCACCCGTCACTGCCGCGACCGGCAATTGCGCGATATCGGCACGACCAAATGCAAACCAGAACGCACCGGCGATGACCGCGACTATGCCGAGGGCAATGACGATCTTGACACGCATGCCTATCCCTCCGCCCGGCTGATGACTGGCGGATGCAGCCGCAGCCGTGTGGCGCGCCGCGCATCGCCAGCGATCACTTCGATCCGCCACCCGCTGACATGCGTCACTGTTTCACCCGGTTGGGGAACATGGCCCGCCAGCACGAACGCCAGACCGCCGATCGTGTCGACGTCCTCATCAATTTCGGCAAGGCGACGGTCGATCATCGACGCGATGTCCTGCAGCTCGGCGCGCGCATCCGCTTCCCAAAGCCCGTCCGCAAGCGGGATAAGCAGCGTTTCGGGCGCGTCGTCATGCTCATCCTCGATATCGCCGACGATTTCCTCGACCAGGTCTTCGATCGTGACCAGCCCTTCGGTGCCCGAATATTCGTCGATGACAATCGCCAGATGCACACGCTGCCGCCGCATTTCGGCCAGCAGGTCGAGCACGCCCATCGATTGCGGCACATAAAGTGGCTGGCGGATCAGCATCGCGATCGTTTCAGGACGTGGCCCGTCCTGCGCAAGAATGGCAAAGACATCCTTGATATGGACCATGCCGATCACCGCGTCGAGGCTGTCGCGATAGACCGGCAGGCGGCTGTGTCCGGCATCGGCAAATTGCGCGACCAGTTCGGCAAAGCCGATCGTTTCGGGCACGGCGACGATGTCACTGCGTGGCACGGCGACGTCATCGACAGTGCATTCGCCGAAATGCAGCAGATTGCGCACCATCTGCCGTTCGACCGGCGAAAGGTCTCCTTCGGCATCGGGCCCTGGTTCATCCTCGTGGCCGGCGATCACATCTTCGATCCGGTCGCGCAACGAGGGTTCGTTTGCTTCGCCAAACAACATCGCACGCAGGTTGCCCAACAGCCCCGTTTCGCTTCGACTATCGCCTTCTTTCATGTGCCGGGATCAGTCCTGTATCGGGTAAGGGTCGTGAAGGCCGAGCGCGGCCATGGCATCGCGCTCGATTGCTTCCATGTGCTCGGCATCTGCATCTGTCATGTGATCATAGC
The DNA here is from genome assembly GCA_964247235.1 of uncultured Sphingomonadaceae bacterium. Classification (GTDB taxonomy): domain Bacteria; phylum Pseudomonadota; class Alphaproteobacteria; order Sphingomonadales; family Sphingomonadaceae; genus Sphingomonas_O. The sequence continues at coordinate 91,944 of CAXTTJ010000005.1, forward strand.
CTAGCAGATGCAAAACCCCATGCACAATGAGGTGCGTGACATGGTCTTCGAGCGGTACGCCGCGCTCAGTCGCTTCGCGCGCGCAGGTTCCATGGGCGAGAACGATATCACCAAGCAGGACTTCGCCGTCATCGGTATCGGACAAAGTGTCGATCAGGTCGGGCTGCACCATCGGAAATGACAGGACGTTGGTCGGTTTGTCCTGTTGCCGATAAAGGCGATTGAGGGTCCGGACGTCATCGTCAGACGTGAAGCGAACCGAGATTTCGATTGTGATCGCAGTTGTGGTGAGGTCGGCATGCGGGGTCACGGCAATGACACTGCGCGTTGCCCGCTCGGCCAGCGGGGTCAAGTCATCGGGTGGCCACGGCGCTTCGCAAAGCACCGCGCATTCGATCATGCTCCCCCCTCATACGCCTGTACAATCCGCCCGACGACCGGATGACGGACCACGTCCCCCACACCGAAGCGCACCATGTCTATCCCTTCGACGCCTTCGAGCTTGCCCACGGCATCGTTCAGCCCCGACACATGCCCCGCCGGAAGGTCGCTCTGGTTCGGATCGCCGCACACCACCATGCGGCTGTTCTGGCCAAAGCGGGTCAGGAACATCTTCATCTGTGCGGGTGTCGTGTTCTGCGCTTCATCGAGGATGATGAACGAGTCCGCCAATGTCCGCCCGCGCATGAAGGCGATTGGTGCGATCTCGATTTCGCCGCTCGCAATCCGCCGCTCGACCTGTTCGGCGGGCAGGCAGTCATACAGCGCATCGTAAATCGGGCGCAGGTAAGGATCGACCTTCTCCTTCATGTCACCCGGAAGAAAGCCCAGCCGTTCGCCCGCTTCGACCGCAGGGCGCGACAGGATCAACCTGTCGACCGATCCCGTGATCAGCTGCGCCACGGCTTGCGCGACCGCAAGATAGGTCTTGCCTGTCCCTGCTGGCCCCAGCGCAAAGATGATGTCGTACTTGTTAAGCGCGTCCATATAACGGATCTGCGTCGCCGAACGCGGGACGATGGTTTTCTTGCGCGTGCGGATCATGACCGTCGGGGGTTCGGCCACATCATGACGGATAATCCCGTCGAGAGTCGGTTCGGACGACATCGCAATCACGGCGTTCACGGCACCGCTGTCGATGTCCTGTCCCTGCACGATGCGGTTATAAAGCCCCGTCAGCACGTCCCGCGCGCGTGCGGTTGCCCCCGCCTCCCCCTCGATCTGCAACTTGTTGCCACGCGCCGCAATATAGACCCCCAGCCGGTTTTCGATGGCGACCAGATTCTGGTCATACTCTCCGAACAGGCGCCCTAAAAGCTGCGGCTTGTCGAACACCACTTCAAGGCGGCTGCGTTCGCCCATCCGGGCCGGGACGGGCTTACGCGGCATTCAGCACAGGCGACATCAGGGGCGTTCCTTTCAGACTATTGGGTCCGGCAGTGGCAAGTTCGACATTGATAACATCGCCAATCGCGAACTGATCCCCGACGACATGAACCGATTGCAGCCAGGGCGATTTGCCGATGAACTGATCCGCAAGCTTGCCGCGACGTTCGAGCAAGACCTGTGTCCGTGTCCCGACGCTTGCCTGATTATAAGCAGATTGCTGCACGTTGATGGCAGCCTGCAACGCTTGCAGCCGCGCGTCCGTCACGGATTTGGGAATTTGTCCCGCCATCGTCGCCGCCGGCGTACCGGGACGGGGCGAATAGGCAAAGCTATAGGCCTGCGCATAGCGCACCTCGGCAATCAGGCTTAACGTCGCATCGAAATCGGCATCGCTTTCACCGGGGAAGCCGACAATGAAATCACCTGACAATGCAATGTCGGGCCGGGCGATGCGGACTCGGTCGATCAACCGCAGATAGCTGTCGCGCGAATGGCTGCGGTTCATCGCTTTCAGGACCGGGTCGCTGCCCGACTGCACCGGCAGATGCAGATAAGGCATCAGTTTTTCGACATCGCGATGCGCGTCGATCAGCCCCTGCTGCATGTCATTGGGATGGCTCGTCGTATAACGAATACGGTGCAGTCCCGGCAGCATGTCGAGCGCCGCGATGATATCATGCAGTCCGCGCCCGCCATCCGCCCAGGCATTCACATTCTGCCCGAGTAACGTAATTTCCTTCGCGCCGCCTGCGATCATCACGCTGGCTTCATCGACGATGGCGTCGAAGGGGCGCGAAACTTCTGCCCCGCGGGTATAGGGTACGACGCAATAAGTGCAGAATTTGTCACAGCCCTCCTGAACGGTCAGGAACGCGGACGGGCGCTGCGCCCCCCGGGCCGGCAAGGCACCGAATTTGGTGTCCACCGGCATGTCGGTATCGACCGCGCGCTGTCCCCCTGCGGCTTTTGCCACCAGCTGCGGCAGGCGGTGATAGGCTTGCGGGCCGACGACGATATCGACCGCCCGCGCACGACGTGAAACTTCGGCCCCTTCGGCCTGTGCGACGCACCCGGCAACAGCGATCATCGGGCGTGAGCCATCGTCGCGTCTGAGCGTGCCGATTTCAGAATAGACGCGGTGCACTGCCCGCTCCCGTATATGGCAGGTGTTGAGGACGACGAGGTCAGCCTCGTCCTCGCTCGCCGCAGCCATCCCTTCAGCGCCAAGCACGTCGCCCATGCGCTCCCCGTCATAGACGTTCATCTGGCAGCCGAATGATTTGATATGATATGTCTTGGGAAGGGTCATTGAAGATACTATAGCGCCACTGTTCCCGCGGACCAATGATCATGTCCGATGAAATCGGCAATAATGCTCCCCCTGGCAGATTCCAGCGCCGCCGCGATCCGGTGTCGCCCCTCGGCGGCAATCGCCTTGCGCCCCGGATAATCTTCGGGCCGGAACGGTTCGAGAAAATGCACGTTCAGCGGGAAACGCCCCGGCCGGGCCAGCACGCGCAGGGCATTGTCCTTGCCGCTTTCAATGCCAATCCAAGAAATTTCGGGTCCCACGTCGCCATAGTCGAGCATGAGCGGCTGGACGACGACACCCGCGGGCGGCGGCTCCAGAATTTTCAGCAACGATGATTTGAAGGGCAGCAGCGACTGTCCGTCATTGGTCGTGCCTTCGGGAAAAATCGTCACGGACCATGTCATGGACAGCGCATCGCGCAACCGGTCAATCTGCGCGGTCACCCCGCCACGATCTTCGCGCGACACATAAATGGTCCGGTTCAGGCGCGCGAGCCAGCCGACGACCGGCGCCGTTTCCAGTTCGGATTTTGCAACAAATGCGCTTCCGCTTTGCCCCGCAATCGCCAGGATATCGATCCAGCTGACATGGTTGGACACATAAACGACGTCACGCCGCACCGGCATGCCCCTGCGCTGTACCTGCGCACCCGCAATGCGCGCCGCGCGCCCGAGAAAAAAGCGGGGCCACGGCGATGCCAGCCCGCACAGCCGCCACAGCCCATGACCGGCAAGGCACGGCCATAAAATGGCAATCATGCCCGCCGCGCGACCATAAATCCTTATCCAGCCCGAAACGCTGATCGGTGGCGGACGCCCCGCTGCTGCCTCAGCTCTTGCGGTCGAGGGCGACGCCATACAGTTCCATGCGGTGATCGACGAGGCGATATCCGAGTTTTTCGGCAATTATCTTCTGCAGCGCCTCAAGTTCAGGATCAACGAATTCGATCACCTCACCGGTCTCGACATTGATCAGATGGTCATGATGTGCTTCGGCCGCCGCCTCATACCGCGCACGACCATCGCCAAAATCATGGCGTTCCAATATCCCTGCCTCTTCGAACAGACGGACCGTCCGATAGACTGTGGCGATCGAAATGCCGCTGTCGATCGCGACAGCGCGCACATGCAGTGCCTCAACATCGGGATGATCATCGGCTTCGGAAAGGACACGTGCGATCACGCGTCGCTGATCGGTGATCCGCAATCCTTTTTCAGCACAAAGCGCTTCGATATCAATGGGGCGAGGCATTGCGAAGATGCTAGCCGATGCCACCGGTCACCGCAAAGCGAAGTTTTGCGCGCCAGTGTTTTTGCATATCAGCCCTTGCGACGTTTCGTTCCCAGGCCGATTGCCTTTGCCAGAGTCCGGCGCTGTTCGGCGTAATTCGGCGCGACCATCGGATAATCGGCGGCAAGACTCCATTTGGTGCGATACTGATCAGGGGTCATGCCATAATGTGTCATCAGATGGCGCTTGAGCATCTTCAGTTTTTTTCCATCTTCAAGACAGACGATATAATCGGGACGGATCGACGCGCGCACCGACACGGCAGGCTCCTGCTTTTCGACAACCGGAACGACAGGCGTGACAAGGCTGGCGAGCGCAGTATGCACATTTGAAATCAGTGTGGGAAGATCGTTGACGGCAACGCTGTTGTTGCTGACATGCGCCGCGACAATGTCAGCGGTCAGGGTGATAAAGGTTTCTTGCATTTCGGAAGCGTCTGTCATGATATTTACCCACTCAACTGATTGCGACGATATTTATTCTAATAACCATTAGTACAGAATGGAAAATCACTAGCTGAACCGAAACGAAACAACCAGTGCAAATTTTAAGACAGCACCAGATGATAGGTTAACGCGTCAAAGCTTTGCCCCTGTGTTCCGCGATAATAGCCGCACCGCCGGCCGACTTCCTTGAATCCCGCAGAAGAATAAAGCGCGATTGCCGGATTTCCGCTGCGCACTTCCAGAAAAATACGGGCGACATGCGTGGCCCTTGCGTGGGCCACCACTGACGACAGAAGGTCGCGCCCGATACCCGATCGCTGGCATTCGGGCATCACCGCCAGCAACATCAGTTCGCATTCATCCATAATGACGCGCGACAGGGCAAAACCGATCACGGCGGTGCGCCGCGCGATGACCAGGTGGCTTCCCGGCATGGCAACGACGCCCAGACATTGCGGTTCCGTCCATGCTTCGCCGAATTCCACAGCGAACGCCCCCGACATCACCGGCATGATCGCGGGCAAATCAAACGCATCGCCAGACGTGATCGATGCCCCGGTCACGCCCGGATTTTCTGTTGCTGGGGTTTTGCATCGGGAGAGCGCCCGTAAATCGGACGAACGTCTAAAATCGCATCGCCGAGCAGATGCGCGTGCCGGGCGTCGGGATGACGGATATCAATGTCCGCACCGCTGAGCTTATGCGCGGCATTGCCTGTTAACGACCCTGACCATAGGACCGCTTCGGGTGTGGCAGAAACAAGCGGACCCGTTTCGCGCAACGGCGCTCTCGCAAACGGCTGCACGAAAACTTCGCCATGCCCGCCGTCGATCACGACCGTCACGTCGCTGATGTCATTCTGCGCGAACCAGACGCTGGCGATCAGCGCCATTGACGAAAAGCCGTGAACGGGCACACGCCAGCCAAAACCCAGCCCCCGCGCCGCCGATATGCCGACGCGAATGCCGGTAAAGCTGCCCGGCCCGCAATCAACCCGGATCATGTCCGCCCGCCCGCCGCCGGGCAGCGCGGCAATCATCGGCATCAGCCGTTCGGCATGCCCGCGGCCGACCAGCGCCGCATCGCAGCCGATCACGTATCCGTCTTCGATCAGCGCGACCGAACAGGCAGACGTTGCCGTTTCGATCACAAGTATCTTCATGCAAAACGTCAGACGATGGTATTGAAGCGGTCGAAACCGGGGCGCGGCAAGCGGCAGAAAATCGTCGACGGGTCCCCGACACCAAGCGTCGAAATGAAATTCGACTTCACCTTCGTACCGGCAAAAAATGCCGCATCGACACCGGCATTGTCGAAACCCGACATCGGCCCTGTATCAAGCCCCAATGCGCGCGCTGCCATGATGAAATAGGCGCCCTGCAACGACGAATTGCGGAATGCACCGTCTTCGATCATCTTCTGATTGCCAGCAAACCAACTGCGCGCATCGGCGGGCGGGAAAAGTTCGGGAAGCAGTTCATAAAATTCCATGTCCATGCCGATGATCACTGTCACGGGGGCCTTGCGAATCTTGTCCTGATTATTGTCGGACGCAAATGCCGCCAGCTTTTCCTTGGCCTCGGCGCTTTCGCACCATGTCAGCCGCGCGGGCAGGCAGTTTGCCGACGTCGGCCCATATTTCATCACCTCCCAGATGGCATCCATCTGTACGCGCGTGACGGGGGTATCGGTATAGCCGTTGTAACTGCGCGCCGTGCGGAACAACTGGTCGAGCGCGGCGTCGTCGAGTGGAGCAGCCATGGGGGAGGATTTCCTTCAGACAGAGAGAACTTCGGTGACTTCCGGGACATAATGCTTGAGCAAGGATTCAATACCGTGCTTCAGCGTCGCAGTCGAGGACGGGCAGCCCGCGCATGCGCCCTGCATCTTCAGATAGACACGGCCCTTGTCGAACCCCTGATAGATAATGTTGCCGCCATCATTTGCCACGGCGGGTCGCACACGCGTCTCGATCAGGTCCTTGATCTGATCGATGATGTCGGCATCTTCGGGGTCATCGTTGAACGCCCGTTCGGGCGCGACGGCAATGCCCGCTGCGCTTGCGGGTTTGAACAAGGGCATGTCGGCACTGAAATGATCGAGCAGGATTGACAGCACCTCAGGCTTCACCTGCGCCCATTCGCTCCCCGGACCGACGGTCACCGACACAAAATCCTGCCCGAAAAAAACCCCCTCGACATCGCCGAGTGTGAACAGCGCTTCGGCCAGCGGCGACGCATCGGCCTCTTCTGCCGTCGCAAAGTCGCGCGTTCCGCCAATTCCCTCCGCTGCCATCACCTTGCGGCCAGGCATGAATTTCAAGGTTGACGGGTTCGGCGTTGTTTCGGTTTCAATGAACATGATTTTCATGTGGGGTGCCGCAGTGCGCGGGTCAACTGCAAAGGGCGCAGCTGCCATTGCAACTGCGCCCTTGAATGTCAGGACAACGCGTTCCGCGCAGACGTTTACGCCAGCGAGACCGCAATCGCATGCTGCCGGCGGCGACGCAGGGCCGCACCCGCGACGACAAAACCGCCAAACATCAGCGCCCACGTCGCCGGTTCGGGAACCGTGCCGCCGCCCGTCACCGGTCTGCCGTTCACCTCAAACGCCAGACGCGCCGGAGAGCCACAGCATTCGTTGTAATCGAGGATGAAATTATAAAGACCGGCACTGGGCGCTATGACCGAGAACGGGGTCGATACGGGCGATGTCGGCCCCGGCTGATCGAACACATTGCCGATGCCCGTGATGACGATCCGCACGCCATCATCGTGCGGAAGAACGAAACTGTTCGTCCCCGCGTTCAGGAACGTCGATCCCGTGAACTGGATATGGACATTGTTGAGCGCATTGCCCGCCAGGCCGCCGCCGGTGGTAAACACCGGGCTGTTGAGAAACTGGCCGATCGTATAGCCGGTGACCGAGCTGTCATAATCGATCAGACTGGTCGTGAAGGTCAGGTCCGGCGTACCCCCCGGAACAATGTCGGCATTGTCGGAAAAATCGTTGATCCAGACGCTGCCGTTGATCGCGGCGCTGGCGTGGCCAGACATCGCAAAACATAATATGCCACCGGCCAATGCCCTGAAAACATTTGATATCTTTGTCATTATCGCATCCTTGTTTTGATGAAAAATCATGCAAAAATCTTGGATTATGATCACCATTCCTGAAATCACGGATGGCGTGCGACTCGCGATTAATGAAATCTTAACCTAAAAATCCGGCTGATCCTAATATAAACCATGACAATGGGGCTTGCGGCCATCATGTTGGCGACGGGAACAGCCTTGACGCCGACTCCGCCATCGGCGATTCTGTGAACGGAAACGCATCCATCGGGTCGCGTGGGGACGCAGATATGGCAAGTCGCGCAAAAATCATTCACGCTCCCGGATGGCGCGACGCCGTGAAACGCGGGGCCTTGCGCAGCGGCTCTCTGATCAGTGCGATCACGCTCATCATCGCATCGCTTCTCGTTGTCCTTGCACTGGTCAGCTACCATCCCAGCGATCCGGCGATGAACACCGCGGCAGGTGGCCCGGCCCGGAACTGGGTTGGCCTGCCCGGGGCCTGGATGTCAGACATCATGCTGTGGCTTTCGGGTCCACCGATCATTTTGATCGTGCCCGTCGCACTGACCACGGCAATGCGTCTGTGGCGTGACGTGCCGGTCAGCGGATGGCGACGGCGCGTCCTGTGGGCAAGCATCGGCATCACGCTGATCGCCATCGCTCTCGCGGTGTTCCGCGGCGACGCCATATTCGGTCTGCCCGCCGGACTGGGGGGCGTGATCGGCCTGTCCGGGGCGGGCGCCCTCAACTGGATCACCGCCTTTGTCCCGGGGACTCAACTGCAAGGCATTGTCACATTTGCCCTGACCGCGTGTCTGGCGATCGCGGGCATCGTCATCTGGGCGCGCAGCCTTGACCTTGACGAGGCTGAACGCGCCTTCCTGTTTCGTCGCCGTCACCCTGACGCATCCGTCGCTGACAGCATGGAAAGACCCGTGCGCAGGTCGGAACCTGCTCCGCGCCCGGCCACCCCCGCCGAACCACGTCCGCGCCCGATCATTGCCGACCGTACCCTCGCCCCCTCGACATCAAAGGGCAAGGAACGCCAGTCGAGCCTGGCGCTGCGCGACAAATATGTGCTGCCGTCGCTCGATCTGCTGACACCCGCACCACCGTCAAAAGGCCCCGTGATCGACAAGGCCAGCCTTGAACGTAACGCCCGCCTGCTCGAAACCGTCCTCGACGATTTCAAGGTGAAGGGCACGATCACCGAAGTCCGCCCCGGCCCCGTCGTCACCATGTACGAACTCGAACCCGAAGCCGGGATCAAGGCGAGCCGCGTCATTCAGCTGGCCGACGACATCGCGCGCAACATGTCCGCGCTCTCCGCCCGTGTCGCGACCATCCCGGGGCGAAGCGTCATCGGCATCGAACTGCCCAATGCCCGGCGTGAATCGGTCGTCCTCCACGAACTCATCGCAAGCGCGGCGTTCGACGATGGCGCAGGTGCGCTCCCCATCATCCTCGGCAAGAATATCGCGGGCGACCCCGTCATCGCCGATCTTGCGCCGATGCCGCATCTCCTCGTTGCGGGCACCACCGGATCGGGCAAATCAGTCGGCCTCAATGCGATGATCGTCTCGCTGCTTTATCGGCTTACGCCCGACCAGTGCAGGATGATCATGATCGATCCCAAGATGCTCGAACTGTCGAGCTACGAGGACATTCCGCATCTGCTCGCCCCCGTCGTCACCGAACCCGCAAAAGCGATCCGAGCGCTCAAATGGGCGGTCGAACAGATGGAGGAACGCTACCGCATGATGGCCTCGGTCGGCGTCCGCGGCCTTGCGAGCTTTAACGAAAAGGTGCGCAGCGCCAAGGCCAAGGGCGCGCAGCTCGGTCGCCGCGTCCAGACCGGCTATGACATGGACACCGGACAGCCGATCTATGAGGAAGAAAAGCTCGACTACGAACCGCTGCCGCAGATCGTCGTCATTGTCGACGAGCTTGCCGACCTCATGATGACCGCGGGCAAGGAAGTCGAATTCCTGATCCAGCGCCTCGCCCAGAAAGCGCGCGCGGCGGGCATCCACCTCATCATGGCGACGCAGCGGCCCAGCGTCGACGTCATCACCGGCGTCATCAAGGCGAACCTGCCCACCCGCATCAGTTTTCAGGTCACCAGCAAGATCGACAGCCGCACCATCCTTGGCGAACAGGGTGCCGAACAGCTGCTCGGCAAGGGCGACATGCTCTACATGCCCGGCGGTAAACAGATCGTCCGCGTCCACGGCCCCTTCGTCAGCGACGAGGAAGTCAAGGCGGTCGCTGACCACTGGCGCGGGCAAGGGTCCCCTGAATATGTCCAGTCAGTCACCGAAGAACCCGAAGACGGCGGTTACAGCATGGACGGCGCCCCGACCGGCGAAGACAGCGCCGAAGACCAGATGTATCGCAAGGCGCGACAGCTGGTCGCGGAATCGCAGAAAGCGTCGACAAGCTGGCTGCAACGCCAGTTGCGTGTCGGCTACAACACCGCAGCACGGCTCATCGAACGCATGGAAAGTGACGGGCTGGTCTCACGTCCCGATCATGTCGGTCGCCGGGACGTGATGATGGATACGGAAGGCCGACCGCTTTAAAAACCGTGGTCAGGTCTGACGGCATGACCGACCGGTGTTTTGCCGATCGGTCATGCCTGGTCTGTCATCAGAACTTTATGCTGGCCTCGATGCCGAAGGTGCGCGGGGCGTTGAAATTGCCATAATCGCCCAGGACATTGTTGATGCTGCCCGTTGTCACACTGGTCGTTGGTGAACCGGGCAGGCTGTTCGACGGATCGCGGCGGAAAATATGCTGTTCGTCGAACAGATTGCGCGCCCAGACACTCAGGGTGAGCGCCTGTCCCTCGCTCGTCTTGATGTCAGCCAGGGCAACGCGACCGTTGACGATGAACGATGCCTCGTTGTGCGTGGCAAACTGATCGAACGCCTGCGTCGATTGTGAGTAATTGGCATCGATGTGAAAGCGCAATTTGGTGTTACTGTCGCCGATGGGCAGGGTGTAATCCGCCGAACCGCTGGCGGCATTGCGCGGTGTGAACACGATGAAGAAATCCTGGAACACCGACGTCGTCAGTGCCGGCGTGCCAGCCGTCGCGACGATCAGCACTGGCGGGATTTTCGTGTAGGTATAGGCATAAGCTGCGTTCAGTGTCAGCCCGTCGAACGGCCTGACGGTCAGGTCGGCTTCGATACCGCGGATCTTGGTGATTCCGGGCACGTTGATCGTCTTCAGGATGTTGATGTTCGTATTCGTGTTCGAATCCGTCTGGATCGAGCTGATGTCGACCTGGCTATTCTTGCGGTCCATGATGTAACCAGCAAGGTTCAGACGCGCTTTGCGATCGAGGAAATCCCATTTCATCCCGATTTCGTACGACTTGATATCTTCGGGATCGAAGGGCTGGTAATTCGCCGTCCGCGAGCTTGCGCCACCGGCACGGTATCCGGTCGCATATTTGGCATAGACGTGCATGCTGTCGTTCACGTCATAGGCAAGCGTCGCAATCGGATTGAAACGGTTCCACGTCTTGTCGAGCGCCTTGTACCCATTGCCCGTGGCGACGCCCGGATTGGCGGCATAATTCACGTTGCGGAAAATGAGCAACGCCCCCTTCTTCTCGTCATGCGTATAACGGCCACCGACTGTCAGATGAATGGCGTCGGTCGGATTCCATGTGACCTGACCATAAGCGGCGTAGCTTTTCGACGTCACCGCCGACGCCCGGTCGATCGACGCAAAGGGATTGGTCACAGTGGCCGCACGCGTCTTGTATCCTGTCACGACACCCGTCACCGGATCGACGATCCATGTGCTCGAATTCGGTGTGGCGGCATTGTCGTTCACATGTTCGACAAAATAGAACAGCCCGCCGACATAATCGATGTTGCTGACCGATCCGACCGCCTGCAGTTCCTGGCTGAACTGCGTCTGGCGCAGATTGGCAAGGCTGTAACGGCTGAAATCGCCGCCGACGATGTTGGGCGACGTGCCCGTTGTCGTGAAGACCGGCACCCGGTGTGCGCCGCCCGAATTGTCCCATTGCGTTGCCGTGACACCGCGCCACGCCGTAATCGAACGGATTTCCAGTTCAGGGGCAATCTTCCACTTGAACGTATTGGTAAACCCGTGTGTCCGGTCGACGCTGGGCTGTTGCAGGACGCCGATGTCGGCAACCTTCATCCGGCTGGTGCCATTCACAACAACCAGTGCGGGAACCGTCTTCACCGTACCCGACAAATTGGTGTAGGCCGTGCCCGGCAGAAAGCAGGCGGGTGCCGCCGATTGGAGACCCGCGACACAGTTGTTCGGATTGCGGTTCAGCAACTGGCTGTAAAACGGCGAATTCTTGTCCTGTGCCGTGTCATAGGAAAAGTCATTGGTGATCGTGCTTGTCGGTGTCCACCGCACGGTTGCGCGCGCACCCTGACGATCATAATAATTCCAGCCGGTCTGTCCCGCGAGCGGGTTTTCCGTGGTCGCGCCCTGATATTGCTTGACGACGTCGAGCTTCACACTGAATCCTGCAAATTCGGGCAGGTCGATGTGCGCGTCGGCGCTATAGGCTCCATAGTTGGCGGCACCGACCGACATGCGGCCGCCATAGACACCGCTTGGTGCCCGCGTCACGATCGACAGCGCGCCACCTTCGGTATTGCGGCCGAACAACGTGCCCTGCGGTCCCTTCAGGACTTCGATCCGCTCCACGTCGAACAGGCCGGCATTCAGGCCGTGCTGGCGACCCAGATAGACGCCGTCGATATAGATGCCGACTCCCTGTTCGCGCGCGGGCTGGTTCGCGTCCAGTGGCACGATGCCGCGAATGCCAACAGTCAGTGCGGACTGGCGTGCTTCGAATGTGGCGACTCGCAACGACGGCACGCCGCCATCGGCCAGGTCATACAGGCTCTGGACGTGGCGATCCTTGACCATTTCGGCATTGACGACCGAAATGGCGATCGGCGTCTTCTGCAAATTGGTTTCACGCTTGGTTGCGGTCACGACGATTTCACCAAGGCCCGAATCAGTCGCGGCATCGTCCGCGGCGGGTGCGGGTGCTGCCGCTGTCTGTGCGCGAACGCCTGAAACGCTCATCAATTCGAACATTGCGATCGCAATGATGGATGCAGATGTCTTCACTTTTTCCGGCCCCTTTTGATTTGCCAATACTGGATCACGGGCGCCACTAGCGGTTGATCGCGTCAACAATGTTGCGTAATCATGACGGTTATATTTCGGTCCGTACGCTTCTTGAGGTTTCGGAGCAGACAGCCATCCCGTTGCCTAAGGGAAAACCGCTGCTAAGGCCGGTCCATGACAGCGACACTCGAACATTTCATAGGCTGGCTTGCGGGCTTTACCACGGCGGTCATCGTCGGGCTTGGCTATCCAGGTATTGCGATGCTGATGGCGATTGAAAGCGCGTGCATCCCGCTGCCGTCCGAAATCATCATGCCATTTGCCGGCTATCTGGTGGCACAGGGTCATTTCACGCTGACCGGCGTCGCCACCGCAGGGGCAATCGGCAATAACATCGGCTCGATGATCGCATATTGGGCGGGTCGGCATGGCGGGCGGCCGATGGTCGAGCGTTACGGCCGCTTCATTCTGATCGACGCACATGACATCGACAGGGCGGACCGCTTCTTTGCACGCTTCGGCGACTGGGCCGTGCTCATCGGACGAATGCTGCCGATCATCCGCACGTTCATTGCCTTTCCGGCGGGCGTGGTGCGGATGCCGCTGCTCCGTTTTCACATCTTCACATTCATAGGCTCATGGCCGTGGTGCCTTGCTTTGGCGTGGATCGGCATGAAACTGGGCGATGCGTGGAACACCGACCCGCGGGTGAAGGCGGTGCTGCACAGTTTCGACGTCGTGATCATGGTGCTCGTGCTAGCCGCAGCGGGATGGTTCATGTGGCACAAGCTGCGCAAACGATAGTCAGGGCTTCGGCATTTAGCAGAGCCGCGTGATCAGTCGCCGATGTCGAACAACCCCGCCAGCTGTTCGACCATCGTTCCGCCAAGCTGGTCCGCATCCATGATCGTCACCGCCCTGGCGTAATATCGCGTCACGTCATGGCCGATGCCGATGGCGACAAGCTGGACCGGCGACTTGTTCTCAATCCACCCGATGACCTGACGCAGATGCTTTTCGAGATACGCCCCCGAATTCACCGATAAGGTTGAATCATCGACCGGTGCGCCGTCCGAAATCACCATCAGTATCTTGCGCTCCTCAGGCCGCGCGATCAGCCGCGAATGCGCCCAGAGCAGCGCCTCGCCATCGATATTCTCCTTAAGCAACCCTTCGCGCATCATCAGACCGAGCGACGTCCGCGCGCGCCGCCACGGCGCCTCTGCCGGCTTGTAAACGATATGGCGCAGGTCGTTCAGCCGCCCGGGCAGCGGCGGGCGCCCGGCCGCCAGCCATGTCTCGCGCGACTGACCACCCTTCCAAGCCCGCGTGGTAAAGCCCAGGATTTCAGTCTTCACCCCGCAGCGTTCGAGCGTCCGCGCCATGATATCGGCGCTGATCGCGGCAATTGAAATCGGCCGCCCGCGCATCGATCCCGAATTGTCGATCAACAGGCTGACGACGGTATCCTTGAATTCGGTCTCGCGCTCGATCTTGTAACTCAGCGAATGCCCCGGCGACGTCACGATCCGCGCCAGCCGTGCCGCGTCGAGCATCCCTTCTTCCTGATCGAAATCCCACGACCGGTTCTGCTGCG
>CAXTTJ010000006.1:0-88228 GCA_964247235.1 uncultured Sphingomonadaceae bacterium
CGCTCAGCCAGCTCTATGTCGCGCGTCCCGACCTTTCGAGCGTCGATCCGCAACGGTCAACCAATTATCAGGCCGGTTTCGTCTATCACGGCAGCCGCCTGAGCGTTGATCTCGATGTATACTCGATCGACTTCAACAACAAATTTGTCAGCTCGACATCCCTAGTGCCCGGCGAGGGTGTGATCTTCACCAACATCGGCGGCGCGCTTTATAAGGGCATAGAAGGACAAGCGACTTATGCCTTCGGCAACGGCCTCGCGGTGTTCGCCAACGGATCGATCAACTACGCCAAGAACAAGGGCGCAACGCCGCTTCAGATCGACAAAGCACCCGAAAGCACAGCGGCGGCCGGTGTTATTTACAAGAACGGCCCCATCCGCTTCTCGTTTATCGACAAATATACTGGCGCGCAGTTCATTTCGAATACGGGACTCGGTACGACATTGATCGAGATCACGCCCGTTACGGGTATCGCTGGCCGCTTCCGCATCGCGCCGTATAACAACGCGACGATATCGGCGAGTTACGACTTTGGCATGATCCGCGCGGGGATCAAAATCGGTGATCTGTTCGACTCGAGCAAGGTCATCAACGTGTCGGGCACGCAATATTTCTTCCAGCCCGGCCGCCAGATCAGCGGTGAACTATCGATCAAATTCTGATGCGGATCGGCTTTGTACTGGCGGCGCTTGAGCCGGGGTAGACGATGGGGGATTGGACAGGTCAATGTCGGCTAGCCTTTGATAGAACTTTGAAAGCGAAGGTTCCGGACTCCACAACAACCAAGACATTCAGCCTCGCCCGAACATCATGGCCATTGTGGAAAGCGGTCCGTCTGATCTTGGGTTCGCGGCCGTTAGCCGGGAACGGCGAGGTTTGGTGGAAAGCAGTCATTCGCTGAATGGTTGCCAGCGCACCTGCAGATCGTATTCGCGTTCAATCGTGCCGCGAAACTCCGGCACAGCGCGGTGCGCTCCTGCCTCGTTGACCCGAAGGGCATTGTTTACAGCCGCTTGAAGTTGCGTATGTCGAGGCCAGTCAGCCGCAAGCGCAGGCTCCTTATCTCCGGGTTCAAGCGCACCTTTCTCAAACCTCGTTAGATATCGGCGCCAAATCGACCAATCTTCTTGAACAGCCGCTAATTGCTCGGGCGTGATCGGAGACAATACGAACGCATCGCTCCAGTCGTCAGCTGCATTATCCCACTCGCATTTGTAAGCGTGGGGAACACCGCAATAGTCGGCTATGCCGTTCCGTGGACCGTCGAAATAGTCATGAACGGTATGCACCGTTTCCCACGCAGCGGTCGGCGCTTCGATCATCCGACGACGATATGGCAACTCAGGAGCGTCTGCAATCGGGGCGTTAACGGTGGAACTGCTTCCGGTGTCAGCTTCGCCTGCCCACTGGGTCGCAAATGGTGGGAAGCGGACGGTCCGCTTGCCGCGGCGATGCGATTGATTGCCGACGTGTCCGAGTGCATGGTGGTTTGATGCGCGCAAAACTCGTCACCGCGGTGGCTATTCTTACGGTGGCGACGGCATGTAATCGGTCGCAGCCCAGAATGTCGCCAATTGAAATGGATCGCCTTCGCAAAGCCGCACCCGGCATCACGGAGGATTGCGCTGGCAAAGTGGAAGTTGGCGGTATTGAGGCTTTGCCGAACGACACTGATCAATGCTTCCAGATGCTGGCCGAGCAACGCTGGCGTGGGTTGTGGCGCTACGACTTCGAAAGCTCGTTATTCTGTCCCGCGCCAGCAGCAACCTGCTCCTACAAGGGGGACGGAAATGACGTATGGTTGACGCCAAAGTCTCTACGCGGCGAGATGGGAGCATTATACGAAGTTGAGTTTAGAGGCCGTCATACCAAAGTGAGAGGCAACTATGGGCATATGGGCATGTCTGCCCACGAGATCGTCGTTGATCATCCCATATCGATCAAGATGATTACACCCGCCCCGCCTCCTCCAACTAAGGCCGAACTCGTGGCAGAGTGGCGACGTTGCGAGGCAGCAGGCACTTGCATCCCTTCGGATGAAATGCGGAGATTGATGAACGGCAGCAAGTAGCGAATCTAGCCTACGCGCTGATCGTCCGTTTTTGGGGCGACAGTGGAACGACCGCTCAGCCTGTGACGGTTCAGGCCGGATGCCTACGCCTTTAGTATCGTGTTCCCAACATTTGCATTGGCGAGATGATCTTGATCAGGACGCCTTGCACCAGTCCCCCATACGCATAACAAGCTTATCGAGCGCTGCCGCACCTGCTCGATTTATAGCTTCTGTGCCACGCCCTCCGACGCTGCCCATCGTCATCGAACGCTGACCATCACCGCGCGCATATACTTCGAATGGACGTGCCCTATCGACCGACGCAAGATGCAGACCTATAGTGGCGTTCAGGTCGGCGTTGTAAAAATCCATCCACGCCAGCTTCAGGGAAATTGAAACCGCTCGTGCATCGGATGGCACCAACTCTCCTTGAACAGGAAACAGCACCGTGATGCCGCGTCGTTCGAGGCCTGACACCAGAGAACGCATCCATGCAAGACGGTCGGTTGGGGGGCGAATTACCTCCTCGAAATAGCTGCCGACATAATCGCGGGGCCAGGTCTCATCGCGCAATTCAACCACGGCAATGCGACAGATCGGAGTGACCACCGAATTTGCCAGTGACGCTGCTTTTCCCGGATCCGGTTTTTCCGACGGCTCAACAAACAGTGGTGCCAACTGCGCTTCGGATGCGTGAACTGGCAAAGTCGCCAGAAAGGCAGCGCACAGTGCCAGATGGCGGATCAGTAAGGCAAAGGACTTCATGCCCCTTGCTTCTCAGAAATGGTGATTGCCCGGTAATGGCGAAAACCACCCAGCATGAGAAGAACTCCTTCCGTATCCGGTTCTACCGTCATCTTTGGGCCAAATCGGACGATCGGAACGGTTGCAGGACGGATATTGTTGCCGCCCTCGATGACCGACATCTTGAAGCCAAAGTCCGTATCAACCTTAGGACTGCCCTTAGCTTGCATCTCGTCGATCTGTGGCTGGGTTAACGCGACCGTACGTGCTGCAAGAACCGCAGCACGGGAAAAACCATATTGCAATGTGTCCTTCAGAAGCTTTGCCCCGTTGGCCGCGAGCACTAATTTGCGCTGGTCAAGGTCTACGGGAAGGCCGACAAAACTCGTGATCACGCTTCCAGCGCGAGTATAGGCAGGGTATGGATACCAGTCCCGGTAGGCATCGGGAATCTTTCCGGACTTGGGCGGCCGGGCCATCATCAGTTTGTATTCGATAGTCACCGTCGAAAGGTCGGCCGACAGTTCGTAGACGTAGTTGAGCACCAGCAAGCGCATACCTGGTTGTGCTTCTTCGGCGCGGGCACGCATTTCATCCGATGCCATGCGTTCGGGGCGATCTGCCAGCAGGTGTAGCCAGTCGATTCCTGCGAAAGCCAAGCGCGTATTGGCCGATACAACCCCATCGGCATCGAAATCGTCGAGGGCATCGCGAATCTGGTCAAGTGCGCTGTTTGCGCCCTTGTTGCGTGAGGACTGGGCCGCGCCTTCCACCAGTCCGCCAATGAGGCCACCGCCCCTTTCGGGAACAGGCTTGATCGCAGCGCGGATTTCGACCTGACCGAGTTCCAGACGCATTGGCAGCCGTTGCGCAGGATTACGCCATTCGATCGGAACCACATCCATGTTGACATTGTTCGCGGCGATTGCGGGGACCGTCACCATCGACACAGCCGCAAAAATCAGGCGCGCCCTGATCCGTGTGCTACTCACTCCGCTTACCCCCCTTTTCCCGCCTCCAATATCTAGCAAGAACCGCCAAGTTTGGAAGGAGATTGAGATTTAGCCCTGCTCATTCCTTCAGTAGCCTAGCCAGTTCGCGCATTTCCCGCATGGCCGAATAGAGCGCCAGCAAGCTTTCCCCCGATGAGGCTCGCTGAGTCAGGCTAGGACATTCGACGTTGTCGGCAGGATGCGATCAAGTGGCGCAAACGGCCGGTCGGCTTTCGGGAGTGTTACTGCGCCCCCGGAATGACAGGCTCTGGGGCGATGGCGGTCGTGGTGCGAGCGATAGGGCTTCGACCACTATCGACAAATTTGTGGTCGTTTCCAGTGCAAGCTGACGGACCCATCAGCAGTCGTTCCTTTACGCTTGTTCACATGGTAGTATTGAGCAGGTCAGGATTTGCCACCATAGCGAGGTCAGAATGCGATTCACCGTTGTTGCAGTCGCCGCGTTCGGTTTGATCATCGCTGTCCCTTCAAAAGCAAGCGAAACATGGATTGTTCGAACTGATCTTTGGGGAAATCCGGCTTTCTCCACCCTAAAATTTGATCGCGAGAAGACTCAGGTTTCGGGCGATTTGGATGGTGACCGCGTCGTCGGCGAAGCGAAGGCAAACCGGATAACCTTCAATGTGACCGACAGTGATGGCCGTCAGTCCCGCTATTCCGCCACAGTCGCGGGTAATCAATTGACCGGCGATGTTGATGCACCGGATACCAATGATCCCAAGGCGCGCGCATCGCACCGCTTCACGGCTTGGCGCCTGCCAGAGCGCCCTGCAGGGCGAGCGCGAACTGTTGAATTTCGGCCGAACGACTATTCCAACACCTTCAATGCTGACCGCTCTCCCGTTCTGACGATTTGGCCGGGCGATAGCGTGCACACGACGACGATCGATTCAGGCGGCGTCGATGAACTGGGCGTCACACGCGCTTTGTTTGGCAATCCGCAGACCGGGCCATTCTTCATCGCCGGTGCCGTACCTGGTGACACCCTTGTCGTCCGGCTAAAGCAGGTGAAATCGAACCGGGATTACGCGGATAGCCTCGATACAATTGTCGGGCGCGCCCTCGGAACCAGTCTCGTCTCTGAGGCAGCCAATCTTGGCAAGCCGATCCGGTGGAAGCTGGATCGCACAGCGGGACGGGCCTCTCCAGTTGGCGCAACAGGCGCGCTGGCTGAATATTCTGTACCAGTCAGACCGATGCTAGGCGGGCTCGCTGTGGCACCGGGTTTTGGCATGCCGCCTGTGTCCACGGGCGACACGGGCCGCTTCGGCGGAAACATGGATTTCAATGAGGTTGTGGAGGGCAATGTCGTCTACCTGCCCGTGCAGCAACCCGGCGCACTTCTCTATCTTGGAGATGCGCACGCACTGCAGGGGGACGGGGAAACCTCCCAATATGCTCTTGAAACATCAATGGAGATCACGTTCTCGGTCGATTTGATCAAGGGAAAGGCGATTAACACGCCTCGGGTCGAATCCCCGACCCAGATCATGGTTCTGGGACAGGCAGGCTCGCTGGACGAGGCGCTCAAGTCAGCGAGCACCGGCATGATCCAATGGCTGCAACAAGACTACAGCCTGACACTTTCGCAAGCGGCTCAAGTGCTGGGCAGTGCTTTGCGTTACAGCGTGCCGAATCTTGCGGGGCGAAGTGTCGGTGTTGCTGCGAAGGTCGACAAAGCACTTCTGCCTGCTTCAAGCGGGGTCGTTAGCGCATGGAATAAATAGGTCTGCTTTTTCGACGGGACGCTTGCCGACGCGGAATCGCCCGGCCAATGAAACATCCGGGCTAAGATTACCTTCCCTTTTCGTTGCCGTAAGGAATTCCAATGTGCTGATCCTGGTTGCTTTAGCCTCCGCTGCTGCCACTTTTGCACCCCGGCCGTTCCCTGATCCCACTACACTCGCTACGATTGAGGCGACCTGTTTCGATTATGTCGATGGTCAGCTGGAGGGAAATCCGGAGCGAGTGGCGCGGGCGCTTCATCCCGACCTTGCAAAGCGCGCTGTCATTGGGGAGACGCCTTACGAAAAATTCGGTATGCGCCGGATGAGCAAGGAGGAACTTGTTAATCTTACCAAAGATGGGGTGCTGAAAACGCCCAAGGAGAAATGGAGTCGCACTTGCCGTGTCTTGGATGTCGCAGGCAATACAGCCACGGTTCGTCTGGAAACACCATGGTATATTGACTCTTTTCACATGGGAAAGTTCGGCGAGAAATGGCTGATCGTCAACGCGCTTTGGTATTCGAAGCCGCAGCCTGCCAAGACTAGATAGGTCTCGCAAAAAAACTCGAACGGACGACAGCGTTTACCACCTCGTCGCGACAAAGCCGCCCGTTCGAAGTCCACCAAAAATTGCCGTAGCAGCCTCGCGTGAACCAACGGCAGCTACCAAGGGCGTTGGGGCACCACCTAAACGACGGCAATGTTGGCGAAGGCTTCCATGTCGCCGCGGTAGGGTCCGAGTTCGTTTGATGTTACGCTAGCACATGTCGTTACGTCCGGCCCTTGTGCTGATTGCCATTGCGGTGCTGACCGCAAGTCGAACAATCGTCGCTTCCATGGAAGCTTTCACCGCCCAGTCACCTCCGCTCGGATGCGGCGGCGGTCGTGTTGTCGACTATCGGGGTTTCGGAGCTCCGCAGCGCGTGGTCATCGACGGCTACACTGGCGATGCGATGGAACCGTTCATATCGAAAGATGGCAACAAGCTGTTTTTCAATAACAGCAATGATCCCAAGATCGATACCGACCTGTTTTTCGCCGTCAGGACCGGGCCGATGCGGTTCCGCTTTGCCGGTCCTGTTGTAGCAACGAACAGTGCCGCGCTCGACGCAGTGCCGAGTGTCGATGCTTCGGGACAGCTCTATTTCATCTCGACTCGGGCATATGCGTCGACATTGGAGACCATTTTCACGACGGGGCCGCAGGGTGCCGACAAGGCCCTGGCCATACCCGTGAAGGGATTGTCGCAACATACACCTGGCCAACTCAACTTCGACGCCGAGATCAGCAGCGACGGGCACACGCTTTGGCTCGTCGACGGGACATTCGACGGCGGGCCGATGCCAAAACGCGCCACCATCGCGATAGCCACAGGCAATGGCTCGCAGTTCGTGAGGAACCCGGATAGCGATGTCCGTTTACAAGCCATCAATGCAGCCGGACTCAATTACGCGCCCGCTATTTCCAGCGATGGCCGTGAACTGTTCTTTACGCGGATGACGAACATGGGGTGGTCGACCACCCCGGTCATTTGCCGGTCGGTCGAGCAGCGTGACGGACGTTTTGGCGCGCCACAGCTGGTCGCAGCCGCAACGGGCTTCGTCGAGGCGCCGAGCCTTTCGCAAGATGGGCATGCGCTCTACTTTCATCGCCGCGACGGTGATCGATATGCAATCTATCGCATTAATCGATGATGGACTTAACAAATGGCATCTTTCGATTGCCGCACCAAGCATTGCTAACGGCAGGAAAGTTGGCGATAACGTCAGCTTGAGTCCTATGGTGCCGCCCTCAGCCCAACAAAGGCCCAATTCAGCGTTTTCGCGATGGCGAACGATCCGCCCCTCACAACCGGAAGTGAGAACGGCGAGACGCGGCGACCATGCATGGCTTTGGCCCAATCGGGCATCAGATCGACCGCCGCCTGCATCAGCAGATGTTGCGCCGGGGCGGCGGCCAGCGAAGGTGATGTCTGGGTCAGGATCATCCCGGCGACGGCGCGGGTCCGGTCATCGGCGCGCAGGCCGGGCTTGAACCGTTCGATCAAGGCTACGGCTTCGCTGCGCGTTTGCGGCACGGGATCTGCGCCCAGGCGGCGCGCGACTACGCCAGCTTGTGCGACGTAAGTGTCCTGATCCGCGCGCGACATGCCGGGCTCGCCGTAGCGGATCCACGCATCGAGGAAGCCGATCGTCTCACAGACGTGGACCCAGGCCAACAGCTCTGGATCGCTGGCGCAGTACGGCGTCCCGTCGTCGAGCTGGCCGCGGACATGTTCGTGCACTTCCCTGACCTTGTCGATCGCAGCGTCAGCCAGGCTGTGCTCGGCGTAAGTGGTGACCGCGATGAACCGCGCGGTGCGGCGCAAGCGCCCGAGCATGTCGCCGCGGAAAGTGCTGTGGTCCCAGACCCCCGCCAGCGCAGCGGGATCAAGCATCTGCAGCAGGAGCGCGGTGACCCCGCCGATCATCATCGTGGTCACGTCGCCATGGACCCGCCAGATCACCGAGCCCGGATCGAACAGCGCATCGGCCGAGCGGACCACTGGCTGTTCGCCGCGCGTCTTGTCGTTGAACACCGCCTGCACCCGGGCGACGAGCAGGCGCCGGACGGCTTTCGATGGATCAAGGCGGGTGCGCAGGGACATTCTCAGGCCAAGGCCTGCGCCTCGAATGTCGGAGCTGTCAACGCCGGCGGCGCGCGCCTGCCGGTAATCGCATTGAGCGCAGCCTCGATGGTGGCATAGTCGAACACGAAGCCGCTGCGCATCGCGGCATCGGGCAGCACGCGCTGGCCGCTGAGCAGCAATTCTTCGGCAAAGGCTCCCAGCGCCAAGCGCAGCGGCCAGGCCGGGATCGGGGCCACGGCGGGCCGCCCCAGCGCCTTGCCCAGCGCGGCGGTGAAGTGGCGGTTGGTGACGGGCTCGGGCGCGACTGCGTTGACCGGTCCTGCGAGCTCGCGCCGGGCAATGGCATGGACGATCAGCCGGACCAGATCGTCGCGATGGATCCAGCTCATCCAGTGCCGACCGCTGCCGAAGCGGCCGCCCAGCCCAAACTCGAACGGGGCGAGCATCCGCGCCAGCATGCCGTCATCATTGTCGAGCACCAGCCCGGTGCGCAGCAGCACAGTGCGCACATTGCGCATGGCGGCCTTGCTCGCCGCGCGCTCCCACGCGATGCAGACTCGGCGCGAGAAGCAGGGAGCGCCAAGGTTGGCCTCGGTCAGCACTACGTCGCCGCGCAGGCCGTACCATCCCACGTCGGACCCGCTCACCAGCACCTCGGGCTTGTGGTGTAGCCGATCGATCAGGCGTAGCACCGCATAGGTCGTTGCCAAACGCGAACCGAAAATGCGCGTCCGCTTGGCGCGGGTCCACGGGCTGTCGGAGATCGGCTCACCGGCAAGGTTGACGATGGCGTCGATCCGGGTGGCGGGGTCGATTGCGTCGAGTGTATCGGCAAGCGTCACTCGTCCGAGGTCGAGCAGCGCGGCGGCCTTGGCGCGGTTGCGGGTCAGCACGATCACCTCGTGCCCTGCCCCGGCGAGCGCAGCGACGAGGCGCTGCCCGACAAAGCCGGTCCCGCCGGTGACGAGAACCGTTTGCTGGGGAGGCAGTGCCGCTGCAAGACCTGCGGCAGGTTTACGGATCAGACGCGGGCAGCGTTTGGCGGCGGCAAGATCGCGCAGGCCGGAGACGATCACACCCAGCGCGGCAGCGGCGCAGAGCCAGCTGATCAAGCCATGGAACGCAGGCAAGAGGTGGGTGGGCAGCGCCGCGTTGGCAATCAGCCACGGCACCAGCAGCGCCAGCACCACACCGTAATTGAGCGTCAGCAAGGTGTGGGTCACGCGCTCGGTCGCGGGCAACTTGCGGGTGCGGTCTTCCTCGACAAAATCCCACAGGGTGATGAACAGCTCGCCCGCAAGCAAGGCGAGCAGCGCGATGGCCCAGGCGCCTTGCGGCACGCTCCAGCCCAGCGCGGCGAACAGTACGGCATAAGCGATGTTGCGCACCCCGTGCAGGCGCAGTTCGCCCTGCTGCGATTGCCGCCAGGCCAGCCGCTCGGTGCCTTCGTGGTGCCAGATCGTATCGAACGCCCCCATTGCCATCTGGGCAAACAGGAACGTCCACAGGATGCCGGTCATTTGAGGTCTCCTTTGGGTGCAGGTTGATCGTGGAAGTGGCCGATCTGGTGGATCAATTCGCCCAGCAGGCGGTGATGGAGCGCCAGCGTGAAGGCGAAGCGACCGTGCCCAAGATCGGTGTGGTCGATGGTCAGCGCGCCTGGGCCCAGCAGCGCGGGCAAGCGCAGGCGGCGCACACCAATGCGCAGGAAGTAGTGGTCGCTGGTAAAGCGGATGCCGTTCGCACTCGCTTCAACCGTCAGCGCGATGCCGACGCCTCCGCCGAGATATTCCTCGAGGCCCGTCGCCCCGGCAAAGCGCTTGGCGCTGTGGATCACCTGCGGAAAGCCGTGCCGGCGTGCGTACATCCGGGTCC
Organism: uncultured Sphingomonadaceae bacterium; assembly: GCA_964247235.1. Classification (GTDB taxonomy): domain Bacteria; phylum Pseudomonadota; class Alphaproteobacteria; order Sphingomonadales; family Sphingomonadaceae; genus Sphingomonas_O. Next base: position 10,042 of record CAXTTJ010000006.1, read on the forward strand.
AAACCTGCCCGCCGCGGTCGCCGTCCTCGGTCACCGTGACCACGGCGGCGATCCCGGTATCGCGGCCCAGCGGCAGCGGCGCACCGATCAGGCGGCACAGCTGCGCCAGCAGCCACCCGGCCCGGCTCATCCGGCATTCGGCGATGGTCCCGGCATAAGTCACCGAATGGTCGGCGCGCAGCCGTTTGGCGAACCGGATACGGACCGCTTGCGGTAGTCGCTCCCAAGCCTCACGGCCCAGCAGGCTGCGAAACCGCAAGTCATCGCGGTCGCTTGCGTCGATCGCGCCAGCGGGGCCGGTGAGTGGCTCCTTGCGCTGAACTGCCTGCATCTCCCGAACTCCTGTTTGTTGCGTTATTTCTGTAGAGAGAGAACTTTTGTCACAAAAAATGGCCGGTTACTCGGCCACCTTCGCTCCCCCTTTGCGACTGACGAATTTCAACAGGCCAACAACCTTGGCACCCATGCGGATCAGGGTCATGATTTGCGTGGGCGGGACATTCAGCATTTGCTGGTACCAGCTCTCCACGGTCGTCACGAAGTCGTGCATCCCGTGCATCCGCTCGCGCACTTTCGGGCTGATCCGGGGGTCGTCGATCTGGCCCATTGCCTCGCGGATCGCGGCAACCATCGGATCGATCTCGCGCTCCTTGCGGCCCTGCGCCACCTTGGTCGCCATCTGCCACAGATCGGTCTCGGCCTCATAATGATCGCGCCGGTCGCCCAGCATCGGCACCCGGCGGATCAGTTTCCACGTCAGCAGTTCCTTGATGCTGTTCGACACGTTCGAGCGCGCCATGCCCAGCTTCTCGGCAATATCCTCCGCCGTAAGCGCGCGCTCGGACAGGAACAGGAGCGCCTGAATTTGCGCGACCGAGCGGTTGACGCCCCACTGCCCACCCATATCGCCCCAGCGCAGCACGAACTGCTCGACGGCGGGAGGAAGCTTGTCCGAATCGATTGTTATTTCTGTCATAACAGAAATATCTGCCGTTTAGGTCAGAATGTCAAGAACCTCTGTGCTGTTCCAAATTTGCGAAGCTGAGGTGCTCAACCTCCGCCTCTGTTTCTGTGCCGACCATCAGCAAGGGCCGCTTTGTCAATTGGGCTCGCCCATCGGAATATGTGAACGAAAGGCAGCTATCGGGCAGCACCTCGGATTGAGCTAATGGAAGCAATGTTAGCGGTTTATGCTACCTCAACGAAGCAATCCGGATAGGCTAGCGACGTGCCGACTGTTACTTTGGTCGTGCCCCGTTAGGATCATCGTCGCGGAGCGCGCGAGCATCAGCGCCAAGACTGAGAACATTTGACAGTTTGAATCCCAGACCACCTGCACTTCCATAGGCAATATGATGACCGCTGCCGCTGCCATTTACGACAGCATCGATCTCGGGAGTCAGCGAGAGCTGAACGGTGGCGGACAGCGGGATTGATATGGGCACGACGTCCCCTGCGGTCCAGTTCCCCGCGCCGGAAGGCGAAGTGCCAACGGGTGTCGTGACATAGGCCTTGATGGCGGCCATCGGTGCATCGGCTTTGCCGAAACTGCGTTTTACGCCGAACGTGATATCCCCGACGCCGGACTGACGATCGACCAAGCCCGCCAACTTGTCGCGCACACGCTGGCTTGCGAACGATGTCCAGCCGATCGCGACTTCGCCATGATCGGCCGCGCCGATCCGAAGCGCGCTCTGCCCGATCGTGAGCGTGTCGCTTCGGCTCTGGGTATTTTGCTGAAACGACCAATCGATGAGGCCGGTTTCCAAAAGCAGATGCCCCGGCTCGACGGTGCATGGCGGGGTGGTCTGGCCGGGACGTTCGGGACAGAGATCGCGTGCGGCGGCGGGGACAATCATAGCGACGAGCCCGAGCACGGCCACGGCGCCGCCAATCGAGACTTTTCGGAAGGACATCGTGGGGCGATATCGCGCTTTCGCATGACGGGTCAAATTGCGCTATGCGCCGTTTCCGATCGGGGATTGTTTAAAGGACGTTGGGTGGAAATCGAAGTCAGCGCGGAAGCCAAGGATAAGAAGCTGAACCGCATGGTTGCGATCACCGTGGTGATGCTTTCGGTCTTCACGGGTGTGTGCAACATCAAGGATGGCAACCTCGTCCAAGCCATGCAGCAGGCCAAGGCGGATTCGGTCGATAGTTGGGGCGAGTATCAGGCGACTAAGACCAAGCTCCACATCGCTGAAACCGCACGCGACGAAATTGGTGTTATGATGTCGGGCGCGACTGCATCAGGACAAGCTGCGGCGCAAACGACGCTCGCGCGGCTCAATGCCGATATTGTCAAATATCAGGCCAGTGCGCCGAAGCTACAGGCGCAGGCGCAAGGTCAGGCCGCCCAATATGACACCCTAAACGTGCATGACGACCAGTTCGACGCGAGCGAAGCGCTCATTTCGACCGCGATCTCAATGGCCGCTGTTGCCGCGCTTGCCGAAAGCAGCGGCTTGCTGTTCGGGTCATGGCTGTTTGGTGCATTCGGCATGTTCATGGGCGTGTGCGGGTTTGCCAAATGGGGTTTTCACCCCGATGTGCTGAGTAGCTTTCTTGGTTGAGCGCCCGCAGATCCCTACATTCCAAACAGCCCCAGATCGGACTGATGACAAAGGTCGCCAGAATTGTCTTTGGCCTTGCAGTGCTGACGACGTTATTTTTTGCATGGTTTCGATTGTCACCGACACCAGACGCTTGCGCGCCGTCGAGGAGCAGGCGAATTTGTCAGAGTAAGAAGCCGATCTGGCCCAAAATCGACGATGTGACGCCCGAGATCTTCGCCGATACGCTCGACGCGCTGTTCGCGCCTGCCACCACGTCGACCGTGCGCAGATACCGTGTGAAAGTATCGAACACGAGCATAGGCGCAGTCGAGGCCAAAGATCGCCATGCCGCCGTCGCGCGGATCATTGCAGGCTCAATGTCAAAGGGCGATTGATCCGATACCCACGGACGGCGTATTCGACGATGCCCATCACAATAACTGCCACAACAACACCGAGCAAAAGATCAACCAGATAGTGCGTCCCTTCAACGGGCGTGGATAGGAACATCGCCGTTGTCAGAATGATGATCGGCCATTTCAAGGGCGCAGCCTTGAACGCATAGCGAAAATAGAGGGCAGCTGCGACGGCATGAAAACTTGGCGCGGATACAAGCCCACATAAATGGCCAACATCAATGGTTTTCGCCTCACCAATGCGCAGCGCGGTGATTAGCTGCGGCTGACAAAGTTCGCTGTCGGGCATATAGGGTATCGCGCCGTGCCAGAGATAGGCCAATGGCCCCGCCGCAGGCATCAGCGTGAAGAACACGAGCGTCGTTACCGCACAGCACCAGAAGTCAAAAAGGAACTCGTTGGATCGGCGTTGCTCGCCGGTAAACGCCCAAAACCCAAGCAGCATCGCAGGAATAACATAGATCAATCGGTATGCAGCCACGCCCAGCAATTGCAGCGCAGGATGGGCAGCAGTGAACGCATACACGGCGATCCAATTGAACCGTAAAAATGTGTCGATGTGCTGCAACTGCCAATCATAATAGCCGGTGGTCAGGGTCGCGACGGCATAGCTTGCGATTGCTCCGGTCAGGCAAAACACCACGAACAAAGTCATTGCGGAGATCGCAGCTTTCAGCCGCGCTGCATACGGCCGATCAACAAAATTGAGCATCCCTTGGATGGCGACGGACGAAACGAGAAGGCATCCAACGCGCATTGCCGGTGCCACGCCAAGGCGCAGACCAGCAGCGCCAATAAGCGCTGCCATCACAATAACGCTGAGCAAAGCAAGCAGCGCTAGCGGCGAAGGCATTGCGACCGTGCCTAATCGCCGACGATCAAAGCTAAGGGGTGTCTGCGAGGTAGCGCAAAGGTCAATCATCGGGTGGTCCGGGCTGCGAGCGTTACGCATCTACACCGTCCAAAAATTGGCGATGGGGCGGCAGAGACTTGAGGTCGAAATGCGGCGCGAAATACCAAATTCGGCACGGTATGAGAATATCTGTCATTCGCGTTGTGCTTCACTGTGTCGGGAAGGAGAAGCGACGCTACTGACCGACGCACGATGAACCCAAAATGTATTTTTGGGTGTCAAGAATCCATTGATAGGGTTTCCCGCGGGTGCCGGAGAAGGATCTGGCGTTACAGAGTGCGACATGCCCGATTCAAGGCACAACTTCGTTATGCACGACCAGTCTTGTTCTTTAATCTATCGAGACGCCAAAAAGAGAGCGCCCGACAGGGTCAATCCCGCTGCGATGATGGCCCAATATTTCAGAGGCTCTTCCGCCCGCCTGAACCTGCCACCCCCGCCAGCCGCACCCGTTGAAAGCGCAAGCACAACAGCCAGAGCGCCAAATATGGCAGCGGCGAGTGCTGCGAGTCTCATGGGGTGTCCGCCGTGGAGTTGCTCAATTTTCAGGGAGCGACAATCAGCCGCTCCCCAATTTCTTGATACTCAAACGGGTTTTGCGCCAGCCGTGCCGCACTTGGCGAACTTACCATTGGCACCCTTGCAGCGAACGGCCTTTTTCGGAGCCGCAGCCGCGCACTTGATAAATTTTCCGTTGGGGCCACGGCATGGAGCCGCCAAGGCAGGCGCAGCGGCAAAACCAAACACCATCGAAAGCGCAACCACACCCGCAGTATATGAACGTCGCATCAGTCTATCTCCCAATCGGATTCAGGCACCGGCCCGATCAACTTTCAATTGCTATCCGCCAAATGCCGCGCTTTCAACCGATGAGATCAGCCTCGGTAACGTCGAGCATATCAAATTCGCTGCGGACGCCCGTGATGCGAACCCTTCGCCCGATGAGCGACTGATGCTTGCTCGGCAGATCGAGCTGCCACTGCCCCCCGCCATCGACACGCAGCACGGGAAAGCGGTTTCCGGTAAAGAGGAGACCTACAAGAGTGTGTTGGGTTCCAAGCGACATGACGAATGCTATTTGCTCTTGGCTTTTCTTTGACCCGGCTTGCGGCCACGCCCAATCTTGAGCGCAAGCGCGCTGCGCTGTGCTGAATAATTTGGTGCGACCAACGGACAATCCTTTGGCAACTTCCACATCGCCTTATACGCGGCAACCGATAGTTGGTGATCGGTCATCATATAACACTCGAGCACGAGCACTTTCTTCCTACCGCATAGGCACGTAAAGCAACTCGGCTTGACCTAGGCGCGAACTGGCACCGCGGGTTCTCGAACGAAGGACGATTTAGCCTTGCCGCCGCCAGTCGCTCCACCGAGGAGGCTTTGTCCATGCCAATGTTCGAGGGCTTCGACCGGCGCGATAGTCAAGCCGCTGGCCCCAACCGATAACCAGCGCCGCGCACGGTGTGAACGAGTGGCGTTAGATGCCCATCGTCAATTTTGCTGCGCAATCGGCGGACATGAGCGTCGATGACTTTTGTGCCAAGATCGAAATGATAATCCCAGACGCCCTCAAGCAGCATCATTCGGGTCACAACCAAATCAGATCGACGCATCAGATATTCGAGGAGGCGAATTTCGCGTGGCTGAAGGGTCAATGTCGTCGCACCCCTTTTTGCCTCGCGTGTAAGCAAGTTCAATTCGAGATCGCCGCAGACGAGGTTGGTTTCGTCCGAACTACACGTTTCCTTACCGCGCACGAGCGATTGGACCCTTGCCAGCAATTCGGCGAAGGTGAACGGCTTGAAGAGGTAATCAGTCGATCCGGCCAGGGGGCCCGTCAAGCGATCATCGGTCATCCCGAAAGCGGACATCAGAATCACAGGCGTTTTAATCTTTGTGGCGCGCAGTGTGTTTAGCACGGCCATGCCGTCTATCACTGGCAAGATGTGGTCGAGTATGATCGCGTCATAGCTGCCATCACTGGCATACGTGAGGCCATCATAGCCATTGCAGGCATGATCGACAGTGAATCCCTCGTCTTTCAATCCCTTGATAAGATGATCCGCCGTCGTCTCGTCAGACTCGATCAGCAATATTTTATGTCCCATGCGCGCGATCCTCGCTCCGATTCAGGCGAAGGTTATCGGGCATGAGAATCTGGATTTTTGGAAGGCATATCGGTTTTCCTGTTCGCGTTTGCGAATACGCCTACTCGGCAACTGCGGCGACGAGTGGGGTATGGGACGATTACTACGTTGTTCAGTGCCATAATCAGGTTTTCAGAGGATCATTTGCGGATCCCCTGAACACTCTTTTTGGTGCATTACGACCGCATCTTCCGATGGTGATGACCCGCACTATGATGACCATGATGATGTGCCATCGGGGCGGCATTGGCACATTCGTCATGCACCGTCTTCGAGCAGGGCGGCACCGGGCCGGTTGGCGCGACCGGAACAGGCGCTGACTGCGATTGCACGGCAGCTGGCGGGGGCATAGGCGCATCTTTTGACATTGACGGCATCTGCGCAGCAATGGGCGCTTCGGACGCTGCAACGGGCGCGGGCGCGGGCGGCGTTTGCGCGAAGGCTGACCCGGCAAAGCCGAGTGCCATAATCATCATCATTATCTTCATAAGATGCACCCTTTCGATACGAAGCGAACGGATTCAGCCGGGGCGGCGTGCTTCGCTCGCTATCACCACTCTTGCCCGCCTTACGCTTTGTCGTCACGTGAACATTTGGTCATGTTACGGCCATCACGCGGTCAGGTTGCTGACGTTAGGTTGAGTTGTTTTCGAATATGCTCGCCGATGGAAAGTGCTATGTGCTCAAGACGTTTTTCATAGGCTTGGGCGTGCTTGGCATGGCGATTATCGCCTACCTTGGGTTCTTCGGTTATTTCGCACGCGATCCGTTCACATTGTTGAAAACATCAGCACGACCTGCACCAGCGCGCGCGGGACTGGCAGCCGTTTTCTTGTCCGGTGATTTGGGTTTCGACGTGGCCTTGAGCAAAGTCGTTCTCAAACGGCTTGCCGCCGATGGTGTGCCCGTTGTCGGAGTCAATTCGCTGACGTTCTTTCGCCACCATCGCTCGCAAACCGAGGTTTCAGCGATGATTACCGATGCCGCCCGCCGCGCGTTGGTATTTGGCCATGCAAAGCGGCTGATCCTGATCGGGCAATCATTCGGGGCTGACATGCTCCAAGCCGGGTTAACAGGGCTGCCCAGCGACCTCCGCGCGAAGGTGATTCTGATTGCGCTGATCGTGCCGTCGAAAACGCTCGACTATCAGGTTTCAGCGGCGGAGGTTTTTGCGCAATCGGGCTCAGATGTCGATGGCGTCATTACTGGGCGGCAACTGAATTGGGCAAAAGCGTTTTGCATCTTTGGGCAACGAGAAAAGCAGAGCCTTTGCCCGTTGCTCGTCCAGCCCAACATGCAAAAAGTGGCACTGCCTGGCGGTCATTTTCTTCGCCATGATGGCAATGCGCTTTACAATGCCATCGTCTCGGGCCTGCGATGAGACGTCATTCGATCCTAGGTATGCGCCGAGGGATGCACAGATGATGGCACCGACGCTGCTCGCGCTATTTGCGTTTTATAAGCGCCAGCGCACGATCATAGGCGTTGGTATTGGCGTGTGTCTGGCCGCGTTGGGTTTCTACGCCCTCCACCGCTTGGCGCTCACCGTGCATTTCAAAGACGTGCGATTGGCGTTCCATGCCTTGAGCCGTGCGCAGATCATGATGGCACTTGCTCTGACAGCCCTCAGCTATTTTCTTTTGACGCTCTACGACGCACTCGCACTAAGCGTCATCGGCAAGCCATTACCCTATCGGACGGCTGCACTTGCTTCGTTCACCAGCTATGCGCTGAGCCACAACCTCGGACTTGCACTTTTGACCGGCGGGTCAGCCCGCTACCGCATTTACCGCGCAGCAGGACTCGGTGCGCCCGATATTGCGCGCGTGATCGCAACGGCCAGCATGACCTTTTGGTCGGGTGTGGTTGTCATGGCCGGTGCTGCCCTGGCCGTTCACCCCGGACATCTTCCCCTTGTTACCTTTGTGATGCCGCTGGCGATACAACGCTGCCTCGGCGTGGCGATATTGGGGGCGACGGTCGCGTTCCTGTTCTTCGCGTCGGGCAAGCGCAAAACCATCCGGCTGCTACGGTGGCGAATGGCGTTGCCCTCGACAGCACAAGCACTGGCTCAAATTGCCATCGCCGGACTCGACCTCGCCGCCGCAAGCGCGGCGCTCTACATTCTTGTTCCGGGCGTTGCGGCGCATGGCTTTCCCGCCTTCTACCTTGCCTATGCGCTCGCCATTATCGTTGCGATGATAAGCCATGTTCCCGGCGGGATCGGTGTGTTCGAGGCCGTGATCCTCTCAGCATCGCCGAGTATCGACCGCCCGGGGCTGCTCGCCGCCCTCGTTGCCTACCGTGCGATCTATTATCTGCTTCCCTTAATGGTAGCAGCAGCCTTGCTTGCAGCGCACGAGCATCGACACGTAAAAGGTCCGCTATCGACAGCGCTTGACGTCACCCAGTCGTTCGCGGCTGCGATTGCGCCGATGTTCTTGTCAGCGCTTGCTTTTGCAGGCGGCGTCGTCCTTCTTGTCTCGGGGTCGCTTCCCGGCGTTCCAGATCGTTTGAACTTGCTCAGCGAATTCCTGCCGCTTCCGTTTGTTGAAGCATCGCATATTGGCGCAAGCCTAGCTGGGACCGGCTTGTTGCTGCTGGCTCCCGGCCTGTATCGCAGACTCGATGGGGCGTTCCTTTTGACCCGCATGTTGCTTCTAGCCGGGGCCGGGTTCTCTTTGGTCAAGGGTCTTGATTTTGAAGAAGCGGCAATCCTTTTGACGATTGCCGGATTGCTGCAATCAACGCGCCGCGCGTTTTACCGTCATACCGCCTTCACCGCGAACTTCCTGTCACCGTCGTGGTTGATCGCCGTGGCGACGGCTTTGGCCCTGTCACTGTGGATTGGCCTTTTTGCTTTCAAGCACGTGGCGTATCAAAGCGATCTTTGGTGGGAATTTGCATGGAAGGGCGATTCCTCGCGGTTTTTGCGTGCGAGCTTCGGCACTGCCGTTGCACTCGTTGCTGCGCTCCTCGTCCTCCTATTTCGCCCGGTAACGTCAGAACAATCGGAAACCAGTCGACGCCTGAAAAGCGATTTTGCCTTCGATGAATGCGAGCGCACCGATGCGATGCTCGCATGGACGGGCGACAAACGCTTTGCCTATTCGCCATCGGGCAATGCCTTCCTAATGTATCAGGTGCAGGCCCATAGCTGGATCGTCATGGGCAATCCGGTCGGTCCCAAGACGGAATGGCCCGACCTGCTTTGGCAAATCCGCGACCGTGCCGATGCAGCACAAGGACGATTGCTGCTTTACCAGATTACGACCGAGGCCTTGCCTATCGCCATCGACCTAGGTTTGCAGCTGGTCAAATATGGCGAAGATGCACGGGTTCGACTTGCCGATTTCACACTGGGTGGTGCGGAGGGCCGATCATTGCGCTACGCAAGTCGCAGAGCCGAGCGCGAAGGGGCTGTTTTTGAAATCGTTTCCAAAACCGACGTGGCCGCGCTGATCCCTCAACTGCGTATTGTGTCCGATGCCTGGTTAAAAACGAAGCGGCATGACGAAAAGGCGTTCAGTGTCGGTCATTTCGACCCCGCCTATCTGGCGCGCTTCAATGTTGCATTGGTTCGCGCTGAAGGGCGCATTGTTGCCTTTGCCAATATATGGGTAACCCCCAATCGCGACGAAATCTCGGTGGACTTGATGCGCCATGCCGATGTTATGCCCTATGGCACGATGGACTTTTTGTTCGTCCAGTTGATGCTATGGGCCAAAGATCAGGGGTATCGCTGGTTCACACTTGGCATTGCGCCGCTTGCAGGGATCGAAGCACGGCGACTGGCACCAATATGGGCGCGCGCGGGCGCCTTTCTCTATCGTCACGGCGAGGGCCTTTATGGCTTTGAAGGACTTCGCGCCTACAAGGACAAATTCTCGCCCGTCTGGGAACCGCGCTATATCGCAGGACCAACCGGCGTTGCACTGGCGCGCGCATTGATTGACCTGCAAACGCTTGTTGGTGGCGGTCGCCACAGCGCCGCGCGCAAAACTGCGCTCGCGCTCGTCGCCTGAAAGGTCGTGCCCATGCCCTTATTGCTGCAAAACTGGTGGGTGACGACCTTGCTCAACGATGCCTACCTGCCCGTTGTGCCTTTGGAGCAGGACATTGAATGCGACGTCCTTGTCATTGGTGGCGGCATGGCCGGGATCAGTGCGGCTGCAGCGGCAGCGCGCGCCGGCCGCAAAGTCGCGCTCGTCGAGCGCAACATTCTCGGTGGCAGCACAACCGGGCGCAGCGCAGGCTTTCTGACGCCCGACAGCGAGCTTGAGCTTTCGCAATTGATCCGTCGCTTTGGTGTTGCGTCAGCAAAAGAACTTTGGGCAGTGCCATGTCGGGGCATTGACCTCATCCTCTCCAATGTCCGCAGTCATAAGCTGAATTGCGACCTGTTAACGCAAGACAGCCTCTATGTCGGCATTGGCGGTGATGGCGAGAACGCGATTATCGAGGAATGCACGGCGCGCGCTGCCTGCCAATTTCCGACGACCGAGTATGACGCCGCCCAAGTAGCAGCGGTCTTGGGCGGCGAGGGTTATTCGGCGGGTGTCCGCTATGGCGACACCTATGGCATCAACGCCATGCGCTATTGCCAGTCGATGAAGCAGGTGCTGACCGACTTGGGCGTATCGGTTTTCGAGGCTAGCCCCGTCACCCGGATCGACGATCATACTGCCTGCACGCACGGCGGCAGCGTGATCGCCGCTCAGATTATCGTCTGCATCGACAAACCCGATGGTTCGATTTCTCCGCTCAAGCCCGAAATCTTTCACGCCCAGACATTCCTCAGCATTTCCGAACCGCTGTCCGACGGTGACGTCGCGCGGCTCTTCCCCAGCGGCGAACATTTCCAGTGCTGGGATTCGACGCTGGTCTATACTTATTACCGGCTGACCGGCGACCAGCGCCTCCTTGTTGGCGGCGGCACGACGATGACAACATATTGGCCGACCGCGTTCAATGCAGAAGGTGTCGTCGACGGTGTAATAGCAGGCTTCAAAGCGCACTTCCCGTTCCTCAGAGACCTGATTTTTTTGCAATATTGGCCGGGGTTGATCGACACGACGCGCGATCTGCTGCCCGTCATCGGCAAGGATCACACACGACAACATATTCATTATGTCGGGGGTTCGGTTGGGTTGCCGTGGGCAGCCTTTGCAGGCGACTTTGCCGCGCGCGCCGCGATCGGCACCGCGACCGCCGATGAAAAACTATTCTATGAGTATTTCACGGATCGTCGCAATTTCGCGTTGCCGACATGGAGTGCCAAGCTCATCACCAAACCCGCCGAATTTGCGCTCAACAATTGGTGGGCGAAATATCGTCAGGTCGATAAAGGGGATAAGGCGCGCTATCGTAGACGGGAGTTCTGAGCGTTCGCCACTCGCCCTCGCCGATTGCCAATCCGGCGGATTTGCATGATGACCGCCCGCAGCCATACGCGCGATGATGGGAGATGCCGGTGACCGTTGCCAAATGGGAATATTGGTCACTCGCCACGATGATGATTTCGGCGCATGGCGAGAATGCGCTTGCCGCCGTGAAGGTGCGACTTGCCACTGCCGAAGCAAATGACGACGAAGCCGATCTCATTGTCTGGGCTGAAGTCGCACGGCGTTTGCCCGAGGTCATGGCCGAGCAAGCACGCGCCAAGGATGCCAAAGACTGAAACACCGCCTTGCCTTTGCGCTCGCTCTTGTCACCCTTGCACCGACAGGCGTGCAGACCGCACCAATCGGCACCTTCAACATCGCAATTATATGGCAGCGATTATTACACCGCCGTGAGCGGCCACCGTGTCCGTCGACCCGTTGCAGCGCCACGCGCACCCAGTGGCGCAAGCGCGCAATGTTCGGACGGCCCATGGAGTTTCAGCGAAAGCCGAAGGGGCACGTGCTCGCGTCGTGGCGGAGTATCGCGCTGGCTTTGAATGTCGTTCATGTTCGTGGCAGCCAGACAAATGTATGAGGCGCACGTCTGCAATCGCGCGGATAATTTGACTCTGACGTCCTACCACCTACACCAATTGGTATCACCGCCTTCGTTCTGGGGAGTTTGTAACATGAAAAAGTTTTTGATCGCCGCTGCACTGTTGATGCCATTTGGTTTGGCGGCAACGCCTGCGAGCGCCCAAGCCGCCCGCAATTATGATTGCTCCAAGGCAGGAAACGCCAACAAGGCCGTCTGCAAGGGTGCCAAGCCTGCGGCAGCCCCCGCAGCAAAGCCAGCCACAGCACCACGCGCAGCGCCTGCCGCAAAGCCAATGGCGGCCGCACCTGCGGCCCGTAACTACGACTGCACAAAGGCAGGAAACGCCAACAAGGCCGTGTGCAAAGGAACGGCAACTGCCGCCCCCGCAACACGCACCATTGCACCGGCTCCACGAACCGCAGCCCCAGCAGCACGTCCAGCAGCGCCGCGCGTTGCAACCGGCCAAGCAGTCAACGGTGCAGGACCCGGCGGTGCAACCGCCAAGTGCAAGGACGGCTCACTCAGCCATTCGGCAACACGCTCGGGCACTTGCTCGCGTCATGGTGGCGTGGCCAACTTCTATTGATCGCACGACCGACTTCAATTCAGCCCGCCAGATTGGCGGGCTGAATCTTTTCCAATGTCTAAACTACGGGGGTCATCACTATGGGAATGCTGGATCAATTGATCGCGCAGGCAGGCGGCAATATCGACCTTGCGGCAATTGGCGCCAAAGTCGGGCTTTCGCCTGAACAGGTGACCCAAGCAGCGGGACAGCTTTTGCCGCAGATCGCCGACCCAAATGTGGACAATACGCAGGCGACGAACGAGGTTGCCGCAAGCACAGGTATCAGTGCTTCGGCGCTCTCAGCACTTGTCCCTGCCCTTGTTGCAGCCGCATCAAGCGGTGGCGGAGCCAATCAATCCGGCGGCGTGTTGGGTTCAATCATGTCAGGGCTTGGTGGAGCAGCCGAACGCCAAGGCGGGATCCTAGGCACGATCACCGGAATGCTTGACCGTGATGGCGACGGTAACCCGCTTAACGACGTTATGGGGATGTTCGGAAAAAAGTAGCAATCGACGGAGGAACTAATGAAACGCCTGATGCCGATCATGTGTGCCGCTGCCTGCGCAAGCGTCGCTTCTCCGTCGTTTGCCTGGGATGGCAACGGGCATCAAACCGTCGGTGCCATTGCCGATGGCAATCTCAATGCGCATGCGCGCCAGCAGGTTAAGCTGCTACTCAAAACTCTTACGCTGAGCGACGTCGGACCTTGGCTCGACTGTGCCAAGGATGTGCCGAGCGCCACGGGCAAATATAAGGCCCAGGCCCCTTATCAAAAATGGTGCGGCATATTCAGCAGCAAAAAAGCGGCTGCCGAGTTCGAGCGTTATGCGCACGCCAACTGGAGCAACTGTGCGCTTGACCCCGAAGGCGGACGCAATTGCCATAGTGCTTATCACTACACCGACATCTTTGTTGAACACGCCAGCTATTCGAACACGTCTCACGGCGCGAACGATCATGATCTGATCCATGCTATCAATGCGGCGGTGGCAGTGCTGCAGGGCAACCCTGCACCCCTGCCTTTTGTCATCGCGAACAAGCGCATCGCACTGTTGATGCTCGCCCACCTAGTCGGCGATCTGCATCAGCCGCTTCATGTCGGTGCCGCGTATCTCTCAATGACCGGCGATGAGGTCGATCCCGACGCGGGTACCTATGATCCTGCGACCTTCACCCAAGGCGGCAATTTTCTGTTCGATGGATCGAAAAAGCTCCATGGCGAGTGGGACGGCAGTCCCTCGGCGCCCACCGGTCAGGAATTAATGGCGCTCGTTCATGATGCGTCGCAAGTCCCAGTAACGCCTGGACCGGTGTCCGGTTATGCAGTTGCATGGGCCAACGATTCTTTGGCTGTGGCCAAAATGGCGTTCGGGGGCCTGTCGTTTCAAGGGTCATCCCCCAAGCATTGGACGATCTCGTTTGCTGATAAATCCGCCTATCTCGCATTGCTGCACGCAACCCAGCGGGATCAACGGGTTAAAGCCGGAGCGCGGCTCGCTGCACTTTTGAACGCGGTCTGGCCATAGCGTCCAACGGTGGCGATGTCTTGGCACGTCATTTTGACAGTGTTCATATGCTGGCATCATCGCCAGCACCGATCCTACCTTACTCGGTCAAAACGCGACATTTGTTTTGGCTGCCGCTGACGTTGCAGTCATCGCCCTGCAAAATTGAGCCTACCAGCACCGACGGAAGTTACGCAGCTTGCTCAGTTGCCGCGCCGCTACGTTCGAGCTTGCCCCAGCTGACGCTCGGCCCGCGCAATGCTGCCGCGACAGCGCGGATGACGACCCAATACATGATCTGGCGATAGACGAAGCGTTGCGCGATCAGGAGGTGCGCGGGGTAAGTTTTCTCGCGCCGTTCGAGCCAATAGGCGACCCCGCCGCACAGCACGTCGATCCCGGTGAAGACCAGCCAGTAGATCGCCATCATCAATATGTCCGACTGCGTCTGGGCCCAGCCATGCTGCCAGACCCGCAGTGTCGTTTCGACCGCGCTGACGACCAGGGCGAGATCGATGATCGGCGAGATCATCGCGAAGATGATCTGGAAGAGCCAGGCCTGCGGGATACCGACCAGCGCCAACCCGGCGGGCTTGCGCGACCGGAGAATCGCCGCATGCTTCCACAGGCATTGCAGCGTGCCATAAGCCCAGCGAAAACGCTGCTTGGCAAGCGCGCGGAAACTCTCGGGTGCCTCGGTCCAGGCAACGGCATCGATGTCATAACCAATGCGCCAGCCTTTGCGCTGGATGGCGATGGTCAGGTCCTGATCCTCGGCCAGCGTATCAACGGGATAGCCGCCAACCGAATCGAGCGCGGCACGCCGCCACGCGCCAACCGCGCCGGGCACGACCGTGATCGCGTCAAACTGCGTCAGCGCGCGACGTTCGAGGTTCTGTGCAGTGACATATTCAACGGCCTGCCAGCGGGTGACGAGATTGATGCGGTTTCCGACCTTGGCATTGCCGGCGACAGCGCCAATTTCCGAATCGGCGAACCAGCGCGCGAGCTTGGCCACGGTCGTGGTTTCGAACTGCGTGTCGGCGTCGAGCGCAATGATCACGTCACTTTTGGCCAGCGCGAGCCCACGATTGAGCGCCCGCGCCTTGCCGCCATTTTCGAGCGTGAGCAGGCGGACGCGCGGCTCATCGGCAAATTCCTGAGCGACGATTTGCGAGGTGCCGTCGCTGGACCCGTCGTCGATAACGATGATTTCGACCTGTACATCGGTGCTGGCGAGCACGCGACGCACCGATCCGGCAATGACCTTGGCCTCGTTGAACGCCGGGATGAGCACCGATACAAAGCGCGCGGGATCAATCGCGGGAGGTACAGGCGCATTGCCGTCGTAACGCGACTTGATCGCCAGCACTGCCATCAGCACCGCGCGCGCGATGCCGAGCGCGATGGCGACGAAGAACAGCCATTTGAGTATCCAGAGAAAAGCCGCGATCACGAGGAACACCAGAATATCGGCACGCACCCAAAACAGGTCCCAGC
Source organism: uncultured Sphingomonadaceae bacterium (assembly GCA_964247235.1). Taxonomy (GTDB): domain Bacteria; phylum Pseudomonadota; class Alphaproteobacteria; order Sphingomonadales; family Sphingomonadaceae; genus Sphingomonas_O. The sequence goes on from CAXTTJ010000006.1 coordinate 25,631, forward strand.
CCTTGACCTCGGGCATGATCGCGGTGGGTGTGACGCCGATCAACGTCGAGACAGTGACCAGCGTATCTCCGTGCGCGCGCAGGCCGTCGATGATAGCGGGGAGTGCTTCGACCGTCTGGCTGCGATCACCGCCGCCATCGTGGAGCAGGACAATCTGCTGCGAATTCTGCGGCGTCGCTTTCGAAACCTGTGCCAGCACCTGCTGCACAATCGCGTTGGCACCCGGGCGCTGCCAGTCATTCGGGTCGACGTGCAGGCCAACATTCACATAGCCATGCTGCTGCGCGATATTGGCGGGGATCAATTCGTCGCTCGTCGTCGGCTCGGCATCGCCGAAATAGGGCGCGCGGAACATCCGCATCGAGCGGCTGGTATAGGCTTCGATCAGGCGCTGATTGGCGTTGAGTTCTAGACCGATGCCCGTTTCGGAGACATGCGCCATGTTGGGATGCGTGTAGCTGTGATTGCCGAGTTCACTGCCGCCCGCCAATATCCGGTTGAGCGTCGACGGTTGGCTGATGGCATTTTCGCCAACGACAAAAAAGGTGGCGGGAGCCTTTTTGGCCTCCAATATGTCGAGAATCTTCGGGGTCCAGGTTGCGTCAGGGCCATCGTCGAAGGTCAGCGCAATCATGCCCGGTTTTGCGCCGCCGCGCTGGACGATGAATGGCGTGGGATAATGGAGCCAGTGGACGTCGCGGACCAGCCCGTCCTTGTCAGTCGTCACTGTTCGACTGCCGATTGTGGGTGTCGCCGATATGCGCAGGACCTCGCCGCTGCCCTCGACATCGACATTGCCGACCGGATTGACACGCGACAGGTCGGGTAACTTGCCTGACTGGAAATTGCGGAACGCGTCCCAGATACCGACATCCTCGGCACCGAGCCGCCACAGCGCGACGCCGGCGACACCCATTCGGTCGATAGCGCGCAACTGGTTCCAGGCGGACGCCGCGTCGAGCAGCCAGATCGTGTGAACCGAACCATCTTCTTCGTAAGAAAACGTGGCGTTACCGCTGGTCTTGTCGAACGTTATAGGCGCATCGCTGTCGTTGGCGGCGAGCCACGCTTCCTCGACGGTCATGTTGTCGGTCGTGCCGTCGTGCCAGTCATAGGCATAATTGCCGATCGCAACGATCGCCTTGTCGCGCGGAATCTGGGCAAGTGCGGCCTTCAGATTGGCGACGAACCAGCCCTGTGACGCAATCGGCCCCGGATCGTCGCCGGGCGAATGCTCGTCATAGTTCATTACGAACAGTTTGTCGGCGGCATCAGCGAGGCCGCGCAAATTCCAGGTCGGATCACCCACGGGGACGGCAAGCGTCACCAGCCAGCCTTTCGGCGCGAAGCTCGCGCGGACTTCGCGGATGAAGCGGACATAATCTGGTTGCGTCGTCGCGGGCAGTTCTTCGAAGTCGAAGGTGACGCCACTGCCACCCAATTGTGTGACGATGGATTCGCTGCGGGCAACAAGCGCGGCCCGACGCTTTGGATCAGCAAGGATCGCTGCTGTCCCGGCGCCGTCCCATTTGTCGCCTGCGGCATTCTGGATCATTGGCAGGATGCGGGGCTTGTGCACGCTTCCCGAAATTGTCTGGAAAAAGCGAGGGTCAGACGCGATGTCGATCTTCGATCCACCGCCGGTGATGCTGACCAGCGCGGGCACGACCCAGTTGAGCTGATCGATATGCCGCGCGAGCGAAGCGCGGCTGTCGGGGTCCCAGGGAACATAAAAGCCCACCGTAACTTGGTTGACCTTCGTGGCCCCTCGCATTGATCCCGGCAGCCACGCGCTCAGCGTGCGCCCCGCCGCCCGCAATTGCTGTTGCAAGGGCCGCGGCTGGTCGCGCTCGCTGATGACGCCGGGGGCTACGGTTCGCGGCACAAAGGCGATGGTCAGGGCAAGGCCAATCGCAGCGGAACCAATGAGGATCAGGATGAGCGACAGCACACGGATCGACCACTTATTGCGCTTGCCACTGGCATCGTAAAAGACCGGACGTTCCATCGCAGCGGTCAATAGCGATTATCGACTGCGACTATCAAAGCAAATTGTATCGACGCGACAAAACAACGGTGTTTGTAATGTCGTCTCGCTCTACCCGCCGGCGCCGCACCATCCAGGCAGGTGATTGGCGGCGGCGTCATGCGCAAGCGACAGTGCCTTTTGCACGGCCTTGTCGAATTCGGTCGCGATCAGCTTGGCCGGAACACTGTGCCGGAGAAAATCAGCCCAGAGGAATTCCGAATAAGGCGTGTCGCTTTTGGCATAGCCCCCCGTGCGTCGCACGGCCCCTGCGAGCGACCGCCAGGGATCGTCGGTCATTTTCGAAAGCCGTCGCGGAATGTCGGCATAGTCGCGCCGTTCGCCCTTGGCATCGAAGGTGTGCAGCCAGTTGCGGTTGTCCATGAAAGTCAGGAACGACGCTTTGTCGAGATGATCGAGCCGCGCGACGATTGTGGTCAGGACATGCACCACGCCTTCGTCGTGCAGCGCCCGAGCGAGGTGATGATGGTCGATCATCCACGGCACCTGCTTGGGTCCGATGACCACCGGGATCATGTGATTGCCCAGAAAGTCCGCCCCTTTTGCTTCAACATGCTTGCGCCAATCCGCCCGTTTGCGCGCCACCTCGATCATGCCGACCGTCATTTGCGTTGGGCGCAGGGTCGCCAGCGCGACGGGGTGGAGTTGCGGTTCGCGATTGTCATGCATGGGCCGGTTCCTGTCTTTGGGTTGCGGCGCCGACGGCGTCCGCCACGCTATACCCCGCCATTTCGGTTAGCGTCGTCATCGATGCGGCGTTCAACACGGCACGCGCTTGATCGTGAAGCCGTGCGAGGCGCAATGTCTGGTTGCGCGCAGCCAGCGTTTTGGCGAATTCTCCAATTGCTTCGACCGCCGTGCTGTCAAGATCGTCGCTTTCCTCAAGGCTCAGGATGATTGCCGCGCCGGCACCACAGGCGGCCGACCGCGCGGCAATCTGACCGAGCGCTGCATCGGCGTTCCCAAAGAATAGCGGCGCGTTGGGGCGAAAGATCGCAAGCCCTGTAATACGGCTGGCATCGGCATGGCGCGCAAGATCGACAAAATCGTGCCCTGCGCGCAGCTGGCCGAGCTCGCTGACGACCGGTGCTGCGAGGCGACGGAGCAACGCAGCGAGGGAAAGCACGACTGCAAACAGCATCCCGTTCAACACGCCGAGCAGGATCACGCCGAGCGCGGCTGCCACGGCGATCCATTGGTCGCGGTCGATACGGAACAATCGCATTATCGGTGCAGGTGCCAAGGCATGCGTCAGCGCGGCAATGACGATTGCGGCAAGGACGGGTTCGGGGATACGAGCAATTGCGGGCCCTGCCAGCAAGACCAAAACAGTGAGGGCCAAAACGGCCACGAAGGCGGTTGCCCGCGTTGTCGCGCCCGCTGCCTCGCTCGCTGAACCTGCGGAAAAGCCTGCGCCCACGGGCATGCCATGCGCCAGTGCCGCCGCCATATTGGCCCCGCCAAGCGCCGCCAGCTCAGGATTGGCCGATAACATGTCGCCATGCCGAAGTGCGAGCGCCCGCATCGTGCCCCAGCTTTCGGCAAACAGAATAAGTGTCAGAGGGAGCGCAAGTTGAACAATCTTCGCCCATTGCTCGAATGCGAAATCCGGCAGATTTGGGAATTCAAAGGCAATCGAAACCGGCCCGACGAGCGCGACGCCAAGTGACGGGAGATCGACCATCAACGAGAGCGAAGTCCCGGCCAGCAAAACAAGCAGCGCACCCGGCATGCGCGTGTATCGCCGGAACAGCAGCAGCGAACATAGGGCACCAAGGCCAATGGCGAGGCTTGCCGGATTGATCGCGCCGAGATGGCTGACGATCTGGCCAATCAGATCGACAAAGCGCGCGGTACGGATGTGCAGGCCAGATAGCGTCGGCAACTGCTTTACGACAATCGTAACCGCCAGCCCAAACCCGAAACCATGCAGCACGGGTCGTGAGATGAAGGCGGCAATGCCGCCAAGCCGCAGCGCCGACATAAACAGAAACGTGACACCGACGACGACTATGATTGCGGTTGCAAGCAGGCCCTTATCAGCTGCGGATGCCGATAGTGTCGCAAGCGCGGCCGCAAGGATTGCCGCCGAAGACGACGTTGGAGCGACAATCGCAAAACGGCTGCGCCCCATTACCGCATACACCAGTCCGCCGCCAATCGCAGCGCTGATTGCGCGCCCGGCAGGAAGCCCGGCGATTCCGGCATAGGCAACCGCCTCGGGTAGCATCAGTCCCGCGACCGACAGTCCCGCAATCGCGTCTGCCCGCCACTCTCGTGCCGCACCGTTCATGGCACACGTCTCTCGGAGAGCAAGGGACTTGCAACCATCACCAGCTTTCGGCCGACAGGTCGAAGCGTTGTCGCAGGGCAAGCGCGACCACGCCGCCGAGTGCCATCATCGCACCCCCGATCAGCATGACACGGTTGAGCGCGTCGCCGAACAGCGGCGCTGCGGCAATCGCGAGAAACAGAGTTGTCGCAACCTGTGGCAACACGGTTGAAAAGCTGAATAGACGCAGCGTATGGCTCCCGCGTCCTTTGGATGCAATGGTAGCTGCCAGCGCGTAGGGAATATTCGACATCGCGCTCCATCCAACACCAATTGCAACAAAGGCTGGGACTAACGCCAGCGGCGTTTCAGCAACGCCAAGCGTCATCAAGCCCGCAGAACCCGTAAGCAGCGCAACCCCATAAATCGTTCCCGCGCCGAACCGGCGAAGCAGTGCGGGAAGCGCGAAAGCCAGCAATGCTGCGAGCAACGCATAGAGCGCAAAGCAAGCGCTGACTGCGATCAATCCGCGCCGGTAGTCACCGGTCCCGCCGCGTGCTTGGAAAATGAACTGTGTGATGACGGGAACCGCGTAGATCCAAAGGCAAAACATTCCGCTCCAGCTGAGAAACTGGGTGACGAAAAGCGGGACGAGGACGCCTGTTCGAGCGGTTTGGTTGTCATTCACGCCCATCGGCCTATCGTGCAAACGCCGCGAGCGCCACTTTCTTGCATATACGGCAAGCCGCGGGCGAACCCCGCTCTCAGGTTTGAAACTTGCCCGCTGTGGGCATTTTGCGCTTTGGGAAGGAGGCGGTATTTGCGAACTAAACGAAGGTCCGCTTATCGTTATCGCGACTTGAACAGCTGGAGGTCTGCAGCGCCCGAGAACGGAGTGACAGGAGGCTTCGCGGAACGACTGCAACGTTGGCGGCATCGGTCACTGCGCAGTGGAAACAAGCGCGGTGGAAGCCGCTAAGACTTCGGCCATACGACAGAACGCGCGGTGAATTCGGAACCTAATCACGCGTTGGAATACCGCTCTTTAAGATGGCAACAAAGCCGCGCCCGCAGCTCGACACGAGCGCTTGCGGCGGCACCGCATTACAGTAAGGTCGGCAAAAATAGGGCAATGACGTGGCGCGGAAGATTTCTTTAAATTTGATGCCTTCATGTCGCTGAACAGCGACCCGTACGACTGGAAGGGTAAAATTGGTCGGAACTGGGCGCGGGACTATGCGCGGACCGATCGAAGTTTTTCGGGACTGACGACCGTCCTTTTTGATCGGACCTGTGCACTTTCGCCCGGTTGCCTGCTCGATATCGGGTGTGGTGCCGGTGAAACGGCCATCGCCGTTGGCAGAGCAACGCCGAAAGCCGATTGTATCGGAATCGACCTCTCGGAGCCGCTGATTGCCGTCGCGCGGCAGCGCGGTCGTCCTTTGAAAAATGTCCGCTTCGCCATTGCTAATGCCTCCGCATGGCGCGATCCGATATTTGTTCCCGATACGCTTATGTCGCGGCACGGGGTCATGTTCTTCGCCAATCCCGTGCAAGCCTTCACCAACCTCAACGCGTCGTCGCGTCGGGGCGCACAACTGATCTTTTCCTGCTTTCGGGACCGCTCAGACAATGCGTGGGCGTTCGAAATCGGCAAGTTGGTCGGCACTGTTGCAATACCCGGCGACATCACGGCACCGGGACCGTTTGCATTTGCCGACAAGACGCATGTCACGCGCATACTTGCAGCCGCTGGATGGGAAAATATCGCGTTCGAACGCGTCGATTGGGATTACGTCGCAGGCGATGGGGCTGACCCCATCTATGATGCCGTCGAGTATTTGCAGAAAATCGGTCCGGCGGCATCGGTTATTGCAGGACTTGAAGGTGCTGAACATGACAGCATGCTGGGGAAAATCGCCGACCTGTGTGCACTTAACATTCAAAACGGGCGCGTTGTCTTCAAGGCGAGCGCGTGGATCGTTACTGCGCGCGCCGGGTAAGACTCGCCGCGCGGAGATTTGACTGGTTTCCATCCGCCCGCCTCGGCGGCAAGAGACAACCTTTCGGACATTCAGCCCGTTTTTCCGTTTACCCAATACGTGCCATCGCTCCGTGCTTACTATTCCCAAAGTGGGGCGCACCGTCAAAGTCGGGCGCTCTTTGCCGCTATCTAATATCGGCGCTGCGTTGCGGCGGCGTGCGCAGACACGAGCCAGCCGAATTCAGTCTGCCTGAACAACGCCTATATTGAACAAGGATCCGTCGGTCGAAAGATCGCCGGATTTTTCAAGGTGCTTCGGCAAAAGAGCCAACAATCTGTTATCCCCACCTTTGCTGCCGTGGAGCCAAGCACTTGAGCAGGCGCTGGCACTCAGCGCGCTACCGTGAATCTGTGCCCCAATAATGCCCTGAGGCCCGGTGGTTTAATTGCGGGCTGAAGCTACGTCGACTTTTTCTCGAATTCCAGCGCGAAGCAGACAGGCAGCTCCCCCGAACAAAACCGCCGTCTTCTCGATGCTGAACCAACGGCAAGTTCCGGCCGGCGCTGAAATCTGCTGGAACGGCAGTAATGTTTGGCGACGTCTGGTCAAACCTTTCAGCCCGCCTTGCCCGATGATCGCGCAATTGCAATTGCTTCGCTCTCGGCTTTCAACGCACGCGACACAGAGCAAACCTCTTGCGCATAATGGTCGTGAGTTCACACTGATCAACATGTCGATTCGATCAATGCCGATATCGGCTTGAGTTTAGGGCGCGGGCGTTTTGACGTGACGCACTCTGCCCGCTTATGCGCGCAGGGTGAGGTGTTTTTTGCGGCTCCCGCTGGCACTCTTGCGCGCTCATGGCCGGACACCAGCTGATGCACGGCTGCGCGCGCAGGGCGTCCGGCTGGCTTCGCTTTTACAAGGGTGCCGATGTTTGACGGCCCAACGCTCCTGCGTGCGCGCCGTCGCCGGGCACCAATTGCGCCAGATAGCGTTTCGGTGCGTCGAACAGACACTGCCGCGCAGGCGATAAATCACTGATCTTGGCGTCCATGCCCGTGAGCTCTGAGTCTCGCAGGCAATGAGGACCGCCCGTGACCCCGACCAAATTGCTCATCGGCCAGATACTCATCGTTTTCGCGATCGTGATCAGTGGCGTCTGGTTCGCCACTCAATGGGCGGCATCGGCCCTCGCGTATCAGCCCGAGCTCGGACGTCCCTGGTTCCTCACCTTCGGCCATCCGGTCTATCGCCCCTGGGCATTGTTCGGCTGGTGGTTTCATTTCGAGGCCTATGCACCACATGTGTTCGACACGGCCGGTGCGATCGCAGGCGCGAGCGGGTTTGTAGGCTGCGGGGCGGCTGTTGCGGGATCGCTATGGCGCTCGCGGCAGGCGAAGAATGTCACCACCTATGGTTCGGCGCGCTGGGCAAGTGTGCACGATATTCGCAAGACTGGACTCTTCAAAGATGCCGGTATCTTCCTCGGGCGGACGGGCGCGCATTATCTGCGCCACGACGGCCCCGAACATGTCATGGCGTTCGCCCCGACGCGGTCGGGCAAGGGTGTCGGTCTGGTTATCCCGACCTTGCTCGGCTGGACCGGCTCGGCGGTCATCCACGACATAAAAGGCGAGAACTGGGAGCTGACCGCAGGCTGGCGGTCGCGCTTCTCGCACTGCCTGTTGTTCAACCCGACCGATGCACGCTCAGCGCGCTACAACCCGCTGCTCGAGGTACGGCGCGGGAGCAACGAGGTCCGCGACGCCCAGAACATCGCCGACATCCTCGTCGATCCCGAAGGCGCGCTGACGGTCAAGGACCATTGGGACAAGACCAGCCATTCGCTGCTGGTCGGTGCGATCCTCCACGTCCTCTATGCCGAGGAAAACAAGACCTTGGCGGGCGTCGCCACCTTCCTCTCGGATCCGCAGCGCCCGTTCACCGCCACCTTGAAGCGGATGATGGCCACCAATCATCTCGGCACCAAGGAAGCGCCGATGGTGCATCCGGTCGTTGCCTCGGCAGCGCGCGAAGTGCTCAACAAATCGGACAACGAACGTTCGGGCGTGCTGTCGACCGCGATGTCGTGCTTGGGGCTTTACCGCGATCCGACGATCGCCGCCGTCACCTCGTCCTGCGACTGGCGTATCGCCGATCTCGTCGCGGCCGAGAACCCGGTCTCGCTGTACCTGGTCGTGCCGCCATCGGACATCAGCCGCACCAAACCGCTGATCCGTCTTGTTCTCAACCAGATCGGTCGGCGGCTTACCGAGCATCTCCACGCCGAGAACAAGCCCGGTCGCCACAAGCTGCTGATGATGCTCGACGAGTTCCCGGCTCTCGGTCGACTCGACTTTTTCGAGACCTCGCTCGCTTTCCTTGCGGGATACGGCGTCCGCGCATTCCTGATCGCGCAAAGCCTCAACCAGATCGAGAAGGCTTACGGCGACCACAACGCCATCCTCGACAATTGCCACGTCCGGGTGACCTTTGCGACCAACGACGAGCACACGGCGAAGCGCGTTTCGGATTCGCTCGGCACCGCGACCGAGCAACGCGCCATGCGCAACTATGCTGGTCACCGACTCGCGGTGTGGTTGGGGCACGTGATGGTGTCGCGCCAGGAAACACCGCGCGCGCTGCTGACACCAGGCGAAGTCATGCAACTGCCGCCTGACGACGAGCTGGTGATGATCGCAGGTGCACCGCCGATCCGGGCCAAAAAACTTCGCTATTATGAGGACGTAAATTTCCAGAAGCGCGTGCTGCCAGCACCTGTGCTGAGCAATAAAACCTATGCCGATTGTCCGGCAGCACGTGGTGACGACTGGCAGCGATTCATCTGCGAGACCGATGCCCGGCTCGGGAACCGCGACGACAAGTCCGACGAGTCACGGCCAGGCGGTGGGCTCGAACAGGCCCGTCAACCTGAACTCGAACTCGCACCCAAGCTCCTTCCGGCCCCATCGATGCCTGATCCGCTGGGTCTTGGCGAGGACGACCCCGATGTCGCTGCCGACAAGCAGGCGATGGATCAAGCCCGCGCCAATCCTGTCCTGGGCGAAGCCGAAGGGGGCATCGCGCGCACGACCTACGGGATCGATTCCGCCTCGAAGCGTCCCGACGATCTGCAGCTGGGCTTTTGACGATGGCCAACCGCATCCGCCATCAGCTGTTCCTGCCCGCACCAATCAGCGCGCGCCTTGAGGCCTTGGCCGCCAAACCCGGTGCGTCCAAATCGGCGATCCTTGCCGACGCGGTCGCGGCCTGGCTCGAACGGCGCGGGAGCTCCGAACTCGACGACCGCTTCAGCTTGCGCCTCGACCGGATGACGACCGCACTCGGCCGGATCGAACGCGACGGGCATATCCTCGTTGAGACGCTCGCGCTGTTCGTCCGCTATGAACTCGCGATCCACGTCCCACTCGCCGAGAACGATGCCGCGGGTCGCGCGCTCGCCGCCAAACGCTTCGAGGCATTCGTCGCGCAGGTCGGTCGCCAGATCGCGGGCGGACGTCGCAGCGTTGGCGGCGATGCGGGTAACGGACAATGACGACGACCGTCTCATCGGAACGTCGCCGCGCAATGCTCAGGACCGCGATGGGACCGGCAATCGCTGCTGCGCTCGCCGACCCGCGCGTGATCGAAGTGATGGTCAACCCCGACGGCGCGTTGCGGCTCGACATCCTCGGCGAAGGCCGCGTCGATACCGAACTCAAGATGGACCCCGCCCAGGTCGAGCGGATCATTCGCCTCGTTGCCAGCCACGCGCGCGCCGAAGTTCATGGCGACGCGCCGATCGTCTCGGCCGAACTGCCGCCGCACATCGACGGCCATGCCGGCGAACGCTTCGAAGGTGTGCTGCCGCCGGTTGCCACCGGCCCGTGCTTTGCGATCCGCAAGCCCGCGATGCGCATCTACGCGCTCGACGATTATATCGCCGACGGCATCATGGCTGTCGAAGCCGCGGACCGGCTGAAGGCCGCGGTCACCCAGCGACTTAACATTCTTGTCGCGGGCGGCACCAGCTCGGGCAAGACGACGCTCGCCAACGCGCTCCTCGCCGAGATGATCTGGGTCGATGAACGCGTTATTCTGATCGAGGATACGCGCGAGCTGCAAAGCCCGGTCGCCGATACTGTCGCGCTTCGCACCCGCGCGGGCCATGTGACGATGGCCGATCTCGTGCGTTCGACGCTGCGCCTGCGCCCCGACCGCATCATCATCGGCGAAGTGCGCGGCCCCGAGGCGCTCGATATGCTCAAGGCCTGGAACACCGGCCATCCGGGAGGGATCGCAACCGTCCACGCCAATAGCGCCGCTGCCGCGCTGACCCGGATTGAACAGCTCGTTCAGGAAGCCGTCGTCACCGTCCCGCGCCGCCTGATCGCCGAAGCGATCGATCTTGTCGTGTTCATTTCAGGACGAGGAACGCAGCGGCGGATTGCCAGCATCGCGCGCGTTACCGGGATCGACCCCGATACCCAGAATTACGGCCTCGTCGAACTTCTCGAGTCCGCCCAACCCCAAGGAGACCAGCCATGACATTTTCAGTTCGACATCGCGCGTCCGGCTTCATCGCAACCGCGACGGCACTGCTCGTCACGACTTCGGCACAGGCCGCAGGGTCGGGCATGCCGTGGGAAGCGCCACTGCAAAAGGTGCTCGAGTCCGTTCAGGGACCGGTTGCCAAAATCGTCGCGGTGATCATCATCATCGTCACCGGCCTGACCCTGGCGTTCGGCGAGACGGCAGGCGGATTTCGGCGGCTGATCCAGATCATCTTCGGTCTGTCGATCGCGTTCGCAGCCTCGTCGTTCTTCCTATCGTTCTTCAGCTTCGGCGGCGGGGCGCTGATCTCGTGAGTACGCGACCTTCCGGCACCGGCACCCATATCGAGGGCTTCGAAGCGCCGATCCATAATGCGCTCGGATCGCCGATCCTGCTCGGCGGCGCGCCGCGCGCCATCGCCATCGTCAACGGCACGGTAGCGGCGGCAATCGGGCTCGGACTCCAGCAGTGGCTGGCCGGACTAATCGTCTGGGCTCTCGGCCACAGCCTCGCGGTGTTTGCCGCACGCCGCGATCCCGACTTCGCGCCGGTGCTGATCCGCCACCTTCGACAAAAGGGGTATCTCGCGTGCTAGCGCTCCACGAATATCGCCACCGTGCCGACCGGCTTGCCGACCACCTCCCCTGGGGATTGCTCGTCGGCCCCGGCATCGTCCTCAACAAGGACGGGAGTTTCCAGCGCACCGCGCGGTTTCGGGGGCCCGACCTCGACAGCGCGACCGAGGCCGAACTGGTTGGTGCCTGCGCGAGGGCGAACAATGTCCTCAAACGCTTCGGCTCGGGCTGGGCGCTGTTCTTCGAGGCCGAGCGCCGCGAAGCCGCCGCCTATCAGGACAGCGATTTTCCTGATGCGGCATCCTGGCTGGTTGATTGCGAGCGTCGTGCCGCGTTCATGGCGGAGGGGGCACATTTCGAGAGCCATTATTATGCGACCTTCGTCTGGCTGCCGCCTGCCGACAGCAGCGATGCGGCGGGTCGCTCGCTCGTCGAGCGACCCGAAGGAGAGAAAGGCCGCGACTGGGGCTGTGCGCTGGCAACGTTCGTCGCCGAGACGACCCGCGCGCTCGATCTGCTCAGCGGCTTCATGCCCGAGATTGCGCCGCTCGATGACAGCGAGACACTGACCTATCTCCACGGCACCATCTCGCCCTACCGCCATATCGTCGCGGTGCCCGACGAGCCGATCTACCTCGACGCGCTGCTGACCGATACGCCACTAATCGGCGGCCTCGAACCGAAGTTGGGCAACAGCCATATCCGGACGCTGACGGTGCTCGGGTTCCCGAACATGAGCCGCCCCGCCATTCTGGATGCGCTTAACCGTCAGGATTTCGGCTATCGCTGGGTCACAAGGTTCATCGCCCTCGACAAAACCGAGGCGACCAAGGCGCTGACCAAGCTGCGGCGACAATGGTTCAACAAGCGCAAGTCGCTGACCGCGACCTTACGCGAGGTCATGTACAACCAGCCTGCGCAGCTGCTCGACAGCGATGCCGACAACAAGGTCGTCGATGCCGATCTCGCCTTGCAGGAACTCGGCGGCGACCATGTCGCGTTCGGCTATCTGACGACGACAATCACCGTTTCCGACACCGACCGTGCACGCGTCGAGGACAAGGTCCGCTCGGTCGAGCGCATCGTCAACGGGCTTGGGTTCACCTGCGTTCGCGAAAGCGTCAACGCGGTCGAGGCCTGGCTGTCGTCGTTGCCGGGTCATGCTTACGCCAATGTCCGGCAGCCGCTGATCCATACGCTCAACTTGGCCCACCTGATGCCGCTGTCGAGCGTGTGGGCAGGCCCTGAGCGCAACGCCCATCTGGGCGGCCCGCCGTTGCTTACCGCACAAACCGGCGGATCGACGCCGTTCCGACTTTCGACGCATGTCGGCGATGTCGGGCATATGCTTGTCGTCGGACCGACCGGGGCTGGCAAGTCGGTCCTGCTAGCGCTGATCGCGCTCCAGTTCCGGCGCTATCAAGACGCGCAAGTTTATATCTTCGACAAGGGCTTCTCAGCGCGTGCCGCCGTTCTCGCGATGGGCGGAGCGCATCATGCGCTGGGGCTGGGTGCCGACGCCGGCGAGACGCTGGCGTTCCAGCCCCTGCGCCGGATCGACGATGCGACCGAGCGCAGTTGGGCGGCCGAATGGATCGCGGCCTTGCTCGCCCACGAAAACGTCACCGTCACGCCCGAAGTCAAGGATTCGGTCTGGTCGGCGCTCAACAGCCTGGCCTCCGCCCCGCCCGACGAACGCACACTGACTGGCCTCGCGCTCTTGCTCCAGTCGAATGCCCTTAGAACCGCTCTCGGTGCCTATACGCTCGAAGGCCCCTATGGCCGCTTGCTCGACGCTGCCGAACAAAACCTCGCCTTAGCAGACGTCCAGTGCTTCGAGACCGAAGCGTTGATGGGGCAGGCCGGCGTCGTCGCGCCGGTGCTGACCTATTTGTTCCACCGCTTGGAAGAGCGGTTAGACGGCCGACCGACCTTGCTGATCCTCGACGAAGCCTGGATATTCCTCGACCATCCGCTGTTCGCTGCGCGCATCCGCGAATGGCTGAAGACCTTGCGCAAGAAGAATGTCGCGGTGCTGTTCGCAACGCAGTCGCTCGCCGATATCGCGACGAGCAGCATTGCCCCCGCGATCATCGAAAGCTGCCCGCAGCGCATCCTGCTGCCCAACGACCGCGCGATCGAGCCACAGAGCCGCAATGCCTATGCGCGCTTCGGACTGAACGACCGGCAGATCGAACTCGTCGCCCGCGCCACCCCCAAGCGGCAATATTATCTGCAAAGCGCGCGCGGCAACCGGCTGTTCGAACTCGGCTTGGGCCCAGTCGCGCTGGCGCTATGCGGGACGTCCGATCCAGTTTCCCAAAAGCAGATCGACGCACTCGTCGCCGAACACGGCACCGGCGATTTTGCTGCCCGCTTCCTCGCTGATCGCGGCCTCGATTGGGCCGCCGACGCGCTCGCCGATTTTCCCGCCCCCGTAACCCCCAAGGAGTGACTGCCATGACTATCAAAGTTTCCCGTTCGATGAAGACACGCAAGTTCATCACTGCCTCGCTGCTCGCGCTCACCGCTACCGGGGCGTTCATATGTACCATGATCGTGCCGACCCGGCCCGCCCACGCTGCCGGACTCGTCGTGTTCGACCCGAGCAATTATTCGCAGACGTTGCTCAGCGCCGCCCGCGCCTTGCAGCAGATCAATAACCAGATCACCTCGTTGCAGAACGAAGCGACGATGATCGTCAATCAGGCCAAGAATCTGACGCGGATCGATTTTCCGCAATTACAGGCAATGACGCAGACCTTGCAGCAGATCGACCGGCTGATGGGGCAGGCGCAGGGCATCCGCTTTCAGGTCGCCGGTGTCGATCAGCAATTCCGTGCCTTGTTCCCGGCGGACTTCGGTGCTGCACTTCGCACAGACCAGCGCGTTATCGAAGCCCGTGGCCGCCTCGACACCGCGATGGCGGCGTTCAAGCAGTCGATGGGGTTACAAGCGCAGGTCGTCGAGAATGTTCAGGCCGATGCGCAGACACTCAGTGAGCTGGTCGGACGCAGCCAGGGGGCCGACGGGTCGTTGCAAGCGCAACAGGCGACGAATCAGCTGCTCGCGCTGACCGCGAAACAGCAGTTTCAGATCCAGAACCTGATGGCGGCGCAATACCGCGCCGAAAGCGTCGAGGCCGCGCGCCGCGTCCAGGCCGAACAGGAAGCACGCGTTGCGACCAAGAAATTTCTCGGTTCCGGCACGGCCTACACCCCCCGCTAGGCCATGTCGGACGTCGGTGGCCTGGCCGTCGTGGGGTCCGTCACCGCCGTCGCCGCGAGGTGCGCATGCTCCCCTTAACGCACCTCGCGGCGCTTTATTTCATCCAGACGTCCAAACGAAAGTGACCGAACGCCCGTGAACGACCTCAACGTCATCGACCGCTTCATGCAGGCCTTCATCCGCTACATAGACAGCGGGTTCGGGCTGCTGGGTCCGGACGTCGGGTTCTTGACGACGGTGTTGATTGGCATCGACATCACGCTTGCGGGCCTCTTCTGGGCGATGGGCGGCGAAAACGACATTCTCGGGCGATTGTTGAAGAAGATCCTCTACGTCGGCGCGTTCGCGTTCATCCTCAACAGCTTCTCGACGCTCGCTGACATCATTTTCCGTTCGTTCGCACAAGCCGGGCTGACCGCAGGTGGCGGGTCGATCACCGCTGCCGATCTCCTCAAACCCGGCAAGCTCGCTGGCACCGGATTCAGCGCAGCGTGGCCGCTGCTCGAGCAGGCATCGAACCTGACCGGGTTCACCACCTTCTTTGATAATTTTCTGACGATCGCGATCCTGCTGTTCGCTTGGGCTTTGGTGATCGTCGCCTTTTTCATCCTGGCCGTGCAGATGTTCGTGACGATCATCGAGTTCAAGCTGACGACGCTTGCCGGGTTCATCCTTGTGCCGTTCGCCCTGTGGAACCGGACAGGATTTTTGGCCGAACGTGTCCTCGGCAACATCGTCTCATCGGGCATCAAAGTGATGGTGCTTGCGGTCATCATCGGTATCGGCTCGAACTTCTTCATCGAATTCACGACCGCACTTGGTGGGCAGGAGCCTGACATCGGGCAGGCGATGGCATTGGTGCTGGCATCGCTGTCGCTGTTCGGGCTCGGTATCTTCGGTCCCGGCATTGCATCGGGACTGGTCGCAGGGGCACCTCAACTCGGGGCCGGTGCAGCACTCGGCACCACGGTCGGGGCGGCGGGGCTGACGATGGTTGCCGCAGGTGGTGCCGCCGCAGGCGCACGTGCGCTTGGTGGCGGTGCCCTCGGTGCAGTCCGCGCCGGGACCGCGATGGGATCGGCGGCATCGACCGCCTATAGTCTGGGCAAGGAAACGGGCGCGTCGCCCTCGATGGCGGCAGGGCTTGGCGGTGTCGCCCAAGCCGCAGGCAATGCCATACGCGACAAAGCGTCGGGCGCACTGGGCCTCGGCGAAGCGGCGAGCTCGGGCCGCGCCGCCGCGTGGAACGCCCTCAACCGCACGCCATCTTCGAGCAATAGTAACGGCGATGTGGCCGGTGCGACCCCTGCATGGGCGCAGTCGCTCCGCTCCGAAGCCTCGGCGCGCAGCCACCGCCACATCGCGTTGCAGTCGCTGAAGGAAGGCGATCGTGGCGGCGCATCCGCCACCCCCGACATCAAGGAAAGGGACGACTAGGCCATGATATTCAAAAGAAGCCTCCAGCGTTACGGGCGCACCCCCGAACCTGAAACGCCTTACCAACGTGCCGGTCAGCTCTGGGACGAGCGTATCGGCTCGGCACGCCTTCAGGCACGCAACTGGCGGCTGATGGCGTTCGGCTGCCTTACCCTGAGCGTCGGCCTGTCGGGCGGGCTGATCTGGCAGTCCATGCAAAGCCGCGTGACACCCTATGTCGTCGCAGTCGATCGGCTCGGCGAAGCGAAAGCCATCAGCGAGGCGCAGACCAGCTATCAGCCAACCGATCCACAGATCGCATGGCATCTGGCGCACTTCATCGCCAATGTCCGCTCGGTCGGCCTCGATGCCGTAATCACCCGTGAGCGCTGGCTCGAAGCTTACGACTTCGCAACGACGCGCGGCAGCCAGTTCGTCGGCGACTATGCCCGGACCGGCGATCCGTTCGGCGCGATTGGTGACAAGACCGTGTCGGTGCAGGTTACCAGCGTGGTCCGCGCGTCGGACAAGTCGTTTCAGGTCAAATGGACCGAGACTGCCTATGAACGCGGCAATCAGACCGGCACCAGCCACTGGACCGCGATCCTGACGGTTGTGACGCGAACACCGCGCACCGCCGATGCGCTGAGGAAGAACCCGCTCGGCATCTATGTCGATGCCATCGACTGGAGCCGCGAACTTGAAACGGCGCAACCGCAACCCGCGCCAGCCCCCACTCCACCCGCCGAAACCTCCGCTGCCATTCCGTCGGGTTCGCCACTCGATCCCAATCTCGCTGCCCAACCCAATCAGGAGATCCCGCGATGAAATGCTCCCTTACGACAGCCGCCTGCCTGTGCGCGCTGATATCGACTTCCGCACTTGCCGAGACCGCGCCGCCGAAACTGTCAAATGTGGCCGTAAATCCCAAGCCGCCGGTACCAAAGCCCGCCATGGCAGTGGCGACCCCTCCGCCCGCTATATCCGTGGCGATACCAAAACGCCGCCATGCCCATCGTCCTGTCTCGACCGCCTTGCGCCGCGTTGCGGTCGCCAACCGCGACGCGATCCGCGAACCCGCAAGACAGGGGTTTATCAATGCCAATCAAGTGTATGCGTGGAACGATGACGCAATCTACCAGGCCTATACCGCGCCTGGTGCCGTCACCGACATCGCGCTGCAACCCGGCGAAAACCTGATCGCAGTTGCATCGGGCGATACCGTCCGCTGGGTGATCGGGGACACCACCAGTGGCAGCGGCGCGGACAAGCGCACGCATATTTTGGTGAAGCCGTTCGCGTCGGGGCTGGCGACGAACCTTGTCATCACCACCGACCGGCGCAGCTATCATTTGCAACTGGCGAGCACAGCGCGGACGGCTATGGCGGCATTGTCGTGGACCTACCCGCAAGATGCGCTGATCGCATTGAAACGGGCAGCGACCGAAGCGGATGCGGCGGCACCCGTCGCAAGCGGTCTTGCTATCGACACACTTAACTTCGGCTATGCGCTCAACGGCGACCATCCCTTATGGCGACCGCTGCGCGCGTTCGATGACGGGCGGCAAACGTTCATTGAGTTTCCTGAGACGATCGCTGTCGGCGAAGCACCACCGCTATTCGTGATCGGGCGCGAAGGTGCCGCTGAACTCGTCAATTACCGGATGCGCGGGCGGTTCTACATCGTTGATCGGCTGTTCGACGTGGCCGAACTGCGCCTCGGACTAAAGAAACAGGACATCGTCCGCATCGAGCGTGACCGTCCCGAACGCAGTCGTCATCATCGGAGGGCGTCGTGACCGACCCCGCCGATACCGCCGCCCCACCATCCGCCCCGCCGAAGGCCGATCCAGAAACACTTGCAATCCGCACCCGGCCCGAGCGTGCGATCCGTTTCAAGCGCGGCGTCATCATCGGCCTCGTCGCGGCCAGTGCGGTAAGCATGACGACGATCGCCTGGGTCGCCCTAAAACCGCGCGTATTCCAGATGGTCGCGAACTCTACTGAGGTGTCCGAACCTTCGGCCAAGGCGACCAACGATGCGCTGAGTGGCTTGCCGACCAGCTATGGCGCCGTGCCCAAGCTCGGCCCGCCGCTGCCGGGCGATCTCGGGCGGCCGATCCTCGAA
Source organism: uncultured Sphingomonadaceae bacterium (assembly GCA_964247235.1). Taxonomy (GTDB): domain Bacteria; phylum Pseudomonadota; class Alphaproteobacteria; order Sphingomonadales; family Sphingomonadaceae; genus Sphingomonas_O. The sequence goes on from CAXTTJ010000006.1 coordinate 43,839, forward strand.
CAGCAACGCGCAATGGCGACCGAGGGTGGTGGCAGCGCAACGAGCACGACGCATGCCGAAGCGACCGAGCGCGAGCGTCGTTTGGCCGAATTAAAGGCCGCGCGAGAATCGGGTGTGCTGGTGCAGAACGGGAATCGCGCAGGTTCGACCGAAATGGCGGTGCCGGTTGCGATACCGACTCCTGAAGCAGGCGAACCGTCGAAAACTGCGCCCGATCCCGCGCGCGATCCGAATGGTCAGGCCCATAAGGCAGAGTTTGTCCGCAGCAACGATCAGTCGAGTGGCGTGAACCCGCACGCGCTGATGCCGACGCCGTCGCCCTACACATTGAGCGCGGGCAGCGTGATCGCCGCCAGCCTCATCACCGGCCTGAACTCGGACCTGCCTGGCTTGGTGACGGCGCAGGTGACGCAAAATGCCTATGACAGCGCGACTGGGCGCATCCTGCTTGTGCCGCAAGGCGCGCGGCTCATCGGCAGCTACGACAGCGTGGTGGCTTTCGGCCAGAAGCGTGCTCTGGTGGTATGGCAGCGCATCGTCCTGCCCGACGGCAGCTCGCTCGCCATCGACAATGTGCCATCGACCGATCCGTCGGGCTATGCCGGCCTTTCTGACAAAGTCGATTTTCATACATGGACGCTTTTGAAAGGCATCGTCCTATCGACGTTGCTCGGGGTGGGCACCGAACTGAGCGTCACCGGCGGTAGCGATCTGGTTCAGGCGATCCGCCAATCGACCCAGCAGAACGTGGCGCGCGCTGGCGACCAGCTGACATCGCGCAACCTCGATATCCAGCCCACCATCGTCGTCCGCCCCGGCGCGCCGATCCGGCTCGTCGTCCACAAGGATCTAATCTTCGCGCCGTGGCGTGGGCAGAAGCGGTGACATGGCGGAATTGAAACTCGCTAAATTACCAGATCGCAATCTGGTCAAATTGACCATTTCGGTCATACCCGACCTTCATTCAGCGCTTGCCGAATATGCGACATTGTACGAGCAATCTTACGGCCAGAAAGAACGGGTCGAGGATTTGATACCGGCGATGATTGTTGGGTTCCTCGAAAGCGACCGCGCCTTCGCGCGTGGGCGGACTAAATCCTGATGTCGCAATCCACGTCACGCGGCCATTCGGGCGTTGAATTCGGAACGCAGCTGTCAGGATATACTACCGCATTGCCTGTTGAACCGCTCAGCGTGCGCGTGGCCGTGGCGGTGCAACTTACTGGCATTAGTCGGTCACGGATCTACGAGTTGATACAGTCCGGCGATATTGAAATCGTCAAGGTCGGCCGATCGACATTCATCATTTTCGAGAGCTTGAAGCGTCTGCTGATGCGATGACGATCCAAACTGGGGGATCCGGCAAATAGCAAATTCTATTGATCCGACGGCATGCCGTGGGGTCGCTCCGAACAACCGGACTTTCAAACCTTAGTTTCGAAACCCATCAAGCAGGTTGGCTGCTGGTGGTGCATCGGCTAAGATCATATCCGCCCAGATTTGCGCGAGTTCGCGGCGCCGACCCATGTGAGCGGCACGATTGTAAGCGCCTTCTACTTTGTCCTCGGAAACATGCGCCAGCATCAGATTGATCACTTCGCGATCATCGGGCCGTCCCTCACGCCGACGCCATTCGTTCATGATGGTCGAAAAGGAAGTCCGATACCCGTGCGGGCAATGCCGGTGCTTATATGCCCCTTCGGCTGCGCGGATGATGAGTGCCCGAACCGCATTTTCGGACATGGGATGATGCGCGTGGCGATCATTCGGAAACAGATATGGTAGATGCCCCGTCAACGGACGCACCGCCTTGATCGTTTCAACCGCTTGGCGCGACAGCGGAACGATTTGCTCGAATGAGTTGTCGTCCTTCCGCTTCAGCAGCAGCTTCATCGTCGATGCCGGAACGCGCCAAATTGGCTCATCGCCATCAAGGTCTTCGAGCTCAGGCCATTTGCATTGGCGCTGAACAGACGAGCGAACGGAGGTCAATGCGATCAACCGATTGGCCAATTTAGTGATGGGACTTGCGCGCTCCGCTTCAATGTCTTCGATCAGCTGGCGCACTTCGTGAAGCTTGATCAGAGCTGGTTGATGTCCTTGTTTAGGCTTTGGCTTCAGAAGCGATTTGATCATGGAAGCGGGATCGCCAGTCCGCATGCCGCCTGCCGCTGCATAAGCGAACACTTCGCTCGCGCGCTGTCGAATTCGATGCGCGGTCTCTATCGCCCCGCGATTTTCGACCTTGCGCAGAGCGTCCAAAAGGATTGCCTCGGTGACATCCTTAATCGCCATCTTGCCGAACTCAGGAAAGAGGTCTTGCTCGAGGCTGTCGATAACGTTGCAAGCATGCACGTTGCTCCAGCGTGGCTTGTTGAGTTCGTGCCAAGCACGTGCGCAGGATTCAAAGCTGTTGTCGGCGCTGAGCGCTCTGGCAGCAACGGCCTGCTTCTTTTCGACCCCGGGGTCGCGACCGGCACTCAGCGCCTTTTTTGCTTCATCCCTCGCATCCCTTGCAGCACTTAGCGACAACTGGGGGTATCCGCCGAACGTCAGCAGCTTTTCTCGCTTAGCAAAACGATATTTGAGTCGCCACGACCGGTGGCCGCTCGGCGACACTAACAGGAACAAACCACCAGAATCAAAGAGCTTAACCGGCTTTTCAGCTCCTTTTGCTCGTCTCACTTCCAAGTCAGTCAGCATGAACCACCTTTTGGGGGTATCGACCACCCCATCTATAGGCCTACCCCCACCGATACCCCCACACGGAGCTGGCTGGAGGTGGAATTCGCCGGACAGTCCCGGACGAATAAGCCCTGAATTTCTGGCGTTTTATAGCTGATTTTGGATTCGGGTGGAAGCCGGCAGATTGGGAAATGGTGGACAGGGCTGGATTCGAACCAGCGTACGCTTGCACGGGCAGATTTACAGTCTGCTGCCTTTAACCACTCGGCCACCTGTCCCCAGGGTCGCTTGGGTGATGACCAGCAAGCGAGCGGCGCTATTGGCGAAATGGGCCCTGCCTGTCAACGCGCCTGGCAATGCGCCTGGCACCGCGCGGGCTTGCCTGAAACCGGAATGCGCGCGAAAGGGCGGGGATGAGACGAGGACATCGACCTTCGCAGGCGCCTGGCGGGCGGATCCGCTTGTGGGGCAGGCACGCCGTTATTGCCGCGCTTGCCAACCCCGAACGGCAGGTCCGCAAGCTGTGGGGCACGCGTGAGGCGGTCACGCCGCTCAACCTGCCACCCGTCCTGCCCGTCGTTTATGCCGATGTTGCCGACCTTGGCCGGATGGTGCCGGGTGACGCGCCGCATCAGGGCCTCGTGGCCGAAGTCGATCCGCTTGAAGACATGTGGCTCGGCGATCTGCTCGCGCATGGCGAACATGACCGGCGCCCGCTGATCATACTCGATCAGGTCACCGATCCGCACAATGTCGGCGCGGTGCTGCGCTCGGCGGCGGCCTTCAACGCGCTCGGCATCGTGACGCAGGATCGCCACGCGCCGCCCGAATCGGGGGCTCTGGCGCGCGCCGCGTCGGGTGCGCTCGAACTCGTGCCATGGGTCCGCGTCGTCAATCTCGCGCGCGCACTTGAGGAGATTGCCGAGGGCGGATTCTGGCGCATCGGCCTGGCGGGCACGGCAAAAATGCCCCTGTCCAATGCATTCAATGACGCAAAAAATGCACTGGTCCTGGGAGCAGAGGGTGAAGGCATGCGCCCCAATGTGGCCGCGCATTGCGACGTGCTCGCGCGCCTGCCGATCAGTCCGAAGGTCGAAAGCCTGAATATCTCGAACGCAGCGGCGATCGCGCTTTATGCCGACGCGACGCGCCCGCTCTAATCCTCAGCAGCGATCGTGACCTTCAGCCCGTCCAGATCGGCGGTAAACGGAATCTGGCATGACAGCCGTGACCGGTCAGTGCGATGATCCGATGAATCGAGCAGGTCGTTTTCGTCTTCGCTGATCGGCGCGATCCGGCCCGCAAAGTCGGCATCGACATACACATGACATGTCGCGCATGAACAGCACCCGCCGCACAGGGCGAGCAGTTCGTCGACACCGCCATCACGGATGATTTCCATCACTGACAACCCGGCCTGACCATCGAGCGCCTGAACGGTGCCATCGCGGGTGGTGACGATCAGTTTTGGCATGTCTTGCGCTCTCCATGATGCTATCGCTGCGCTATGTCGCGATGCCACGCGCAAATCAAGGAATGTCATGGGGCTTTCGGCGGAACAATTGCGCGATCACCTCGATGCGCTTGGGCGGATCGAGCCAGCCTTTGCCCGTGCCATCGCGCAGGCGGGCTATCCCGAACCGCGCATCCGCGACCGCGGCTATGTCACGTTGCTGCGCACGATCATCGGCCAGCAGATCAGTTTCAGGGCAGCGGACGCGGTGTGGCTGAAACTTGCAGCGGCCGTCGATCCTGTCACCGACCCGCAGGTCATGCGTGCGACAAGCGACCAAACGCTGCGTGCGGCGGGCCTGTCACGGCAAAAGATCGGCTATTGCCGCAGCCTTGCCGGACTTGTCGCAGACGGCACGCTCGACCTCCACAATCTTGCCACTGATGATGAAGACGCCATCGCCGCGCTGACGATGATCAGGGGCATCGGGCGCTGGTCGGCTGAAATCTATCTGCTGTTTGCCGAAGGGCGTCCCGACATCTGGCCGGCGGGCGACCTGGCAGTGCAGGACGCTGTCGGGCGTTTGCTCGGTCATGACGTCCGTCCGGGCGAAAAGCTGGTGCGCGAACTGGCGGAAAGCTGGCGTCCATATCGCGGAGCCGCGGCAATCTTTGCCTGGCATCATTATATGACACCCGCGCTTTGACGATTACAGGTAGAGGAAATCGCGGTCGAAGCTCTTGAGGCTGGCACCGCCGTCGACGAATATCGTCTGTCCGGTCACCGCAGGCGCACCGGCCAGAAACGCCACGGCACTGGCAATATCACCGGGGCGGGGCAAGACACCCAGCGGCATCGCCCCGGCAATCCGCACCATCTGTGCCGCATCATACTCCGCTGTCGGCAGAGTCAGCCCCGGCGCGACCGCATTGACGCGCAATCTGGGCGCAAGGCTGGTGGCAAGTGTTCTGGTCATTCCCGCCAGCGCCGCCTTGGACAAGGTATAGCTCAGTTGATCCGGCACCGGATTACGCACCCGCTGATCGAGGATGTTGACGATGCTCCCCTCTCCGCCAGCCTGCGCCAGCGCGACCGCAAGCACCACAGGGGCCTGCGTGTTGACGGCATGATGCGCGATCAGTGTTTCAGGTGTCGCGGTTGCCGCGTCGTCCCATTCGAACCGCGAGGCATTGTTGACCAGCAATGATGGGACCGCACCGAAATGGGCAATCACGCGCGGCATCAGCGCTGCGACCGCATCCCCGTCACGCAAATCGGCAGCAAAACCATGCCAGTCGCGCAGCACCGGTGCCAGGGCCGCATCGGGCATGGCATCGTGCGCCCCATGAATCGCCAGCGTCCAGCCATCGGCGGCCAGACGCGCTGAAATCGCCGCGCCCAGCCGCCGGTGACCGCCGGTGACCAGCGCAAGTTTCATGAACGGCGCCGGATCCGGCGAATGCCGATCGCTTCGCCCGCTTCGGCAATGGCCAGCTTGACGATCCGCACGTCGACCCGCGCCACGCGGGGATCACCATTGATCAGCGTATCGGCGATATGGTCGGCGACCGCTTCGATCAGGACGAAATGCACATCGGGTGGCAGATGCGTGGCGGCCTGTTTCAAATCCATATAGTTTTTGGACGCGCCCAATGGCGTATCGGGCGCAAAATGATCCTGCACGTCAAGATCGACCGTGATCGAAATCCTGAGCGGTTGCGGCAGATGCGTTTCTTCGGAATAGATGCCCGTCAGGACAGGCACTTCGAGGTCGTGGACTTCGAGCTGGAGCATATCGGTCATGGCCGCTGCGCCTAGATGAAATCGCGCGGGGTTCCAATCGTTGAAAATCGCGCTATGGGCGCGGCCCCCATGACTGTCATGATAACGCCTTTGTCGCATGCCGACCCGCACGCTGTCGAAACCTTGCTTGATGCCGCATTCGGTGCGGATCGGCACCTGCGGACCGCCTACCGGATCCGGGCCGGCATGACGGCGATTCCAGACTATAGTTTCGCCGCGTTCGATGGCGAGACTCTGGTCGGCAGCGTGCAAAGCTGGCCGGTCAGAATCGGTACGGCGCCGATCACGCTTGTCGGTCCGGTCGCCGTCGCACCGCATGTTCAGCGGGGCGGCATCGGACGCATGCTGATGACCGCGCTCATCGATGCCGCTGGCGCTGTCCCGATGACGATGATCGGCGACCCGGACTATTACGGCCGGTTCTTTGGCTTCACGGCAGATGCGACCGCCAACTGGACTGTCCCCGGCCCTGTTGAACACCATCGGCTGCTGGCGCGCAATACGGACGGATTGCCGGGGTCGGGCCTGCTTGGCCCGCGGGATTTTGCGCTTGGAGCATCAAAGGCATAAGGCAAAGCCGTGCCGAGTCCGCCCGCCCCCGATCTTTCCTGCATGAGCCTTGCCGACATTGCCACGGCGCTTGCCGAACAGCGCCTGCCACCGGTCGACCAGTGGCATCCCACGCACTGCGGCGACAGCGAGATGCGGATCGCACGCGACGGCACTTGGTTTCATCAGGGATCACCCATCGGGCGCGAGGCTATGGTCCGGCTGTTTTCGACGATCCTGCGCCGCGAAGCCGATGGCAGCTATGTGCTGGTCACGCCGGGCGAGAAACTCGATATCATCGTCGAAGATGCGCCGTTCATCGCTGCCGAAGTCCGGAACGAAGGGGCCGGAACTGCGCGCACTCTCACCTTTCGCCTCACCAGCGGTGAACTTGTTGTCGCAGGCGCCGACCACGCCCTGCGTTTTGCAGCGGCACCCTATCTCCATGTCCGCAGCGGGATGGAGGCAAAGCTGGCGCGGCCCGTCTATTACGAGCTTGCCACGCTTGTGCTCGACGAAGGCAACGACCCGCCCGGTCTGTGGAGCGGCGGCGTATTTTTTCCGATGGCGACCGCATGACACTTACGGAGCAGTTGCAGCATCGCCTCGCCGCAACGGTCGATCATCCCGTACCTTATATCAGCGATCTGCGTGAGGGTCCCGGTGGTCCCGGTGGTCCCGGCGATGCCGCCGCCGTCCTGATCGCCATCACTGACCGGACCGACCCCGGCGTCATCCTGACGCAGCGCCCCGAAACGATGCGCCGTCACGCCGGACAGGTCGCGCTGCCCGGCGGACGTGTCGATGCCGGCGATGCCGACGTGATCGAGACCGCCCTGCGCGAGGCCGAAGAGGAAATCGCGCTGCCCCGTGCGCAGGTGCGGGTCATTGCACCACTGAACATATATCGGACGATCACCGGTTTCGATATCACGCCGGTATTGGCCGTCATTCCGCCCGATCTGCCGCTTGTTCCGCACGCCCGTGAAGTCGCGGCCGTGTTCGAAGTGCCGCTTTCCTATATTTTCGATCCCGCAAATCGCGCCGAACGGTGCGTGGTCGTCGACGGCACCGAACGCCGCTATTTCGAAATCCTCTGGAACCAACGGCGCATCTGGGGTGCAACCGCAGCCATGCTTGCCAACCTGTCAGCGCGCCTGAAATGATAAGGCTGGCAAAACTCGATTCGCTTGTCGCGGTGCTTGGCGGCGGCGAAACCACACGGCTGATCGGCGGCGTCGTTCGTGATACGCTGCTTGGCCTGCCCGTCAGCGACATCGACATGGCGACGCGGCTGACCCCCGATGACGTCATGGCGCGTCTTGACAAGGCAGGCATCAAATCGGTTCCCACGGGCATCGCGCACGGTACGGTCACAGCCATCACCCGTGCCGGACCTGTCGAAATCACGACATTGCGCCGCGACGTGTCAACTGACGGCCGGCATGCCACAGTCGCCTTCACCGACGACTGGCGTGCCGATGCCGCGCGGCGTGATTTCACGATCAACGCGCTGTCGGCGAACCCGGAGACGGGTGAGATATTCGATTATTTTGGCGGACGCGCTGATCTTGACCATGGCCATGTCCGTTTCATCGGCGCGCCACTGCAACGCATTGCCGAAGATCATTTGCGTATCCTTCGCTTTTTCCGTTTTTTTGCACGTTTTGGCATCGGCGATCCTGATCCCGCCGCCTATGATGCCTGTGCGGCCCGCGCCAACGACCTCATGGCACTGTCGCGTGAACGCATTGCCAGCGAGCTTTTGAAGCTGCTGTCCTGCCCCACGCCGACCCATGCGATCGCCCTGATGCTCGCGCGTGATGTCCTGAAACCGGTCTTGCCCGAAATCCTGTCGGCCACGTCGCTGGCGGCACTGGTGGATCGCGAGGGGGAACAGGGAGACCCGATCCGACGTCTCGCCGCGCTGATCGGCCCCGATCCCGTTGTCGCAAAAGCGATTGCAATGCGCCTCAAGCTGTCAAAGGCGCAGGGCAAACGCCTGGTGACCGCATGCGGGTGGACCAGCGCGTTTGCCACCATAGACGCACTTGCCTATCGCATCGGTATAGAGGGCGCGCGTGACCGGCTGTTCCTCGCCGGAGGGGACACCGCGCCTCTGTCGGGCTGGCAGCGGCCGCGCTTTCCGATATCGGGTGGCACACTCATTGCGCGTGGCCTGTCTCCGGGTCCGGTCGTGGCGCAAACATTGCTCGACATCGAAGAGGCCTGGATCGACGCCGGTTTTCCGGCGGGCGACAGGTTCGACGCAATTATCGACCGGATCAGTCCCCGGATCGCGCCAGCGACGCCAGAGCAAAGCTGAGCGCTTCGTCGGCACTGATCGGTTCGGCGTAAAGATAACCCTGCCCCGTGGTGCAGCCAAGGCCCGCCAATGTGTCCGCCAGTGCCGGGGTTTCAATGCCCTCTGCCGTCGTCGCCATGCCAAGTGCTTCGGCAAGCGACAGGATGGCACGCACGATCGCCACCTTGTCGGCATCACCGATCATTGTGGTCACAAAGCTGCGATCGATCTTCAGCGTGTCGATCGGCAGCCGCTGCAACGCGGCGAGATTTGAAAATCCTGTTCCGAAATCATCCATGGCGACCATGACATTTATCCGCTTCAGCGCGGACAATGTCCGTTCGGCCCGGTCGGGATCGGCAATGATGGCGCTTTCGGTCAGCTCGATCGTCAGTCGCGATCCCTTTATGTTGTGCGTGCGCAGTCCCGCCTCGACAAATTTCGAAACATCGTCACGCGCAATCTGGATCGCGGACAGATTGACCGCCATCGACAGGGGCAACGTCCGTCCCGCCGTCAGGTCCCACAGGCGCAACGTCTTGAGCGCCGTGTCGAGTGCCCATCGTCCCAGCGCGACGATCAGCCCGGTTTCCTCGGCAACGGCGATAAATTCGGTCGGCGAAATCACTCCCATGATCGGATGTTTCCACCGCGCTAGAGCCTCGAACCCGGCGATCCGCCCGGTTTTGAGAGAGATCAGCGGCTGAAACGCCATGGTCAGGCCATCACGGTCGAGCGCACGTCGCAATTCGGTTTCGATAATGAAATGGCGGCGCGCGGCGGCAAGAACACTGGGCTGATAAAATTCGACTCTTTTGGTGCTTTTCGCCGATTTCAGTGCGATCTGCGCATGCCGCATCAATTGTTCGGCATCGCCGTCAGCATCACTGGCCAGCGCGCAACCGATCGCGCAATCGACCTTCATCTCAAAATCGGACAGGCGATACGGCTGCGCCATTGTCGCTTCGATCCGCCGGGCCACGTGCAGCACGTCGCCGGGTCCGTCGACAATCTTCACGATCAGGGCAAATTCATTGGCCCCGGTCCGTGCCACCTTGTCATGAATACGCAACGCCGACATCAGCCGCCGCGCAACCGTCATGATCAGTTCGTCTCCGCCCAGCGATCCGATGCAGTCATTCACCCGGCTGAACCGGGCAAGGTCGACCAGAACGATGGCATGGTCGGCGCCGCTTTCATCCTTGAGCTGGCTTTCGATCCGGTCGATAAATCCCAGCCGGTTTGGCAGCCCCGTCAGGCTGTCGTGCAGCATCTCGCTGCGCAGCGACTTTGCCGTCTGCACTTCATTGGTCCGGTCGGTCAGCGTGATCAGCACGGTCTCCGGCATGATCCGGGCAATCGTCACACTGAAATGCCGCCCTTCGATTGTCGATCCGTCGCGCCAGTCCGACCGGTCGACACTGTTGGTATCAATCACCCCGGCAATGCGTTCCTGCCACGCAGCGATGTCGATCGACGTGGGACGTGCCCGGGAAATCGCTGCAAATGCATTGTTCCGCGCCCGGATATGCTGGCCATCGTCACGGCGCTCGACGATGGCCGCGGCATAGGGCAACGCGTTCAGAAACGCGCAGTAATCGACGGTTGCAAGCACGGCGTTGCCGTGTCCGGGATGATGCGCGACCTGCATAGCGTCACACCTTAGCGCAGATATGTTAAAACGCCCTGAAGTTGCACCCGGTGGTTTCACGCAGTGGTCAGGCGATGAACCTGTTATCGCGCGGAAATCCGGTGGGGGGCATGCGCCCGGCGGCACCACGCGCCGCGCGCCACGGGGTCAGGTCGGCTTCGGTGCGCGTCCGGCCGCTGTCGCCGCCCATTGCCCAGCTCAGCCCGTCGGCCAGTGTCAGCGTGACCGCATCGGCAAGGCCGCCGTCGCGGAAACGCTGGAGTGTCACCCCCTGCCCCCGCCCCATTTCCGGAAGTTCAGAGAGAGGAAACACGACCAGCTTGCGATTGTCGCCGATTGTCGCCACGCTGTCATGCGCCGCCGCGATCGGCCGGACGACCAGCAGCTTTGCACCGGGTCGCAGGTTCACGACCTGCCGCCCCTTGCGCGTCTCGGCAATGACGTCGGCAACCTTCGCCACAAACCCGCGACCATCACTCGCGGCCAGCAGTACCCTCGTCTCCGCTCGCGCGGCCAGCAGCTGGACGATGCCGACATCCCCCGCCAGATCGATCATCAGCCGCACCGGCTCGCCAAAGCCCCGCCCACCGGGCAGTTTATCAGCGGACAACGTATAGAATCGCCCGTCCGCCGCTGCGATCAATATCTTGTCGGTCGTCTGCGCGTGGATGGCAAAGGCAGGACCGTCGCCCTCCTTGAATTTGGCGGTTTCCGCACTGGCAAGATCGGCATGTCCCTTCAACGCACGGATCCAACCCTTGGCCGACAGGATCACCGTCACCGGCTCGCGCTCGATCATGGCGTCCAGCGGGATATCACGCGGCGGCGCGGCTTCTTCGATCAGGGTCCGCCGCGCGCCGAGTTTGGTGTCCGGTCCATATTTCTCACGCAGCTTTGCAAGATCTTTCTTGAGCTTCGTCCGCTGCCGCGCGGGGCTTTCGATCAGCGCCGCCAACTCTGCCCGTTCCTTGTCGAGCTTCGCGCGCTCGGTCTTGATCTCCATTTCCTCAAGGCGGCGCAAACTGCGCAGCCGCATGTTGAGGATCGCTTCCGCCTGCCGGTCGTTCAACCCGAATTCGGCGATCATGACGGGCTTCGGCTCATCTTCGGTGCGGATGATCTCGATCACGCGGTCGAGATTGAGATAGGCAATCAGATACCCGTCGAGCAGTTCGATCCGGTCGTCGATCTTGCCCAGCCGGTGGTTCGCGCGGCGCTTTAGCACGTCGATCTGATGCGTCAGCCAGTCGGTCAGCACGCCCTTCAGGCTCATCACGCGCGGCGTCCGGTCGGCGCCGAGCACATTCAGGTTCAGAGGCACTTTGACTTCAAGCTCACTCAGCCTGAACAGGCTTTCCATCAGCACATGCGGATCGACAGCGCGGCTGCGCGGTTCGATGAGGATGCGGATTGCTTCATCGCTTTCGTCGCGGACATCGGCGAAAATCGGCAGCTTCTTGTCATTGACCAGCGCCGCCAGCGCCTCGATCAGCTTACCCTTTTGCACGCCGTAAGGAATTTCCGACACAACCACGACCCATGTGCCGCGGCCCAGATCCTCGACCGCCCATTTCGACCGGACGCGGAAACTGCCCCGCCCCGTCGCATAAGCCTGCGCAATCGCGGCGGGCGGATCGACGATCAGCCCGCCCGTCGGCAAGTCCGGACCCTTCACATGGTCCAGCAACGCCCCATCATCCGCCTCGGGCTGATCGATCAGATGGATCGCCGCATCGATGACCTCGGCCGCATTGTGCGGCGGAATGTTCGTCGCCATCCCCACCGCAATTCCGCTCGCGCCATTCGCCAGCAGATTGGGGAACAGCCCCGGCATGATCTCCGGCTCTTCATCTTCACCATTATAGGTCGGGCGGTAATCGACGGTCCCGTCGTCGAGCCCCGCCATCAGGTCGATGGCAACCGCCGTCAGCCGTGCCTCGGTATAACGATAGGCGGCGGCATTATCACCGTCGACATTGCCGAAATTGCCCTGCCCGTCGACCAGCGGATAGCGCAGCGAGAATGTCTGCGCGAGCCGGACCATCGCGTCGTAAACCGACTGGTCGCCATGCGGATGATATTTGCCGATGACATCGCCGACGACGCGCGCGCATTTCTTGTACCCGCTCGCCGGATCCAGCTTGAGCAACCGCATCGCCCACAGCAGGCGCCGGTGAACCGGTTTCAGGCCATCACGCACATCGGGCAGCGACCGCGCCGTAATCGTCGACATGGCATAGACCAGATAGCGGTCCGACAGCGCACTATCGAACGGGGCATCGACGATATGGTCAAAAGGGTCAGTCAGATCGGTCGCCATCCACCGCCTCTAGCAGCGCGGATTCGGACTGGCGAGAGGGCGAAAGCAAACGGCCGGACGGCAGGGGGAGGCCATCCGACCGTTCTTAAGCCCCCAGTGCGACCCGGAAGGCATCTCGATTGTCCGTGACCATAGTACAACCCGGCCACGCATTGTCCGCAAAAACTTAAGGGAAAAGCTCTGCAACAAAATCGATTGCATGACAATGCCCCCGCTGACGCCGCCACTCAATACGACTTTTTGGCCGTAGTGGTTTGGATGAGCACGCCCCGTGATCCTAAAGGCCCGCCTCGACAGCGATGCGGATCGCGTCGGCAATGTTGGTCGTGCTCAGCTTGTGCAGCAGCAAAGAGCGGTGCATTTTTACGGTCTTTTCGCTCAGCGACAGCTGCCAGGCGATCTGCTTGGTCCGGTGCCCGCCGGCAATCTGTCCCAAAATTTCGCGTTGCCGCGGTGACAATGTTTTCACGAGCGCAACCGCGTGCGCATGGCGGCTCGACGACGGGCCGACCGCTTCCTGCGGCAGTTCGACTTGCGACCCCAGAAAATACTCAAGCGCGCCATTGGCATCGAACACCGGCGCGACAACAACGGCATTGCGAAACGGCGTCCCGTCATATTTGTAGTTCAGGATTTCGACGAGTACCGGATGCTTTTCGCGTATGCCTGCGCTGATCCGCTCGGTCAGCCACGGTTCCGTCGCGGGGCCGGCCAGAAACTTGCAGTTGCGACCGATGATCTCTTCCACCGGATAGCCGGTCAGCGCGACAAACGCATCGTTGACGGCGACAATCGGATTTTGCGGCAGTCGCGGATCGCTGATGACCGACGCAATCGGGCTGCCCCGGATGGAAGCGACGAGATTATCGCCGTCTTCGTCCAGATCGAAATCGATCATCGGCGTCTGTTTTCCACCTCGACAAAATAGGCCCGCCGGACGAAAAATCCAACTTTAATGCATATCGCGCAATTGCGGGCCTGACCCTTATCCAACCCCCATCCGCGCCAGTTCGCGATCCTTGTCGACGAACTGATGCTTCAGCGCACCCGCGATGTGCACAAAGACAAGGACATAAAGGACATCGGCGGACAGTCCGTGCGCCGCCTGGAAAAAATCATGCACGGACTTTTTCGTCGCAGTGTCCAGATTCATGATGAAGCCCAGCCGTGGCCACTGGAACAGCCCGAACCAGAAATTCGGATGATCGGGTGCTTTTTCCCATGCCGAATCCATGATCCAGCCCGACAAGGGCATCGCAAACATGATCACGTACAAAAGGATATGCGCGGTGTGCGCGGCCCGTTTTTCCCAGCTCTTGTGATGATCGGGCAGCGCGGGCGGACGATGCGTCAGCCGCCACAGCAACCGCATCGTCACGAGCGCCAGCAGCGTGATGCCGATCGTCTTGTGATTGCCGATCAGGGGTCCCACATTTGCCCGCGAAACCGTTGGCCATATCCAGGCCAGGGCAACATTGACGACGATCATCGCGCCGATGATCCAGTGAAAGGCAATTGCGGTTCGGGTGTATCGTGCAGGCATAAGATGCTCCGGCCATAGCTCTGACCCGCAACTTAGCAGGGGTGTCGCGCGGGTCCAGCAGAGATCGCGCCGTGGCGCGTCCGAACCTGCGCGGCGCGCAACGGACCGCTTGATTGCGCCCGCGCCCGCGCTTCGTTATAGTCTGCCCAAGCCCCGGCCTGCGTGCGATCAGCCCGCCTGCCGGGGCGTTAGTTTTTGATGGATTAGGAATTGCCCATGTCCCGCCGCCGCCAAATCTATGAAGGCAAGGCCAAGATCCTGTACGAAGGTCCCGAACCCGGCACGCTGATCCAGTATTTCAAGGATGACGCGACTGCGTTCAACGCCCAGAAAAAGGGCACGATCAACGGCAAGGGGGTCCTGAACAACCGCATTTCCGAACATATCTTCACCCTGCTCGGCAATATCGGCATTCCGCATCATTTCATGCGCCGCCTCAACATGCGCGAACAGCTGATCCGCCAGGTGGAGATCGTGCCCATCGAAGTCGTGATCCGCAATGTCGCGGCGGGATCGATCTCGACACGCCTCGGCATCGAAGAAGGCACGCAGCTGCCGCGCACGATCATCGAATATTATTACAAGGATGACGCCCTTAACGATCCGATGATCACAGAGGAACATATCGCCTGCTTTGGCTGGGCGAGCCAGGAAGAAATGCACGACATTGCCGACATGGCCATCCGCGTGAATGATTTCATGAGCGGACTGTTCGCGGGCATCGGCATCCGCCTCGTCGATTTCAAGCTCGAATTCGGGCGCATCTGGGAAAATGATTTCAGCCGGATCATCCTTGCCGACGAAATCAGCCCCGATGGCTGCCGCCTGTGGGACATGGTCACCAATGAAAAGCTCGACAAGGATCGCTTTCGCCGCGACCTTGGCGGCGAAGTGGAAGCGTATCAGGAAGTCGCCCGGCGTCTCGGCCTGTTGCCCGAAGGCGCTGAAAACGTCGTCCTCGATCTGGAAGCGCAGCGGAAAAAACGCGGGCGGTAACCGCGTTACCGACCTAAATTTACGGGCCCTTAACCATTGCGGGCGTATCGGAAACGAACGACAGCCCAATGGAGTGGCCCCGCGATGCGCCTGATTCTCGTCTTGATGACAACCACTTTATTGTCCGCATGCAGCGAAGGAACACAATCCGCAGGAAGCGTCGGCGTGACGAGCAGCGGCACCACCGGCGGCACGACCGGCGGGACGGGAACGGGCACCGGGACAGGCACGGGAACGGGCACCGGGACAGGCACGGGAACCGGCACGACGGGGACAGGCACGACCGGCACTGTCGGCGGCGGTTCGACGACCACGCCTGTTGATTACACCCAGTTTGCGACACCGACATCAACGCAAACCTATCAGGGGGTCGGAGCGCTTCACGTCTATAAATATGATTATCAGGAAACACTGCATTACAACAAGGTTCAGCAAAAGGATTCGGCTGGCAGAGGAATGGTCGATGCCAACGGCGTCCCGATCCTGGTCGTCGATCTCGACTCGCGCAAGCTGGTCAGTACAGCGCAGGCCAATCAGCTCTACATTGCCAACGCCGCGACGGTGAAAACGCCGGGTATCCAGGTGACCTACGATCCGCGTGCTGCCCAATATACGGTTGCGATCAATCAGGGCGGGGTGACCGACAATGTCACGTTTCAGGATCCCGCGCATCGCACCGATTTCAGCGGACTGAAAACGCCGCAGAACGGTGTCCCAAACCTTGAAATTCCCGGTCAGACGGATTGGCGCAAGCGGGGCGTCCAGTATCTGGAAGTCAATACGGGCGGCACGAAGACCATCTATGACCAGTCGACTTTCTTTTACGAATTGCCGGGGACCAAGACAAGTTACGTGACATATGCCGGTTTCATACGAAATCATGGCGAAAATGTTTTTCAGCCCGTTGAAACGACTGATCAGGACAATCCGACGTCGCAAATCCGGACGGTGACATTGAACACACGCATTGAACATGCCGCCTTTGTCTATGGACAGGCGACTGCGACATCGGCAGTCCCTACCAGTGGAACGGCCACGTTTTCAGGCAATATGGCCGCGTCGATGGTCAACAATCCTTCGTTTGACACCAACCCCAATGCCGCCACTTATTTCCAGTGGATTCAGGGAACGGCAAAGGTCGATGTCAATTTCGGCACCGGCAGCGTCGTGACGTCGCTTTCCGGCATAACCGATGCAGCGACGCTTGACGGGTCACCACTGCTTAATCCGACGAACACCGCCGGGTTCCCCTATCAAACCGCCTTCCTTGGCTCAGGCGCGACATTTACGGCGTCGGGAACGGGCAAGATCGACCTCGCAGGTACCGGTGGTTTTACCGGAACGTTCGGATCGGCCCAGTTCGTCGATGGCGGCACAACCAGCGCGCTCAGCATAGTCGGCAGTTCGCTTGATGGCGCATTCTATGGTCCGAAAGCAAATGAGGTCGGCGCCAGTTTCCGCATCGTCGGCGGCATTCCTGACCAGCGTGTCGATATCGTCGGCGCCTTCACCGGCAAATAACTGCAACAAGGGTTTTGATCCGATGCGTCGTGCACTGGCGGTGGCCCTTGCGGGTGCCGCAACCCTTTCGGCTGCCCCGCTGCGGGCCGGGCCTCTGGCAAAGGATTGTGCATCCGGTTGCACTGTTACCCTGACCGCGCCGCAATTGCTGGCGCAGGCCGAACGGCTGGTCATGGCGCATGAATTCGACACGGCGCGGCCGCTGATCGCCGCACTTGCCAGCACGCCCGACTATGCGCTGCAACGGCATTTCCTGACCGGTTACATCGCCGTCGAAACCGGGCATCTCGATGATGCCATCGCCGAATTCCGCGCCGCGCTCGTGATGCAGCCACAGGCGACGCGTGTCCGCCTCGAACTTGCGCGTGCGATGATGCTGCGCGGCAAGGACGGGGGGGCCGATTATAATTATCGCCTTGCCGAACAGGACGACAACCTGCCCCCCGAAATCCTCGCGACGGTCAAGGCGGCACGCAATCTTCTGCGCGATCGCCGGCCATGGCACCTGAACGCCGATGTCGGCATCGCCCCCGATACCAACATCACCAACGGCACTGATGCAGAGACGATCGACATCAGCTTTGGCAACAACGTGCTGCCCTTCAAGCTTCAGGGCAATGCCCGCAAGCGATCCGGGCTGGGGCAGACCGGCTCTGTTTCGGGCGGGTGGCGGTTCAAGCTGAGCGAGAAAGCGGCGCTGCTGGTCGACGGCGATGTTCAGGGCATAAATTATTCGGGCACCGACCTTGACGACTATACCGCGCAAATCGCGCTGGGTCCGCAATACCGGCTGACTGACGCCACGTCGGTTTCGGTGCAGGGCATCGGCAGCCAGCGCTGGTTCGGGGGCCGCCGCGCCGCAACGCAGCTGGGCATGCGCACACAGGTTCAGCATCTGCTCGATCGTGGCGAACGCATCGGCCTGACGATTGATGCCCGCCACACCGATTCAGGGTTCGGGCCCAGTTATGACGGCTGGTCGCTGGGCGCCTATGCCAGTTACGAACGGGTCATGATGCGGTCGATGATCGCAAGCGCCAGCCTGTACATCCGGACCGACCAATTGCGGGCAAAGACCTTCACCAATGACGACTATGGCATCAACCTCGGCATCGGCGGCGAATTGAAACATGGCATCAATGCCGGTTTGTCGGGCGGGATCAGCCGCACCAGCTATGCCGCCCCCTATCTCGACCCATATCCGCGGCGCGACTGGCGCTATTCCGTTCGCGTTTATGCCGGGCTGCGCTCGGTCCGCCTGCTCGGCCTTTCACCCAGTGTCACGTGGAATTTCACGCGGACCGATTCGTCGATGGCACTGTATCAGAGCAATCGCCAGCGGTTCGCCTTCAACCTCGCCAAATATTTCTGACCCCGGATCGTTTTGAACGATATGCTTGCCGGCCGGGACCGGACACCGCATAGCGATACGCATGACCCCGCGCTTTCCTGTCGTCGTCAATCGCGGGGGCGGCGCGGCGTCTCGCGCCGGTGACGCGCTGGTCGACCAGATCGAAACCGCTTTCGGTGCAGCGGGACTTGCCGCCGATGTCCGTGCCGTTGACGGCCCGGACCTGATCGCCACGGTCACGCGCCTCGCTAAATCAGGCGCAGTTGCCGTGGGCGGCGGCGACGGGACGCAAGGATGCGCGGCCGATATCCTTGCCAAAGCGGGCGCGACGCATGGCATCCTGCCGCTCGGCACGCGCAACAACCTTGCCCGCCAGCTTGGCATTCCGCTCGATCTCGACGGCGCGGTCAGGGTCATTGCCGACGGGCACAAGACGGTCATCGACCTGTCCGATGTCAATGGCCACAGCTTCATCAACAACGCCTCGATCGGCCTTTATCCCCGGATGGTCGAAATCCGCGAAGATGCACAGCAGCGCGGCCTGCCCAAATGGCTCGCCAAAGTTCCGGCGACGTGGAGCGTCCTGCGCACGCTGACGCACCATCGCTATCGCCTGATCCTCGACGACGCAGCCCAGCCCGTCGTGACCCCGTTGCTGTTCGTGGGCAACAATGTCTATTCGCTCGACCCCGGCAAAGTCGGCACACGCGACGCAATGGACGATGGCAAGCTGTCGGTCTTTGCCGTGGCCAGACGCTCGCGGACCGGGCTGATCGGCTTTGCCCTGCGCACCCTGATCGGCAAAAGCGACGCCGCCCGCGATTTCGCCGCCATCGGCACGTGTGAAACACTCGTCGTCAGCGCGCGCCGCCGTGCGATCCCGATTGCGCTCGACGGTGAAGTCCTGACGCTGGCGACGCCGCTGACCTTCACTGTTCGCCCGCAGGCGCTGTCGGTGTTCGTTCCGCACGCATGAACTCCGCACCGATGAAACCGGCACCGATCAACCTTGCCCGCGCGCGTTCGCATTGGCATAGGGCAGTGCCATGAATGTCCGTATCCATGTCACGCTCAAACCCGGTGTCCTCGACCCGCAGGGCAAAGCCATCTACCACGCGCTTGCCGGGCTCGGCTTTGCCGGTGTCAACGACGTACGGCAGGGCAAGCTGATCGAACTCGACCTGGCCGACGACACGAATGATGCCGATATCAAGGCGATGTGCCAGAAACTGCTCGCCAATAGCGTCATCGAAAATTTCAGGATCGAAAAATAAAGTGAACAGCGCCGTCATCGTCTTTCCCGGATCGAATTGCGACCGCGACCTGGCCGTCGCGTTCCGGGATGTCAGTGGCAAAGCGCCCGTCATGGTCTGGCATGGCGAAACCGACCTGCCCGACGGCCTCGACGTCATCGGCGTGCCGGGCGGCTTTTCCTATGGCGATTATCTG
This sequence comes from uncultured Sphingomonadaceae bacterium, assembly GCA_964247235.1. GTDB lineage: Bacteria > Pseudomonadota > Alphaproteobacteria > Sphingomonadales > Sphingomonadaceae > Sphingomonas_O. Next base: position 63,465 of record CAXTTJ010000006.1, read on the forward strand.
CGGTCTGGCGCGATGGCTGCGCGATCCCCGATCATGCGGGCGGTGATCGACGCCGCGTCGCAGGGCCGCACCGTGATGGGCATCTGCAACGGGTTTCAGGTGCTGACCGAAGCCGGGCTGCTTCCGGGGGCGCTGATGCGCAACGCCGGGATCCGGTTCATCGGCCGCGATGTCGCGCTGAACGTCAGCAACAGCCAGACCGCCTTTACCAGCCGCTACAATGCCGGCGAAGACGTCACCTTTCCCGTCGCGCATCATGACGGCAATTATTTCGCCGACGACGCGACGCTCGACCGCCTCGAAGGTGAAGGCCGCGTCGTCTTTCGCTATGCCGAACCCGTCAACGGCAGTGCGCGCGATATTGCCGGAATTGTCAACGATGCGGGCAATGTGCTCGGCATGATGCCGCATCCCGAACGCATGATCGAACCCGCACATGGCGGCCGCGACGGCCGGCGGATGTTCGAAGGATTGCTGGCCGCCTAGAAGTTGATCTGTTCAGGCTGACGCAATCCTGTGCTCCTGCGAAAGCAGGAGCGTTGGACGTTTGAGCACGGCTCTCAGTCTCCAGGGCTCCTGCTTTCGCAGGAGAACAGGATTCCGATCTTGCTCTAAACGCGCGTCCTGAACGGCGTGAAATTCGTGCCTTCGTCGAACACGTCCACACCCTCGCGGCGCTTCAGATATCCGACCACGGCATAAGTGACCGGCGTCAGCAGCACTTCCCACAAGACTTTCAGCGCCCAGTTGGTCACCATAACGGTCAGGACATTCGCCGTCGTCCACACGCCCAGAAATGCCAGCGGATAAAAGATCAGGCTGTCGACGCCCTGCCCGACAAACGTCGACCCCACCGTGCGCGTCCACAGATATTTGCCCTTGGTCATGATCTTCATCTTCGCCATCACGAAGGAATTGACGAACTCGCCCGCCCAGAACGCAGTGATCGACGCGAACACGATCCGCCCGACCTGCCCGAACACGCTTTCATACGCGGCCTGCCCCTGCCACCCTGGTGCGGGGGGCAAGGCGACAACGACGAACGACATGAACGCCAGAAATAGCAGGGCCGCAAACCCTGCCCAGACACAGCGCCGGGCACGGCCATAGCCGTAAACCTCGGTCAGTATATCGCCGAGGAGATAGGACAGCGGAAAAAACAGGATGCCCGCACCGAACGTAAAGCCCCACAGCTGCGCCGGTTTTGCCGCCCCGATCACATTCGACAAAAGCAGGATGGCAACAAAGGCCGCCATCATGAAATCGAAATAGCGAAACCCGTCACGCCCGACGGCATCGGCGCTGACCGCGACTGGTGCATTCTGTGTGCTCATGGGCTTGGAGCCTAGCCATGTTTCGGGCTAGGGCACAAGAGACGCGCCCGTAGCTCAGCTGGATAGAGCACGAGACTTCTAATCTTGAGGCCACAGGTTCGACTCCTGTCGGGCGCGCCATTCATATGTGATGCGACAAATGTCTTTCGCTGATAACCAGCCGGTCTGCGAATGACGCATCGATGGGGTGGCCACAAAAACCTGCCCGGCGCAGGGTGATCTGCGCCGGGCAGATGTGTCTGCCTCGTCCCCGCTCTTAAAGCGCGGAGATGCGGACCCAGTCGATGTACATGTGCTGCACGTTGAAATTATAGGTCATGCCTGCCCATGGCGCGGGCCAGCTTCCGACCCAGATCTGTGCCGGTGCGTCGTTCACATGCTGTGTCGTCGACGACTGCAGCACGCCATCGACATACCAGTCGATCCTGCGGCTGCCGTTGCTGCCGTCGCGCCAGTCCCAGCGATAGACGTGAAACTGTCCGTCAAACGGGTCGATCGACGAATTATACTGGATATAAGTGGCGTCGGCGTCGGCGTCACTCTTGCTCCATGTGTTGAAGCCCAGGATTTTCCGCCATGTCGACCATGCGGGGGGGGATGCCACATGCGCCGGCATCTCGATGTCGATTTCGGTGTAGACCCGCGTCGCTGGCGGATTCGCTTCATTCAGGCTGTCATAATAATTCCAGAAACACGAACAGCCGTTCGGACCGGGCAGATTCTTCATCCGCGCCTCGTACCGGCCGCCGCCGTAACGCTGGTTCGAAATCAGCACGCCACCCTGGCGCGGTGCCGCTGAATGACTGTCCCCGAACATGCGGGCGTCGACAACGCTGATGTTGGTGCCGTTGTCGTTCACCGTGGTCAGCACGAGATTGCCCGGCCGTACCTTGTACTTGTTGGCAATGTTGGTGTTGCCCTTGGTCCACTTGCTGGTGTCGATTGCCGATCCGTTGAAGTCGTCGCAAAGAATATAGGTGCCTGCGCACGGATTCGCCTGGGCATGTGCCGGCGTGGTCATGAGGCCAATCCCAAGTGCGATGCCCGCGGCCACAAATATGCCCTGCACCAATCGGCGCAGGCGTGCCATAATTCTCATCATGCTGTTTCTCCCGTTGGCGCTCTATCCGGCTATCGCGTCGCACCCCTCGCGATGTAATAAAGCTACAGATGCTTGCGCAACAGGTCAACATATATGTAACATAGCAAGATGATGACTGGACACCAATGGCACAGACTGACGGTATGAACGGCTTCATCGCCGTCGACTGGGGCACCACGCGGCGGCGCGCGATGCACGTCCATGGACAGACGGCTTTGCTGAACGAAATCGACGAAGGCGCTGGCATGTCGGGCCTGCGCCCTGATGATTATGCGCGGGAATGTGATGCGATGCGCGCGCGTTTCGGTAACCTGCCCATCATTGCGGCAGGAATGGTCGGCGCTCGCAAAGGGTGGAGCGAGACACCCTATGTGACCGCCCCCGCCGGCATCGCTGACCTGACGCGGCACCTGCACCGGATTGCCGACCACCGCGTCGCCATCGTGCCCGGTGTCATGCACCGGGACGGCAGCCGGTGCGACGTGATGCGCGGCGAGGAAGTCCAGGCGCTCGGTGCCGTCGAATGCGGTCTGGTGCCTGCGGACGCACTGCTCTGCCAGCCGGGCACGCACAATAAATGGATCAGCATGCAAGGCGGGCGGATCGCCGGATTCTCTACGGTGATGACCGGCGAACTGTTCGCGATGCTGCGAAAAGACGGGACGATCGCCACTGTCATGACCGACGCTCCTTATGATGCAGACGCATTTCTGGCCGGCGTTCGTCGCGGCGCGAGCGGGACATGCCTGTCCGCCCTGATGTTCGAAGCGCGCGCCGCCGCTCTCGTCAACGGCACATCGGGGGCGTTCACGACCTGGTTTGTCAGTGGTATCCTGATCGGTGCGGATGTCCGGCACGGCCTGAACAGCGGCGCGTCAGAGGTTTATGTGCTGGGGGCCGACGCGCTGGCCGACCGTTATGCACTGGCGCTCGCCGATCTCGGGGCAAGGCCGGTGCGCGTCGACGCCATTGCTGCATTCATTGCCGGAATGCGGGCCATTGCCGCAGGGGAACCGCAGATATGACGATGATGATGACATTTGCCGACGCTCTCCGCGCCTGTCCGCTGGTGGCGATCCTGCGCGGGATCACGCCGCCGGAAATCGACGCGACCGCCGACGCATTGCTGGATGCCGGGATCCGGCTGATCGAGGTGCCGCTCAATTCGCCTGACCCGTTTCACAGCATCGAACGGCTTGCCAGACGCATCGGCACGGACGCGCTCGTCGGCGCTGGAACCGTGCTGACGCGTGATGCGGTGGCGTCGGTGCAACGGGCGGGCGGGCGGCTGATCGTCGCACCGAACACCGACGTGGCAGTCATCACATCGGGCGTCGCGCTCGGCATGACGATATTGCCCGGCTATCTGACGCCGACCGAAGCCTTTCAGGCGTTGCAGGCCGGTGCGCACGGGTTGAAGCTGTTTCCGGCAGAGGCGGCGTCGCCCGCCGTGCTGCGGGCCCAGCGGGCAGTGCTGCCGAAGAACGTGCCGATTTTCGTGGTTGGCGGGATTCATGCCAATAATCTGACCACATGGCACGCGGCGGGTGCAACCGGGTTCGGCATCGGGTCGGCGCTCTACACGGCCGGACTCGACACCGCGACGCTTGCGGCAAGGGCACGAACGCTGGTCGCCTCGGCGCGCCTTCTGGACGCTGGCCTGTGACGCGCGGTGTCATCATTTCGGTCGCGTTCATCGCCATGGGCCTGACCGCGATCTATCTTCAGTCTGGCGATACCACGGCACGGCGGGGCGTCCGGACGGCATCGGGCGCCACGGCTCCATCCGATGGTGCGCGGGGTCTGAAACCAGATGGCCAGCCATTCCCCGCCCGCGCGCCCACGCCCAGGTTCGATTTCGTCCTGGTCGGGACCGAGGCGCCCGGCGAAAATGATCGCGGTGCCGCAATTTTGCAGTTCGGCAACTGGCCCGCCAAACGCGTGGCCGTCAATCAATGGGTCGATTCTCATTACCAGCTGACCGCGGTTGGCGACATGGACGCCACATTTTCTGACGGCGCGCATGTCATAACCATGGCCGTCGAACAGTCGCGGTCGGTCTCTTCGAGTCCGGCGGCTGGCCTGCCCGGCCTTGATTTCAGTCAGCCGGGAATAGCCAATCCCGCCATCGCACGGCGCTGACGGGCGCACTTGTAGGCGGCCATCGCGTTCATGCGCCCGGTGGCGTGAAGCCATAACGCTGAATGAGGCTCTGATCGCGCTCCATCACAAGATCGCAAAGCGCGTCGTCATAATAAACATGCGCCGCCTCATGCCTGCTGGCGTTGAGATCGGGAACGCTGTCGGCAAACGCGTCGGCCATCGGTGGCAACGCTTCGCCAAGGTCCCGCAGCGTCGCGACAAGATCGGCACGGATGCGGTCGGTCGGCAATATGTGCGGAGACATGGCGCCCGCATACATACGGTCATGCAGGAACGTGTAAAATCCGGTGCCACACCCGCGCAGGTCATCGACGCACCGCTGCGTCAGGTTCAGCCCTGCCGACCGGTAAGTTTCCGGAACGACGGCGTGCAGTGCGGCGACACGCGCCTCGTCACCTTCAAGGCCGATCAGATTGCGGACCGTCGCGGCGAAATCCAGACGGCCTTCGTCCGAACAGATCATGAAAAGCGGGTTCGGGCGGCGCATTGCGCTTTGAAAATGATACCAGGACACATAATAGCTCCACGGGTCGCGCACCGTCCCGACCACGGGCAGATGCCGGATCGCGTCCGGCACTTCGCGATAGGGCAAATGATAACCGATCCGCTGCGGTTCCCCGGCAAAGCGCAGGAGCAGCTCGTTGACGAACGTCCCCCCGCTTTTGTGCAGGTGGATGAAAACAAGATTGTCGGTCGCGATCATCGGATGTAGTTATACGACATCATGGCGCATGTCACCGGGCTGGGCGAATAACCGATATGGATTCAGGGACGCACGACGCAATCACGCGCGCGCTCGTCAAAGGGCAGTATGACGCGGCGGAGGCGGAACTGGACGCCATCCTGAACCGTGATCCGGACGACGCAGCGGCGCTCGCGTTGCGGGCCCGTGCCGCCGGGCTGCGTGGCGACGGGCCGCTCGAACTGCGGATGATCAGCAGAGCGGTCGATCGCGACGGCGACAACGGCGACTATCTTGCGATGCTCGCCAAAAGTCTGGAGCGCAACGGGGATCTGACGGGCGCAGAAGTGGCACTCGACCATGCCTTGCAGACGCGACCGCTGTCCGACATCGCGCTGGACACGCTTGGCGGGATGCTGGCCCAGTCCGGCCAGCATGTCGACGCCGTCGCCCTGCTCGAAGAAGCAATGGCGGGCGGATCGAACAATCCCGCCATCGCGTTCAATCTTGGCAATTATCTGAAATTCATCGGGGAATTCGATCGCGCCCGTGCCGCTTATGTCAAAGCGATTGAAATCTTCCCGACCTTTTCAAAGGCGCATGCCGCTTTGTCCGCGCTGGGCGGCTCGGGCAGCGACACGCACTATCTGCAAACGATCGAAACGCTGATCGGCGCATGCCGCGATCCGCAGAGCCGGTTGCATCTGCGCCATGCCGCATCCAAGCGGTGCGACGCGCTCGGCCTGTCCGATGCGGCATGGACGCATCTCGAAACGGGGAAACGCGAATATGCAGTCGCTTGCGACGCAGAGCCGCGGTGCGCGCTCGCGGGCATGGACCGCCTGTGTGATCGGCTCGACACGCCCGTCGACTTTCCCGCGCGACAGGATATCGGTGGCCCGATTCTGGTGGTGGGCATGCCGCGATCGGGCACGACCGTGCTCGACCGGCTGGTTTCGAACCATGATGATGTCGTGTCGATCGGCGAAAGCATGTATTTTGCGCATCTGGTTGCAACCGCGACAGGATCGGCCATGCACAGCCTCGTCGATGACGGCATCCTGTCCGCGCTCGACAACAGCGACCTGCTTTGCGACGCTGGCCAGTTATATGCACAGCGCGGGCAGGAGGCCGTGGGCATCGGCAAGCGTTTCCTCGACAAGTTTCATCTCAACATCCTGCTGGCGCCGCATATCCTGCGCGCGATGCCCGGTGCGCGGCTCTTGTGCGTGGTGCGCGATCCACTCGACACGATCGTCGGCAATTTCCGGCAACAGTTCGAACTCAAATCAGGCATCTATCATTATAACCTCGATATCGCGGCGACGGCGGAATTCTATGTCCGGTTCCGGCGGATCGTCGACCGCGTGGAACGTCTTGTGCCGGACCGGTTCCGCGTCGTCCGCTATGACCGGCTGATCGCGGATCCTGAACAGGAAGCGGCGGCAATCTTTGAATTCTGCGGCCTGCCCTGGCAGCCGGGGTGCAGCCGCATCGAACTGAACACGGCGTCGGTCACCACTGCCAGCGCGGTTCAGGTGCGGGCGGGAATTAACGCCAGCTATGTCGGACGCTGGCGCCAATATGAAACGCACCTGACCGGCGCGATCGCTATATTAGACGAAGCTGGCCTGCGCGGCAGCCATCGGGACGCCGAATCGATCTGAACGACGCGCAAAGCCGCCGCCGCGCGCCCCCGTCGCAGCGCCGCCGGTCCAGCTCAGGACACCGCCGACAAAGACATGTTCGATCCCCTGCGACGCCTGATGCGGGTTTTCATACGTGGCGCGGTCGGCAACCCGTGCCGCGTCGAACACCGTCACGTCTGCAATCGCGCCGATGCGCAGGACACCGCGATCGTGCAGATTGAACGTCGCAGCTGACAATCCGGTCATCCGGTGCACGGCAGTCGCAAGCGGCATCAGGCCGATATCGCGCGCATAATGCCCCAGCATCCGCGGAAATGTTCCCCACAAGCGGGGATGCGGCAGCGGGTCGCTCGGCAGGCCATCCGACCCGATCATGCAGGCTTCATGCTTCAATATCGCGCGGACATCGTCTTCGTGCATCTGGAAATAAGATGCGCCGCCAGGGGCAAGGCGCGCTGCGGCCTCGGCTTGCGAACATGCCCATTCGGCGGCGATTGCGCTCAGTCTGCGTCCGGCCATGTCCGGATACGGCTCGGACCAGTTGACCAGCACTTCGATCTCGCCGTCGGCGAGGTCCGCGCGCAGCACGGTTGATCCTGCGGCATAGGGATAGCAATCCATGAACACGGGCTGCGTCTGTCGTGTCTTGTCAATCAGTGCGAGCGTTTCATTCGACCGGCCCCAGTTGCCGACACCGGCGCATTTGTGATGCGACACGATAAGGGGCAGGCGCTGATCGTCGGATACCGAGAAAAATTCCTTGAGCGCGTCCACGACCCCGTCATATTCATCACGGATGTGCGCTGTGTAGACGCCGCCGGCCTGCGCCACGATCCGTGCGAGCGGTGCCAGTTCATCGGTGTCGGCGGCCAGCGCCGGCGAATAGAACACACCCGAACTCAGCCCGAGCGCCCCGTCCGCCATGCAGCGTTCGAGCATCGACGCCATGCAGTCCAGCTCGTCCGCCGCTGCCCGTTGCCCAAGGTCCGCAACGCATTGCAACCGGAGCGAGGAATGCCCGATCAGGACCGCGACGTTGACGCTGGGTCGCACCTCCTCGATCCGGCTGGCAAATTCGGCGACACTTGAATAGCGGAATTCGGCCGGACCGCCGAGCAGGTTGAACGGCTCTGGTACCTGCTCTTCAAAGCGCAACGGGATGGCGGACAAGCCGCAATTGCCGACGATGACTGTCGTCACGCCCTGGCTTAATTTGGCTGTCATGTCCGGGTCGCGGATGCAGGCCAGGTCGTCATGCGTGTGCACGTCGATGAAACCCGGTGCGACCACCATGTCCGACACATCGAGAACATGTCCGGCGCGGGCCGATGCCAGGTCGCCCATTGCGACGATCCGGTTTCCCGATATCGCGACGTCAGTCCGCACGGCGCTGGCCCCCGTACCGTCCATGACAAGGCCGCCGGTCAGCAGCGTGTCATAATGCGCGTCTTGATCCGCCATCGCGTTTCCAGTTTCAAAAGCCTGTGTCAAAAAAAAGTCCGAAGGCCGCCGACGACCCGGTAATCGTCATCGACTTCAAGCAGGACCGGCCATTTGTCGAATGTCGTGCACGGATGCGAAATCCCGAGCGCAATGATGTCGCCGACGTGCAGCGCAGTCGCATCCGTGGCATCGCTGCGCGCAAATGCATGCTGGTCGCTCAGCTGCACGATCGACCAGCCGCTGATCGGCACTGGCGCGGCCGCAGCACCCGGTGATCCGCCCGGTCGCCGGACCAGTTCTGGAACGGGAAGGTCGATGTCGAACGACAGATCGCGCTTGCCCGCTGACAATATCGCCAGGCCCGGTTCCGGAACCGACAACACGCGCGCCCAGACATGGAGCGCCGGGACGAGCGCGGGGGCGTGGTGCGACGGATCACGATCGGCGACATTTGCCAGCGCGCGTCGGTAAAACCCGCTGTCATGCGTGACATAGCATCCGCTGCGCACGACAAGCAGCGCGGCACCGTCCAGCGACTTGCGTGTGAGCGCCGCGACAAGATCATAATATACCGAGCCGCCGGCGCTGATCATCGGCGGCTGCGCGTGGTCGGACACATCGAACAGGGCGGCGTCCCGGCACCGCGCGAACGCATCGACAAGATCGTCGAGATAGCCCGCCACTTTGGCGGCATCGCGCGCCGCGTCGGCCGAAACGATCAGCCCTTCATATCCCTCGACACCGCGCAGGGCGATGCGATCATAGTGGCGCACCGCGCGGGCGAGTTCGACGACGGCCATCGGCGTGCGCAGGCCACACCGGCCGCCGGACATGCCGAATTCGATCAGGATATTGGCGGGCGGACAGCCGGGCACCGCCGCAAACGCATTTTGCAGGCCGCGCGCCCCGTCAAGCGAATCGACCAGACAATAATAGTCGCGGTCGGGCACATCGGCACACATTGCGGCAAACATCGCAAGTTCGGCGTCGCCGATGATTTCATTTGCGATGATGACGCGCGGCACGCCCACGGCATGACAGACCTGCGCCTGCGCGACGGTGGCGACAGTGATGGCCCAGGCCCCGGCGTCGATCTGCCGTTCGAACAGTTGCGGACACATGGTGGTCTTGCCATGCGGGGCCAGCACGGCACCACGGGCGGACAGATAGCGGTTCATTTCCGCCATATTGGCATCAAGCGCGTCACGACGCAGCGTCGCCGCCGGCAACGGCACTTCGCCGCCCGACACGTCCCAGCGGTGCAGTGCAATCGCCGACAGCGGGCGGCCGGTCGCCGCCGGTGGCAATCCCTTGGTCCCCGGCAGGATCGGCTGGTCGAGAATCGCGGAAAGATCGAGCGGCATCAGAACGTCGCCAGCGTCAGTTCCGCCGCCATCACCGGATTTCCGGCGGTCAGGCCCGAATCGACCGGCAGAACCACCCCGGTGATCATGCGGGCGTCATCGCTGGCAAGGAAGGCGCAGGCCCGTGCGATGTCGACCGGTTCCGGAAATGCGCGCAGCGGATACCATTTCGCCAGTTCCGCCAGGATCTGCGGGCGGGCGGCGACGCGCGCGTTCCACGCCTGTGTCCTGACGGTTCCCGGACTGACGACGTTCGCACGAAGCCCTTTCGGACCATATTCGACCGCGATCGATTTGGTATAGCTGACGAGACCCGCTTTTGCCGCGCTATAGGCCGGGTGGCCGAGTGCGGTGGCGCCGTTCACGCTGCCGATGTTGACGATCACGCCCCGTCCTGCCGCGAACATGCCGTCCCTGACCGCCTCGACGCAATTGAACGCACCGGTAAGGTTGATGGCAATGTCCTGATCCCACGTATCAGGCGTGGTATTGGCCAGTGCGGTCGCGGCGGCGGCCCCGGCATTGTTGATGAGCGTGTCGACAGGGCCAAAACGCGCCACCGCCTGATCGACGGCATCACGCAGCGCCGCCCGGTCGAGTATGTCCGCCGTGACGGCCGCAATCCCGCCGGACCCGGAGGCCGCAATCGACAGATCAAGCGCCCTGGCATCGACATCGACTGCCAGCACCTGCGCACCCAGTGCCGCGAAATGCGTGCACAGCACGGCCCCGATGCCACCCGCGGCGCCGGTGATCATGACGATCCGTCCTGAAAAATCACTCGACATGGGCATCGCTCCTCAAATTCGCCGCGGTGCGCGCCACCCATTTGATCGACGCCGCCGGGAGCAGGTCGAAATTATAAAAGGATATATCGTCAATCCCCGCCGCGGTCAGCCGGTGAAGCGTATCGGCAAGCTGTGCTTCGCTCGTCATGTCGGGACGCCCGGGGCGCAGGATGACGCTCAATCGCGCCGGATCGTCGACCATTCCTTGCACATAAGCGACATCGTCGGCAGCAGCGTCGGGCGACGGCTGATAGATCGGCAGTTCAAGGCCATCGGTAACACGTGCGAGCGCGCGCAGGTCCATCCCTTCGAGAAAGGCGGTCCGGTGCGGCCGCTGGCACGTCGAGATGACACGAACGGCGACCTCGCGGCGCACCTCTTCGCGAATCCGGCGGCACAAGGCCGTGACGACCGAACCCCGCCAGTCGTGCAGGGGCCGAAGCGCTTCGTCGAGCGCATGATCCGCATCACCCGGCCCACCGGTCACCAGCACATCGCACCGCGCCGCGACGGCCCGGCGCAGACTGGCAAGGTCAAGCCCGGCCGCGCGCGCCGCCACCGTGCAGCTGTCGCAAAAACACAGGCCGAGCAGCTGGCCAAGCTCCCCCGACACGTCAATCTGCGCGAATTCATGATGATAGCCGTGATCATAGGTCAGCCAGCCAGGCGTTTCGAGCAGCAGGCTTTCGAGCGGATACGCCCCGGCCAGATCGCGGCACAGCGCGACGGCATAGTCCTGAACGTCAGGATGCGCCGGGCACAGGCTGTAATAATATGGGTCGCCATAGGCATTGCAGGCGACGGTTTCGGGATGAAGCCAGCCAAGCCGCGAATTATGCGCAAGGACGGTCCACCCGCGCACCGGCAGCATCCCGGCACGGCAAATCTCGTCCAGCACGTCATGATCGCGCGTGACCGATGCGACAGTGGGTTTTAGTCGGCCGAAATGCGCGTCGCGCGCCCGGAAATACACGCTGCCGTCTTCGGGAAAATAGACGCGATACTTCGGGTCGCGCGGCTGAAGGAATTTTCCGGCGTGATAACTGGTCGCGATCGTCACATGACTCATGCCCGCCGCGCGCATCTCGTCGAGCGTGGCAGCTGCATCATGACGCGCCCAGGGGTAGCAATACCACCCCGTCCGTGTCGCGGTTCGCATCAAGGGGGTCATTGTTCGGCTTTGTACGCGATGGCGTCGACCTCGACCTTGGCATCGACCATCAGCGGTGACTGCACACAGGCCCGTGCGGGCAATACCGATCCGAAATATTCGGCATAGACGCCGTTGAAACTCTGAAAGTCACGCGCATCGTCCAGCCAGACATTGACCTTGACCACGTCGGTCAGGTCGCAACCGGCCTTGGCGAGAATGGCTTTCACATTGTCGAGTGTCTTGCGCGACTGGGCAATGATGCCGCCGTCGATAATCTCTCCATTGGCGTCCATTGCCACTTGTCCGGACACGAACACGAACCCGCCCGCCTTGGTTGCCTGGCAAAACGGAAGCGCCTGCCCCCCCGTCCCGGTCTTGGTTCCGCCGATACGCTCGATCACTGTCATTTCCCTTTTTCAGTTCTTGCCGAATGCTAACACCCGCGCCTTTCGCCAGTCAAATTGAAATGTAGTTTTGATACACTGCCCGCCGCCTCTCTGCCTTTGACATGTGCATGTGTCCTAACGGCGATCAATCGCGACGAGCCTTGCGCTTTACGCCGGACAATGTAACAAACATCCAGTCAATGGTGGGTTTGGGGACAAATTCCCGCATGGGGACCGGCCTTTGGAAAAAATGATGACCGATCAGGATATGGAATTGCCGGGCGATCTGCTGGGGCGCATCCGGGCGCAAATGCATTCGATGACCAAGTCGGATCTGAAAATCGCAGAGCATCTGCTGCAATCTCCCGGCGCGTTTACACTTGCGAGTGTCCGTGCGGTCGCTGGCCAGATCGGGGTGAGCGAACCCACGGTCGTGCGCTTTTGCCGCAATGTCGGGTGCGACGGATTCAAGGACCTGAAATTCCGGCTGACGCAGGAACTTGCCTTCGAACAGGCGCGCAGCGACGCGGCCGCCGAACATCCCGGCGCCAGTGCCGCCATTGCCGCGCCTGCCCTGGCAAAGCGCCCTGTCCCCGGGCCGCTGCATGTGCCCGGCCCCGCGCATGTCCTTGAACAGGCGAGCGAAGCGCTGGCCTCGGCGATGGACACGATCGCCGGGTCCGAAGCGCTTTTGCGGGCCGCAGATGCCATCTCAAACGGGCACAGGATCATGGTTTTCGGGATCGGCGGATCATCAGCGGTTCTGGCCGAGGAACTCCACAACCGGCTGTTCCGCCTCGGCCTCGCGTCAGTCTGCTACACGGACAGCTATGCGCAGCGCATGGCGGCGGCAACCGTCGGCGGATCGGACGTGGCGCTCTTCATCACGTCGACCGGTCGCCCGCGGTCCTTGCAGGACAGCCTTGAGCTGGCGAAATATTATGGCGCGACGACAATTGCGATCACGGATCAGGACACGCCGATCGGTCGCGATGCCGACATCTGCCTGAACCTGCGGCTCTCGCAGGCCGGCGTGCATGAATTTCAGCCGAATCCGATGCGGTTCGGTCAGCTGCTCGCGATCGACCTGCTCGCTTTTGCGGTGGCAGAGGCAATGGGCGCACAGGCGAGCCGCATGCTGCGCCAGACCCGGGGCAGCATTGCGTCGCTCCACGGGATCGCGCCGCAACAGCCGATCGGCGACTAGCCGTGACGATTTACTGAAGGGAGAGGTGCACCATGTACTTTGATGGCGAATATCGGCTGATCGCCGAAGTCGACGTGGGCCCCTTGCGCGACGCCATACAGGCACTGGACGAATCGGAATGGTATGGCGACACCAGCCGACAGGAAACATATCGTCCGCATCGCCAGACGCAGACAATCGCGCTGATCTATGATCCCGACATGCGTCATGAAGATCCGACGGTGCAGCCTGCCTTTGCGCGGTTCCGGCATCTGGTCCAGCCGATCATGGACACGGTGGCGGCCCGCTACCCGGCGGTCGAGGGCGATACTGCACCCTATTTCGTGCGGGCCATCCTTGTCCGCCTGACCGCCGGTGAAAGCATCGGGACGCACCGGGATTTCGGCGATTCGCTGTCGCGCGCGCACCGCATCCACATTCCTGTCATCACCAATCCCGGTGCGGAATTCGGCATTGCCGGGCATATCAAGCATCTTGCGGCGGGCGAGGCGTGGGAAATCAACAACCGCAAGCCGCATGCCGTCCGCAACATCAGCGCCGAAGACCGGGTCCATCTGATCCTCGATTATGTGCGGCCGGGCGAAGAGGTCGAGGATCCGGACGGCCTGATTGTCGCATGACACCGATTAATTAGTAGCGTTGCTACAAATTGGCTTGTCATCAAGTCATGAATATGTAGTATCGTAAAACGAGCCTGGGACGGCATGGATCGCAAAAACGGCCGCCGCCCCAACCTCGACACTTATTTGGGGAGAAGAAAATTGTCGGATTCAAGCAAAGCAGCCGTTCGGGGCGAACTGGCGGGCGCGTCATCGATCGTGGCGCTTGCCCTTGCCCTCGTCGCCACACCGGCGGCAGCGCAGACGCCGACTCAGCCGGGCACAGCGACGACGGCGTCCCCGGCGGCGACAGAAACGGGCGATGAAATCATCGTGACCGGCATTCGCGCGTCGCTCGCCAAAAGCATCAGGGAAAAGCGGCAGTCCGATTCGATGATCGAAGCCATCAATGCCGAAGATATCGGCAAATTCCCGGATTCCAACATTGCCGAAAGCCTTCAGCGCGTGCCCGGCGTGGCGATCGACCGTTCCGCGGGCGAAGGGCGCTTCGCCAGCATCAACGGCCTCGGTCCCGAATTCGTCTCTGTCCTGCTCAACGGCCGGACGCTTGCCAACGACAATCCCGACCGGTCGTTCAGCTTCGATACGCTCGCCACCGAAATCGTCAGCACGGTCAAGGTTTACAAGACCGCCAACGCCATTGTGCCCGAAGGCGGCGTTGCGGGTACCATTGACGTCATCACGGCAAAACCGTTTGATTATGACGGGTTCAAGCTGAACGTGCGCGCCGGTGCCCTTTATGAAGAAACAGCGAAGAAAACGACGCCGCAGGGATCGTTCATGATCAGCGACCGCTTTCTGGATGGCCGCCTCGGCATATTGGCCTCGTTCAACTATTTCGAACGCCGCAACCGCACCTACCAGACTCGCAACAGCGCCGTGCTCCGGAAAAACAGCCTGTATTTCGATCTGTCGGCCTATCCTTATGTCTATTCAGACGATACCAATGAAAATGCGTTCCGGATGCAGGATCTTGAACGCGTCATCGACGATACGCACCGGACACGCTATGGCGGCACGCTGGTTGCCCAGTTTGAAGCGTCCGACAATCTTGTTGTCACCGCTGACTATCTGTATTCGAAATTCAAAAGCGTGTCGGAACAGCGCAGCCTTCTGAACTATTTTTACGCAGTGCAGCCGAACAACCGCAATATCAAGGATTCGGCAGGCGTCCTGACGACGTTCGATCACGCGCTTGATTACAGGGCCTCCGGATTTGCCTATATCAACCTCAAGGAAGTCCGTCCCGTCACGACCAACGCACTGGGGCTGAACGCCAAATGGACGCCGGGCAACAAGTTTTCGGCGGTGTTTGACCTGTCCGGCTCGCGCACGATCAATGACAATCGCGGCCTCGACCGTGTCTATATTCTCGAAGCGCTGAACAAGCCCGGCTTTCTCGTCATCACGCCCCCTGGCGGCGTGCCCTATCTTCAGGGCCCCAATCTTTTCGTGCCCTCCACGGCGAATGTCGGTGACCTTCGTGCACGGCAGACATCGGACAGCGGCACTTATGTCAAATCGGAAAACTGGCAGTTCAAGGCTGATATGAAATATCAGCCCAGCGACAATTTCTTCATCAATTTCGGTGGATCTTACGCGGCGCAGCGCAAGCAGAATGAATTCTGGCAGACGCCGCGTGCCGTCAGCCGCCTGTATCAGTCGAATGCAACAGGTCAGCCAATCGATACCAACAGCATCGTCACTGGCATCAACCGGCCCGGTGATGTCTTTGGCAATTCCAAGCTGAACGGCGACATGTTCGTCTTTGACGGCGAAGCGCTGCGGCGGTGGATGGCCGATCCGGTCAACATTGCCAATCGTACGAAAAATCCGACCGCTGGCGGCCTGCAGGAATTCATTGCCAATGGCCGGACATGGAATGCAGTCAAGAGCGGCGATTCCTATGTCGTCAATGAACGGGTGACATCATTCTATGCCGACGCGCATGCGAAAGTCTCTCTGTTCGACCGGCCGCTCGATATCGTTGCCGGCTTGCGCTATACGAGCACGCGGCAGACGTCGTCGGGCACGACGCGAATTCCGATCGGCTTTACGAACACCGCCGGTGGCCCCTCCGAAGTTCTGGGCGTCATTTATGCCAGCAACGCATTGACGGCAATTTCGGTCGAGAACAAATATGACAATTTCCTGCCGTCGGCCAATGTCAAATGGGCCGTGACGAACAATATCGACCTGCGCCTTAGTGCTTCGAAAACACTGACGCGCCCTATCCTTGAAGATCTGGCGCCCACGTTCAACTATGTCACGACGCGCATCGCGAACCGGCAGGCAAAGGCTGGCAATGTCTTCCTCCGGCCGTTCACCTCGGTCAATCTCGATGCGTCGCTGGAATATTATTACAAGAAAGGCAGCGGCATTTCGCTGTCCTATTTCCACAAACGGATTTCCGACTACATCGTGGTGGGCACGAATGAGGAAAAAGTTACGACGATCGTCAATCCGACAGGCGCACAGAATCCCAACAATGTCGATTTCCAGACAGTCACTGTCACGCGGCCGCAAAACGCGGGCAGCGCCAAGATCGACGGGTTCACCGCTGCCTTGCTGCACAGTTTCAATAACGGCTTTGGCTTTTCAGCCAACTACACGAAATTGAGCGGAAAACTGTCGGCACCGACGGTTCCGGGTGCCGGGACACGGGTGTCGGGTCTGAGCGATTCGGCGAACGTCGTGGGCTATTATGAAGATAACCACATTGGCCTGCGCGTTGCCTATAACTGGCGCGACCGGTTTCTTGCGAATTCGAGCTATGCCGGAATCACGAACTCGCCGCGATATTTTCAGCCCTTCTATCAGATTGATGCGCGGCTAAGTGTCAACCTGCCTGCGGGCATTGCGCTGGCGCTTGACGTGGAAAATCTGACTCAGCGCAAAGTGCGGTCCTATGGCATCAGCGAGGGGGCGTTCATCGGCTATGCCGACTATGGGCGGCGCTGGACGATATCTGCATCGAAGAAGTTCTGAGTGATTGCATTGCCCCTTAAACCCCGCATCCGCAGGGCAGCGACTGTCGCGATTTTCGCGGCGATGGCTGCCCTGTGCACCACCGGCGCATCGGCACAGAAACTGCCGCCACCGCCGCATCCGCCGGTCGCGTTCGACACCAATGTTCGCACTTGGGTGGTACCTGCCCTGCGCGAATGGACGCAGGATACCGGGCCGGGTGCCGGATCACTGCGCCTCAAGCCCGGCCTGCGGATTGTTTACCCCGGCCAGTCGGCCGAACTGCGGGCAATCGCGACTGTGTTCGCAGATCAGCTGCACGAACTCACCCGCCTTGATGCAATTGTCGTCGCGGGCGCGGCGCGGAGCGGTGACATCGTCCTTGCACTTGGCAAGGCCGCCGATCACCCCGACGCCTATGCGCTAACGGTCAGTGACAGAGTCGAGGTGCGCGCCGCAAGCGCGACAGCGGTCCGTCTCGGCACGCAAAGTGTTCTCCACCTGCTCAAGCGTGCGGACGGGATGCAAAGCCTCCCGCGCGGTCAGGCGAATGACTGGCCCGAACAGGCAAAGCGCATGATGTTCGTCGACATCGGCCGCAAATATTACCGGGTCAGCGAGCTCGACGACCTGATGCGCCAGATGGCATGGCTCAAGCTCAACACGCTTGGCCTGCACTTCAACGACTGGCCGGCGTTCCGCTTGCGCAGCGCCAGATTTCCCGGTCTTGCCGATCGCCTGTCCTATGACCGCGCCGATGTCGATCATCTCCAGCGCACGGCACGCCGCTATGGCATCACCATCATTCCCGAAATTGATCTGCCTGCGCACGCGACGGCCCTGATCCAGTATCGCCCGTCGCTGGCGTTCGATTGCGAAAGCATGCGGCAATCGGAATGGCTGACCCGGTCGGCGCACGAACGCGCAAAATCGCTCGCCTGGACGGTTGATATCACCAAGGCGGAAAACCGTGCGTTCATGCAATCGATATTGCGCGAATTCATTCCGTGGTTCGAAGGCGAATATGTCCACATCGGTGGCGATGAATATCAATATGACGCCGACAAGACCCGCTGTCCCGAACTTGTCGCCTATGCCAAGGAAAAGGGGCTGCAATATCCCGGTGACGTCTTTGTCGACTGGATCAACGAGACGAACCGCTTCGTCAAATCGATGGGCAAGAAGACCGCAATCTGGAACTGGTGGCGGTTCAAGGATGACAAGACATCGATCCAGCCGGACACCGACATCCTCATCTATGTCTGGAATTCGCCGCGCCTGAACGACATTCTGGCAAGCGGTTACAAAGTGATCGTGGCACCTGAAGACAAGCTTTACGTAGTCCCCGGTATCGAGAATTGGGACGGGTCGGGCTATGGCATGGTCGACACGACCGACGCCTATCTGCGCATGCCGTTCCTGCGCGGCCCGAACATAAAGGGCTATATGCTGGCCTTATGGTCCGACGCTGCGGAAAGTTCGACCGACCGGCTCATGCTCGCCCGCGCCTATGAACCGATGGCCGTGGTTGCGGAGCGGAGCTGGGCGGGGGCGGCATCACCGACGCTCGACCAGTTTCTCGACAGGCTGAACGAAAGCGGCTCGGCACCCGGACCCGGCCCGATCCGCTGACGGCTTGAAGCCCTGTCCTGCTTTCGCTAAGGCCGCGTCGCCAGCGCACAGGAGTGTAGCTCAGTTGGTAGAGCATCGGTCTCCAAAACCGAGGGTCATGGGTTCGAGTCCCCTCACTCCTGCCACGCCTGAACAACGCGTGCATGATGCGCGCCGGTCGCGGACAGCGATGCGAACGGCCCCTCGGCACACCGCGACCGACGAAACAGCGGCGTTACCCATGTCGGCCTCCACGCCGCTTGCATCACGCCCGCAACGGCGTTAAGCGGCGTCCTTCGCGACAGTGGCAATCGGGCAGTCTGGTCTTACCGGCGCCGGGCGGCTGTTCGTAAACAGATTTGGAACACCGACCACCGTGGCAAAGACAACTCCAGGCGAATTCATCCGGCAGGTGCGTGCCGAAACCGCAAAGGTCGTGTGGCCGACACCGCGCGAAACGATGATGACGGCGGTGATGGTCGTCATCATGACCGTCGTGCTCGGCCTGTTTTTCTTCGGCCTCGACACCGCGTTCAGCGCGATCGTCAAAGCCCTGTTGTCGCTGGTAGGATAAGGACACGCATGTCACGCTGGTACATCATTCACGCCTATTCGGGGTTCGAGAACAAGGTGCGCGACGCCATCATGGCCGACGCGACGCGCCTTGGCCTCGACGCGCTGGTCGAATCGGTCGAAGTGCCAACCGAAACCGTCACCGAAGTGCGGCGCGGCAAGAAGGTGCAGTCGGAAAAGAAATTCTTCCCCGGCTATGTCCTCGCCAAGCTGAGCATGAACGACGACGTCTATCACCTCGTCAAGAACACGCCGAAAGTCACGGGGTTCCTCGGGTCGATGGGCAAGCCGCAGCCGATCAGCGAAGCCGAAGCCGCACGCATCCTCAATACCAAGGAAGAAGCAGCCGCCGCGCCCAAGACCAAGATCAAGGTCGATTATGAAATCGGCGATTCGGTCAAAGTGCTCGACGGGCCATTCGCAAGCTTCAACGGCATTGTCGAGGAACTGGATTTCGACCGCAGCCGCGTCAAGGTTTCGGTCAGCATTTTCGGCCGGGCAACCCCGGTCGAACTCGAATTTGAGCAGGTCGAACGCAGCAAATAACGGTTCGCTGCACAGGCGACCAATGCCGTTCGATTTTGCCAAAACGCGGTCATGCGCCGACCCGCCCGGTCGCCGATGATTTGAAAAAAAACAGCATCCCAGCCATTGCCTGTTGACCTTTTGATAGAGCGTTGGCAGATGCCGGTCTGCGGGCCGGGCCCCTCTGGCGATCCTGTTTCAAGGGTCGTGATGTCGGACCGCATCGAGTGTTCTCGGTGATTTGGGTCCGGCTTTTTGTCAGATCTTCGCATCGATTCATTCGTGACACACGGGACGGTGGCGCGGTTCTAGCACATGTCCGGTTCTGGCTTTGGGGTGCGTCACATATCGGCCCCGCTCGATCCGGATGACGCAGTGCCCGGCGCAATCCCGACCATCGAACGAAGGGACAATTCAGATGATTAGATTTGCAATTCCAGCCACGCTTGCCGCTGCCATGATTTTCATTCCGGTCACCGCCGAAGCGCGCGCACCGGTGGCTGCACCATATTGTGCACACACCACTGCGGCTGCTGTCGAACGGCTGTTCGGACAATTCAACGCCGCATGGGCAACCAGAAACCCCGACACGGTGACAGCGCTTTTTACGCGCAATGCCGTGTTGCTGCCGACCCTGTCGAATACGCCGCGCACGGACCATGCCGCCATCCGCGACTATTTCGTCGGGTTCCTGAAAAAAAGTCCGGTGGGCACTATCGACACCAGCTCGATCAGGATCGATTGCAACACGGCCTCACGCGTCGGCACCTGGACCGTTTCGCTGACCGATGCAGCCGGCATCAAAAGCGACGTCAAGGCACGCTACAGCTTTATCTACAGGCGTGAAGGCGGGGCATGGAAGATTGATCACCTGCACTCATCGGTCATGCCCGAAGCCGAGGCCACGCATTAACAGTTCAACCGGTGTTGGGGTCGATGCGACCATCGCGTCCGCGTCGACCCCTCACAAAAATAGGATAAAATGATGATGCGCTCGATTATGCGCAAAGCCTTGACGGGCATGGTGCTTGCCGGATTGCCGGGCGTTGCGACAGCGACTGAAGCCGATCTGGAGCTCTGGACCTCGTTCTGGGCAACTGGCCCGGTGAAGGACAGATTGCTCGTCTCTGTCGACGGGTCGCTCCGCATCAGTGATCGCGGGACAAGCGCGCCGACCGTGCTGATCCGTCCGCTCCTGGGGGTGCAGGTCAGCAAAAGTCTAAGCCTGTGGACAGGGTACACTTTTACCGGGTCACGCCCCGACAATCGCCCCGACGTCAATGAACATCGCGCGGTTCAGAAAATTCTGTGGTCAGTGGGAAAGCTTGGCAAAGCGTCGCTGATCACCCGCACACGGCTTGAAACGCGCTGGGTCGACGGTCGCGAGGGCACGGGCTGGCGCGTCCGGCACATGGCGCGCTATACGGTGCCCGTCGACAACAGCAAGACGATGTTCGTTTTGCAAACCGAACCGTTTTTCAATCTGAACAGCACGAAATTCGGCCAGGCCGCGGGATTTGACCAGATCCGCACCTTTGTCGGGCTGAACCTGCCCCTGGCACGCGGCGTGTCGATCGATGCTGGCTACATGAATCGTTATGTCAAAAGGCGCGATATCGAGGACCGGATAGATCACATTATTCCGGTCACCGCCATCTATCGCTTTTGACTGGTGCATGGTTTGCGTTTTGCCCGCCGCACGGCTAAGGGCACGCGTCCTGCTGCGGCGGGAGTGCGGGAGCTTTGGGAGAAATCCGGAAAGCGTTCGAACCGCTAAACCTGAGAAAGGGTGAGCAAATGGCAAAGAAGATTACCGGTTATATCAAGTTGCAGGTGCCTGCGGGTGCTGCAAATCCGTCGCCGCCGATCGGGCCCGCATTGGGTCAGCGCGGCGTCAACATCATGGAATTCTGCAAGGCGTTCAACGCGTCGACCAGCGAGATCGAAAAGAACATGCCGATCCCGACGGTCATCACCGTTTACGCGGACCGCAGCTTCTCGTTCATCACCAAGTCGGCGCCCGCCAGCTTCCTGATCAAGAAAGCTGCCAATCTGAAATCGGGTTCGAAGGAACCCGGCAAGCTGAGCGCTGGCAAGATCACCCGCTCGAAGCTGAGCGAGATTGCCGAACTGAAGATGAAAGACCTGAACGCCAACGACATCGCCGCCGCCACGCGGATCATCGAAGGCAGCGCCCGCGCAATGGGCCTCGAAGTGGTGGAGGGCTGAACATGGCAAAGCTGACAAAACGCGCGAAAGTGCACGCCCTCGTCGACCGTGAAAAGCTGCACGGCATCGATGAAGCCATCGCCATTGCCAAGGCAAACGCAACGTCGAAATTCGACGAGAGCATCGAAGTCGCGCTCGCACTGGGTGTCGATCCGCGCCACGCCGATCAGATGGTCCGCGGTGTCGTCACCCTGCCCAAGGGCACGGGCAAGACGGTCCGCGTCGGCGTGTTCGCCAAGGGTGCCAAAGCCGATGAAGCGCGCGAAGCCGGTGCCGATGTCGTCGGCGCCGAAGACCTGCTCGACATCGTGCAGGGCGGCAAGGTCGATTTCGACCGCTGCATCGCGACACCTGACATGATGGGCCTCGTCGGGCGTCTCGGCAAGATATTGGGGCCAAAGGGCATGATGCCCAATCCAAAGCTCGGCACCGTCACGATGAACGTCGGTGACGCGGTGAAGGCGGCCAAGGGTGGCCAGGTCGAATATCGCGTGGAAAAAGCGGGCATCATCCATTCGGGCATCGGCAAGGCCAGCTTTGCCGCCGAAGACCTGCGCGCCAATTTCGACTCGCTGGTCGATGCGGTGTCGAAGGCCAAGCCCTCGGGCGCCAAGGGCAAATATCTGAGAAAGATTGCGATGTCGTCATCGATGGGCCCGGGCATCAAGATCGACGTGGCGGACGTTGTCGCCTAGAACGGGATCCGTTAGCGGACCAGGGGTCGGGAGAAATCCCGGCCCTTTATTTTTGCGCATTTTGCGTTATGGTCATTTCGATAGTCAGGAGCACCCGAAATGGAAAGCTACAGCATTGCCGACGCCAAAGCGCGCTTCTCCGAAGTCGTCGAACGTGCAGAGGCAGGAGAGACAGTGGACATTACCAAACGCGGAAAACTGGTGGCGAAAGTGGTGCCGGTCGAACAGCCGCGTAAGCCGATCGATGTCGATGCGCTGGAGCGGCTGGCAGCACGCCTCCCAGTACAGAAGCAAAGTGCGGTCGAGTTGATCCGCGAAATGCGTGAGGCAAAATATTGACCTACTATTTAGACGCATCCTTCGTTGTCGCGTCGCTCATAACCGACGAAATCGGCAGCGCCGTTGCGAGACAATGGCTGCGCCAGAACAAGCAGGATGCTATCGCTATCAGTCCTTGGGTTGTTACTGAGGTTTCCAGCGCACTTTCCATCAAGGTGCGGCGCGGCGAGCTCTCGATATATGAACGTGCCGATGCGCTGGCTCAGTGGTCACTGCTGCGCTTGTCGAGCCTGACGCAACTCGACATTGACTCATCATGCTTTGTCGATGCCGCCCAGTTCGCTGATCGTCACGCCCTCAACCTCCGCGCAGGCGACGCCTTGCATATCGCGATCGCCGCACGGCACGGCTGCACGCTGGTCACGCTCGACCGCATCATGGCGGCCGCGGCGATCGAATGCGGCGTACCCGTCACGGAATTTGACTTTGGATAGCGGGGGATCGTCAGCGCCGCCTGCCCTTGCCCATGATCAATTGCCCGTCATGGTCCCGTCTTTGCGATCACCCTGATTTTTCGCTGTCCTACAGCATGCCATCTGGCATATCCTTGTCGGATGATCGCGCTCCCGCCTCTTTACAATCGCATGGCGCCGACACTTAGGCCCGCGAAAGTTCACACACTCAGGGGGGACGTAGTGTGAACTTCCGCTCGAATCGCGATGGCGCATTGACTTTCCGCACACCTCCGCGCATTGGCCGCGCTCACCTGACCGGCGTTCACGCGGGTCGGGCCGTCCGAGACAGTTGGTGCACCGCAGGTAGCGGGGCTTAATGTCCAGCCGAGACGGGGAATAGTTTTTGCCGCATCTTTTGGGATGCGTCGGGTAACCAGACCCCTCGGGCGGGCCGTAACGGACCGCACTCCAGCGATCCGTTCGGCATCAGCAGATGCGTCATGTCGGCGCGTCTGAACGCAGGAGAATGGCATGGACCGTACTGAAAAGTCCGATCTGGTTACCAGTCTGAACGCAAGCCTCGCCACAGTCGGCGTTGTCGTCGTCGCCCGCAATCTCGGGTTGACTGTCGCACAAACGACTGATCTGCGGACGAAAATGCGCGACGCCGGGGCCAGTTTCAAGGTCACGAAGAACAAGCTCGCCAAACTCGCGATTGCGGGCACCCATTATGCCGCGCTCAGCGATCTGCTGACCGGTCCTACGGGTTTCGCCACATCGACCGACCCCGTGGCTGCCGCCAAAGTGGCCGTGGATTTTGCGAAGGCGAACGACAAGTTCGAACTCGTGGGCGGCGCGATGGGCGATACGCTCCTCGACGTGAATGGCATCAAGGCACTGGCAACGCTGCCGTCGCTCGATGAACTGCGCGCCAAGATTGTGGGCCTTGTCCAGGCACCCGCAACCAAGGTTGTCCAGATCATCCAGGCACCGGCCGGGCAACTCGCCCGCGTCTTCGGCGCTTACGCGACCAAGGAAGCGGCATAGATTTTCGTTTCACACCCAATTTAATCAAGGAACATTCAAATGGCTGATCTCAACAAAATCGTCGACGACCTGTCGGCTCTGACCGTGATCGAAGCAGCTGAACTTTCGAAGCTGCTCGAAGAAAAATGGGGCGTTTCGGCGGCGGCGGCAGTTGCCGTGGCCGGTCCTGCGGCTGCGACTGCTCCGGCTGCCGAAGAGCAGACCGAATTCGACGTCATCCTGACCGGCGATGGCGGCAACAAGATCGCGGTCATCAAGGAAGTCCGCGCGATCACCGGCCTCGGCCTGACCGAAGCCAAGGCCGCTGTCGAAGCCGCGCCCAAGGCGATCAAGGAAGGCGTGTCGAAAGACGAAGCCACCAAGGTCAAGGCCCAGCTCGAAGCCGCCGGCGCGACGGTGGAATTGAAGTAAGCCGCAGCGGGGCGCGGGTTTATCGCCGCTAGAGTCGGATGACATTACATTGACGCATATCCGGAGTTTCTGAGGTAGTTG
>CAXTTJ010000007.1:0-82934 GCA_964247235.1 uncultured Sphingomonadaceae bacterium
GACGAACAGCTTTTCTGCCAAGCCAATGGGTGGAAACCGGCGCTGGAAGTTGGGTAACGAGGTTGTCTGGCTCTGCGAACGGCTAGCAGGTGCATCGAACATGGTACATTGATCGATGCCGAAACGGCGGCGTTCGTGGCCGAACGCGGCGCATATGTCGTGCCGACGCTTTCGATCCTGTTTTCCCTGCTCGATCTTGGCGAAAAACTCGGCTTCCCGCCGGAAAACCAGGCAAAGGCGATAGCCGTGTCGGCCGAATGCCTTGCAGGACTCGATCATATGCGGAGCGCCGGCGTGAAGCTTGGCTTCGGGACCGACCTGCTCGGCGAGCTCTACACGCGGCAATGCCGCGAATTCTCACTGCGCAGCGATGTCTTCTCACCATTCGAAATCCTGCGCCAGGCAACATCGGGCAGTGCTGCCGTGCTGATGGAAGAGGATCGGCTGGGCTGTGTCGCACCCGGTGCGCACGCCGATCTGATCATTGTCGATGGTGACCCGCTTGCCGATATCGGCCTGCTCGCGGCCGACGGCAACCGGCTCGACGTCATCATGCGCGCTGGTGAAATCGTGAAGAACCGACTCTGAAATAGTGATGTTTGAATGAATTTTGATCTGAAAAAAATAATAATATAGAAGCATAATCGTACTTTTACAGTAAAGATTATAACATTGCTAAAGACAAAGAGTCAAAAGTGAGACGTTGTCCAGTGGTATTGTATAATCGATTTTAATATACTGTTCATAGTATTGATACAAACCAAATGTGCCGAAAACCGCCAATATTGCTGATTTGGAATGGAGGCAAGAAGCTGCTTGATAGCAGCAATCTGTTAAGATAGCAGATCAAATAATTGAATCCATTCAAAAAATTAAATGAACAAGACGATCCGAGGTTAATGAAAATCTCGTGAATTCGGTAATATTCTGACATTCCGTGGGTGACGATAAGGTGGATAATGCGGATGTAGGAACTTGTCTGCGCGCGAGATCAACGGGTTGGCATCGTGCATTTCCGACAGGCGAGACAGATCGGCCGTGCGGTCGTGGATGCGGGTTGCTATCATGTGGATGACACCCTCGGGGCTGCGTTGCACTTCGCCCTCGACCAGGATCAGCCGAGCCGCCATGACTTCGCGACGAAGTGTTTCAAACAGACGCGCCCAAATGACGATGTTGGTGATGCCAGTTTCGTCCTCGATCGTCACGAAGATCGCATTGCCCTTGCCGGGGCGCTGGCGGACGAGGACAATTCCGGCGGTTTTGACCCGCGCCCCGTTTTTCGCCGCAGCGGTCTGCGCGCAGCTCAACACACCTTCGGCCGCAAGCCCGGTGCGCAGAAATGCCATCGGATGGCCTTTGAGCGACAGTCGCACAGTCTGATAATCCGCTGCGACATGTTCGCCGAGAGGCATGATCGGCAGATGAACCTCGGGCTCGATCCCCAGTTCACGGGCGTCGGCAGCGGCGAACAGCGGCAGCGTGTCGGTTGGCGTCCGGCGCACAGACGATCTCGATCACAACGCCCTTCTTGGCGAGACCTTATGAGCTGGCAGCCTAGGCAAGTCTCAGCCGACTTTTCTCCCAAACCATAACACGCGTCCCACGATGTCGACCTCGGCGCGGTGCCGCGGCTCAGTGCCTGAACATTCCGGACGGCTGGGGACCGAAGCTAATTCGCCATTCGATGTCGAGCGAATTGCGTAAGCGTAGGGTCGATCCTTGGGAACTTTCAGGGCAGCTCGGGCACCGGGTTTTGAAGACGTCAGAGACCTACGCCATCTATGACCCGGACTATCTGGGCACGGTACAAATGGGGATCAAAGACGTGCTCGCCGACCTCGAAATGGCCTGTGGAAGCTCGATTCACCCAACTTTCACCCAACTTTCCCGCGCCAACGCCACTCGATAGACAAGAAAAAACCCAGCTAACTCCTTGAGTATGCCGGGTTTTTTATGGTGGGCGTGGCAAGGATTGAACTTGCGACCCCTGCGATGTCAACACAGTGCTCTACCACTGAGCTACACGCCCACGCCGCGGTCCCTAGCGCCCGCTTTGGGGACTGGCAAGCCGCAGGTTACAGTTCACTGACGTTCGGGGCTGCAAACATCCGGTCCACTTCCATGACCAGATCGCGCAGGTGAAATGGCTTTGACAGCACCTTGGCCTGGGGCAGAGCCTGCCCGGCGCGCAGTGATACCGCCGAAAATCCGGTGATGAACATCACCCGCATGTCGGGCGCGATGATCGCCGCTTTCTGGGCAAGCTCGATACCATCCATTTCGGGCATGACGATATCAGTCAGCAGAAGATCAAACGCGCCACCGTTTTCGATCAGCGGCAGCGCCGCCGTACCGCGATCGACGGCAACGACCGCATAGCCGGATCGTTCGAGCGCGCGCACGAGGTAGGTCCGCATCGCATCGTCATCTTCGGCCAGCAATATGCGTGTCATCGGTTTGTCCCTTGCCCGCGGCCCTGACGTGCGGCGAATTCCCGCTCATCTATGCGCCCGACCCTTAATATTTTCCAGCGCCCGCGTAAAAAAGCCAGCGCCTTTGCAAAAAAGAGTTTCACACGAGCCCTGCATCCTTAGTGTCGGGATCAATGGTCGATGCGCCCTTTCTAACATGGTCTTTTTCGCCTCCGACGGGGCCGGTTATCTTGTCAGTGGCGCATGCCGGTCGCAATTATGAAACAGCCATGCTGGCTGACTTGCGCGTTCCCATGGCGGCCGTCCGTCCGCTTGAGGATCGTTATGCCGACCTTTTGATCGACGACGCGATTCATGCAGGCGTTCCGGCCATCATTGCGACCAGCCCGCGGCTCGCCATTGACCTGAACCGCGCGCCCGACGATCTCGACCCTCAATCGATCCGCAACGGCGCACAGACGAGCGGTCCTGCCTCGGCGAAGGCCCGTGCCGGGCTTGGCCTGGTCCCGACACGACTGTGGGGCGTAGGGCCACTGTGGCGGGCGCCGTTCGAGCCGCAGGAGATTGCGGCCCGCATCGCGTCGATCCATGCGCCCTATCATGCCGCAATCGCGCGTGCGCTTCGTGCGGCAAATCGACGCTGGGGGGCGGCGTTGCTGATCGACGTGCATTCCATGCCCCCGATCAAAGCGGATAAGTGCGCGCCTGACATGACTTTGCCAGATATCGTGATCGGTGACCGCTTTGGCGCCAGCGCATCGGCACGGTTAACGGCCACTGCCGAAGCGATCGTGACGGCGTCAGGCTGGAACGTGGCGCTCAATACCCCTTATGCTGGCGGCTATGTCGTCGCGCGACATGCGCAGCCGCAAAGGAACATTCACGCGCTGCAGATCGAAATCGATCGACGGCTTTACCTCGATGCCGCGTTTGATCATCCAGCCCCCGGGTTGGCCAGGGTGCAGCGCATGATCCTCGATCTGGTGACGGCATTGTCTGATGAACTGACCAGCGGCGTGCTTCTGGCGGCGGAATAGTTGCCCCCATAAAAAAACCACCTCGTGTTTTCACACGAGGTGGCCAGGTTCAGGGAGGAACACACCCGAAGGCGTGTTGTCCGGCGCGCGAAAGGGGGGACGCGCACCCGGACATCCTTGATGTATGAAAACGTCGCCCCGGTTTCAAGCGGTAACTGGGGAAAAAATCAAATTATCCCGCAGCGACTTCGGGCACCTTGCCCTGCGCCACCTGCCGCGCAAAAATTTCGCGCATGATCGACAGCGAAAACAGATGGGCATGAATCAATGGCAACATGCCGGACTGCGCCATTTTCCGTAACTGGTCGCCGCGCAGATCGCGCAGTTTGTCTTCGCTGACCATTTGAAACCCGCGATAGACGAACGGCGGTGTATTTTCTTCGGTCTGGATCGACACTTCGCCTTCCATCAGCAGGTCGAGTGCTTTCAATTCTTCCATGAATGCACCGGTGCGCAGGCCGGCCTGCTCGAACTGTTCGCAAAATGTCAGTATGCCCTTGGTCGTTTCCGAAGGCTGATCGCCGTCGAAAATCATGTCACCGCTATCATAGTCGCCAATCGACTCGCTCGTCGTATCGACGCATAATGACAAGTCGTCGGAGTCAGGGCGGAGCTTTGCCAGCAGAAACGGATACCGCCGCACATAAGCGGGGACATAGGCATCCTGAATCATCTTTCCTTCATCGTCGATGAATGTATTGACGCCTTCGTTCAGCCCCATCAGCGCCAGCGGAACGGGCTGATCGCCTGACGAAAAAATGATCGGATAAAAACGCTGGACGATCGAGAACTCCTCGACCGTCACCGGAACCGCATGTTCATTCGCCAGAAAAAGCGCCGAATCACTGGTTTTGTAACGCCAGCTGCCATGTTCTTGCTGCGAAATCGGCACGAGATCACGATAAAGAAGTGGCAAAGTTGCGTTCTGGGGGGCCGTGCTGGCCATTATATCTCTCTCCGACACTGGAAGGGTTGCAGATGCGCGACGCCCTATGGTGCTCAGCCACGCGACGCAAGCCGAACCCGGCGCAAGCGTGCATTGGCGCGACATCCTGCAGGACCGAGACCAGAAAATTCGGGATTAATCGCCCGTTCAACCCTTTCGATACATAAGCGTGAAAATATGGAAATTCTGCTGTGATATTGACAGGTTTTGCGTTGCTGGCCGCCGCGAGCAGCATTGCATCTGCGATCGATGGAACGCAATTGTCACAACTGACGATTCAACAGCGCATCGTTGTCCGCATTCCGATTGCTCCGGTCCAGACGGCGCCTCAGACACCCGTCCGATGGGTCGAGAAAAAAGGACCGAAATGTCTGGAAATCAACAGCCTTGCCGGATTTGCCGTACGCGGGCCGCAGGTCGTGGACCTTTTCGTCCGTGGCGGACAGCGGGTTCGCACACGATTGCAACGTGCCTGTACCGATGTTGATCTCGGCTATGGTTTTTACATCAAACCCAATGCCGATGGCCGGATCTGTCGCAGCCGTGATGCGCTCCATGCCCGCACGGGTGGCCAATGCGACGTCGAACGCTTCACGACACTCATCCCTGAACGCTGACTTGACTTTGGCGTGTCTTGTGCGCACCGCATAAAGGCATCCCTACGGACATTTTCATGACCTTCGCCGACCTCGGCCTTTCCGATCCCTTGCTCCGCGCGATCGACGATTCGGGCTATAACGAACCGACACCGATTCAGGCGCAGGCGATACCCAGCGTGCTGATGATGCGCGACCTGATCGGCATTGCCCAGACGGGGACAGGCAAGACCGCAAGTTTCGTCCTGCCGATGATCGACATCCTTGCCGAGGGGCGCAGCCGGGCGCGGATGCCGCGTTCGCTGATCCTGGAACCGACCCGCGAACTGGCCGCGCAGGTTGCGGAGAATTTTGAGAAATACGGCAAATATCACAAACTCTCGATGGCTCTTCTGATCGGCGGCGTGCAAATGGGCGATCAGGTCAAGGCACTTGAAAAAGGTGTCGACGTCCTCATCGCCACGCCGGGGCGGCTGATGGACCTTTTCAGCCGTGGCAAGATCATGCTCAACGATTGCACTCTGCTGGTGATCGACGAGGCGGACCGGATGCTCGACATGGGATTCATTCCCGATATCGAGGAGATTTGCACCAAATTACCGCCCGCACGCCAGACGCTTTTGTTTTCGGCGACGATGCCGGGACCGATCAAGAAACTTGCTGACAAATTCCTGAGCAATCCCAAACAGATCGAGGTCTCACGTCCCGCATCTGCCAATCTTCAGATCGAACAGCGCATTGTCGACGTGTCGGCACGCGGCAAAAAGGATGCCCTCATCGACATCCTCCGCGCCGGGGATGTCACGACGGCAATCGTCTTTTCGAACCGCAAGACGACCGTGCGCGAACTTTCGCAAAGCCTGACCCGCGCAGGGTTCAGAGCGGGCCAGATTCAGGGCGACATGGATCAGTCCGAGCGGATCAGGGAGCTTGACCGGTTCAAGGCGGGCGAGATTACTGTCCTTGTCGCGTCCGATGTCGCAGCGCGCGGTCTTGACGTGAAGGGCGTGAGCCATGTCGTGAACTATGACGTGCCATGGCATCCCGATGACTATGTCCACCGCATCGGCCGCACCGGTCGTGCGGGCGCCACCGGCAAGGCCTTTACACTGGCCACGCCCGACGATGCCGAGGCCATTGCGAACATCGAAAAACTGACCAGCACGAAAATACCGCGGGTCGCAAAGCCCGCTGCGGGCAGCACGAAACCAGACGCTGATGCGGTGTCCCCACCACAGAATGAAAAACCTGCCAGACGCCCTCGCAAGGCCGCTGACACGCCGATGGCCACGCCCCCGGCACCGGCGCCCGGTGTCCGGAAAACCGGCGTGGTGACCCATGCTGACGTACCAGCGGACGATGGCGACGACGATGGCTGGAATGGTCCGCTCCCCGGCTTTCTGAGTATCAAGCTGGGGTGAACCAACTGAGGACTGGGGAGAGTGAATGATGGCCGGACTATGGTTTGACGACCTGCGTATCGGTCAGGTGTTCAATCACGCGGTCCGCCGCACCGTGACAGAAACTGACAATGTGCTGTTCAGCGCCATGACGCACAATCCGGCACAGCTTCATCTTGACGAAGACTATATGAAAGGCACTGATTATGGTCAGAGGATCGTCAATTCGGCGTTCACTCTGGGCCTGATGGTCGGCATTTCGGTTGGCGACACCACACTTGGGACGGCGGTGGCCAACCTCGGCTGGGACGAAGTCCGCTTTCCAAAGCCATTGTTTCACGGCGATACCGTCCATGTCGTTACCGAAGTCATCGAATTGCGCGACAGCAAGTCACGGCCAGATCAGGGAATCGTGACGTTTCAGCACAAGGCTTATAATCAGCATGGCGACGTGGTGGCGACATGCAAACGCTCAGGTCTCCAGCTTAAAAAGCCAGTGACATGAGTTTGAAATCTCTTCTTTTTATTCCAGGGGACAGCGAAAAAAAGCTGGCGAGGGCCGATGCGTGCGGGGCTGATGCCGTCATCCTCGATCTCGAAGATTCGGTGGTTCCCGAAAACAAGGCACTGGCACGCGCGCGGGTTGCCGATTTTCTGGCCGCGCGGCCACCGGCTGGCCGGACAACACAGCTGTGGGTGCGCATCAATCCGCTCGACACCGTGTTTGCCACCGAAGACCTTGCTGCCATCATCGCAGGTGCGCCTGACGGCATCATGCAGCCCAAGATCAATGGCCCCGATGATGTGCGGCAGCTGTCGGCGCAGCTTGGCGCACTTGAGGCGCAATCGGGACTTGCAGCATCGTCGACGCGAATAATTCCCGTGGCCACCGAAACCGCAGTCGCGCCCTTTCACCTCGGCGAATTCGCCACGGCCGGGGTGTCGCGGCTGGCTGGACTGACGTGGGGCGCAGAAGATCTGGCAGCGGCACTTGGCGCCACCACCAACACCGACGCCACGGGCAACTGGTCGTTCACGTACCGGATGGTGCGATCGCTCACATTGCTCGCGGCCCACGCCAGCGGCGTCGATGCCATTGACACGCTTTACACGGATTACCGCGATGATGCGGGATTGCGCACATCATGCCGCATGGCACGGTCAGAAGGATTTACCGGACGTCTGGCGATTCATCCGGCGCAAGTGGCAATCATCAACGAATGTTTCATGCCATCCCCTGAAGACATTGCCCATGCGCAGCGCGTCGTCGATGCCTTTGCGGCAAGTCCCGGCGCCGGCACGGTCGGCCTCGACGGCAAGATGATTGACAGGCCGCACCTGACACAGGCCAGACGGATCCTCGCGCAAA
Organism: uncultured Sphingomonadaceae bacterium; assembly: GCA_964247235.1. Classification (GTDB taxonomy): domain Bacteria; phylum Pseudomonadota; class Alphaproteobacteria; order Sphingomonadales; family Sphingomonadaceae; genus Sphingomonas_O. The sequence goes on from CAXTTJ010000007.1 coordinate 7,784, forward strand.
CGCAGAGATAAGAAAACGCCGTGGCACGTTCAGCATCACCATGGACCACCGAAGCCCGTGCCCTGATCGCGCTCGCCCTGCCCCTCATCCTCGGCAATCTGGCGCAGTCGATCATTTACGCGACCGATCTTGTCCTGCTTGGACGCCTGAGTGCCGACGCGCTTGCCGCCGGGTCGCTCGGGCTCAATCTCTATTGCCCCTTTCTGATGTTCGGCACCGGTCTTCTCTCTGCGCTCGCGCCGATGATCGCCAGCGAGCGCGGCCGGCGGAAACATTCGGTGCGCGACGTCCGGCGCAGCGTGCGTCAGGGCCTGTGGGTCGCGGTCAGCCTGACGATCCCGAGCTGGCTGATCCTGTGGCATGCAGAGGGAATATTGCGCATGCTGGGGCAGGACCATGCCCTTTCTGCGCAGGCGGGACTGTTCGTGCGCATCGTGATGTGGAGCCTGCTGCCATATTTCATCCATTTGTCGCTGCGCTTTTACATCTCTGCCATGGAACGCGCGCTTGCCGTGTTCGCAGTGCTGTTCGCGACAGTTGCAGTGAATGCGCTTGCAGGCTGGGCACTGATTTTCGGGCATCTGGGCCTGCCCGCACTGGGTCTTTCCGGTGCTGCGATCGGCAGTGCGATTTCAAACCTGTTCCTGTGCGCAGGGCTGGCGAGTGTCGTGATGACGCACCGGCATTTCCGCCGTTACCGCCTGTTCGGACGATTCTGGCGTGGCGACTGGCAGCGCTATGCCGCGATCTGGCAGCTTGGATTGCCCATTGCGGTCATGATCCTGCTGGAAATGGGCGTATTCAACGCGGCCGTATTCGTCATGGGCATTATCGACCGCACATCGTTGGCCGCGCACACGATTGCGATCCAGATTGCCGCCTTTGCCTTCATGGTACCGATGGGTGTCGGCCAGGCCGCGACGGTCCGTGTCGGCTTTGGCTATGGTCGTGGCGACGCGATCCTGATCATGCGCGCGGGGTGGCTGGCGTTTGCAATGGGTGTGGGCTTCATGTGCCTGACCGCACTGACGCTGGTCCTCATCCCGCGAACGCTTGTCGGACTGTTCCTTGATCTGGCGGATCCTGCCAATGCCGCCATCGCCAATATGGCGATATCGTTTCTCACCGTCGCGGCTCTGTTCCAGATTGTCGATGGCGCGCAGGCTGTCGGCGCAGGCGTGTTGCGCGGGCTGCATGATACACGCTGGCCGATGGTCTATGCGGCGATCGGTTACTGGGTGATCGGTCTTGGCATTGGCATGACTCTGGCGTTCGGGCTGCGGATGCGCGGTGTGGGAATCTGGCTGGGACTGGCCAGCGGGCTTGCGGTCGTCGCGGTCCTTGTCCTCATCCGCTGGATACGGCGAGAGCGTCTTGGCCTCGTGCCGCATAGCGCGCACGAAACATATTTGCCCAGCGGTTAAGCTCTCGCGCTGCAATTGCATCGCGCATTGCGGCCATAAGCTGCTGATAAAACCAAAGATTATGTTCCGTCATCAGCATCGCACCCAGCATTTCGCCCGACCGCACGAGATGGTGCAGATACGCCTTGCTCCACGCAGCCACCGGTGATGCCGGGTCGAGCGGCGACAGGTCTTCGGCATATCGGGCATTGCGGATATTCAACGGTCCGTCCCACGTAAACGCCTGTCCGTTACGCCCGCTTCGCGTCGGCAAAACGCAATCGAACATGTCGATGCCGCGTTCGACCGCACCGACAATGTCATCGGGCTTGCCGACGCCCATCAGATATCGCGGCTTGTCCGCGGGGAGCATGCCGACGGCAGTGTCCAGAACGTCAAACATTGCCCCCTGCCCTTCGCCCACTGCAAGGCCCCCGACGGCATAGCCATCGAAACCAATTGCGATGAGCGCGTCAGACGACCGGACACGCAAGTCTGTGAACATCGACCCCTGCTGGATGCCAAACAGCGCGCCCGTACCGGTAAAGCCATCGCGAGATCGCTGTGCCCAGCGCATGGACCGCAGCATCGAAGCCTCTGCCACGGCATGCGTTGCCGGAAACGGCGTGCATTCGTCGAACGCCATGACAATGTCCGAGCCCAGCAGCGCCTGAATTGCCATCGAGCGTTCCGGAGTGAGCATATGCCGCGATCCATCAAGATGCGATCTGAACGCAACCCCTTCCTCGCTGATCGTCGTCAGATCGCCGAGTGACATAACCTGATACCCGCCACTATCGGTCAGGATCGGGCGATCCCACTGCATGAAGGCATGCAATCCACCCAGCCGCGCCATCCGCTCCGCACCGGGGCGAAGCATCAGATGATAAGTGTTGCCAAGGATGATGTCCGCACCAGTGTCGCGCACGTCGGCAGGCTTCATGCCCTTGACCGTCGCCGCCGTGCCGACGGGCATGAAGGTCGGCGTCCGAATGTCCCCGCGCGGCATTTTCAGGGTGCCAGTGCGCGCAACGCCGTCTGTGGCTGCAATATGAAAAGTGAAGCGTGTCACGGGATCAGCAAACTCGAATCGCCATAGCTGTAAAAACGGTATCCGTCGGCAATCGCGTGGGCATAGGCCGCTTGCATTTCATCGGTTCCCATCAATGCGCTGACCAGCATGAACAATGTCGATCTGGGCAAATGGAAATTGGTCATCAGGCCGTCAACCGCCCCGAACCGGTAACCCGGCGTGATGAAAATGGCCGTGTCTCCGTCGAACGGCTGGATGACCCCGTCCGGGTCCACCGCGCTTTCGAGCAGGCGCAGCGAAGTCGTCCCCACTGCGATCACGCGCAGGCCCCGTGCGCGCACATCATTCAACCGCGACGCCGTTTCCGCATCGATCCGGCCCCATTCGGCATGCATGATGTGGTCGTCGGTGTCGTCCGCCTTGACCGGCAGGAACGTTCCCGCGCCGACGTGCAGCGTCAGCGTTTCGTGCAAGATCCCGTTGTCGGACAGCGCTGTCATAAGGCCGGGCGTGAAGTGTAGCGCCGCCGTTGGTGCGGCCACCGCGCCCTTTTGCGATGCGAACATCGTCTGATAATCGTCGGCATCACGCGCATCGATGGCGCGCTTGTTCGCGATATACGGCGGCAACGGCATCGTCCCTGCGCGTTCGAGCAATGTTTCGACGGGTTCGTCGCCCGCAAACGTCAGTCGCCAGCTTCCGTCCTGTCCCCGGTCACTCGCCGCCGCCACGACGCCAGCGTCGAACGCGATGATATCACCTTCACGCAGCCGTCTGGCATTGCGCACGAACGCCCGCCATGATCGCAGCCCTTCGCGTTTGTGCAGTGTCGCGCCGATCGATGCACTCCCTCGCCGCCCTTCAAGCTGTGCCGGGATGACGCGTGTATCATTGAAAACAAGGCAATCGCCCGCACGCAACAGCGACGGCAGGTCGCGGACGACCCGGTCCGTCAGACCATGTTGATCGACCACAAGCATCCGCGCCGCATCGCGCGGAGACGCCGGGCGCAGGGCTATGCGGTCGGCAGGCAGGTCGAAATCGAAACGGTCGACGCGCACTATCTGGGCGGTGTGCCCGATGGCAAGGCAACGGGCGGCGCCACGGGTGCTACGACCGCAGGCAACGGCACCTTTGCTGCATTGGGGCCATCGGCTTCAATCCATGCCCTGACAATCTTCGACGGATTCGCCGGTGGTTCACCCCGTTCGATCGCATCGACGAACGCCATGCCCGACACCACCCGTCCAAATGGCGTATATTTGCCGTCGAGACGCAGGACCGGTGACAGCACGATAAAAAACTGGCTGTTGGCGCTGTCGACATTGTCGGCGCGCGCCATCGACGTCGTGCCGCGCAGATGCGGCATGTCGTTAAATTCTGCCTTGAGATCGGGCAGCGTCGATCCGCCTTCGCCAGTTCCCTTGGGATCGCCGGTCTGTGCCATGAATCCTTCGATCACACGGTGAAACAAAAGTCCGTCATAAAAGCCTGCGCGGGTCAGTATCCTGATCCGTTCGACATGATTTGGCGCCTTGTCGGGACGAAGCTGGACCACGACGCTGCCACCCGTCGACAGATCGATATGCCACAAGGTTTCGGGCGTCGGTGCGGGATCGGCCACTGTGACAGTGACGGGCACCCGCGCAACGATCCTGGCCTTTTTCTTTGCCATTGCAGGACTCGCAATGGCAACGACTGCCATCAATGCCGTCAGAAAAACCTTCAAATCACACACTCCAGCCAATTTGAAAACATAGTAACAAAGAATGTGAGCGCGGCCTGAACATCAAACGCCCCTGCGCCCGATCTGCTGCACGCGCGCTTCGACTTCGGTGGCGACCATGGGCGGCACGAACTTCGTGATATCGCCCCCATAAAGCGCGATTTCCTTGACAAGGCGACTGGCGATTGGCTGCAACGCAACATCCGCCATCAGAAAAACAGTCTCGACACGCGCATTCAGCTGCTGGTTCATGCCCGCCATCTGATATTCATATTCGAAATCGGCAACCGCGCGAAGCCCCCGGACGATAACACCCGCCTTTTGCTGTTCGGCAAAATCCATCAGCAGCAGATCGAACGGCACAACACTGACCCCGGCGATGCCAGAAGTTTCGCGCCGCACCATCGCCAGCCGTTCCTCGACACTGAACATCGGCGATTTGGCCATGTTAGTCGTGACGCCGATGACCAGCCGGTCGACCAGCCGCGCGCCACGGGCGATGATGTCCATATGCCCGCGCGTCACGGGATCGAAGGTCCCAGGATAAACGCCGACGCGCGCCATCACCGGTCCCGCTCGATCGCATAGCGCGCAATGGCACGCAGCAGATCGGCCTCCGGACCAAAGCTGTTCAGGTGCGAAATCGCCTGATCGACCAGCATCTGCGCCTGTGCCCGCGCACGATCGATACCCAGCAGCGACAGGAACGTCGCCTTGCCCGCCGCCGCATCCTTGTGCAGCGCCTTGCCCGCCACGGCCTCATCGCCTTCTTCGTCGAGAAGATCGTCGGCAATCTGGAATGCAAGACCTACGTCGCGGGCATAGCCCCGCAACGATCCGCGTCCCTCAGGTGGCACTCGCCCCATGATTGCGCCCGCTTCGACACTGAACGCGATCAGCGCGCCGGTCTTCATCTGCTGCAGTCGCGTCACACCGTTCAGGTCGAACGTCTGCGTTTCGGCGGCGATGTCCATCATCTGGCCACCGGCCATGCCCGCCGGGCCACTGGCACGCGCCAGTCCTTCGGCCAGTTCGATGCGCACGAACGGGTCGGTGTTCACGGCCTCGTCAACCACCAGCTCGAACGCCAGCGCATGCAGTGCGTCCCCGGCCAGCACCGCAATCGCTTCATCAAATGCCTTGTGCACCGTCGGCTTGCCGCGCCGCAGGTCGTCATCGTCCATGCACGGCAAGTCATCGTGGATAAGCGAATAGACATGGATCGCCTCAACCGCACAGCCCACGCGCAGTGCCGCCGCGCGGTCGACATTGAACAGCGCGCACGACGCCACGACCAGTAATGGCCGCAACCGCTTGCCGCCACCAATGCTCGCATGGCGCATCGCCTGAAACAGCGGCGCGCGCTTATCGTCGGGCACGGGCAGCACTGTGTCGAACAGGCGGTCGATATCGAGCGCGATGTCACTCAGCGCATCGCCCAATATCGGCGTGACGGCCCCCATCCGCCCCTAGCTCCCGTCGAACGGCTGGGTACCGATGGGCGCACCGTCGCTGCTCAGGCTGATCTTTTCGATCCTGGCCTGCGCATCCTTCAGGCGGCGTTCGCACTGCGTCCGCAGCGCATCGCCTTCGGTATAGAGCGTGATCGATTCATCCAGGCTCGCATCGCCGCTTTCAAGGCGCTGGACGATCGTCTCCAGCCGCTTGAGCGCGTCTTCGAACGACAGGGCAGTCAGGTCTCCGGCCATGGCTGCTTAGTGACGGGCGAGCGAGCCAGGGTCAAGCCGGGTGCTCTGGCCGGATGTTCAGGGCAGGTGCTCAGGGACGCCATGCAAGAGGATGGTCGAGCAGTTTCTTGTCCGTCGTGAGAAAATTAATCTGCTCTGCCTCGGCGACGGCGACAAACATGCGGTCGAACGGGTCCTTCAACGTTGCGGGCAGTCTGGAATCAGTGACGGCATGTGTGGATTCGAGACGCAAAATGCCGATCCCCCATCCCTCAATCTTGTCGCGAAAATCGACAGGCGGCACCGCCAGCAAAAGCTTGCCCGATCGATATTTGATCGCCATTTCCCAAAGCGCGATGACGCTGGTCTGTAATTCGCTCCCCGGATCTCCGATCACGCGTCGATGCGTTGCTGACAGCCTGTCACCATCTTCAAGCAACATGACAACGATGTTGGTGTCGAGCAGGAGCCTCAATCTTCGTCTTCGGGACACCAGACGCTATCCGGTAACGGATCATCAAAATCCGGGGCCACATAGGTCACAAGCTTGTCGATTCCCATTTGCGTTTTCCAGCGATTGAACGCTTCGAAATCAAAACCGCCCTTGCGCGGCGCGGGTGCCACGATATCTGCAACATGCTGTCCGTTTCGCGTTATCGCAATGCGTTCGCCGCCCTGTGCCGAACGAACGAGCGCACTCAGCCGGTTCTTCGCATCTTTGATCGGCACATGTATCGTCATCGAAAAAATATAGCCACCGGTAGCTACCCTGTCAATTTCATCCGCTCTTCGGCCAGCAGTTCCTTGCGGCTCAATTTGCCGACCAGCGTTTTGGGAAGCGTGTTACGCACATCGACTGCAATCACCCGTTCGTGCTTGCCGAGTTGCGGATTGAGCCATGCCATAAGGGCTGTGCCATCGATGTCCGCCCCGGCGTTCAGCGTGACATAGGCTTTGGGCATTTCGCCGTGATAGGCATCGGGCACACCGAGCACGATCGCTTCTTTGACAGCCGGATGGCGATAAAGCACCGCTTCGATCTGACTCGGGAACACCTTGAACCCGCCCACCGCGATCATATCCTTCAACCGGTCGACAATGCGGATATAGCCATCGGCGTCGATCGTCGCGATGTCGCCCGAACGAAGGGCGCCATCAATGAACGTTTCGGCATTGGCATCGGGTCGCCGCCAATAGCCCTGCATCACCTGCGGTCCGGAAAAAACCAGTTCGCCGGGTCCACCGTCAGGCGCCGGCTGTGCCGGGTTTTCGCGATCGACCAGCCGCACGATCGTGCCCGGCACCGGCTGACCGATGCTGCCTGTCTTGTTGACGCCGTCAAACGGATTGCACGCAACGACGCCGGAACTTTCGGTCAGGCCGTAACCTTCGACTACGCGCGCCCCGGTCGCCCGTTCGAACCTGGTCTTCAGCACCGGGGCGAGCGGCGCACCGCCCGAAATGCACACCCGCAGGCTTTTGAACGAGGTACTCGTCATGTTCGGATGATCGAGCAGCGCCTGATACATCGTCGGCACACCGGGCAGCGCGGTCGCCCTGACCCGCGCGATCGTCGCCAGCGTCGCCCGGGCATCGAAGCGCGGCAACATGGCGATCATCCCCCCGGCCAGAACCGTCCGGTTGAGGACACAGGTGTTGGCAAACACATGAAAGAACGGCAGCACCCCGACGATGCGGTCACCGCGTTCGGGATGAGGATCGATGGCATGAACCTGACGGGCATTTGCCGTCAGATTCTGGTGCGACAGCATCGCCCCTTTCGGCACGCCCGTCGTGCCGCCGGTATACTGGATCAGCGCAATGTCTTCGGGGTCAATCGTGACCGGCGTCACATGCCCCGTCACCGCATCCAGACGCATGATCCGGGCATCGTCGGGCAGCACCGCAATCTCCCGGCGCCTGAACAGCTTGTACAGCATGCGCTTCAATGGCGGCAGCCAGTCAGCCAGCGATCCCACAATCACCCGGTCAATCAGCCCCTTGTCGAGCAGGGCAGTCGCATTGGCCATCAGCGCGGGCACGTCGGTCGTCACGATGACCCGCGCCCCGCTATCGCTGATCTGATGCGCCAGTTCGTCCACAGAATACAGGGGCGACATGTTGACGACGATGCCACCTGCCATCAGCACAGCATAATAAGCGATGAGATAGTCGGGGACATTGGGCAGGAACAGACCGATGCGGTCCCCCTTTGCCATGCCCTGGGCCTGCAAACCGCCGGCAAGGCGCGTGACACGGGCAGCGATGTCGGCATAGCTTTGCCGCGCACCCATGAAATCGCTCAGAATGGCTTGCGGATGCCGCGCCACACTCGCGGCGAACATGGCGGGCAATGTCATCGGCACAAAACGCCGGTCCCACGTTCCGGGATGGATATAGGCCGTACGCCAGATTGACGGTGGATCGCTCATCAGCGCAGCCTGAACTAGACAGCCGAATAATACCAGATGCCGTCGCGGTCTTCCCTCACCGCGCGGCCCGTCACTTCGAGATGCCGCAAATGAGCAAGCGCTTCCCCCGTCGCAAGGCTGATGATGCTGTCATCGATGGCGCGTTTGAACAGGACCGGAAAACAATCGACTGCGCGTGCTGGCGCCCTGGCGAGATGCGCACGGAGAAGATCAAGGCTGCGTGCATGTCCCTGATCAAGGCGATCGAGCCGCGCGTGCAACCCCGTGAACGGCCCACCGTGCGCCGGCAGGACAAGCATGCTGTCAGGGAGCGCCCGGAATTTCGTGATCGACGCCAGCCATTCGCCCAGCGGATCGGCCTCGGGCTCGGTAATCGTCACCGACACGTTCGACGTGATGCGCGGTAGCACCTGATCACCGGCAATCATCAGATTATTGTCGTGATCGACCAGGCAGACATGTTCGGGCGTGTGGCCGCTGCCGACCCACACCGTCCACGCGCGGGTGCCGATGCGGATCACGTCACCTTCGCGCATGCGGATGTGGCCGACGGGCAGCGGCGCCACGATCCTGGCAAAATTACCCCAGCCTCTGGCAGTCATTGCTTCGACCTGAGGCGCTGTCCAGCCTGCACCGACGACCTGCGCAATCGCCTCGACCGGGGGGGCGTCGCGAACGTCGGCCAGCAACATGCGCGTCAGCAGATATTCGGTGCGGTTCATCCACAACGGCACTTTATGCGTGTCACACAGCCATCCCGCACAGCCGATGTGGTCGGGATGAAAATGTGTGACGAATACCCGCGTGACGCGTCGCCCGCCAAGTGCGCGCGTCCATGCTTGCTTGCTGGCCGGAATGTTCAGGCCGGTGTCGACGATGGCAACGCCGTCACCCGCGGCATCGGCATCATCCAGTATCCAGACATTGATATGATTCAGCGATCCCGGTACCGGCAGGCGTGTCCACCCCACCCCCGCCGCAATCGGAAATACATCACCATATCCCGGCGCATACTCACCCAGCGGATAGGTCAATCCTCTGGCGATAAGCGGCTCAAAGCCATGGTCCGCCATGCTCGCATCATAGGCTGGCGCTTCGGCCATTCTTATTTCTTGAACGGGTCGACAAAATTCCCGATCATGCCCGGCGCGTCCGTGCTTTCGCCCGCTGCAATCGCATCGGCAACACGGGTCGCTTCGGTCCGCTGATCGCGCAATTCCTGGATCAGGGCATCGCGATCGCCTTCGAACTTGTCATCGACCGGCGCGGCAAGGCCGGCAGCTTTGGCGGCTTTGGTCACTGCCGCGTCCAGTTCGCGCTGCGACGTCAGGCCCAGTGTCACCGGATCCTTCGGCACGATACTCGTCATGTTCCAGTGCGATCGGTCGCGGATCGCCCCGATTGTCGTGCGCGTCGTACCGATCAGCTTGCCGATCGCACCGTCGCTCACTTCGGGATGATTGCGGATGATCCAGGCAATGCCATCGGGCTTGTCCGCCCGTTTCGACACGGGGGTATAGCGTGGCCCCTTGGTCCGCGTCACCGCTTCGGGCTCGCGGTCCATCTTCAGGACATAATCAGGATCGTCCTGACCCTTTTCGATTTCGGCCATCGTCAGCTCGTGCGCGCGAATGGGATCGCGACCGGTCAGCTTGGTCGACGCCGTGTCATCGGCAATGGCCTGCACTTCAAGGATGTGGAGACCGCAGAATGTCGCGATCTGCACAAAACTCAGCGCGGTATTGTCGACCAGCCACGACGCGGTGGCGTGGGGCATGAGCGGCTGGGCCATCACAAATCCTTCACATAAAAGAAGGGCCACCCCTTTCGGAGCGGCCTGAATATTGGTCGGGTCTAGCCTCCTTGCCCGCACAGAGCAAGCATGAACCGTGAACCGTCACGGGTCGCAGTCTGCATGTCCTCGCCTGCCACGGAACATTCAGGATTTGCTCTGGTTCCCCGCACATCTGCGTCATCCCGACGCGATCGCAAGGAGACATATCGTGGGCGAATTTATCGATAAGGCAAAGGGCCTGGTGAACGAAGCGATCGGCAAAGCAAAGATTGAGTCTGGACAGGAAAAGCATGACAATGATGCTATTGTCGAGGGTGCCGCGCAGGAAATCAAAGGCAAAGTGCAACAAGTCAAAGGCGATATAAAAGGAAAGATTGGCAACAAGTTTTAACCCTGGAAAGCAGATTATTTACAGGAGTATCTCATGTTCAAATTGCCTGAACTTCCTTATAAAGAAAATGTGCTTTCGCCGCACATGTCTGAGCAAACACTGTCCATTCATCATGGCAAGCACCATAAGGCTTATGTCGACAAGCTTAATGAATTGCTTGCCGATGACCCGCTTTCGGACCACGCGCTTGAGGATGTGATCGCGCAGTCACATGGTCATGACAAGCGCCGGTCGATTTTCAACAATGCGGCACAAATCTGGAACCATGATTTTTTCTGGAAATCGATGGCGCCGGATGGTGGCGGTTCTCCATCTGGCGAAATTGCCCATGCTATCGATCGGGACCTGGGCGGTCGCAAGGCATTTGCAGATGCTTTTACCGAGGCCGCTGTCGGGCATTTCGGCTCAGGCTGGGTCTGGCTTGTCCACGAAGACAACAGGTTGAAAATCGTGACGACCCATGACGCAGACTTGCCGATGGTACATGGCCAGACAGCGATATTGACGTGCGATTTGTGGGAACATGCCTATTATCTCGACTATCAGAATCGTCGCCCCGCATTCGTGCAGGCATTTCTTGATCATCTGGTGAACTGGGATTTCGCGAATGCCAATCTTGCGCTGGCGACAGGCAAAGCAGCCGAATTCGCAGAGGTGGTGTAACGGACCCTAAATTTGATTGGCCGGTTATCAGTTTCACAAAAACCGGAGGACATCAAATGAACATCATCTTCATGCTTATCGTCGGCGGCATACTCGGTTGGCTTGCCAGTCTGGTGATGCGTACCGATGGCCAGCAGGGCATTTTCCTGAATATCGTCGTAGGGATCGTCGGAGCGCTTCTGGCGGGATATCTGATTACGCCTTTTCTGGGCGGCGCGCCGATCACCACGGGTGCGTTTGATATCAAGTCACTCTTCGTCTCGTTTCTGGGTGCGGTTGTCCTTCTCGGCATTGTCAACCTGATCCGGCGCGGATCAGTCCGCTAGAGAAGCCGACCCTGCTCCAACCCAAAAAGCTGCGTGTGTCGGATGATGCACGCAGCTTTTTTGTGGTGTTCGTGATACTGAATTCAGGCTGCAATCCGATATGCCAGGCTCACTGTCGTACCGACGCCCATATTGCTCGCTATCGTCAGGACGCCGTCCAGTTGGGTCGCGAATGCATCCATCAGCTGCCGACCCATCATCGTCTGACCGTCGGTCGTGGAATAGCCAATGCCATTGTCGTGAATGCGCAACAGCACCTCGCCATTCTGAATGCTGAGCGACACGGTTATCGTCCCCTCCCGATGATCTGGAAATGCATGACAGATTGCGTTCGTGATGGCTTCGACCGCGAACAGGCTGATCGGCACGGCATCATCGACCGGCAACGAACAGATTTCTGTCTGGCAGACAAGTTCGATATTGCTCTGTTGCCGATGATAGGACCGAAGTTGCGCACATAAATCGGTCATGAGCCGTCCGACATCGACGGCGCCATGTTCGGCTTCGTTGGCGTCTTCATAAAGCAGCCGGTGAATTTGCGCGAGCGCACCGATACGCACGCGTGTCTGGCTGAGCGCGGCGCGCGCTGCCGGATCGTCGATCCGCCGAGCCTGCAAGTTCAAAAGGCTGCTGACAATCTGAAGATTGTTTTTCACCCGGTGGTGAATCTCCATTGTCAGAGTCGATTTGGTCGCCAGTGCAGTTTGCAGATCGTCGTCGCGGGACTCGATAGTCCTTGCCATGGCATGAAGTTCATTGCTGAGTTCGCTGATTTCGCGCGGGGCATTGGCATAATGATCGGGTGCGCCGCCATATTGCCCCGCACCGAATTGCGCGGTCAGCGTTCGCAACGATGTCAGCCACCGCACCACGATTGCATTTGTGCCAAGCCAGAGCGCGAGCGAGGCCAGGAGGATGGCCACGATCGGCAAGATCAGACCGATCTTGACCTGTTCACGCGCCGTTGCCATCACGACGGAACGGCGTTCGGCATAGATAATATAAAGCGAATCTTCGTACAGCGGCGCCGCCGAATATATCCAGTCGATCCCGTCCTGCGATGTCGCCTCGGCAATGCGGCCGACCGCTGGCGTTACATTCAGCCTTGGCAGTCGGCCGTCACCATTCAGCAGGATCACCTGCCCACCTGCATCCGTGACCGCAATGGTCGCATCGAGGGATTTTGCCGCTCTGGACAGCGATTTCTGAAGCCAGGCAATGTTGATGGCGACAGTGATTGCGCCATCGTTGCTGCCGTCGAGTGCCTGAACCGGCAGCATTCCGATCAGGACGTTTTGTTTCGAAATCTTTCCCACCACAGGTGCGCTGAGTGTGAAGCCCTGTGTCCTGATGCCGCGCTGCCACCATTTTTCTCCCGCAAAAGACAGCGGAGACTTGAACGGCAAGACCGAACACCGGGCCATGCCCGACGCATCGGACCGGGCAAAATTCGTGAGCGAGGGATTGCCGAGCAATCCAGCTTTCAATCCCTCCCGACAACCGTCCCCCATCGACCGGACCGATTTATTGTCACTCAATGTCACAAGTGTATGTTGGGCAATGACGATAGGGTCTCTTTCGCGGCCGGCTGTGGCAAGCGCACTGGCGATAAGTTCGTTTCCGATCAGTCTGCGCGAATATTCCAGCGACGCCAGCGCCTGCACAACACTCAGCGTGCCAATCGGCAACAAGGCAGCAATGACGACAAGGATAAGCCCGGTCCGCAGCGTAATCGATCGAACAGCGATGACCGCTTACTCGACTGACATGGTCAGGGGCTCTGACTGATGCGCCGTCGTTTTTGATCGTACGCCTGTGACAACATCGTCGTCAGGCCCGTCGATCAACAGGGCAAGCGCCTTGCGTCCCCGCGCCAGCCGGCTTTTGATGGTCCCGATGGCACAGCCGATGATTTCCGACGCCTCTTCATAGGACACGCCATTGGCACCGATGAGCAACAGGACTTCGCGCTGTTCCCGCGGTAATTTCTGCAGGGCTTTGGTGACATCGGTCACATGAATATGATGATGTTGTTCGGGCATCTGCACCAATGTCCGTTCGGCGACTTCCGGGTCCAGCGACGTCATTCGCGCATTTTTCCGGATCGAGGTGTAAAACTGGTTGCGCATGATCATGAACATCCATGCGCGGAAATTCGTGCCGGGTGTAAAGCTTGATCGGGCGGCCCATGCCCGTGTCATCGTGTCCTGCGCAAGGTCATCTGCCATATCGCGCCACCCGCAAAGGCCGCGCGCAAAGGACCGCAATTGCGGGATAATCGCCACAAGCTGGTTTCGAAACACTTCGTCGGCCATGACCGAGTCAGCGGATACATCAGAGATGGATTCAGTCATCGAACGTTCTTGGCAGCAGCAATTTTGGCGTCAATATCTTCGAGAATACGCATAAAATCGTCAGGAACCGGCTCGGTGGCGACGGCATGATGCATTTGCTTCAACGCCGCCTCGACAGGGTCGAACGCTGTGTTAAGAATATTCATCTTCGCGCCTTTCGGGTTTTGCGTTTTTATCATCCGTCGTGCTCCACCCGAGTAAGTGCAGGGATAACCCGTCACTGCAAAGAAAGGTTCATGATAATGGGAACATTGTTTTGTGACCATGGTTGTCCAAGTTCGTCGAGGAGTGGGTATGTCATTAAAAGCTGCGCTGGGTCCCGAGCTTCCCTTTTTGCGTCGTTACGCGCGCGCGTTCACGGGATCGCAGAGTTTGGGAGATGCAGCGGTCCGTGAAACGCTTGAATCGCTGCTGGCGGCCCCGGACGAATTTGATACGAAACAGCCGCCACGACTGGAACTTTACCGCATTTTTCACAAATTATGGCGTGGAATCGCGTCTGTAAACGGTGACAACAGCTTGGTGGCAAGCCTGTCCGTACACAGCCGTCAGGCTTTGCTGCTGACCGCCGTGGAAGGATTTACCATTCGCGAGGCTGCGGTAATTTTGGGGCGGAGTGTCGGGCACGTCACCGACGAAATCGCCGCAGCCAGACAAGCCATTTCCGACAGCCTTCAGGCCGATGTCATGATCATCGAGGATGAATCGATCATCGCACTCCATATCAAATCGATCGTCGAAGATCTGGGGCTTAGTGTAACGGGAATTGCCAGGACGAGGCGCGAAGCCGTTGAACTGGCGGGTCGGATCAGGCCGGAACTCGTGCTTGCCGACATCAGCCTTGCCGATGGATCGAGTGGGATCGACGCCGTCAAAGACATACTTGGAATTATGGACGTTCCTGTCATTTTCATCACAGCTTTTCCGGAGCGTTTGCTGACCGGTGAACGGCCAGAGCCGACCTATCTGATCACCAAGCCATTCGAACCGGAAACCGTGACGGCGACAATCGGGCAAGCCTTGTTGTTTCACCGGGAATTGCACGCCGCGTCAAATTCCGTCGATGCCTGATCAGGAACAATTCGTCGATCGTGAAGTTTTGAATGTGAATAGCAGAGACAGGCGGCACTGACCGCTGTTGAAAAGTGGAGAGTGGAGACTGCAAGGCCGTCGCACATGGGCCATTTCATGTGGTCGTGACGCAATTCTTGAAGGGCGTTGGCGATGTATGAAATAACGGGTCTTACGGTGCTGGACGATGAAACCCTATCCACTGCCAGTCATAACGCAGCGTTGAAAAAGCCGCCTCACATTGCGCTGATCGGTGGATTTACGCCACGGCGATGCGGCATCGCGACATTCACCGCTGATATTTACGACTCGCTGAGATCGGCCTGTCCGGGTATTACGGTCGACGTCTATGCAATGGCGCCCGCGACGGGTGTGACCGGTTTCGACCCGGCGGTGACGTCACCGATCATCGAAGGCAATATCGACAGTTTCAAAGACGCAGCGGCCCGCATCAATCACGGCGGTGCCGACGTCGTTTGGCTGCAACATGAATTCGGCCTGTTCGGTGGTCCCGCTGGCAATCTGATCCTTGAGCTGGTCGACCGGATTTCAGCGCCGCTGATCGTGACTATGCATACAGTCATTCCTGATCCTGATCCGGCACAGATGATCGTCATGAAAAGGCTGGTCGCCCGCGCGTCAAAGCTGGTCGTCATGTCGGACCGCGGACGGATGCTGCTGCACAGTGTCTATGGGGCAGATACAGACCAGATCATCCTGATTCCCCACGGCGTGCCCGACCGGCCGTTTGGACGTTCCGAACAGTTCAAGGCGAAATTCGGTTTTGATAACCGCAAGGTTCTGATGACATTTGGCCTGTTATCGCCCGGCAAGGGGATCGAAGCGGTTATCGCGGCACTTCCGGCGGTGATCGCCAATCACCCTGACCTGCTGTACTGCATCATCGGCGCGACACATCCCAATCTCATTGCGAGCCAAGGAGAGGCGTATCGCGAAAAGCTGCATGCGCAGGCGGCGTCACTGGGTGTGGACAGCCACATCCACTGGATCAACGCCTTTGTCGAAACACCCGAACTGCTCGATCTGATCGAAGCGGCAGACATTTACATCACGCCTTATCCCGGCGCCGAACAGTCGACATCCGGGACATTGTCCTATGCTGCGGCGCTCGGAAAAGCTGTCATATCGACACCCTATCTTCATGCTGTCGAACTTCTGGCCGACGATCACGGCGTCCTTGTTCCGTTCAACGACAGTGACAGGATTGCCCGGGAAATAGAGGGGCTTTTCCAAAACCCTGAACGTCTGCGCAGTCTTCAGCAAAAAGCCTATGACCGCGGACGCGCCATGATCTGGCCAGAATTTGCGAAACAGTGCCTGGACCTGATTGAAAAGGTTAGATTGACGCGACCACATCTGCCTGAGACTGACAGGATTGGCCTGACCGGACTGTGGCGCATCTGTGACGATACCGGCATACTTCAGCATAGCGTCCATTCCGTGCCCGACCGTGCCCATGGCTATTGCGTCGATGACAATGCACGGGCGCTGATGCTGATGAACCGGCTGGGCGAAGATGCAGAACCCTGTCGCGGGCGAATGGCGACAGTGTTTGCGGCATTCGTTGAAAGTGCATGGAATGATGACAAAGGCGAATTCCGCAATTTCATGGGATATGGCCGAAACTGGCTTGAAGACATCGGATCCGAAGACAGCTGCGGGCGAACCTTATGGGCACTGGGTGCGACAGCCGTTGAAGGGATAACCCCTGGTCTGCGGCGATGGGCGCATGGGTTGTTTGGAAAGTCTGCCTGGTCTGCGCTTGATTTCGCTTCTCCGCGCGCCACGGCGTTTGCGATGCTTGGCGCGAATTATATGCTTGAGGCTGACCCCCATAACCGTGACGCACTGGCCATTGCTGAACATGGCGCCAACCAGCTGATGACACGCGTTGCCGACGCGCAGCGACCGGACTGGCTGTGGTTCGAAAGCGTTCTCGCCTATGATAATTGCCGGTTGCCCGAAGCATTGATCCGCGCGGGCCTGCGCCTTGGGAACAAGGATTTCACAACCTGTGGCATGACGACGATGCAGTGGATTTATGCCCGGCAGACAACGTCATCGGGACAGTTTCAGCCGATCGGTTCAGACAGTTTCAACCGCGAACATGACACGCCGATGCCCTTCGATCAGCAACCTGTTGAGATCTGGGCTGCGATTGATGGCGCCACGGCTGCATTCGACGCGGGGGGAGACGCGATCTGGCTGGTCAACGCGCAACGCGCCTATGACTGGTTCGGCGGCGCCAACAACCGCGGTGTCGCCGTCGCTGATCCCGTGACCGGGTCATGCCACGACGGCATCAATCCGCGCGGCCTGAACCTCAATGAGGGTGCGGAGTCGGTTCTTGCCTATCAACTCGCCACTTGCGCGATGCGGACATTGGCTGCCAGAATCGTCTGATGATTGATCTTGTCCAGCACGAATTGCGGCTTCATGCCGACCCTGCGCGTGTCGTCGTGCGTCCGTTCCATCTGGCGTGGCAGGCGTCGGGTCCCGACCTTGAACGTGTCCAGAAGCTGGCGCGCGATATCGTCGCGCTCGATGCGCGCACGGTTCGCGCCGAACTGAGTGTCGTGCTGCGCGATTTCGAAGACCGTCACTGGCAAATCGAAAAAGTGTTCGATGATCGCTATGCGGAGATCGAACCCAAGCTCGGTCTCGACGCGCACAGCATCAAACGCGAGACCCGTCGCCTGATCGGCGCTTATTTCTGTCACGAATATAGTTTTTCCGCCGCCGCTCTGATGAACCCCAGTGTCGTGCGTCATCCCGACCAGTCGGGGCTTCAGCCCGACAGCGTCCGTATCCTGTTGTCGCTGCGCGCGGTTGGCGAAGGACATATTTCGACGATCGCTTTCCGAGAGGGGATTATTTCGGCGGGACGGCAACTCACACTTTTGCCGCAACCCCCCTTTGCGACGGCAGCGATGCTGGGCAACCGCAAGGACAATGCGCTGACCGACAGCGTCTCACTTTATCGCCATCGTGAAAGTACAATATCGGGCACAGTCATTTTCCCTATTACCGAAGCGCAGCGCAATGGTCTTGAAGATTTGCGGCTCGTCGAGTTTCAGCGGGACAGCGGAAAGAGCGAATGGATCGGCACCTATACCGCCTATAGCGGCCGCGACATCCGGTCAGAACTGCTGCGCACGCGGGATTTCCGGGATTTCACGCTGACCCCCATTCGTGGCGGGGCCGGGCGTAACAAGGGCATGGCATTGTTTCCGCGCAAGATCGACGGCCAGTTCCTGATGATCGGACGACAGGACGGCAAGAATCTCTATCTGCTGCGTTCGGACAAGATCGATGAATGGGAAGGCGGCAGCCTGCTCCTCGAACCCAGATTTCCCTGGGAGCTTGTCCAGATCGGCAATTGCGGCGCACCGATCGAGCTGGACGAAGGGTGGCTGGTCCTGACCCATGGCGTCGGCGCAATGCGCAAATATGCCATCGGTGCGGCGTTGCTGGACAAGCAAGATCCGTCGAAAGTGATCGGCCGCACGCCCAATCCCATCCTGTCCGCCGCAGACGAAGACCGCGAAGGCTATGTTCCCAACGTCGTCTACACCTGCGGCGCCATTCGCGCCGGAGACGATCTGTTCATGCCCTATGGCGTGGCCGACAGTTCGGTATGCTTTGCCTTTGTGGCGATCAAGGATATCCTCGCCCAGATGTGACGGGGGCGGCCCCGGATACGCAGCCGCCCCTGCCCGTTCAGAATTTTGCCGACACAGCCGCAAAGAACGAGCGCCCGATCACGTCATAGGTGTTGGGGTAGGTGCTGCCCGCAACATTATCCGAGATATTGTCACCGATGATGGGTGGTTTGACGTTGAACAGATTCTGAACCCCGAGGCGAAGTTCGAACGCTTTGTTGACTTCGATCGCAACCGTCTGATCGATATAGCTTTTGGGCGAAATGCGTGAGACGAGAATATCTGTCTGGGCATCTTCATGAACCGCACCAAGATAGCGCCAGCGCGTCGTCAGCGAGATATTGTCGAAGCCAAGCATGAAATCAGCCGTGTGCTTCCATTTCGGCATGGGTTCAAGATTGCAGGCGCCGCCAAATGTGCCGTCGCAACGATTGATGCCTGCCAGCGGATCAGGCCGCTTGCTGTAGTTGATGATATAAGTCGCAGCGACACTGAGGCCATATTTCAGCCCGTTGCTGTTGCCCGAATGATAATCTGCTGCAAAGTCGAGACCTTCGGTCTTGATCACGGAGATATTACCATAAACCGATGGCAATCCGAACTGAATCGGACCGCTGATCGTCCCATCAAGCGTGTTCCGCTTGATGCTGGAACAGGCAGTGCTGGTGGCAACCTTGTCGACATTGAAACATTGATTGACAGTGACGGTCGGCGACACCTGATCGATCGCGTTGTTAATGCTGATCTTGTAATAATCGACCGAAAAGGAAAGTCCGCGCAGCGAAGGCGGGCTGACAACGGCACCGAATGTGAGCGTATTGCTTTTTTCCGCTTTCAAGCCTGGAAATCCGCCCGAAAAAATATTGATCTGTCCCGCAACTGGTTTGGGAATGGACCCGATGCTTGATGCCGGGGCGCCTTGTGCAATACAGATCGCTGTCGTCGTTGCGTTGCCGACCGGCAGCGTCAGCTGACAGGGATCGACGGTCAGACTGCCGGTGGCCGCCACGACCGGGGCATAGAGTTCGAAGAGATTTGGTGCACGCACCGCACGCTGATAAATGCCGCGGAACCGCAGTCCCGACACCGGTGTCCAGTCCGCACCGCCCTTGTATGACGCCACGCTGCCTACCGAGGAATAATCCGAATAGCGATAGCCGGCCTCGACATTGAACGACTGGAAAAAAGGCTTGTCCTGGATAAGCGGCATCTTGACTTCGATATAGGCTTCTTTGACGTTATACTTGCCCTTGATATTCTGTCCCTGACCATAATAAATCAAATCGCCAGACGCATAGTTGGAATCAACGACCGTCGCACCTTTTTCATTCCGGTATTCGACACCAAAGGAAAACGCCGCAGGTTTTTCGGCCCCCGGGCTTTTCAGGAACCCGATGTCACCGGATATGTTCGCGCCGGTCACAAACTGTTCGGTGACAGTATCCTGCTTTGCATCACGAAGGACGAACGCGAGCTGGTTCTGCGGTATCGTGCCGACAACGAACAGGTTGAGCGGAACGCAGCCGTTCGACGTGTCCTTGCACTGCGCCCCGCCCGGGCCGGTCACGACGTCCAGCGCCTGCTGCAACGCAGTGTAGGACAAGTCATTCTTCAGGATTTCGTTCCGCTGGACGCGACCATATTGTGCAAAAACATCATAATGGAACGCGCCCCCACCGACATCGCCACGCAGCCCGGAGACGAACTGATAGCTTTGCGTCTTGTGAAGCTCGGTCCGGCCGCCCGTTTCGACGATACGGCGACGGATGCCGATGACCGACGTTCCGGCGCGTGCCGTCGGGTCGCTTGCCACACCCGAACCATCGTTGATTGTCGCATTGGCGTTGAAAAATGCAGCCCGCTCGCCAGTCGTCAGAAACGGATTGGCCGGGTCGATGTTGAAGAAAAAACCGGCCGTGGCCGTCGGCGCAAGATTGGTCAGCGTTTCAGTGTGCTGATAATTGGCGCGCGCGTACAACTCGACATTGTCCGACAGTTCATAACGCCCCAGCGCCATGATATTATATCGTTCGATCGGAATCTGGGCGTAGTTCACCGCCTGATAATTATAGGGCACGACATTGGCGCTCAGCGATCCGTCAGGCTGTACTTGCAGACGGCCGGGATCATTGCCCGTATCGAACGCAGTCGGAATCGTGTTGCTTGATCCCGAAGGTGACAAATCCGACGGGTCGAGCACCTGGCTGTTCAGGACACGATCACCATAACGGACGGTGTTGCGTTTCGAATATCCGGCCGACACGACGATGTTGCCGCGATCACCGAGCGCGACACCCCCGGTCAGGCTGGCATCGTAAATGCCGGCGTCACCTTCGCCGCTGATCTGTGCACTGCCATCGAAACGAAGTCCGGTAAACCGGTCATCAAGAATGAAATTGACGACGCCGGCATCCGCGTCCGACCCGTAAACCGAAGAGGCGCCCCCGGTCAGAATGTCGATGCGCTTTATAAGCGCTGTCGGGATGCTGTTGATATCAACAGCAGCAGTGGTATCATAGTAGGGCGCACGCTTGCCGTCGATCAGCACCAATGTCCGGTTCGCGCCGAGGCCGCGCAGGTCAACCGTTGCCGCACCGTCACCGGGATTATTGCTCGCCGACGTGCCACCCGGCTGAAACTGCGGATTCACGGTCAGCAGTTGCTCGACAGTGACGGTGTTGTTCATGCGCAATTCGGCGGCGCTGATGACAGCGACAGGACTTGATGAGACCAGATCAGGACGCGTAATGCGCGAACCGGTGACAACGATCGTTTCACCGCCGTCATCTGGCGTTGCGGCTTCCGGTGTTGCTGCTTGTGGTGTTGTCTGGCCAAAGGCTGGTGTGCTGATTGCAAGAACGCCGGCCACGATTGTTGATGTCAGGAGGACCTGACGTGTCAGTTGCTTACGCATTACGTTACCCTTCACTCAGCGGGACTGACCCCGCCAATTTCGAAAAACTATACTCAAAACCTGGGTCATGCCCGAAAAGGCATGTCCCGATGCGCGGGGATTAGGAGAAGCGTTGACCCTATTGCAATATGCGCGCGCGATCGCATTGCAGATTGCAATCTATTCGTGATATTTTCGTCACAGTTTTGACATATACCCGGAAAGACCTCAGCGCATCGCCCCGACCAGCGGCTGCGGATCGATCCGTTCTTCATGCCATTTCATCCCCCAGTGGAGATGTGGCCCCGTCGCACGGCCCGTCATGCCAATGGCGCCAATGCGCTGTCCCTGGCGGACGACGTCGCCCAGTTTGACGTCAATCCGCGACAAATGAAGAAACGCACTGTTCAGGTCCATGCCGTGGTTGATCATGAGGAGATTGCCCTCCAGCGTGAACGGGCTGGCCGCTGCAAGAATGACGACACCATCAGCAGGCGCGGTCACGGGAGCTCCGATGCCACCGGCAATATCGACCCCATTATGCGGTGCGCCGGGCTGACCGGCATAGACACGCTGCGACCCGAACAGTCCGCTGATCCGTCCGCGCGCAGGCCATGTGAAAAGCTGTCGCCATCCGTCTGACTGAACGACACGGTGACGCGCGGCGTTGATCTGTGCGAGTTCGGCAGGGCGACGTGCCTCAAACTCGGCATCGGGCTGACTGTGATGCGGCAGCGTGCTGAGGTTTTCGATCTGCCATTTGCGTGGCGCAACAGTCACGCGTTCGCTGACCGACCGGCCACTGGCCTGAAACGCGACGACAAGCGCAACCGGCGCATGGTCGCGACCAAAACCGATCACGAAACGGCCATCGGGCGCAAACGCGACGTCTTCCCCGTCCTTGACGAGCCGGATGGTCCCGGCGGGGACGGTGCCAAGAGCAATCGTGCCTTGTTGCGGCAGCCGGTTCAGCCTGAACACGCCGATTGAAACCGGTGCGGCGATCACCGGCGTGACAGGCGCTGGTCTTTGCGGTGGCGGCGCAGCGATGCAGCTTCCGGGCAGCGTGATCAGCACGGACGACAACCACCAGCGCATGGCAACATTCACCGCATGAATGCCTTGGTCGAAATGGCGGCGGTGGCATAAGCTTCCTGTCGCGCCACGTTCCAGTACCGCAGGTCGTCGACGGCGATCTTTTCACCCGTGACGGCACACAGGACATGATCGCCGCTGGTCAGCACGCGAAAACCATTGGCCATATAATGCAAGCGCGCAAGGCGGCCAGAAGGGGACATGAGCATATTCGGTTCCTAAAGCAGACGGCCCTGTTCGGGTTTTTCTTTAACAGGTTCTGCGGCTCGCTCAACCCGCGCATCGACACTGTCATCGGCAAAGCGCAGCAAAAGCAGACCGGCTGCCCGTGCCTGTGCCGCGGTCATGACGGTGCCGCCGCCACGTTTTTCGACCCGGGCATAGCCGCGCTTTAGCACGAGATCAGGATTAAGCGAGGCCGCGACGCGCCAGAGCTGGCGAAGCTTGTCGCCCGATCGCGTGGCGTGCTGTTCAAGCAAGGCCGGCCGCAAAGCGCCGCCAGCATGGGCAAGATCGCCACGGGCCCTGGCGAGCGACAGGCCAAGACCGCGTTTCAATCTTTGTGCCATATCGTCGACACGCTGCACCTGTGGCGCAAGCAACGCCGACCGTTCGGGAAAGCGCTGTGCGATCACATCATAACGCTCGTCCGCGCGTTCCTGATAACGCCGCACGGCACGGAAGGAACGCAGGCCCAGCGACTGGACCCCTGCAAGCAGTTCGCTGCGCACCGGCACTGCCATTTCCGCCGCCGCGGTCGGCGTTGGCGCGCGGACGTCGGCAGCAAAATCACACAATGTCGTATCCGTTTCATGACCGACCGCCGAAATGACCGGAATCGTGCAGGCGGCAACCGCACGGACGACGGGTTCTTCGTTGAAAGCCCACAGATCCTCCACCGACCCGCCGCCGCGGGCAACGATGATGACGTCGGGGCGATTTGCGCCCTGCATCGCGGAAAACCCGTTCACGGCGCTGGCAACGGCGGCGGCCGCCCCCGTTCCCTGCACGATGACAGGCCATATGATCACGTGCGTGGGGAACCGGTCCGCCAGCCGGTGGAGAATGTCGCGGATCACCGCCCCCGTCGGCGACGTGACGACGCCGATCGTGCGCGGCAGATACGGCAGTGGCCGTTTCGTGGTCGCGTCGAACAGCCCCTCACCCGCAAGCCTTACCTTCAGCTTTTCGAGGAGCGCGAGCATGGCCCCCTCGCCTGCCAGTTCCATGTTCTCGATGATAATCTGATATTTCGACCGCCCCGGATAGGTCGTCAGCTTGCCCGTCGCGATGACTTCGATGCCGTCTGCTGGCGCGAAGGCAAGGGCCGACGTCGATCCTTTCCACATCACCCCGTCGATGACCGCCCTGTCATCCTTGAGCGCAAGATAGCAGTGCCCCGATGCGACACGCTTCCACCCTGAAATCTCGCCACGGATGCGCACCAGTCCGAACGCGTCCTCGACCGTGCGTTTCAGCCGCGCCGACAATTCAGACACCGACATCGCGCCTGCGTTGTCGCCGGGGGTGCTCTTCGCTAACAGGGTCTGCGTCTTTGAGGGGTAAGCGTCGTCCATGAATATCCTGCTGATCGGATCGGGGGGCCGCGAACATGCATTGGCATGGAAGCTGGCGCAATCGCCGATGTGCGATACCCTCTATGGCGCACCGGGCAACCCCGGCATTGCCGCACATGCCGTGCTTGTCGACCTCGATATCACGGATCATGCCGCTGTCGTCGGTTTTTGTGCGGATCGTGCAATCGGGCTTGTGGTCATCGGGCCCGAGGGGCCACTGGTCGATGGACTTGCCGACAGTCTTGACGGCGCTGGCATCGCCGTATTCGGTCCGTCCGGACAGGCTGCACAGCTTGAAGGATCGAAAAGCTTCACCAAGGCGTTATGCAGTGCGGCCCATATCCCCACGGCGGC
Organism: uncultured Sphingomonadaceae bacterium; assembly: GCA_964247235.1. Classification (GTDB taxonomy): domain Bacteria; phylum Pseudomonadota; class Alphaproteobacteria; order Sphingomonadales; family Sphingomonadaceae; genus Sphingomonas_O. Next base: position 32,268 of record CAXTTJ010000007.1, read on the forward strand.
CTACGCGCATTATACCGACAAGGGGGGCGCGCTGGCGGGGTTGAGCGGCTTTACCCTGCCCGTCGTGATCAAGGCCGATGGCCTGGCCGCAGGCAAGGGCGTGATCATCGCCGACACATCGGAACAGGCGCAGGCCGCTGTCGAAGATATGTTTGGCGGCGGCTTTGGCGCGGCAGGTGCCTCAGTCGTGATCGAGGAATTCATGGCAGGCGAAGAAGTCAGCTTCTTTGCACTGACTGACGGAAAGACGGCGATCCCCTTTGCCTCGGCGCAGGATCATAAGCGGCTGGGCGAGGGGGACACTGGCCCGAACACCGGCGGGATGGGCGCCTATAGTCCGGCACTTGCCCTGACCCCCGCCCTGCAGGCACAGGTGATGGCAGAAATCATCGCACCCACGGTCGAACGGATGGCGCAAAACGACATGCCCTTTGCCGGCGTGCTATTCGCCGGCCTGATGCTGACCGCGCGTGGCCCGAAGCTGATCGAATATAATGCGCGGTTCGGCGACCCCGAAACACAAGTGATGATGCCGCGGTTTCAGGGCGATCTTGTTGCGTTGCTCCACGCGGTTGCGACACGAACGCTGTCGGACCACCCACCGCTTTCCTTCACCGATGACTGCGCGCTGACCGTTGTCATGGCCGCCAACGGATATCCTGCTGCCCCCGAAAAAGGGGGCATGATTCGCGGAGTCGGCGATGCCGAAGCAACTGGTGCTTTGATTTTCCATGCCGGAACATGTTTGAACGACGGCGTTTTGTCGGCCAGTGGCGGACGTGTCCTCAATGTGACAGATGTGAAAGACTCAGTGCGTTCGGCACAGCAAGGTGCGTATAATGCGATCGATTGCATTGATTTTCCGGGCGGATTCTGCCGGCGCGACATCGGCTGGCGCGCCATTGCGCACGAACAACGATAACCACAGGCTTTACACATTGATTTGAAACGGCGACTGTCTGTTCCCAAGACGAGAGTCGGCGGGCAATATCATCAGAGGGAGCATCGTTCGGGCTATGGGACCAACCGCGAAAATCATGATCGGCGCTTTGGCCACCGCGCTTCTCGCGGGTGTTGCGCATGGTCCTCTGGGCCTGGGTGGCAATTGCTGCGGAAAGATCGGCACGGCGGCGCAAGCCGCTGTCGCATCAGGCGTCACCGTCACCATGCAGTCTGATCCGTTGCAGCGTGTTGCCCTGCTGTCAGGCGCTGTCACCGATCCAGCGGCGCGCGACGCCGCATTGAAGGCCGTACTGGCCGTTCCCGGCGTCGCCAGCGCACGCTGGATCGACGGCGATGGTCCCGCCCCGGTCGTTGCGCCTGCAGCCGCCACAGCCGCCGTGGTCGCCAATTGCCAGACCGATGTCGATACCGCGATCAAGGGCAAGACGATCAATTTCGCGACCGGTCGCGCCGAAATTGCTGCGGACTCGCTTCCACTGGTCGCGACAGTCGCAAAAGCACTTGGCGCCTGTGCAGGGACGCATGTGGAGGTTTCGGGCCATACCGACGCAACCGGCAACCCCGCCGCGAACCAGACGCTGTCAGAGGCGCGCGCCAGATCCGTCGTCGACGTGATGATCAAGGATGGCGTTCCCGCGGACCGGCTGATGGCAAAAGGCTATGGGTCGACCAAGCCGATCGACGAAGGACACGGCCCGGTCGCAAACGCCGCCAACCGCCGGATCGAATTCGCTGTTTCCAGTATCGGTGCCGCACCTGCTGCGCCGGTTACCCAATAAAAAAGGGGTCGCATCATGTTTCCGTTGTGGATCGAAACACTCATCCTGCTGCTGGTTGTGTTCCTGATCGGACTGGTGATCGCCTGGTTCATCTGGGGTGGTGACGCCTCCGATTCCTCTTATTGAAAGCGATGATGCAATGCTGACTCTTATTTCCTGCAACATCATCCCGCTTCTGATAGCCGCGCTGATCGGCCTGCTCACCGGCTGGTGGGCCTGGGCCGGGCGGGTGCGCGTGGCGCTGTCCACGAACACGCCACCGGCGCCGACACTGGCGCGGGTCGTCACCCCCGACCCCGCACCTGCCCCGGTGCGCATGCCAGAGCCGGTCAGGCTTGCCGATCCTGTTTTGGCCGCACCAGCTCCGCCCCCTGTGCCTCAGCAACCGGTTCCGGTCGCGGCACCAGCAGTGGCGGTGGCGCCCGTTGCCGTCGTGGCCGCCGCACTGACGGCAATCGGCATTCCCGCCGCGATTGGCGACGCCGACGACCTGCTGCAACTGAAAGGCGTCGGGCCAAAGCTCAACAGCCTGTTGAATTCGCTGGGCGTGACCCGTTTTGATCAGGTCGCTGCCTGGACTGCTAAAGAGATCGGCATCGTCGATGGCCATCTCGGCAGCTTCAGGGGTCGCATCGTCCGCGACGAATGGGTCGAACAGGCAGGCTTGCTGGCAACGGGGAATGTGGCTGCATTCGAAGCCAGATATGGCAAGCTCGACAGCGAGAACAAATAATTCCGGCCTTGAAAATTGCGGCTCTCCTTGCGGTCATCCTGACAGCAGGGTGGGCATCGGCACAAAGCATTTCGGACGAAAGAAAAGCGCTTGCCGCGGCAAAAACTGAGGCGAGTGCCGCATTACAGCGCGCCAGCCGCCTTGAAACCGCAGCAGCGGCCGCAAATGATGAGGCCGCCAGAGCGCGCAATCGGTCCGCCGCCGTGGCGGCACGCGTGCAATCCGCCGAAGCCGATATCGACGCTGCCGATGCGCGGATTGCGATCATCGACCGGTTGCGCGCGGATCAGCGCGCCGCCCTTGCCCTCAGACAAGGACCGACGATCAGGCTGGTCGCCGCACTCCAGACATTGTCACGCCGGCCGCCGGCGCTCGCACTGGTTCAGCCCGGATCAGTCAGTGACATGGTCCATGTCCGCGCATTGCTGTCATCAATCCTGCCAGCCGTGCGCGCCCGCACCGCCGGGTTGCGCGCTGATGTCGCCCGCGGACAACAGTTACGGGTGGCCGCGGATGCCGCACGTGCCAGCCTGAAAGCCAGTCAGGTCGCGCTTGTCACGCAACGTAACCGGCTCGGTGCACTGGCCGCCGAACGGCGTCGTGCCGCCGATCAGCTTACCGGCAATGCCATGGCCGAACAGGATCGCGCCATCGCACTGGGTGAAGACGCACGCGACATTGTCGACCTCATGGGTAAAATCAGTTCGGATGCAGGCCGCCGTGCGCAGCTGGCGCTACTGCCCGGCCCGGTCATGCGCCCTGCCCGCCCCGGCGATCCACGCGCGCTACCCGCCGATGCGCCGATGACCGAAGCCGCGCAAGCCCCGTATCGCCTCCCCGTGGTTGGTCAGATCGTCACCGGCCTTGGCGAAATATCGGACACTGGCGTCCGGGCACGCGGCCTGACCATTGCGACGCGCGCATCGGCGCAGGTTGTCGCGCCCACCGGGGGTCGCATCGCCTTTGCCGGTCCGTATCGCGGGTTTGGGAACATCGTCATCATCGATCATGGCCGGGGCTGGACAACGTTGCTGACAAGTCTGGCAGCACTTGACGTCAAAGTCGGCGATGCGGTCGATCAGGGGTCCCCCATTGGCCGCGCGGGGACCGTGCGGCCAACTGTGACCGTCGAACTCAGACGCGGCGGACAGCCGGTTGATATCGCCCGGCTGGTGGGGTGACGTAACCACTGGCGTCGCCGACCGGTTTCGCGATATGCAGCGATTCAGATCATCAGGATGTTCTATGTCCAAATTCATGCCCAAATTTCCCCTGCGTGCATTTCTCACAGTCTCTGCCGTCGCACTCGTCCCGGCATCGACTGCCGCACTGGCCGCGGTCGATGTTGCGACATATCGCGAACTTGACGCGTTCATGGCGGTGTTCGAACGGGTTCGCGCCGACTATGTCGACAAGGTTGACGACAAGAAATTGATCAAGGGCGCAATCGACGGCATGCTCGCCAGCCTCGATCCGCATTCATCCTATCTTGATGCGCGCGATTTCAATCAGATGCGTATTCAGACCGACGGTAATTACGGCGGCCTGGGCCTGACCGTCACGATGGAAGACGGCGCCGTCAAGGTTATCGCCCCGACCGAGGACAGCCCCGGCTTTCGCGCCGGAATCAAGACCGGTGATTATATCACGCACCTGAACGGCACGCTGATCTTTGGCGGAACGCTCGACGAAGCCGTCGATCAGATGCGCGGCAAGCCGGGGACGTCGATCCGGCTGACAATTGTCCGCGCGGGCCGCGACAAGCCATTCGACGTCACACTGACACGCGAAGTCATCGATCTGAAACCGGTCAAATGGGAAGTGAAAGGTCAGGTCGGCTACATCAACATCAACGGATTTTCAAAGGGCACCGGCGCCAACGTCCGCGCCGCGCTGATCGGCATTGACAAGGCACTGGGCAAGCAACCGCTGGGGTATGTCGTCGATCTGCGGTCGAACCCTGGCGGGTTGCTCGACGAAGCCGTCGAAATCTCCGATGCATTTCTTGATTCGGGTGAAATCGTGTCGCAGCGTGGACGGGACCGCCGCGACATCGAACGCTATTTTGCAAAGAAAGGCGATTTTGCCCATGGCCTCCCGATCATTGTCCTGATCGATGCCGGGTCGGCCTCTGCTGCCGAAATCGTTGCAGGCGCGTTGCAGGATCAGCATCGCGGCCTCGTCATGGGCGAACGCAGCTTTGGCAAGGGATCGGTCCAGACGCTGCTGCAACTCGATGACAGCACCGCGCTGCGGCTGACGACCGCGCGTTATTACACGCCGTCGGGCCGCAGTGTTCAGGAAGGCGGCATCGAACCCGACATCCTCGTGCCCCAGCTGAGCGACCCGGATTACAAGACCCGCCCGCGTTTTCGCGAAGCCGATCTGCGCCGCCACCTGATCAACGAAGCCAAGGTCGACAATTCAGTACTCGAAGATGACAGCAAGTCCGATCCGCGGTTTGCCGCCACCGCCGACCAGTTAAAGGCAAAAGGCGTTACCGATTTCCAGCTGACTTATGCGCTCGATGCGATTGCCCGGCTGGTCAAGGCGCCACCCGCGCAGGTGGTGCGGCGTTGAACGCAGAGATCCTGGCCCGCGCCAATATCCTTGCGCTTGCCGTGCCCGCCGCGCTGATGGCAGGGGCGCTGGGATCGCAGTATATCGGCGGTTTGTACCCGTGCGAAATGTGCCACTGGCAACGCTGGCCCCACGAAGCCGCAATCGGGATGGCCATTCTTGCCTTTTTCGTGCGGGCGCCTGTCAAAATCATTCTGGTCATGCTCGCCGCTGTGGCCGTCCTTGTGTCAGGTGCCATCGGGATATTTCACGCCGGGGTCGAATATCACTGGTGGCAGGGGCTGACGAGCTGTTCGGCACCGGGCGGCGGCACGCTGGCTGATATCATGGCGGCGCCGCTGGTCCGCTGCGATGTGCCGCAATGGACCTTTGCCGGTGTGTCGCTGGCCGGATTTAACGCGCTCTTTTCAATAATAGGCGCCGTCACCATATTGGCGCTGACAAGGAAAGCTGCATGATGACCACCACCGGAACCCGATCCATGATCCGCGTCAATCAGGCGGGCGAATATGGCGCCACACGCATCTATGCCGGTCAGCTGGCGATCATGAACAGCCGATCGCCGGTTGCGCGCGAAATTGCCCGGATGGCCGCACAGGAAGACCGTCACCGCCAGACCTTTGACAAGATGATCGCCGACCGCCGAGTTCGTCCGACACTGCTTGCGCCGTTATGGAATGTCGCGGGCTATGGCCTTGGCATGGCGACCGCGCTGATCGGTCCGGAAGCGGCAATGGCCTGTACCGTGGCGATCGAAACGGAAATCGACCGGCATTACGGCGAGCAACTGGTCGAACTGGGCGACAGCGACCCCGAACTTTCGGCCGCTGTCAGCGATTTTCAGGCCGAAGAAGTCGAACACAAAGCAATCGCACTGGCGGCGGGGGCGGAACGCGCGCCTGCATTTCCGGTTATGTCAGCAGCTATCCGTATCGGCTGCCGGGCTGCCATTGCCCTGTCCAAGCGGATATGAGGATGGCAATCGTGCGTTCATCTGTAAAAGGGCAGACCATGACCATGCGAAACGCCTTTGCCATTGCCGCCCTTATCCTCGTCCCGCTCGCGATGCCCGGTCCCGGGTTTGCGCAGATCGCCAACGAGCGCGTTCTGACGATATTCGGGGAGGACAAATGTCCGGCGAATACGATTTGCGTTCGCGCCAAGGAAAGCGAACGATATCGCATTCCGAAACAGTTCCGCAATTCGGGCGTGATCGCTCCCGAACATCAGGCGTGGGGGGCGCGTGCCGAAGCAACGCTGAGCGCCGGCGCAAAGACGGGCATCGGTAGCTGTTCGCCCAGCGGTCCGGGGGGATGGACAGGGTGCTATATGCAGCAGATGCGCGCAGCCCGCGCCGAAAAAGCCGCTGCGGCCAAAGAGAATAATCCTGATATCGAGCCCTGATATCGACGCGACTCTTGACCGCCATGAATGCGCAATGATCTTTATCACGATATGCTGGCGACACGCCCCGTGCGGTCAAGTTTGCCCCATCCCACCCACGGTCCGCGAACGGCGCTCCACACCGCGCGGATGACGACCGAATACATGAGCTGGCGATAAATGAAGCGCTGCATGACCAGCAACACCGCGGGATAACGCGTTTCGCGCGCCTCCAGACGATACGCGACCCAGCCGCACAGAACGTCGATCGCGGTAAACCCAAGCCAGTAGACGAACATGCGCAGCACGTCGCTTTGCGCCTGTGCCCAGCCATGTTGCTGGACATGAACCGCCGTGACGACAAAGCTGATCAGCAGCGCAAGATCGATGATCGGTGAAATCAGTGCAAACGCAATCTGAAAGACCCATGCCTGCGGGATGCCGATATAGGCGAGGCCCGCGGGGTTGCGCGCGCGCAGGATCGTGCGATGTTTCCACAGACATTGCAGCGTCCCGTACGCCCAGCGAAACCGCTGCTTGGCAAGCGCCCTGAACGTCTCAGGCGCTTCAGTCCACGCCACGGCATCGACGTCATAACCGATCCGCCACCCCTTGCGCTGAATGGCGATGGTCAGATCCTGATCCTCGGCGAGCGTGTCGACAGGGTAGCCGCCCACATCATCCAGCGCGCGCCGCCGCCACGCCCCGACCGCGCCCGGCACGACCATGATGGCGTCGAACCGCGACAAGGCGCGCCGTTCCAGATTCTGCGCAGTGACATATTCCACGGCCTGCCACCGAGTGACCAGATTGAGGCGATTGCCGACCTTTGCATTGCCGGCAACCGCACCGATGGCCGGATCGGCAAACCAGCGCGCGAGCCGGGCGATCGTTTCCGTTTCAAACTGCGTATCGGCGTCGAGCGCGATAATAATCTCTCCCGTTGCCAGTGCCAGCGCACGATTGAGCGCGCGTGCCTTGCCACCATTTTCGAGCGTGAGCAGGCGAACGCGCGGGTCGTTGCCGAACGCTGCGCTGACGATTGCGCTGGTGCCATCGGTTGACCCGTCATCGACGACGATGATTTCAATCCGGACATCGGTGCTGGCCAGAACCCGCGTCACCGATGTCTCGATCACCCGCGCTTCGTTGAATGCCGGAATGATGACAGAGACAAATCGTGACGGATCGATCGCGGGCGCAATCGCGCGGTTTCGCGCTCTGTTGCTGTTCAATGCCAGTGCCGCAAGGATGACAGCGCGGGCAATTCCCAGAGCGATGGCGACAAAGAACAGCCATTTTAGCCCATAGCCAAGCGCCGCAAGGATCAGGAATATGCCGACGTCGGCACGAACCGCAAGCAAATCCGGTCCGGTGACGTCCGGCATGACCGCCGCACGATTGAGACCGGCAAGTGTCGAAACGGGCACGAATGTATATCCCCTGGCCCGCAAACCATCAATAATCGCTGGCAGCGCGGCCAGTGTCTGTTCCCGGTCGCCGCCGCCGTCATGCAGCAGGACGATCTGGGCCGAGCGTTCGGGCGTTCCCGCCGCAACCTGTGTCAGCGTCTGGTCGACGATTGCGGCGACGCCCGGACGTTTCCAGTCACCGGGGTCCACATGCAAGCCGATGTTGGTATAACCATCATTCTGCGCAATCAGCGCCGGTCCGAGTTCGTTCGCCGTTGTCGGTTCGGCATCGCCGAAATAGGGGGCACGGAACAGCCGCATCGACCGCCCGGTATACGCTTCGACCAGCCGCTTTGTCGCATTCAGTTCGATTTTCGATCCCAGGTCCGACACCAGCGCCATGTTGGGATGCGTAAAGCTGTGATTGCCGATCTCGCTTCCCTCCGCGATGATCCGGTTCAAAAGCAGGGGATGCGCCATCGCATTTTCACCGATCACAAAGAAAGTTGCGGGAACGTTTTTCGCTTTGAGGACGTCGAGAATGCGGGGCGTCCAGTAAGAATCAGGCCCGTCGTCGAAGGTCAGCGCGACAAGGCCGGGATGATATCCGGTGCGCCGCACAAGAAAGGGTGTCGGAAAACTGAGATAATCCTCGTCACGCACAAGATTTTGCCGATCGACCATCAGCGTGCGGTGCCCCTCGGTCGGTGTTTCTTCGATCCTCAGGATTTCGCCACTGCCCTCGACATCGACGTCTCCGATTGATTTGAGCGTGCGCATGTCGGGAATGACCCCCGAACTATAAGCCGCCAGTGCTTTCCACGTGTCGGGATCTTCGGTCCCCAGCCGCCAGAGCGCAACGCCACCGACACCTTCAAGGTCGACGGCACGCAGCTGGTTCCACGCCGTTGCCGCGTCAAGAAACCAGATGGTGTGCGCAACGCCGTCTTCTTCGTAACCAAAGCCGGGATTGCCGCTGACCTTGTCGAAAATGACTTTTGCGTCGCTGTCATGCGCGACCAGCCAGGTTTCCTCGATCGAATCGGGATCACCTTTGCCCGGGGCCGTCCAGTCATAGGCATAATTGCCGATCGCCACGATCGCCTTGTCGCGACCCACTGCTTTTACGGCGGATTTCACGCGGTCGACAAACCAGCTCTGGCTGGCGATTGGTCCGGCATCACCATCGTTGCTGTGTTCGTCATATGCCATCAGGAAGACGTGGTCGCTGACCCTGGCATAGTCCGCCAGCGGCCATTCGGGATTGTCGACCGGCACGGTGACCGTGACCAGCCAGCCGTGCCTGGCAAACCGCGCGCGCGCATCCGCAAGCAGATGCAGATAACCGCGATGCGCCGTGACCGGTATGTCTTCAAAGTCAAAGACAGCACCAGCCGCTTTATGCGTGATCAGAAAGGCTTCGATCCGGTCAAGCAGCTGGTGCCGCGCAACGGGGCTGGCGACAAGGCGCGCTGCACCATCGCTGTCCCATTTGCCATCGATCGCATTTTGAATCATCGGCAGGATTTTCGGAGCTTTTGGCGTCGCCGCGAGCAGCGTATCCAGCCGGGGATCAGAAAAAATACTGATCTTGTGATCATTTCCCGTGACCGAAACCAGCCCCGGCACAAGCCAGTCCATTGCCGTGATATGGCTGGCGAGCGAAGCCCGGCTGGCATCGTCCCACGGCACGTAAAACCCCACGACAAGCTGTCGTGCTGATTTTTTGGCATCGGTCGATCCGAACGGAAGCCAACCGCCAAGCGCGCGAACGGTTTTGGACAACCGCCCGATCTGTGCATCAAGCGGCCGGGGATGCGGTCGCTCTAGCGACAGGCCCAGAGGTGCGGGAACCGGCACGGCAACCACCGTCATCGCAAAAACAATGGCAGTGACCACCAGCAGCAAAAGACCCGCCAGGAACAGCCGCATCGTCCAGCGATTGCGCCGCCCGCTTGCATCGAAGAAAACCGGACGTTCCATATGCCTGCCCCAGAAGAAACCCGCCCCTGGCCTAAAACCGTTTGGCAATTCCAGCAATGAATTGCAGCGCGGGCGTATCGCTGTTCAACCCTGCCGAGAGGTCAGCGTCGAACTGGACATCCTTCATCGCCGCCGGTGTCCAGGCAAGTGTGACTTCGGCCGCCGTTTCGGTCGTGTGTCCGGCGGGGTCTTCATCGCGGAACGCGACAAGATTGGCACCCGCATCCAATGCCGGCGTCACGGCGATACCAACCCCGACGACAGCGCCATATCGCACATGACGACCGCCGCCATCACTATCGGGTGCCGCGTCGACTTCGGGTGCAAGTGCAAGCTGAACATGTTTCGTCAGGGCAAAACTGGACGGTATCACCAGAGCTGCGCCCCACGTGCCGGCGCCGATCGCATCGCTGCCGGTGGGCAGCGTCACCGATGGCTGGACCGCCAGCGACACGCCCGATCCATCAGGGTTTTTAAGGCTGGTCCGAAATCCGATCGATACATCGCCGACACCTGAACGGCGCGAAATTGCATGCGACACCAGATCGCGCATGCGGACAGTACCGACCGGTGTCCAGCCAATCCGGACTTCTGTGCCGCTGGTGACACCGGCACGAATGAGAAAATCACCGAACAACAATGTGTCGGTTTGCACGCCGTCCGCATCTTCGCGGGTAAAGTCGACCAGGCTCATTTCGCCCATCACATGCCCGGCATCAACGATGCAGGGCGGGGTTCCCCGGCCAGGGCGATCGGGACAAAAATCGCGTAATTCGCGAGAGAATGCTGACGAAGCGAACCCCATAACAATCGCCAGAGCCGCCAGTCGCAATGATCCAGATGTTATATGCATCATCCTACAATTAAAACGAAATTACGACAGTTCAAGGATAATGGCATCGACCGCAAGGCTGTCGCCAACGGCTGCATCGACGCGGGTGACAGTGGCGGACTTTGTGGCGCGCAGGATGTTTTCCATCTTCATCGCTTCGATGACGGCAAGGGGTTGCCCGGCCTCAACCTTGTCGCCTGCAGAGACGTGAAGTGCGGCGAGCAGGCCCGGCATCGGTGAAAGCAGGAACTTCGACAGGTCGGGCGGGACTTTCTCGATCATGTGCGCGCCGAGCGGTGCGATGTGCGCCGGAAGGACGCGGGCAATGTGGCTCGCACCGCGCGTCGTCAGCTTGAACCCGGCGCGCGTGCGCAGGATTTTAACGGCAAGCGGGGCCGACGAGCCTGAGCCTGTCGAATGGGCGATCTCTGCCTCCACGATCCGGTCACCGGGGGTGTATTCCAGTTGGATGTCGAGGTCGTCACCGTCAACTGCGATCCCGTCAGTGCTGACTGACACATCATGCACCGCGCTATCAATTTGGACCTGCCAGTCGGCCGGCGGCTGGAGCCGTTTGCCGAGTTGTCCGTCGACACGCCGCGCACGGTCGGCCTCGGCGGTCGCAGCAAAGGCAGCGATGGCGGACAGCGCGCGAAGTAAATCCGGCGTTGCAGGCGCGCCGTGGAAACCGTCCGGATATTCCTCCGCAATGAAGCCGGTGGTGATCTCGCCGCTGCGAAAGCGCGGGTGCTGCATGATCGCCGACAGGAAATCGAGATTATGGCCGACCCCTCCGATTTCGAATGCGTCGAGCGCAGTGACTGCCAAGTCAATGGCGTCCAGCCGGGTCGGGGCATGCGTGATGAGCTTGGCGATCATCGGGTCATAGAAGCGGCTGACCTCGCCGCCTTCGACGACGCCGTCATCGACTCTCACCAACCCCTCCGCTGGAGGGGAGGGCCTTAACGGCGGAGCGTACCGCACCAGCCGCCCGGTGCTCGGCAGAAACCCGCGATAGGGGTCTTCCGCATACACCCGGTTCTCGACCGCCCAGCCGTCGATCTTCACATCCGCCTGCGTCATGCCCAGCGGCTCCCCGGCCGCCACGCGGATCATCTGTTCGACCAGGTCGATCCCCGTAATGCACTCGGTCACCGGATGCTCGACCTGCAGCCGCGTGTTCATTTCGAGGAAGTAGAAACTCTCGCCAGTGGGGTCGGCGCCAGAGACGATCAGCTCGACCGTGCCCGCGCTGTAATAGCCCACCGCGCGCGACAAAGCGACGCATTGCTCGCCCATCGCCTTGCGCATTTTGGGCGTGACGAACGGCGACGGCGCTTCCTCGACGACCTTCTGGTGGCGGCGCTGGATGCTGCACTCGCGCTCGTTCAGATAGAGGATATTGCCATGCTTATCACCCAGGATCTGGATTTCGATATGGCGCGGGTTGAGGATGAATTTCTCGATGAAGACGCGGTCGTCGCCGAAGCTCGCGAGCCCCTCGCGCTTGGTCGCTTCGAAGCCTTCGCGGACGTCCGCCTCCGAATAGGCCAGCCGCATCCCCTTGCCGCCGCCGCCCGCCGACGCCTTCATCATCACCGGATAGCCGATGCCACCCGCGATCTCGACCGCATGTTCGGTGCTGTCGATTTCGCCGACAAAGCCGGGGACGACGTTGACACCCGCTTTCAGTGCGAGTTTCTTAGACTCGATCTTGTCGCCCATCGCGGCGATGGCGCCGATCGGCGGGCCGATGAACGCGATGTCGTTGTCAGCGCAGGCTTGAGCGAACGAGGTGCGTTCGGACAGGAAACCATAGCCCGGATGCACCGCCTGCGCGCCGGTTTGCTTGCAAGCGGCGATGATCTTGTCGGCCAGCAGATAGCTTTCGGCGGCGGGCGACGAGCCGATATGGACGGCCTCATCTGCCATCAGGACATGCGGGCTCCGCGCGTCGGCGTCCGAATAGACCGCGACGGTGGCGATGCCCATTTTGCGCGCGGTCCGGATGACGCGGCAGGCGATCTCGCCCCGGTTGGCGATGAGGATTTTAGTGAACATTCAGCTTCTTTCATCAAACCAGCGGATCAGCCGATAGATTGCATACCAAACACACAATCCCACGACCGCTATGATCAAATATTCTAGTGCGGATTGCCGCCAGCCTATTTTCGGCGACATCATGTAGTCGTCGGAAAGCACCTTGAGAGCCAAAAGACCAGTAACCGCCACGATCCACACCATCGTAAAAACGGAAAACCGGCGCGCTGGCCACTTGTTCACTCCGCCGCCTCGCTCAATCCCTCGGGCGGCATATTATGCCCCAGCAACCGCAGCACGTCCGCCGCGCAGTCGACGATATTGCTACTCACGCCGCCTTCGCCGCCGGAATGCCAGCGAGCAGCCCATCGGTGCTCAAATCCTCGTCTATCTCGGGCCAGTGGATGCCATAGCCTGCACCCGCACGCTGCCAATTCGCGCGCTGTTCCGGCGTCGCGTTCAACAGACGCGGATACCAGGCGAGCGGCACAGAAATTGTCCGCCCGTCCATGAGATCGACGATCAGGCTGTGCGCGTCGCAGCGCACATCGAGCACCCGCTCGTCCGCAATAGATTTAGCCGAAGTAGCCATGCCACGCCTCCAAAAAGCTCTCGCGGTTCGCCCGCACCATAGCGACGATGCCACCAATCTCGTGCGCTCTAAACCCCCGGTTCTTTGCCACGTCGAGGCTGTCGAGCCAAATCTTGATCGTCGCATCGCCGCGATCAACATGCACGTGCGGCGGTTCGTTCGGCTCGTGGCTGTAGAAATAGAAGCGGAATGCGTCGATGCGCAGCAACGTCGGCACTATTCCGCCGCCTCGCGCGTCTCGATCCCTTGGCCCTCGGGCGGCATATTATGCCCCAGCAGCCGCAGCACGTCCGCTGCGCATTCGACGATGTTGCTGCCCGGCCCGTAGATGCCGACCACGCCCGCGTCGCGGAGGAACTGATAGTCCTGTGGGGGAATGACACCGCCAGCGAAGACCTTGATGTCGCTGCGTCCCGCGGCGCGAAGGAGGCGGATGAGTTCGGGGATCAGCGTCTTGTGCCCTGCCGCCAGACTCGACGCGCCGATGGCGTCGACATTGCGTTCGAGCGCAAGGGCGAGCGTCTCCTCGGGCGTCTGGAACAACGGGCCGCTGATTGTGTCGAAGCCCATGTCCGCGAACGCGCTGGCGACGACGTTGGCGCCGCGATCATGACCGTCCTGGCCCATCTTGGCGATCAGGACGCGTGGGCGGTGGCCGAGACGGCGGGCAGTGGCCTCGACCCCTTGCGTCACGCGCGCCCACGCCGCGTCGAATTCATGCGCGCTGCCATAAATGCCGCGCACCGGCTCGGGCGTGGTGGCGTAACGCCCGAACACAAGCTCCATCGCGTCGGAGATTTCACCGAGTGTCGCGCGCGCGCGGGCAGCGTTTATCGCCAATGCGAGGAGGTTTTCGCCGCCCTTGGCACCCTCGGTCAGTGCCTTCAGCGCCGCCTGACACGCCGACTCGTCGCGGGCCGCCTTGGTCGCTTTCAACCGCGCGACCTGCCCCTCGCGGACCTTCACATTGTCGACGTCGAGGAAATCGATGTTGTCGGCGTTCTCGGGCTTGTACTTGTTGACCCCGACGATGACGTCCTCACCCTTGTCCACGCGCGCCTGACGCGCGGCGGCGGCTTCCTCGATCAGGCGCTTGGGCATGCCGCTGGCGACCGCCTTCGTCATCCCACCGAGCGCGTCGACGTCGCCGATGATCTGCCACGCCTGCTGCACGAGTTCACTGGTCAGCGCCTCGACATAATAGGACCCGCCGAGCGGATCGACGACTTTGGTGATGCCGGTCTCTTCGGCGAGCACGATCTGCGTGTTCCGCGCAATCCGTGCGCTGAATTCGGTCGGCAGCGCTATCGCCTCGTCGAGCGCGTTGGTGTGCAGCGACTGCGTCCCGCCAAGCACTGCCGCCATCGCCTCGACCGTCGTGCGGATCACGTTGTTGTAGGGATCGCTCTCCTGCAAGCTCACACCCGACGTCTGGCAGTGCGTGCGGAGCATCTTGCTGCGCTCGTCCTTCGCGCCGAGCCCGTCCATCACCCGCCACCAGAGCGTCCGCGCCGCGCGCAGCTTCGCGACCTCCATGAAGAAGTTCATGCCAATGCCGAAGAAGAAGCTCAGCCGCCCCGCGAACGCATCAATGTGCAATCCGCTCGCCATCGCGCGTGTCACGTATTCCTTACCGTCCGCGATTGTGAAGGCGAGTTCCTGCACCGCTGTCGCCCCGGCCTCGTGCATGTGATAGCCGCTGATCGAAATGCTGTTGAATTTCGGCATGTTGGCGGACGTATAGGCAATGATGTCCGACACGATCCGCATGCTGGGCTCGGGCGGATAGATATAAGTGTTGCGGACCATGAACTCCTTCAGGATGTCGTTCTGGATCGTGCCATCCAGCTTTTCCTTAGAGACGCCCTGTTCCTCGCCCGCGACGATGAAGAAAGCGAGGATCGGGATCACCGCACCGTTCATCGTCATGCTGACCGACATCTGGTCGAGCGGGATGCCGTCGAACAGGATCTTCATGTCCTCGACACTGTCGATCGCGACGCCCGCCTTGCCCACGTCCCCCACGACGCGCGGATGGTCGCTGTCGTAGCCCCGGTGTGTCGCCAGATCGAATGCGACGCTCAGCCCTTTTTGCCCCGCCGCGAGGTTGCGGCGGTAGAAGGCGTTGGAGTCCTCAGCCGTGGAGAAGCCAGCATATTGCCGGATCGTCCACGGCCGCCCTGCGTACATGCTGGCACGCACACCGCGCGTGAACGGCGCAAAGCCGGGCAGGCCCGGATCGCCCGCATCCTCCGCCGTATATAATGGCTTGACGGCTATCCCCTCGGGCGTCGCCCACGTCAGGTCGCGGCTCTTCACCTCTTTGGCGGCCAGTGCCTGCCAGTCGGCAAGAGTGGGCTTGTCAGTCATCGCCTGTCCCTATTCCCCCCATGCACGCCGCTGTCGAGAGTTTTCCTTGTCCCGCGCGGCGACGCCGCTATGCGGACCCTTATGAACAATGCACCAAGAGCCGCCCGCACGCCGTCCACCAAACCCATCCACGGCGTCACCCTGTCGGACGATTATGCGTGGTTACGCGACCCGGAATATCCGCAAGTGACCGATCCCGACGTGCTCGATTACCTCAAGGCCGAAAATGCCTATTTCGAAACCGCGATGGCCCCGCACGCGCCGCTGATCGAAACACTCTTTCAGGAGATGAAAGGCCGGATCAAGGAAGACGACCAGAGCGTGCCCGCCAAGGACGGTGACTATCTTTACTGGCGCGCATTCGAAACCGGTGGGCAATATCGCAAATGGTGGCGGCGGCCCGTGGCTGGCGGCGCTGACGAACTGATCCTTGACGAACCGGCATTGGCCGCGGGCAAAGACTATTTCCGCCTTGGCGCACTGTCGATCAGCGAGGACGGGCGCTGGCTTGCCTATGCCATCGACGACAATGGATCGGAACGCTTCACGGCAAAGATTCGCGATTTGCGAACTGGCGCTGACCTGCCCGACCTCATCACGGGAACGATGGGCGCACTGGTCTGGAACGCCGATGCTTCGGCCTTTCTTTATGGTCAGGTCAACGACCAGTGGCGGATCGACACGATCAAGCTGCACCGCATCGGCACGCCGACTGCTGACGACATCGTGATCTATCACGAAGAAGACATCGGCTTTCAATGCGGCGTCGGCCAGACGCATGACCGCCAGTGGATCGCGGTTGCGGCGGGCGACAACACCACGTCCGAAGTGCGCCTGCTCCCCGCCGCTGACCCGCTCGCCACGCCCATCCTTGTCCGCGCGCGGAAGGCGGGCGTCGAATATGACGTCGAGACGCACGGGCGGACCCTGTTCATCGTCACCAACGACACCGATACCAATTTCCGCCTGTGCACCGCCGCACTCGACACCCCCGGTCAATGGCAGGAACGCATCGCCCCGCGTGCCGATTTCTACCTGACCGATGTCAGCATCTTTGCCGATTTCTTCGTTGTCGAGGGCCGTGAAAACGGCCTCGATCAGGTCGAGATTCACGAATATGATGGCTCATCGGTAAGGCGCATCGCCTTTCCCGAAAGCAGTTATACGGCGGGTCTCGACGAAAACCCCGAATATGCCGTCACGACATTGCGCCTGTCGTATGAATCGATGGTCACGCCCTCGCTGATCGAGGATTATGACGTCGCAACCGGCGCACGTACCACGCTCAAGACGCTCGAAATTCCGAGCGGCTATGATGCCTCGAAATATGCGACCGAACGCCTGATGATCCCCGCGCGCGACGGCACCGAAATTCCGGTCTCGATTGTCTATCCGGCGGGGTTTGGGAAGGACGGCAGCCACCCGCTATACCTCTATGGCTATGGCGCTTACGGGGTCGCAATCCCGCCGGGCTTTTCGACCGGGCGGTTGTCGCTGCTCGACCGTGGCTTTGCTTTTGCAATTGCGCATATCCGCGGCGGCGACGATCTGGGCCAGCGCTGGCAGCTCGACGGCAAGCTTGAAAAGCGCTGGAATGCGTTCCACGATTTCGTCGATGTGGCGAAGGGATTGGTCAGCGCTGGCTACACGTCCGCAGGCAAAATCTGTGCGGCAGGCGGATCGGCTGGCGGCGAACTGATGGGCGTTGTTGTCAACACCAATCCCGAATTATGGGGCGCGATTGCCGCGCATGTGCCCTTCGTGGACGTGCTCAACACGATGCTCGACGACACGCTCCCGCTGACGCCGGGTGAGTGGCCCGAATGGGGTAATCCGATAACGGACAAGGCTGCATTCGACCTGATTTGGAGCTACAGCCCCTATGACAATGTTTCGGAACAGGAATATCCGCCGATGCTGATCACCGGTGGCCTGAACGATCCGCGCGTGACTTATTGGGAGCCTGCCAAATGGGCGGCAAAACTGCGATACGCAAAGACAGATGGCAACATATTGCTGCTCAAGACCAATATGGGGGCAGGGCATGGCGGCAAATCGGGGCGGTTCGAATCTTTGCGCGAAACAGCCGAAGAGTTCGCGTTTTTCATCTGGCAAATGAGAGCCGTCGCGGGCTAGCCGCCACTGTTCTACATCGATAAGACAGCTTCGGCTTAAGGACGGAACAAAAGCGATGCTCGATCGAATCTGGAATTGGGTGAAGGCGCACCCGAAATGGTCGGTCGCAATCGGCATCGCGCTTGCCGCCATTCTGTATTTCGCGCTCCGCCCGACCCCGCGCACGTACGAATATGTCAGCGCAACGGTCGATCGCGGCGACGTCGTCCGCCGAGTCACGGCTTCGGGCAAACTCCGCGCGCTGAATACGATCAAGGTCGGGGCCGAAGTCTCGGGCCAGATCACGCGTGTCTTCGTCGATTATAATTCTCCCGTCACGGCGGGGCAAATTCTCGCTGAAATCGACCCGACCCGCTTGAAAGCCCGCGTCCAGCAAGCCCGCGCACAAGTCGCCAGTGCGCAGGCCGCCCTCGCGCTCGCCGAAGCATCAGGAGCACGCGCACAAAGCGAGATCGGCATTCAGGAACGTGAATATAGCCGCCGGTCGCAGCTCGCCGAGCGCGGCTTCCTGTCGAAATCGGCACTTGACGGCGCCAGCAGCGTCCTGTCCTCCGCGCGCGCCAATATCCGCACGACGGCCGCGCAGGCCGCCAGCGCCCGTGCACAGATCGCACAGGCCAGTGCCGAGCTTTCGTCGGCCGAACTCGACCTCAGCCGCACGACCATCGTCGCGCCCACCTCGGGCGTCATCATCAACAAACTCGTCGAACCAGGGACGACCGTGGCCGCCAGTTTCCAGACGCCGAACCTGTTCGAAATCGCTGCCGACACGACCCGCATGCAAGTCGAAGCTTCGGTCGACGAAGCTGACATCGGCCAGGTCCGCGAGGGTCAGGCGGTGCGCTTCACCGTCGACAGCTACCCCGGCGAAACCTTTGCCGCGAGCGTGCGCCAGATCCGCAAGGCCGCGACCGAAACGCAAAATGTCGTCAGCTACCTCGTCATCCTCGACGTCGATAACAAGGACGGCAAGCTGCTTCCCGGCATGACGGCGAATGTCGAAATCATTACCGGCGAGCGCACGAACGTCACGCGCGTGCCGACCACCGCACTGCGGTTCCGCCCGCGCGCCGCCGACGCCCCGGCCGGTCAGGCGCCCCCCGCCACGACGCCCGTCATTTTCAGTCTCACCAGCGATCCGTTCAAACCGGCACGACGTCTGGTGAAACTGGGCCTGCAAGGCGAAGACTTCGTCGAAATCACCGGAGGTCTGTCATCTGGCGACAAGATCATCGTGCGCAGCCGCTCCACGGTGAAAAAGAAAGCCGCCGAAGATGCAGGTGACGAGAGCGACAATGCCAACGGCGAATAATTTGAGCGTATCCCCGAGCGAACCGGCGATCGTGATAACGGTGCCGCTCCTCGAAACGCAGAACCTCGTCAAGGACTATGTCCTTGGTGGCGAGACGGTCCATGCCGTCGCAGGTGTTACCCTCACTATAAACCGCGGCGAATTCGTGGCCATCATGGGGGCCAGCGGGTCGGGAAAGTCGACGTTCATGAACATGATCGGAGCGCTTGATGTGCCCACATCGGGCACACTCAGGATCGATGGCACCGACATATCGGATTTGTCCAGCGACGAACTCGCCGCAATCCGCAACACGAAAATCGGTTTCGTTTTCCAGCAGTTCAACCTCCTCGCCCGCACCACCGCGCTCGACAATGTGGCAACGCCGCTTATTTATGCCGGCCTCAGCGGCCCTGAACGCCGTGCCCGCGCCGCCAAAACGCTTACCTCCATGGGCCTGAGCGATCGCATGTCCCACACACCCGCGAAACTCTCGGGTGGCCAGCAGCAGCGCGTCGCCATCGCCCGCGCGCTTGTCACGGAACCGCTGATGCTGCTTGCCGACGAACCGACAGGTGCGCTTGATAGCGTGACGTCGAGCGACATCATGGGCATTTTCCAGCGGCTGAACGATGACGGCATCACCGTCGTCGTCGTGACGCACGAATCCGATGTCGCCGACTATGCCGGGCGCCGCATCCTGTTTCGCGATGGCAAGGTGATCGAGGATGCACCCGTCGCACATCGGCGACGCGCATGAATGTTCAGCGTGTCATCGCCAGTTGGGGCATCAACATCGCCATTGCCCTGACCGCGCTGCGCACCAATCTGATGCGCTCGATCCTGACGACATTGGGCGTGTTGATTGGCGTCCTTGCCGTCATCCTTGCCGTCGCTGTGGGTGACGGCGCAAAACGCAGCGTGATGGATTCGATCAACCAGCTTGGTTCGAACATGGCCATTGTGTTTCCACAACCGGAAAACAGGGGTGGCCGCCGTGTCGCCGATCGTGGTCGCCTGACCGAGCGCGATGCTGTCGCGATCCAGCGGCTCGTGCCCGGCGTCAGCGGCATCGCACCGCAACTGCGTTCGACGGTCCAGATTGTCATTCAGGGACGCAATGCAACGACCACCGCAATCGGTGTCACCCCCGACTATGGTCCTGTCGGCAACAGCGAGATCGACACCGGCCGGTTTATATCGGACGCCGACGTGCGCACCGCCGCACGCGTCATCGTCCTTGGCCCCAGCGTCGCAACCAAGCTGTTCGGCAATTTCGACCCGCTTGGTCAGACGATCCGCGTCAGTCGCGTGCCCTTTACCGTCATCGGCGTCCTTCAGGGCAAGGGAAGCACGTTTGGCAATGACAATGATGATCTGACGCTTGTCCCGATCAGCACGGCACGCCAGCGTTTCGCCAGTGCCGTGACGCAAGGGCCGGATGACCTTCACATCCTGTTCGTCGGTTTCGAAGACGGTGTCGACCTCGCTACGGCAAAGAAAAACATGGTGCATGTCCTGCGCGCTCGCAACAATGTCGCAGAGGGCGAGATCAGCCCGTTCACCGTCAACACGACGGAGGAGTTCATGAAGCAATCCGGGCTGGTCACCAGCGTGTTTCAGGGCGTGCTCGTCGCCATCGCCTCGATCAGCCTGCTGGTCGGCGGCATCGGCATCATGAATATCATGCTGGTCAGCGTGACCGAGCGCACCCGCGAAATCGGCCTGCGCATGGCCCTTGGCGCAAAACGCAGCGACATCCGCAACCAGTTCCTTGTCGAAGCCGCTGTCCTGTGCCTGATCGGTGGCGGCGCCGGACTTGTCCTTGCCTATATTCTGGCTGCGGTCTTTGAAAGTATAGCCGATTTTCCGGCGCCGATTGGTGTAGGAACAGCCATCGGATCAATAGTGTTCTCTGCGCTGATCGGCCTTGCCTTTGGCAGCTATCCCGCCATCCGTGCCTCGCGCCTGTCGCCGATCGAAGCATTGCGCAGCGAATAATCATCATCAGCATTCATCCGGTCCAGTGCGGCAATGACATGATCGATGTGAGTCAGGTGCAGGAAATGAACGCCGTCATCGACGATGTCCACCGTCGCACCGGGCAGTGCCGCGCACCAGAACGCACGCGCATCCGTCACATCATAGCGTTCGAAACCGGTGCCGAGCAGGATCGTCCAGTTGCCAGGATCGGGGACCGAGACCGGCTGTGGCCCGGCGCTTACCGAAAGAGCTTCGTTCATGAACCCGGTCATGCCCAGCGCCGCCTGACGTGTCGCACGGATGATGTCAGCCAGATCCTGAGGCGTGTCGAGAATGGTCAGATCACTGGAAATTCCGGCCGCACCCGAACGCCAGAGACGTTCGATAATCGCCGAGCCTGACCGTCGCGACAGCAGTTCGCAAAAACCGCGCGCCAGTGCCGGGTGGCGGGCAAACAACGCACGCCCGCGATCGCTCATGCGCTTGCGATTGGGGTCGTCACGCGGCGGTGCATCCGGCCAGATCATCACGCCGCCAGACACATCGCCCAGCGCATGGGCCAGCGTCGCGATCACACTGGCGACGGTGCACCGTGCGATGACCGGGATCGCGCCCAACCCGAAGGCGGCGCGGACATCGGCAATGTCGTTGACCGCCGCCGTCACGGGGTCACCATCCACGGTGTCAGTCAGGCCGAACCCGGGTCGCTCGATCATAATCGGCCGGTATCCGGCGTTTCTGAGCGTCGTCACAAAACGGCGCGAATGATGACGCCCGGTCATCGTGCTATGAAAGACAAAGACGGGTTTGCCCCCCGAAGGGCCGTGGTCGGCAACCGCGATGCGTCCTGCCGCCCAGCGTCGCGGCACCAGGCGCAGCGGTTCGTCACCCGCCGGTCCGGCAATCGTCACTTCACATGCGTTGGCAAGACCTTGCAGCGCATTGATCTCGCTAAAGATTCGCGAAAGGTCGACGGCACTTGCCACCCCGCATGCCTGAAACACCGATTTCAGATCGGCTTTTGCCCGGTGCGATGAAATGCCAAGCGCTGCTGCGGCCTCATCCCGGCTGGCCCCGCGCGCAATCAGGATGGCGAGATCGGCCTGTCGCGCGGTCAGCCCGAACAGGTCGCGTGCCAGTCGCCCAAGGCCGCGCGTATCAGGCATTTCACCGGCCGCCACGCTCAACGTCGCCCGGATCAGTTCGGTCTGTTTGACTGATCCTGTCTTGCGCATGGCGGATGCGACGAATTTGCGCGCGGTTTCATAGGCGACACCGCACGCCTGTGCCGCCCGCTGCAAATCACCATGCCCGGCCAGCGCCTCGACCAGACGGATTTCGGCCGGCGTCAGGCGATAGGCATTTTGCGCGCGTGCCCATGACAAGGCTCCCGGACGAAACGCCACCAGCGCATAACCACCGCGCTCGATCGCCGTCCGCACCAGGGGGTCAAGCGGCCAGTTCCTCGCCACCGCCTGCGTCCCCGCCGCCAGCGCAACCGGACGGCCATTGCGATCATCGGCAAGAAGCGAAACATGCGGCCGGTCCGGGTGGATGTCGCGAACCGCAGCGATGAAAGGGTCGGTGCCGTCGAACCAGTCGAGAAAGCGCGGAGCGGCAACGGTGACGCTGCCGTAACGGTCGCAAGCCGCCGACGCGAACCCGTCACCCGTCAATGTCACGGGCGGCCCCGCCATGTCACCCGCTGCATCGGCAAATGCCCTGCCCAAAATCGCGGGATCACCGTCCAGCGCGGCACCGAATCCATCGGGATCGTCGATGAATGCTGCCAGTGGCTGGGGCAATTTACGCAAAGCGTCGATGAAATGTGCGGCAATCCCCATGGCCTGAGTTCACCCGCCTGCAAAGATTTTTCAAGGGGCATACCCCAAATGGGGCTGAGCAGCCGTTGAAAAGCCATTATCCGGTGACTCAACCGGCCCGGTTCTGAAATGAGAAGGGGGTTGGGGGGTGGGGGTGACGGCTTGAACCGATGCGACCCGGGGGCAGGCAATGTTCCCCACCCCAAGTCAGATGTGATGATTGAACGACGCGCAACGGGATTGTCGCGCGCGGTGCTTTGGCTTAGCGCAGCCAATCTGCACGTCCGGAAATCACCAATGTCCCCGTCTTGGTCGCTCGTTCTCGCTTATTATAATGAAGCCGCGTTTCTGCCCCAGACGCTGGCGGCCATCGCGGCGCAGACCTATCCGTCGTTTACTCTTGTGCTGATCGACAACGCATCGTCGGACGGATCGGCGGATATCGCGCGCGCGACGATGGCGCGCTTTCCCGATGTCGACGTTCGCTATCTTCACGAAAGCAAACCTGGTCAGCTCAACGCGCTTGAGACCGGGCTCGCGACTGTCACGACCGAATTTGTCGCGTTTTGCGACGCCGACACATTTTATCCGCCACATTATCTGACGGTGGCAAACCGGTTGCTGACGACCACAAACGAAAAGACCATTGCAGCACTTGCATTCGGAATTGAAGGTGACCCGGCCGCAACACGGTACCGGCGCCGGCTTTATGCAAACATCATCGCCCGTATCCTGCGCTTTCAGGCGCATGACGGGGGGTTTGGCTATTGTTTCCGGACTGCTGCATTGAACCAAGCGGGGGGCTATGCGTTGCGCCACTGGCCGCATGTTCTGGCCGATCATGAACTGATGAACCGAGTCTTTCGCATCGGTGACGCGGTTTACGATCCTGATCTGTGGTGCAAGCCGTCGGATCGTCGCCCCGACAGCCCGAACACGCGCTGGTCGCTTTTCGAACGCATCCTCTATCACGCAACGCCGTTTGCGATGAAAGACTGGTATTTCTATCGTTTCCTCGGACCCCGGTTTGAACGGCGCAGGATGAGCGCGCTCAACTATCGCACCGACCGGGTGTGGGAGCAGCAGGCTTGACCCAGTATGACTGGCTGATCGTGGGTGCCGGATTTACCGGCGCGACGCTTGCCGAACGGATTGCGACGCAGCTTGACCAGCGCGTGCTGGTGATCGACCAGCGCGATCACATCGCGGGGAATGCCTATGACGTCGCCGACCGCGATGGCTTGCTGGTGCACCGCTATGGTCCGCATATTTTTCATACCAACAGCGAAACCGTCTGGCGCTATCTTGGCGCATTTACCGACTGGCGACCCTATTTTCATAAAGTACTTGGCCATATTGACGGGCAGTTCGTGCCATTGCCGTTCAATATCAATTCGATCGAAGCGATATTTCCCCGGACACTGGGACAACAGATCATCAATTCGCTGGTGTCGGCGGTCGGGTTCAATCAGCGTGTCCCAATCCTCAAGCTGCTTGAATCGGACCGGCCCGAACTCAAGCTGATCGCCGATTACATATTCGACAAGGTCTTCAAAAACTACACGATGAAACAATGGGGCCTGGCGCCGGGCGACCTCAATCCTGGCGTCACGGCGCGGGTCCCGGTCGCGGTCAGCCGGGATGACCGTTATTTTACCGACCGGTTTCAGGCGATGCCGCGCGACGGCTATACCGCAATGTTCGCGCGGATGCTCGATCACCCGAACATCTGCGTCGAGACGTCGACGACATGGTCACCCGCCATGCCAAAGCTTGCGACGCGCACGATCTTTACCGGCCCCATCGACGCCTATTTCGGATATGCCCATGGCGCCCTGCCCTATCGCAGCCTGCGGTTCGATTTCGTGCGCGAGGCGCGCAAATATCATCAGCCGTGCGGCACCGTAAACTATCCCAATGAATTTGATTTCACGCGCATCACCGAACAGAAATATCTGTCCGATCATCAATCAGACGACACGTTGCTGGTGTACGAATATCCGCAAGCGTTCGAAGTCGGCGTCAACGATCCCTATTATCCCATCCCCAATGACGCGAATCAGGCGCTGTTTGACAAATATGCCGATGACGCAGCGCAGATCGGCGACACGGTGCTGTTTGCCGGACGGCTCGCCGACTATGCTTATTATAATATGGATCAGGCGTGCGGCCGGGCGCTGTCGATGTTTGCAAAGAAAATCGTGCCGCTGGTTCAGGGCAGCAAATCGGCATAGTGCGAGGGGACGTGCGTCGCGGCAAAGCGCTTTAACGTCGCGTCGATACTGTCAAGCAACGGGGGCACCGTGACGTCACCGGGATGGACGGCAATCCGCGCCGTCGACACGGCTTTAGGAAACAGGCGTGCGGCGGCGGCGACCGCCAGGGAACTGCGGATGCGTCCCGGACTGCGGCTTGCCCAGGTGATCACAGGACCACGCGCCACAACGCGGCCCGACATGGGCTGCCAGACTTTCATATGATCCTCGGCAAGCGCAAACCCGGCATCGCACACAGCCTGAAGTGCCCCTGCCGAGTACAGCCACGCCGGGGCAATGAACCCCGCCACCGCGCGACCGGTCGCATCCTCGACGATCTTGCGCCCGTCTGCGATGCGTGCGCTCGCATCGGAAAACGACAGGGCGGCAAATTCGCCCTCTCCCGCTGTCATATGCTTTTGCGCAAAACCCCGAGCCGGGCCATCGTCGCGGTGCCGCCAGCCGTGCAGAAACATCTCAACGCCCGCATCGGCCCAGCGCCGCAGCTTCGTCTGAAACGCAGGCGCAGCGGACAACGGCGCTTCGTCCCAGTGATCAGGCACGACCAGCATCGCGAAGTTCGCCGCACCGACATGGCGTTCGAGCCGGTCGACCAGCATGTCCACCTGAGTTTCGAACTTTGGTCCGACGTCGTGGATCGAGGCGAGCAGGCGACGGGTCATGAGTTGCATCCATAGCAAATTTTTGGCGCGATGCACGCTCGACAGCCAGCGGCGGATCGACGTATGACCCGCACATGCAACCGTTCACGCGTCGCAGCATGATCATCGGAGCCGGGGCGAGCGCCGCACTCACGCTGCCCGTGCTCGCTCAGCGCATGATCGATCTGGGCTTGCCCGGTGGTCCCAGTGTACGCCCGCTCAGCCCGCGCTTTCCGCAAAAGCGCGAAATGATCGTCCAGCGCATTCACCCGCCGCTGCTCGAAACGCCGTTTGCGGTTTTTGACAAGGGCGTGACCACCCCTAATGATCAGTTCTACGTACGCTGGCACTGGGACTGTCCGACCAGCATCGATGTCGAGCGATATCGTATCGCTGTCTATGGCGCGGTGCAAAGCCCGCTGACGCTGTCGCTCGATCAGGTGCTGCGCGCGGGGCGACATGTGGAATATAATGCCGTCAACCAGTGTGCAGGCAACGCGCGCGGCCTGTTCGACCCACGCGTCCCCGGTGCCCAGTGGGGGCATGGCGCCATGGGCAATGCCCGGTGGCGCGGCGTCAGGCTGCGCGATGTCCTCGACAAGGCGGGGGTGCGTGGCAATGCCCGCTTCGTGCGGTTCAAGGGGCTGGACCGGCCGCCGGTCGATGGTGCGCCACAGTTTATCAAGTCGATTCCCATCGACATCGCGCGCGCCGACGACACCATCGTCGCCTTTGCGATGAACGGCAGTGCCCTGCCGCTGCTCAATGGGTTTCCGTTACGGATTGTGGTGCCCGGCTGGTATTCGACCTATTGGGTCAAGATGCTCAGCGATATCGAGGTGCTCACGGGAGAGGATCAGAATTTCTGGATGGCAAAGGCCTATCGCGTGCCGACTGTTCCCGTCAAACCGGGCGACAAGGATTTCCCGACGCGCCCGATCAGCACCATGGTGCCGCGGGGCTGGGTCACCAGCCACGCCGACGGGGCAGTGGTCATGCCACGCCAGCCTGTCGACTTGAGGGGCATTGCCATGGGCGGCAAAAGCAGCGCCACGCGTGTCGAAATCCTTTCAGGCGGCGTTGTGACCGCGGCAATGATGACCACATCGCCCGACACCTATGGCTTCCGGCGATGGACAGCGCGGCTGAAGCCGATCACGGGTGACACGGACATAGGGGTGCGTGTCACTAACAGCGACGGCCTTATCCAGCCACTGGTCCAAAGCTGGAACCCGAACGGCTATGCGCGTGACGGTGTCGAATATATCAGGCTGAAAACCGCATGAAAGCGCTTCTGATTGCGTTTGGCGTGCTCGCCGCCTGTAGCCAGCAGCCGCCAAGCAAATTCACGTTCAGCGATATCACCGTCACGCTGCCCGAAGACGGCACGACCTTCCCGCTTCGCACCGGATCGGACGCAATGACGGCCAATTGCGCCGGATGTCATTCGACGTCGATGATCCTGTTCCAGCCCGCGCTAACCAGCGACCAGTGGACAGCAGAAATCAGGAAAATGAAAGAGGTTTACAAAGCGCCGGTCGACCCGGCTGCAGAACCTGCAATCCTTGCCTATCTCAACGCGATCAGTGCGGGATTGGTGTCACCGAAGGTTGCGCCAGCACGCTGACAGTTTATTGCGCGCGCCAACGACTCCCTCGCAATGGAACAACGACATGGCCGATTATGATTATGACGTCCTCATCATCGGCAGCGGACCCGGCGGTTACGTCGCGGCGATCCGCAGCAGCCAGCTCGGCCTGAAGACGGCCTGCGTCGAGGGGCGCGAGACGCTCGGCGGCACCTGTTTGAATGTCGGCTGCATTCCGTCAAAGGCGCTGCTCCACGCCTCCGAACTTTATGAAGAAGCCCATTCGGGAGCGCTCGCCAAATTCGGGATCGATATCAAGGGGGCGGCACTCAACCTGACCCAGATGCATGCTGAAAAGGCATTGGCGGTCAAGGAACTGACCAGTGGTATCGCGTTCCTGTTCAAGAAGAACAAGGTCGACTGGCTTCACGGATTCGCCGCATTCACCGGCCCCGATACGGTGGAAGTTGCCGGCAAATCATACCGGGCAAAAAATATCGTCATCGCAACCGGATCATCAGTCACGCCGCTGCCCGGTGTCGGTCTGGTGACGGATGTGGTGGTGGATTCGACGGGGGCACTGGCCTTGCCCAAAGTGCCTGAGCATCTTGTCGTCATCGGTGGCGGGGTGATCGGTCTGGAACTCGGAAGCGTGTGGATGCGGCTTGGCGCAAAGGTCACGATCGTCGAATATCTCGACCAGATTCTGCCCGGTTTCGATGGCGAAGTGCGCAAGGAAACAGCAAAGATATTCAAGAAGCAGGGGTTCGATATCCGGACTGCGATGAAAGTGACCGGCGTCACGGTGAAAGCCAGAAAAGCTGCTGTAACGCTCGAACCGGCCGCAGGTGGCGCAGCGGAAGTGCTCGCGGCAGACGCGGTTCTCGTCAGCATTGGCCGCCGCCCGAATACCGAAGGACTCGCACTCGACAAAGCGGGGCTTGCGACCAACACGCGCGGCCAGATCGAGATCGGGCCACGTTTCGAAACCGGCGTGCCTGGCATCTGGGCAATCGGTGATGTCGTCCCCGGTCCGATGCTCGCGCACAAGGCCGAAGACGAAGGGATTGCGGTCGCCGAAAACATCGCGGGCCTGACCGGTATCATCAACCACGACGTCATTCCCAATGTCGTCTACACCCGCCCCGAAATCGCAGGAGTCGGCCTTACCGAAGAACAGGCGCGGGACAAGACTGAGATCAGGATCGGCAAATTCCCCTTTGCAGGCAACAGCCGAGCAAAAACCAACCGCGACACCGACGGGTTCGTCAAAGTGATTGCGGATGCAAAGACCGACCGCGTCCTCGGCGTCCATATCATCAGCTCGCTGGCAGGCACGATGATCGCAGAAGCCGCGCTGGCGATGGAATTCGGCGCGACGAGTGAAGACATCGCCTATACCTGCCACGCACATCCGACCCATTCGGAAGCGTTCAAGGAAGCCGCGATGGGTGTTCGCGGAAAAGCCATCCATATCTGAATTCAGAGCGGGATGACGTTAGATTTCACCATGCCGATATGTGCCTCACCCCGCGCCTCGGCGCGCTGTTGCTGGCGTTGCCGCTCTGCATAGCCGGCGCGTTGCACATCGTTGCGGGCGACATGACATTTCGGGCAACTGACACCCTCGACAAAATGCACTGACGCCTTGTCATCCGCGCCGACTGGCATGCGGCAGGCGTGGCAAAGATCGTACGTACCCGGTGACAGGCCGTGGCCGACGGCGACTCTTTGATCAAAGACAAAACATTCGCCTTCCCAGCGACTGTCCGCTGCGGGAATATCTGCGATATATTTCAGGATGCCGCCTTTGAGGTGATAGACATCGTCGAACCCTTCCGCTTTCAGGAACGCCGTCGCTTTTTCGCAGCGGATGCCGCCGGTGCAGAACATCGCGATTTTGTGCCCTGACAATTCGTCACGATGAGTTCGGAACCAGTCCGGAAATTCGCTGAAGCATTTCGTTTCGGGATTGATCGCACCGGCAAAGCTGCCGATTTCAACTTCATAATCGTTGCGCGTATCGATGACGATTGTTTCAGGTGCGTCGATGAGCGCATTCCAGTCTTCGGGCGCGACATAGTGCCCCACGTCGCTCAACGGGTCGATGTCGGGCCGACCCATCGTCACGATTTCGCGTTTCAGGCGCACTTTCATGCGGTGGAACGGCATGATTTCGGGGACGGAAAATTTAACGTCCAGCACCGCACAGCCCGGCAACGTGCGAATATGCGCAAGGACAAGTGTCACTTGGTCAGACAAACCGGCGATCGTTGCGTTAATCCCTTCTGTCGCGACGATTATCGTTCCTCTGATCCCAACCTGGTCACATCGTGCGGCCAGCGACAGACGGACGGCATCCGGATCATCAAAGCGCGCAAACTGGTAAAATGTCGCAACGCATATTGGGCCAGATATATCAGACATGCCGGACATCATGACTGCGATTGCAGGTTTATGATGCCCGGCGCAACATGCCTATCTGCACAGAGCTATCTTCACTGGCCTATCTGCACTGGCGGCGCGAGATATGCCGGTCTACTTCACGACCCAGCAAAGCGCCGGCCGCAGCACCACCCAGCGTACCAAGCGTCCGGTCGCCGCTCGTGTCGATTGTGCGGCCCGCAAGCACACCCGCGACACCGCCAACAATCAATCCGGTTGTCCCATCAGAGCGGCGGCAATAGCGCTTGCCATTCCTGCCGGTCCATTCCTTGTAAACCGTCTTTGCCTCGGCAGGGGTGACGATGGCCAGTGTCGGTGCAACCATCGCAACGGCGCTCATGGCGAAAATCAGACGACGCATAAAAAACTCCCTTGGCGACTTATAATCTCTCAACGCATCGACCCTACGCGTTGTTGCATGAACCACAAACAACATGATGTTAAGGTGCAGGTTGACTGCGTTCAAAGCGCGATCAACGACATTTGCCGGCCATAATCGGCGTGGCCGCCATGCGTCGCGCGCCGGAAACTATAATAACGTTCGGGCAGTGCATAAGTGTCGAGACCAAGTGCCACGACCCGCATGATCCCGGCGCTGGCCAGCCGCTGCGCAACATAAGCTTCAAGATCAAACTGATGGCGACCGGCTCGTTTGCCATCGGCAAAAAAGCGTTCGGCAGCGGGGTCAATTTCGACAAAGCGCTTCAGGAACAGCGCATCCACTTCATAAGAGGCGCGCGCGATACAAGGGCCGATCGCGGCGGCGATCCGGTTGCGCCGTGCGCCCAGTTTTTCCATGGCAAGGATCGTTGCATCGGTAATGCCGGCAAGCGCCCCCTTCCATCCCGCATGCGCCGCGCCGATGACGCCTGCCGCTTCGTCGGCCATCAGCACCGGCGCACAATCGGCAGTCAGAATGCCGAGAGCAAGACCAGCTGTGGCCGTCACCATCGCATCGGCATGAGGTCGCGCATCGTCGGGATATGGCGCCGTGACCGGCACGACATCAGCCGAATGAGCCTGATAGACCGTCACCAGCGACGCGCCGGGCGCAACGGCGGCAAGGGCGCGGCGCCGGTTTTCGAAAATGGCCGTCGTGTCATCGCCTGACCCGAAACCGACATTCAGGCCTGCAACCACGCCTTGCGACACGCCGCCCTGCCGCCCCAGAAAGCCGTGTCGTGTTCGCATCAGCAATGGCACGGTGGTGATATCGATCATGCGAACCCCATCGGAACCGGCCAGTCGGTGCCGGTCAGACCCATCACCCGGAACAGCGTGCCCATTGCGACAGGGTCCGTCAGTCGCTGATGGGCCGCTGTTATATCGTCCGTGCGGTCCGGCGATTGCCGTGCCAGTGCCGCCGCCCGCGATGCAATGCCGAGACTGCCCAAAAAGTCGCGTTGCGACACAGGCCCGTGCACGGCCGATCCCGCCACGATTGCCGCCGCACGCAGCGTTGCAAAATCGACATGTGCCGACAAATCGACCGATCCCGGCGTGTCGAACGGATTGGCATAGCGATGATGACGCACGGCCTGCAGCGTGTCCCCGAGCGCCGGGCCGTCATACCCATAATCGATGATGAGTGCGGCCCCCCCCTGCCCTGCCAGTCGTCCGCTGAGCGCACGGATGATGCCGACGCTGGCGGGTGCCGTTTCGACGATACTCCCGACCGGACCATTGCGCAGCGCCGCCGGAATGATCGCCTCCGGTACGGGCTTTCCCGTGACGGGCAGGAACAGCATGTCCTGACATGCGACCAGCCGCTGGTGCCAGCTGTCGGGTCCGCGCACAAGCTGTTCGATCGGCAGGGCGTCGAAAAATTCATTGGCAACGATCAGCAATGGTGCATCGTCAGGCAGCGACCTGACGTCATCATGCCATGTCGCGTCGGGGACATGTTCTGCCTGACGCGTGCGCATTGCCTGCGACGTTTCGACAAAATGAATATTCGGGCGCAGGCCTGCCGTCGCCATCGCCCGCAGCGCGTCGACGGCGAGCGTCGCGCGCCCCGGACCCAGTTCGACATAATGGCACGCGGGCCGTCCTGCGCGGTCCCATATGTCGGCAAGTGCAACGCCAATCAGTTCGCCGAACATCTGGCTGATTTCGGGTGCAGTGATGAAATCGCCGCCGATGGGTGCCTGATGAGCATAATAGTCGGCATTCGCCGCCGCCATGAATTGCGACACCGGGATCGGTCCCGCCAGTGTAATCGCACGGGCCATATGTTCGGGAAGGCGCGTCAAGACGCTGGTCATTTGCGGGCAGGACAAGGCTCAGGCCACACTGGTCGTTCCCGCAATCGATTCAACACGAACCCGACGCTTTTTGGCGGTTGCGAACATGTAAAGTCCGGCAACCAGCATCGGGATCGACAGCGTCTGGCCCATCGTGAGACCCCACGACAGATTTTCCAGTCCCGCATCGGGCTGTCGCACCAGTTCGAGGAGCGAGCGTGAGACACCATAGATGATCAGGCCAGTGCCAACCAGCTTTCCCGGCTGATAGCGCGCATCGGTTTTCCAGAACATGATCCACAGGACGATGAACATGAAAACACCCTCGATCCCTGCTTCATAAAGCTGGCTGGGATGACGCGGCTCAGGACCGGCACCGGGGAAAACGATTCCCCATGGCAGACCGGTCGGCCGTCCCCACAGCTCGCCATTCACGAAATTTGCCAGGCGCCCGAAAAACAGTCCGAACGGCGTCGCCACCGCGACATAATCACACACACGAATCATCTTCAGATCATGTTTGCGGCAGAACAGCCACAGGCCGGTGATGACGCCGAGGAACCCGCCGTGGAGCGACATGCCGCCTTCCCACAATTTCACGATTTCCAGCGGCGTCCCCAGCATTTCGGGTTTGTAGAACAGGATATAGCCCAGTCGGCCGCCAAGAATGATGCCAAGCGTCATGTAGAAGATGAAGTCATCGGCATGGCGCCTGGCCATCGGCGCGCCCGGCTGTGCAAGAAGCCGGAGCAAATACCACCAGCCGACAAGAATTCCGGCAATGTAGGCCAGGCTGTACCAGCGCAATTTGAAAAAACCGAGATCGAGCGCAACCGGCGACAAGTGAAGGTCGGTCCATTGTATGGCCGAAGACCCCATGATTGCCGTAGCGTCCGTGACCAATTTCAGAATCAAGGCTTTTCCCCGCGACTTTCGCGCTTCATAACGGCGTCAAAGCATAAACCCAAGCGGAGAGAATGACATGCCGTCAGTGTTGGATATGCGGGTCGATAAGGCAATCGCTGCGCTGTCCGCGGAGGGCGGCGCGCTGCCGCTGGGCCGCTTTACCCTGCCCTGCGGCGTGGCCGTCCCGATTGTCGCCAATGCACCGGCAACGCTTCGCGATTATTTCGCACATTTCTGTGCAGAGCATGCCGATGCGGATTTCATTGTCGATGGCGAAGAACGACTGAGCTTTGCCGTCGTGCATGATGCCGCCATTGCTGTCGCACAGGCGCTGATCGGTGCATATGGCCTCAAAAAGGGGGACCGCGTGGGCATTGCCATGCGCAACGCGCCATTGTGGATTGTCATCTACATGGGCATTCTCATGGCGGGCGGCGTTGCGACTCTGCTCAACGGCTGGTGGCAGGGCGCCGAACTGTGCACCGGCATTGCCGATGTCGGCTGCACGCTGGTCTTTGCCGATCCTCAGCGCGCCAAAAGGATTATGGAATGCGACGGCAATCCCGGGTGTGATATCATCACGCTCGATATCGCTCTGCCCCTTGATCAGGCGATGGCGCCCATACGCCTGGCAGACGGTCAGTCCCCATTGCCCGGGCTGACCGGGGATGACATCGCGACCATCTTGTTCACAAGCGGTTCGACCGGGCAGTCGAAAGGGGCATACTCCACCCACCGCGCCGTCGTGCAGGGGACATTCTGCTACATCGCCCAAGCGCTGATGCAGTTGCAGATCGGGATCGAGGACGGGGCAGTGAAAGACTCACGCCCGCAACACGCCACGTTGATGACGGTTCCCATGTTTCATGTGACCGGCGAAGTTCCGATGATGCTGTTGAGCTTTGCGATCGGCCGCAAAATCGTGATGATGCCAAAATGGGATGTGCTGCACGCACTGCAACTGATCGAACGCGAACGGGTGACCAGCTTTACCGGCGTGCCGCTGATGAGCTGGGAAATCATGAACCATCCCGAGCGGGCAAATTATGACTTGTCGTCGGTTCAGGGTTTTGCTGCGGGGGGTGCACCACGGCCGCCCGAACATGTCCGTCGTCTGAATGACGAATTGTCCGCCCCGCCCCAGCTTGGCTATGGCCTGACGGAAACAAATGGCGTTGGGTGCGGATCATTTTCGACAAATTACCTCGACAAGCCCAATTCGACCGGTCGCGCCTATGCACCGCTTGTCGATGTTGCCATTCTTGACGATGACGGGCAACGGGTGGCGCAGGGCGACCGCGGCGAAATCTGTATTCGCACGGTCGCCAATTTCAGTGGTTACTGGAACCGCGACGATGCAACCAGAAGCGCGATGACATCGGATGGGTATTTCCGCACCGGTGATATCGGTTATCTCGACCCCGACAGCTATCTGTACATCGTCGACCGCAAGAAGGACATCATCATCCGGGGTGGCGAAAACATCAGCTGTCAGGAAGTCGAGGCAGCGATCTATGCGCATCCTTGCGTCGCCGAAGCCTGCGTGTTCGGCCTGCCCGATGAGCGTCTGGGCGAAATCGTCGGCGCCGTGGTCCATTATCATCCCGGCAGGCATGTCAGCGATGAAGCCTTGTGCTTTTTCCTCGGTGAAACCCTCGCGCCGTTCAAGGTGCCGGTACGGATCTGGGTCTCGGACGATCCGCTTCCCCGACTGGGGACCGAGAAAATCGACAAGGTCAGCCTGCGCAACCGGTTTCGCAGCGACTATGAAGCTGACATCAAAATGACAGCCTGAGAATGCATAATTCGGGGACACAATACTTAATTATCTGAAGTTTCCGACATGCTGCAAGACGTGGTGGCCGGAATTAAGTATAGTGTCCCCGAAATTATTTAAGTATAGTGTCCCCGAAATTATTTGGAGAAGGTCATGACGGTTACCGACACGCTTCGCCGCGAACGCACGCCGGGGGGCAAGCTGGGAATCGCAATGCTCATCGCTGCGTTGCTGAGTGTCCCGCTTTTTTCGATCTATCTGCTGAACTGGGACCGTCAGACCCAGTCCGAAACCGCAGGCACGTCGATTGTCGAAGGCTGGGGCGGACCACAGACGATCGGCGGCCCGGTGCTGGTCATCCCCTATCAGGCGCAGACGACCGAAACCGTTGAAAAAGGCGGCAAGGCAATTACCAAGACCTCGACGATTTGGAAAGAACTCGTCCTGTCGCCAGAAACATCAGCGCTCGACACCAGGATCGCCGCAAAACCACTGACCCGGTCGATATACGAAGCTGTGGTTTATGAAACCACGCTGACCGGGCACGCAAAGTTCGTCATGCCGTCGGACCTTGAGAGAATCGGGGTGCCCGTGGCATCGCTGGTCTTCGCGCGTGCCGAACTCCGGTTCGGCCTGTCCGATGCGCGCGGCTTGTTCGGGATGCCGCCTGCGGTGCGCATCGGCAGTGCAACGCTGAAGCTGGAGCCCGGTCATGGTCTTGGTGCGACAAATGGCACGGGATTTTTTGCATGGTATGATGCCAGCGCATTGCCAACGGCACCGATCGTCGCCGATTTCGATTATCGTTTCCGGGGTAGCGATTCGCTCACGCTTGCGCCGCGCGCGGGCGATACCACATGGACAGTGACATCGCCGTGGCCCAGTCCGAGTTTTCAGGGTGGCTTTTTGCCGGTGACGCGCACCGTTTCAGAGGCCGGGTTCAAGGCGACCTATCGTGTCGGCAACCTTGCGCTTGGCCAGTCGCTCGTGAATGCAAGCGATGAGCTTGTGCAAGCCGCGACGGGCGGCAGGGATCGCTCTGCCACGCCGGGCACGGCAACGGGTGTGGCGAGCATCAGCCTTGTCCAACCCGTCGATGTATATTCGCAAGTCAACCGTGCAACCAAATATGGTTTCCTGTTCATCGGTTTTACGTTTCTTGCGCTTTTGATGTTCGATGTGATCGGCGGCGTACGCGTCGCGGCTGTGGAATATCTGCTCGTCGGCGTTGGGCTGGTGCTGTTCTTTGCGCTGCTGCTTGCCTTTGCAGAAGTGATCGGGTTCACGCCTGCCTATCTGGTCGCCTCGGCAGGCATCATCGGGTTGATAACGGCGTACGCAGCAGCGGTGCTGAAAGGCTGGAAGCGGGCAGGATATATCGGCGGATTGCTGACTGCGCTTTATGCAGTGCTTTATATTCTGCTGAGCCTTGAGGCTTATTCGCTTCTGATCGGTTCGCTGATGCTGTTTGTGGCGCTGGCGGGGGTGATGTATGTCACGCGCAAGCTCGACTGGGGTGCGCAGCGCGAACCCGTATCACACTGATCGTCATCCATAACCTCGTCATTCCCGCAAAAGCGGAAATGACGAGGATTGGTTGGATTACGCTGCTTTTGCAACCTCAAGCACCGGCGTCTGGCCGCCGATAGCGATCTTGCGCGGACGCATCGCTTCGGGAACTTCACGGATGAGATCGATGGTCAAAAGACCGTTTTCAAGTTTTGCACCCGACACCTGGACATAATCGGCCAGCTCGAACTTGCGTTCGAACCCGCGCGCCGCAATGCCGCGATGGACAAAGCTTCGGCTCTCGTCGCTGTCGGCTTTCCTGCCCGTCACGACGAGCAGGTTCTGCTGTGCGGTCATGTCGATTTCGTCAGGCGTAAACCCGGCGACGGCAAGCGTGATGCGGTACGCCTCATCACCCTGACGCTCGATGTCGAAAGGCGGATAATTATCGACAGCCGGGGTGCGGGCTGCCGTTTCAAGAACGTCGAACAACCGGTCGAAACCAATGGCCGAACGACGATAAGGGGTGAAATCAAAACCATTACGCATGAACTGATCCTTTCAAGCAATCAGAGGGTATGCCGGACCCGATTGGCATCCGGCATGACGTGAGATGGGATTGCCTCAATCAGTTTCAAGTCGGGTTATGTAAAATTATCAACCACGCAATCATGACGCACGCACATTGCACTTGAACTTAACCCGCTGCGTTGCAAATGGGAGGGTATAACCCACAGGACAACCACGTCATGGCCGAGCTTACCCTTCCCGCAAACAGCAAGATCAAGCGCACCGGCCGCGTGAACAAAGCCACAGCGGGGGCAACGCGGATCAAAAAATTCAAGATCTATCGTTATGATCCCGACAGCGGAGAGAACCCGCGCTACGATGATTTCGAAGTCGATCTCGACACGTGCGGACCCATGGTGCTCGACGCGCTGATCAAGATGAAGGGCGAACAGGATTCGTCGCTGACGTTCCGCCGGTCATGTCGTGAGGGGATTTGCGGGTCATGCGCGATGAACATTGACGGCAAGAACGGCCTGGCCTGCACGACCGCGATCGAGGAGATCAGGGACGATGTACGGATCACGCCCCTGCCCCATATGGACGTCATCAAGGATCTGGTGCCGGACTTCACGCATTTCTATGCACAATATGCGAGCATTCAGCCGTGGCTAAAAACCGTCACGCCGACGCCATCGGGCACCGAGCGCCTGCAATCGCCCGACGACCGGGCAAAGCTCGACGGCCTTTACGAATGCATCCTGTGCGCCTGCTGTTCGACGAGTTGCCCGAGCTACTGGTGGAACAGCGACAAGTTTCTCGGCCCTGCGATCCTGTTGCAGGCCTATCGCTGGCTTGCCGACAGCCGCGACGAAATGACGGGCGAGCGGCTGGATGAACTGGAAGACCCGTTCCGCCTGTATCGTTGCCACACGATCATGAATTGCGCCAATGCCTGTCCCAAAGGGTTGAACCCGGCACGCGCGATTGCCGAAGTGAAGAAACTGGTCGTCGAACGGGCCGTATAGCCTGCCGTGAGCGTCCTCGACCGCTACAACGCCCTTGTCACGGCGGGTGAGCTTTGCAAGGACACGGTTCAGGCCGATGCGGCCACGCGTCTCGCCCGCCTGCAATCCGAACTGGAAGCCGTGCCCCCACGCGGGTCGATCCTGTGGCGCATGATCACGGCACCACCCGTGCCGCCCAAGGGAATTTATTTGTGGGGTGGTGTTGGCCGCGGCAAATCGATGCTGATGGATTTGTTTTTCAACGGCCTCGACATCCACCGCAAACGACGTGTCCATTTCCATGAATTCATGATCGAAATGCATCAGAGCATGCGCGCGTGGCGCGCGGCCAGACCCGGTGACCCCATTCCCCACGTCGCACTCGACTTTGCGCAGGATGCACGCTGCTTGTGCTTTGACGAATTGGTCGTCAACAACAGTGCCGACGCGATGATCCTGTCACGCCTGTTCACCGGTTTGCTCGATGCTGGTGTCACCATTGTCACGACGTCAAACCGCGCGCCATCCGACCTGTACAGGGACGGCCTGAACCGCGAACATTTCCTGCCCTTTATCGCCGCTGTCGAACGGCGGCTGGACGTGATCGCGCTGAACGGCCCGACCGATTACCGGATGCAGCGCATGGCGGGCGTGAAAACCTGGCATGTGCCCAGCGGACCCGCGGCAACAGCGGCGGTGCGCGATGCATTTTTCAAATTGACCGATTATCCGCCCGAAGATGCCCAGCATGTGCCGACGGCCGAAATCGATCTTGGCGGCGCACGCATGCTGCATGTGCCAAAAAGCCTGAAAGGTGTCGCCGTATTCAGTTTCAAACGATTGTGCGGAGAGGCACGGGGGGCCAGTGACTATCTGGCCATTGCACGCCGTTATCACAGCGTGTTTGTCGTCGGCATTCCAAAACTCGGGCCCGAAAACCGCAACGAAGTGGCGCGGTTCGTGACACTGATCGATGCATTATATGAGCATAAGGTCAAGCTGATCGCGACCGCAGACGCCAATCCGCATGACCTTTATGACAGTGGCGCCATCGAGTCCGGGGGCAGTTTCGAATTCGACCGGACTGTCAGCCGGCTGATCGAAATGCAATCGGCGGATTATCTGGCGCTTGGGCACGGGACGGGCTGATATCGCCAATCCTGCGCCGCAAAACAATGCGCAACCATGGTTCTGCATAGACGGCAATGAGCCACGCAATGGCGACGGCAGCACTGACTGTCATGACTGTGGCGGCGGCCGCATGAACGCCGCATCGCATCAACGTGGCGAGCAGCACGACACCGGCATCCTGATGGATCAGGTAGAGCGGAAACGTCATCAGCCCGAGCGTTCGGAAAACACCGCAACCAGGCAGTGCGGCAAGACGGCTTTGCAGCTTTTGCGCCGCCATCAGAATGGCGACGGCCATCAGGAAAATCCACAATGACAGCATGCTCGTCTCTGTTATGATGAGCAGCCCGGCCATGAACCGCGCGTGCAACATCGTCTCGATTGATGTGGCGGCAATCATGACCAGCATCACCGCCATGCGCCCGGTCGTCAGCCCGCGTTCATGGACTGAACAGATGGTGATCCCCAACGCAAAAAAACAACCATGCTGAACCAGCAGAATCTGCAGCAACCGTGAGACATCACCCGACCACCCCCCAAGGACGGCAAACCAGAATATCGCACTTCCCATGCCGATGATCAGCGCCAGCAGATCAAGCGTGCGCGCCGTCCCGCTACAGGCGATTGCACCCGTAACCATCAGATAGAACCCAAGTTCGATGCCAAGTGTCCAGTAAGATGCATCGATCATGTCGCCGAAGGGCGAATAGCCAACTGAGGCAAGCCACTGCGTGGTCAGGACCGCAAGGCCGTCGGCATGCGATGCGGCAAGCGCGGCAAATGTTATCGTCGCGCACAGCCATGTTGCCGGCAAA
This sequence comes from uncultured Sphingomonadaceae bacterium, assembly GCA_964247235.1. Taxonomy (GTDB): domain Bacteria; phylum Pseudomonadota; class Alphaproteobacteria; order Sphingomonadales; family Sphingomonadaceae; genus Sphingomonas_O. The sequence continues at coordinate 72,013 of CAXTTJ010000007.1, forward strand.
AGACGCAACATCCGCCGTCGAACAAATGTCGCGGCATCCGCATCGCGCGCAGACATCGCAATGACATAGCCCGAAATGACAAAAAAGATTTCAACCCCGATCCAGCCGCTTGACGTCCACCGGGAAAGATCGAGAGGGAGCACGTCGCCGCCCATGACTGCGGTGCTGTGAGGACTGGGCGATCGCGCAAAACCGGTGCCATAATGATAGGCGACAACAAACAGCGCAGCCGCGAACCGCAACAGATCGACGGCGTGGACCGGGCTGGCAACCTTATCCGGATATGGCGTGGCGTTCATGATCGATACTTAGCGTCCCGTCCTTTAAGATGCGGTTAGCCGGGTGCAGCCGCGCTTGCTTCTTGCCGCGGTTCGCGCCAGCATCGCCCCGGCACGCACCATAGGGACCGAGATGTTTGACCGCACAATGATGATCGCACTTGCAGCAAGCGCATCCACCGCCGTTGTCGCCGCCCCGGCGCCAAGCCACGACGCAACCCGCGCCATGTTCGAACATGTCATCAACACGCCGACAGTCATGGGGCGTGGCAAAGTGCCTGAAATGGCGCAATATCTGGCCGACCAGTTCAAGGCGGCGGGATGGCGCGATATCGACATTCACCTGATCCCCTATGATACGACGAACAAGGACGGGTCGCAGCGTGACAAGACGGCCGCGCTGATCGTGCGCTGGCCCGCCGCTGTTCACGCCCAAGCCAAAGGCGGCATCATGCTAATGGGGCATATGGATGTCGTCGAAGCGAAGCGCGAGGATTCAACAACCGACCCATTCGTTCTGACGGAAAAAGACGGTTATTATTACGGGCGCGGCACCATCGACATGAAGGCAGGAATCGTCGGCATCACGCAGGCGCTGATCAATCTGCGAAAGGCAGGGTTCAAGCCGCACCGTGATATTGTCGTGTTTTTTACAGGCGATGAAGAAACAAACGGCATCGGTGCCGACAATGGCGCAAAATCATGGAAGGACATTATCGGCACGGTCGAATTTGGCCTGAACGCCGACGGTGGTGGCATTGGTTTTACGGGCGACGACAAACCACTGGGCGCCCAGATTCAGACCGCCGAAAAGACCTTTGCAGGCTATAGCTTTACAGTGCGCAATCGTGGCGGGCATTCGTCCAAACCGCGCAAGGACAACGCAATATATCAGTTATCTCACGCGCTGGAACGGCTTGAGTCTTACCGGTTCGAACCCATGCAGAATGAAACGACGCGCGCCTATTTCGCCGCAGCGGCGAAGGTCGATCCGCGGCCGGCGATACGTGACGCCATCAGGCGCTGGCTTGCCAATCCCAAAGATGGCGCAGCCGCCGACATGATCGAAGCCGACGACACCTATGTCGGGCTGACCCGCACGCGTTGCGTCCCGACGCGCCTGTTCGGCGGTCACGCCGACAATGCGTTGCCGCAACTTGCCACTGCCATGGTCAATTGCCGACTTTTCCCCGGTATCGATCCCGATGCGGTCAAGGGTGAACTGGCAAGGATTGCGGGCGACCCGGGCGTTATCGTGACACGCAACGACGATTATGTCGCTTCGCTTGCGTCACCGTTGCGTCCTGACGTGACAGCCGCTTTTACAAAAGCCGTTACGACCTTGCACCCCGGCATGCCGGTGGCGCCCGAAATGTCGACAGGGGCGAGCGATGCGCGTCCGTTTCGCGTTGCCGGCATCCCCATTTATGGCACAAGCGGTGAATGGCTGCGTGTCCCCGTCGACCTGCGTGCCCATGGCAAGGATGAGCGGCTTCCGGTGGCGGCACTTGATGACAATGTAAAACATTGGGAAATAATGGTGACTGAACTGGCAGGGAAATGATTTCCCGCTAATGCGAACCATGTGCAAAGATAATCCCCGAAACGGCCATTTCAGGAGTTGCGACGCCGCGTCATAACGCATAAGGCGCGCGCAATTCCGTAACGAAACTGGGAAGGACTCACGGCCCCATGGCTCGCAAGAAAATCGCGCTCATCGGCGCGGGGAATATCGGCGGCACCCTCGCCCACCTCGCGGCGCAGAAGGAACTGGGTGATATCGTCCTGTTCGACGTTGCAGAGGGCATTCCACAAGGCAAAGCGCTCGACCTGTTGCAATGCGGCCCAATCGAGGGGTTCGACGCAAAAATCACCGGCACCAATGATTACAAGGACATTGCCGGGGCAGACGTCATCATTGTCACTGCCGGTGTTCCGCGCAAGGCAGGGATGAGCCGCGACGACCTGCTCGGCATAAACCTGAAAGTCATGAAGGCGGTGGGCGAAGGCATCAAGGCGAATGCGCCGGGTGCGTTCGTGATCTGCATCACCAATCCGCTCGACGCGATGGTGTGGGCCTTGCGTGAGTTTTCGGGGCTCCCGCACCATATGGTCGTCGGCATGGCGGGCGTGCTGGACTCAGCAAGATTCAGCCATTTCGTCGCCGACGAGTTCAAGGTTTCGGTGCGCGATGTGAATACCTTCGTGCTTGGCGGGCATGGCGATACGATGGTGCCGGTCGTCCGCTATTCGACAGTCAACGGCATTCCGGTGCCCGATCTGGTAAAGATGGGTCTCTCGTCGCAGGACAAGATCGATGCAATCGTCAAGCGCACGCGTGGCGGCGGCGGCGAGATTGTCGCGCTGCTCGGCAATGGCTCGGCCTTCTATGCACCGGCAGCAAGCGGAATCGCGATGGCGGAGGCGTATCTCAACGACCAGAAACGCATCCTGCCCTGCGCCGCCTATGTCACCGGCCAATATGGCGTGAAAGATCTGTATGTCGGCGTCCCCGTCCAGATCGGCGCGGGCGGCGTGGAGAAGGTGATCGAGATTGAACTCGACGCCGAGGACAAGGCGGGGCTGACGGTCTCGGTCGACGCAGTAAAGGAATTGCTGGTGGCGTGTCGGGCGATTGATGGGAGCTTGGGTTGATCTCGTGCTCCGGCGAAGGCCGGAGCGTTGGAGAGTGAAGTGGAATGAGGTTCGTTCGTAATGTCCAAAGCTCCTGCTTTCGCAGAAGCGCTGGGAATTGAGTAGACTCGGATATGTCTATCTTATGGCCAACCATCGTCGAGGCCGGACGTATCTTGGTGTAACTAGCGATCTTGCGAAGCGGACGTGGGAACATCGGAACGGCGTCGGATCGGAATATGCCACCGACCATGGTTGCAAATTGCTGGTCTGGTTCGAAACATTCGACGACATTCAGAATGCCCGTCAGCGGGAATTGCAGATGAAGAAGTGGAAGAGACCTTGGAAGATCGAACTTATCGAGAAGGACAATCCGGAATGGCGCGATCTGTTCGACACGACGCAATGGAATTGAGCGGATGTGCCTCCACGGCTCCTGCTTTCGCAGGAGCACAAAGAGCATGAGCATCCTCGTCAACAAGAACACCCGCGTCATCACGCAGGGGATGACCGGCGAGACCGGCAGTTTCCATACGCAGCAGGCGCTGGCCTATGGCACGCAGATGGTCGGGGGCGTCACGCCGGGCAAGGGCGGGACAACGCATATCGACTTGCCGGTGTTCGATACGGTCACGGAAGCAGTCGCGAAGACGGGGGCAGACGCATCGGTCGTTTACGTTCCGCCGCCATTCGCTGCGGATTCGATCCTGGAAGCGATCGATGCCGAAGTGCCGCTGATCGTGTGCATTACGGAGGGGATTCCGGTACTTGACATGGTCAAGGTGAAGCGCGCGCTGTCGGGCAGCAAGTCGCGGCTGATCGGGCCGAACTGCCCCGGGGTTCTGACGCCCGGCGAGTGCAAGATCGGCATCATGCCCGGCAGCATCTTTTCGAAAGGCTCGGTGGGCGTCGTTTCGCGTTCCGGCACGCTGACCTATGAAGCAGTGTTCCAGACGACCGCCGAAGGATTGGGCCAGACGACCGCGGTCGGCATCGGCGGCGATCCCGTCAACGGGACCAACTTTGTCGACGTCCTCGAACTGTTCATGGCCGACGACGCGACGCAATCAATCATCATGATCGGCGAAATCGGCGGCGATGCGGAAGAAGCAGGAGCGCAATTCCTGATCGACGAAGCCAAGCGCGGGCGCCGGAAACCGATGGTTGGGTTTATCGCAGGCCTCACCGCCCCTCCCGGTCGTCGCATGGGCCATGCCGGGGCAATCGTATCCGGCGGCAAGGGCGGCGCGGAAGACAAGATCGCGGCGATGGAAGCGGCCGGGATTAAAGTTTCGCCAAGCCCGTCCGAATTAGGGGTGACGCTGAAAGCTTTGTTGCAGGGATAGCACTTTACTTCGTCATCCCCGCGCAGGCAGGGATCCAACTCCCGAAGCTCGACATTAGGAGTTGGATTCCCGCCTTCGCGGGAATGACGAGGATGGTTGAAGGACCGATTGATGGGTATCGAGAACGACAGTTTCACCGCCGAACATGACGCAGGACCCAGCTGGGCGCGCGCCAACTGGCCGCCACTTGACACTGACGCACTGACCGCCGCGCTCGACCCGACGCAGATGGCGGTCGAAATCAAGAAAGCTGCTGCAAAAGCGGGTGCGCCGGTGGCCGAGGGTGACCTCGTCAAGGCGGCGTCGGATTCGATCAAGGCGATGATGCTGATCCGCACATACCGCGTGCGTGGCCATCTCGCTGCCAATCTCGATCCTCTCGGCCTGACCAAGACCGATCTGCCCGCCGACCTGACGCCCGAATATCACGGATTTACGGAGGCCGATCTCGACCGCAAAATCTATCTTGGCGGCGCGCTCGGCTATGAATGGGGCAGCATCCGCGAACTGGTCGCAACGTTGCGCGCAAATTATTGTGGCAATGTCGGCCTTGAGTACATGCACATATCCGATGTCGAGGAACGCAAGTTCCTTCAGGAACGGCTGGAAGGCAAGGACGCTGCAATCAGTTTTTCACCCGAAGGCAAGAAAGCCATCCTCGCCAAGGTGATCGAGGCGGAACAATGGGAGCGCTTCCTCGGCAAGAAATATGTCGGCACGAAGCGCTTCGGCCTTGACGGTGGCGAAGCGATGATCCCGGCGCTTGAATCCATCATCAAATATGGTGGCCAGTTCGGCGTGCGCGAGATCGTGTACGGCATGGCCCACCGCGGGCGCCTCAATATGCTAGCGAACGTGATGGCCAAGCCATACCGCGTGATCTTCCACGAGTTTTCGGGCGGCAGTGCGAACCCCGATGACGTCGGCGGGTCGGGCGATGTGAAGTACCATTTGGGCACGTCAACCGACCGCGAATTCGACGGGATCAAGGTGCATATGAGCCTTGTCCCCAACCCGTCGCATCTCGAAGCGGCGGACCCGGTCGTGCTGGGCAAGGCGCGCGCCATCCAGACCGACCGCGATGACCTTGAGGATCATATTCAGGTCCTCCCGGTGCTGCTTCACGGCGACGCGGCGTTTGCGGGTCAGGGGATCGTGTGGGAATGCCTCGGCTTTTCGGGCGTGCGCGGCTACAACACCGGTGGTTGCATCCATTTCATCATCAATAACCAGATCGGTTTTACGACGTCGCCGCAGTTCGCACGCTCATCACCCTATCCGTCCGACGTGGCGAAAGGTGTGCAGGCACCCATCTTTCACGTCAACGGCGACGACCCTGAAGCGGTGACCTTCGCGTGCAAGATGGCGATCGAGTTCCGCCAGCGGTTCCACCGCGACATCGTCATCGACATGTGGTGTTACCGACGGTTCGGCCATAACGAGGGTGACGAACCCGGCTTTACCCAGCCGCTGATGTACAAGACGATCAAGGGCCATCCGGGGGTCAGTGATGTCTATGCCGCGCGCCTGATCGCCGAAGACACGATCGACAAGGATTGGGCGCCCGAACATGTCATGCGCTTTACCGCCATGCTTGAAGAGGAATTCAAGGCCGGCGCAAATTACAAGGCGAACGCAGCAGACTGGTTCGGCGGGCGCTGGGCGGGGCTGCACAAGCCTGCCGACCCCGAAACCGCGCGACGCAATGTCGATACCGGCATTGAAAAGAAATTGTTCGATGCGCTGGGCCGGACGCTGACGACGGTTCCGGCTGATCTGACGGTTCATCCGACACTGAACCGCGTGCTGGATGCCAAGCGCGCAATGTTCGCATCGGGCGCCGGTTATGACTGGGCGACGGGCGAAGCGCTCGCGTTCGGATCGCTCCTGTCCGAAGGCTATGGCGTCCGCCTGTCGGGCCAGGATTCGGGACGCGGGACATTCAGCCAGCGCCACTCGGTATGGGTGGATCAGCGCGACGAGCATAAATATATCCCGCTTTCGACGCTTCCCCACGGACGGTTCGAAGTCCTTGATTCCACGCTCTCAGAATTCGGCGTGCTCGGTTTCGAATATGGCTATGCCAGTGCAGACCCAAAAACTCTGGTTCTGTGGGAAGCGCAGTTCGGTGATTTCGCCAATGGCGCGCAAGTGATGATCGACCAGTTCATCGCGTCGGGCGAAGCCAAATGGCTGCGCGCGAACGGGCTGGTCATGCTGTTGCCGCACGGGTTCGAGGGTCAGGGTCCTGAACATTCGTCCGCGCGTCTCGAACGGTTCCTGCAACTCTGTGCCGACGACAATATCCAGGTTGCAAACATCACGACGCCTGCGAATTATTTCCACGTCCTGCGCCGCCAGATGCACCGTCCGTTCCGCAAGCCGCTGATCATCATGACGCCCAAGTCGCTGCTCCGCCACAAGCGTGCCGTGTCAACGACCGAGGATTTCGTCGGCACCGGCCATTTCATGCGGATCCTGTCCGATCCGGATGCCCCTGCCGACGACGATGTGAAACGACTGGTCCTGTGCAGCGGCAAGGTCGCCTATGACCTGCTCGACGCCCGCGACGCTGCGGGGAACAAGGATACAGCGGTCGTCCGTCTCGAACAGCTTTACCCGTTCCCTGGCGAGCCGCTGACGGCACGGCTCAGGCGCATGACAGCGCTCGAAGACATCGTCTGGGCACAGGAAGAACCGAAGAACAACGGCGCCTGGTTCTTTGTCGAACCGGAAATCGAGGCTGCGTTGGCAGCGGCAAAGTGCAAGGTTTTGCGCGCGCGCTATGCCGGTCGCAAAGCAAGCGCCTCGCCCGCTACCGGCCTCGCCAAGCGTCACCAGGCCGAACAGGCGGCCCTCGTCGCCGATGCCCTGGGTCATAATGTCCGCGCCGAAATCCGGCGACAGCGGAAGGGATGAGTATGACTTTTCTCCGTCACCCCCGCGAAGGCGGGGGTCCAACTCCCAATGTCGATGTCGGGGAGTTGGATTCCCGCCTTCGCGGGAATGACGAGGCATTTTTGAAGGACGTAAAATGAGCACCGAAGTCAAAGTCCCCGTTCTCGGTGAATCAATCACCGAAGCCACGCTTGGCGAATGGTTGAAAAAGCCCGGCGACGCAGTCGCAGCCGATGAGCCGATTGCGAGCCTCGAAACCGACAAGGTGTCAGTCGAAGTCCCCTCGCCCGTCGCAGGCGTCATGGGGCAGCAGGTCGTGAAAGTCGGCGATACGGTCAATGTCGGCGCAGTGATTGCATCGATCGAGGCGGGTGCTTCAACGGGCTCGGCACCAACGGTTTCTGCGACACCCTCCCCAACCCCGTCACCAGCCGAAGACGCCGCCCCGCAAACGCTGTCGCCCTCGGTCCGCCGGATCGTCCTCGAAAAAGGTGTCGATCCCTCAGCGATCAAGGGCACGGGCAAGGACGGTCGCCTGACCAAGGACGATGTCCTGTCCGCCGCCGCTGCGCCGAAACCCGCACCCGCCGCCGCCGCACCCGCCAATATCCCCGCCGTCTCGGACGACCGCCGCGAAGAACGCGTCCGCATGACGCGCCTGCGCCAGACGGTCGCAAAACGGCTGAAGGACGCGCAGAACACGGCCGCGCTGCTCACCACAATCAACGATGTCGACATGACCGAAGTCATCGCGGCACGGACGAAATATAAGGACCTGTTCGAAAAAAAGCACGGCGTCCGCCTCGGCTTCATGGGGTTTTTCGTAAAGGCAGCATGCCAGGCGCTGCGCGACGTGCCCAACGTCAACGCACAGATCGACGGCGAGGAAATCGTCTATCACGACTATGCCGACATCTCGGTCGCGGTCAGCGCACCCAATGGCCTCGTCGTTCCCGTCATCCGCGATGCGCAGACCCTGTCGGTCGCGGCGATCGAGAAAACCATCGGCGATTTCGGCGCGCGGGCAAAGGGCGGCACGCTGACGATGGACGACATGAAGGGCGGCACTTTCACGATCAGCAACGGCGGCGTGTTCGGCAGCCTCATGTCCACGCCGATCATCAATCCGCCGCAGAGCGCGGTCCTCGGCCTCCACCGCATCGAGGATCGCCCCGTCGTGCGCGACGGACAGGTCGTGGTGCGCCCGATGATGTATCTCGCGCTCAGCTACGACCACCGGCTGATTGACGGACGTGAAGCGGTGACGTTTCTTGTCGCGCTCAAAAATGCAATCGAGGACCCGACGCGGTTGTTGATTGACTTGTAGATATTGCAGTGCCGGACAAGACACGCTCGGTCTTCGCTGAACAGGGACGACCGACCGGCGCTGGTTGATCCCTGACGAGCGGGGGTCTATCGTGGCGGTGACGGATGCGAGCGGAGCTGCGATTGCCGTGAATGCCTATGATGATTACGGCATCCCCGCTGTGACCAACGCCGGGCGGTTCCAGTATACCGGACAGGCATGGCTGCCCGAGATCGGCATGTATAATTACAAGGCGCGCATCTACTCGCCGACCCTCGGCCGCTTCCTGCAGACCGACCCCATCGGCTATGGCGACGGCATGAACATGTACGCCTATGTCGGCGGGGATCCGGTCAATGCGACGGATCCGAGCGGGATGCTGTCAGACGAAATTGTTGTCACGGGGAGCAGGCCCAAGCGTGAACCGCCTTTCAGTTTCACATATGGAACCAACAGAACCAACAGCTGGAGCATGTCGCCCAATGACAAAGGTTGTGGCGAGGGCGGCACGGCATATCGGGTTGGAGGCAGCTTCGGCACAGTGTTTTGTTACTACGCGGGCAACAACTGGTATAGCTTCCTTAGCGACATGGAGTTGTATGCCGAATACATGGACGATGGTTTAGGCGGAGGGGCGGGAAATATCGCGCCGCAAAATGGAAGCGCTATTGAGCGCGGACAGCGCATCGCGAACGAGGAGTTGGCAAGAACGCGACGTATCGGACCTCCAGGATCGGGACACAATGACATATACGATGCTGAGCGGCACGCGCGTTGGGTTTACAGAATGGCCAAGGAAATAAGCCCAATTGCAGCACAGGCCTTTTATGTTCAACATGAACTGCAGGGTAATGTGAACGGTCAGCCGTGGAATGAATACCAAATGGATATGCATAATAACTTGGTCGGCCTCAACGCCGCCCTTAGGGGCAAGGCGATTCCAACAAGGCGTAACAGCAGTCTTTATGTAATTGACCGATCTACCGGTAAATTGTCGGGCTATTGAAAATGTCTAGAATAATGTATTTTTTGTTTATTTTAATTGCCTTAATAATAGAATCATGCACTAGAAGCAGTTGCCATATTATCGTTAATTATATTGGGATCAGCCCAATTGCTGTAAATGTAAGCGTATGTGACAGGGTTTTGTCGATGGATCATATTCATAAATCATTTACTCTAGAATTTCCAATCACGTGTGAAGGTTCGGGATATATTCGGGCCACTTATAGAGACAGTGCAAACATAAATTGTAAAATAGGCTATATCACGCCAGGAATTGATCAAATATTTATTTTTACCATTAACCGCCCAGAAATGATCTGTAATACGAACTAGTTGTTTAGTCCCGGTATTTGATGGTGTAATATTCAGCCATTAATGGAGGGGTGCGCTATGGGACAGATTCTATACAGGAACGCCTGCGCGACAGCGGCAGTCCGTCGAGCAATACAACATAGTCAAGAGAGCCTGCTGGCGCTTTCGAAGCGTCACGGCATCAACCCGAAGACCGTAATATCCGGGAACACAATACTTAATTCCTTGCGGTTCGAGAGGGGGCGGGGACGACCGACCGGCGCTGGTTGATCCCTGACGAGCGGGGGTCTATCGTTGCGGTGACGGATGCGAGCGGAGCTGCGATTGCCGTGAATGCCTATGATGATTACGGCATCCCCGCTGTGACCAACGCCGGGCGGTTCCAGTATACCGGACAGGCATGGCTGCCCGAGATCGGCATGTATAATTACAAGGCGCGCATCTACTCGCCGACCCTCGGCCGCTTCCTGCAGACCGACCCCATCGGCTATGGCGACGGCATGAACATGTACGCCTATGTCGGCGGGGATCCGGTCAATGCGACGGATCCGAGCGGGATGCTGTCAGACGAAATTGTTGTCACGGGGAGCAGGCCCAAGCGTGAACCGCCTTTCAGTTTCACATATGGAACCAACAGAACCAACAGCTGGAGCATGTCGCCCAATGACAAAGGTTGTGGCGAGGGCGGCACGGCATATCGGGTTGGAGGCAGCTTCGGCACAGTGTTTTGTTACTACGCGGGCAACAACTGGTATAGCTTCCTTAGCGACATGGAGCTGTATGCCGGCTACATGGACAATGGTTTAGGTGGAGACGTACTTGAACGCGTACAGCAACTTATAGATAATGTTGCTAATGGAAAGGCAGGTGAGGCAAAAGCAGCAGATATACTAGTTGAATCAAAGTATCGAATTATTGCCCAACAAGTCTAAATTCGGACTGATCTAGGGCTAAGAATTACAGACTTTTTAACCCGTAATCAGTATGGTGATCTGGTTGGTTATGAAGTTAAGACTGGTTTTAATGCTAGGCGATCGCGTCTCCAAATCCAGAAGGATAATTCTATTGCGACTAAAGGAGGGACGGCTGTCTAGGTCGTAGACTCATAAGCGCGGAGCCACAGGCGCATTGAGGCAAGTTTGA
>CAXTTJ010000008.1:0-11753 GCA_964247235.1 uncultured Sphingomonadaceae bacterium
GGCGGGACGATGGTCGAGAAATGCTGCCATTTCTTTGACCTGATGCGGCTGATCACGCAGTCCGAAGCTGTGCGTGTTTATTGTTCGGGGGCAATGGATGTGAACCACCTCGACGAGCGTTATGATGGCCGGACGCCCGACATCATCGACAACAGCTACACGACGGTTGATTTTGCCAACGGGACGCGGGCGATGCTCGACCTGAGCATGTTCGCCGATGGCGCGGAGCAGCAGGAAGAGATAACGGCGGTGGGGAGCGAAGCGCGGCTCGATTGCCTGATCCCGGCGGGGGATCTGGTCTTTTCGCCGCGGACAGGGTTCGGACAGCCTAAAGCGGTTGAACGGACGCACATCGCCGTCGACGAGACGGCGCTCAAATCGGGCAGCCACCACGGTTCGACCTTTTACGAGCATCAGAAATTCTATAGTGCTTTAGTGGGAGATGGACCTGTAGAGGTGACTGCGACTGACGGATTGATGGCGGTTGCGATCGGCACTGCCGCCGAAATCAGCGCGCGCGAAAAGCGCGTCGTGACGATGGACGAACTGGGTTTTTAATGATGGAGTCGACGATCATCAAAACAGACTCGTCATTCCCGCGAAGGCGGGAATCCAACGCCCAATGTCGAGCCTCGGGCGTTGGACCCCCGCCTTCGCGGGGGTGACGAAACAAGACGAAACGAAAATGACGCCGCAATGACGGCTTGATTCAGGAAGGAATTTGAGATGACCAAGACTCTGATGCTCGCGAGCGTTGCCGCATTCGCGCTGACCGGGGCGCCGGCACTTGCACAGGACGCAGCCACCGCCGCCGATGAAGCGCCGACCGAAATCGTCGTGACTGCACAAAAGCGGACCGAGCGGTTGCAGGATGTGCCGGTTGCGGTTTCGGTCATTTCCGGCGATGCGCTGGCAAGGCAGGGTGGCGTCAACATCGAGAGTGCGCAATATCTGATCCCGAGTGTGAATATTCGCAAACAGGGGACACCCCTGAACCAGACCGTATTTCTGCGCGGGATCGGCACCTCGTCGGCATCAATCGCGTTCGAGCCGTCTGTGTCAACGGTCATCGACGGCGTCGTGTTCAGCCGGGCGGGCGAAGCGTTTACCGATCTCGTCGATATCGAGCGGCTCGAAGTGCTGCGCGGGCCGCAGGGGACATTGTTCGGCAAGAATACGTCCGCGGGCGTCCTCAACATCGTTTCGAAAAAGCCCGGCAAGGATTTCGGCGGTTATCTTGAGGGGAGCTATTTTTTCGACAATGGCAGCGAATATCGCGGACGCGGTGCGATCGACCTGCCGCTCGGTGACAAGGTCCGGACGCGCCTGACTGGCTTTTACGGAACCTATGACGGCAACATTTTCAACGAGGCGGCAAACTTGAACCGCCGCGTCAACGGATATCGCCATTATGGCGCGCGCGGGATCATCGAGGCGGACGTCAGCGAGACCGTAAAACTGACGATCATTGGCGATTATCGCGAGAGCAAGGATGATTGCTGCGCACCCGTCGTGGTTGCGCCTGCACTGAACGCCGACGGCAGCGTCTATGCCAATTTCACCGCGCGTGCGGCGGTTGCGCTGCCGCCGGTGCAGGGACTGACAACGCGCCGGGTCCGCCAGAATGTCATCACGCGCGCCGAGGAAAAGGCGTGGGGGGTCTCTGCCCAATTAGATGTCGAACTTGGCGGGCAGACCGTCACGTCGATCACTGCCTATCGCAAATATGACACGCGCGAATTGCGCGATGGCGATTTTCTCGACCGGCCCTATGTCGGCATCACGCAGGGCGCCGACGACGGCCCGCAGATCGGCAACACGTTCAGCCAGGAATTGCGGATCCAGTCGCCAAGCGGTTCGCAATTCGAATATGTCGGCGGGCTTTATTATTCGCGGGCAGAGACCGAGCGGACGTTCACCCGCAGTCAGGTCGCGTGCACCGCTTCGACGCTACCGACGGTGGGCGGAGGGCTGATCCCATGCGCGACGACGGGTGGCGTCTCGACCTTTACGCTTCCGCAATCGACTGCGAATTTCGGATCGGTGTTCAAGAACGTTGCGGCTTTCGGGCAGGCGACATTGCACGTTGGTGACAATCTGCGGCTGATCGGCGGGCTGCGCTTCACGATCGACCAGCTTGATGCATTCCATATTCGCCGGGTTCTGGTTCCGGGTGCATCGCGCGGACTGTTCGATCAGGGTGTCTTCAATTCGGTCAGTCTGCCCGCGTTCCCGGCAGGAGACCCGGCAGCGTCGAATGGCATCCCGTTCCGCCAGAGTATCAAGGCCGAAAATCTGTCGGGAAAGGGAGGCATCCAGTATGACATTACCCGTGGTTCCACGGCCTATGCGACCTATACGCGTGGTTATAAAGGGCCAGCGCTAAACATCTTCTTCAATCTGGCAGCTGACGGCACGACGCCAATCGCCGCCGAAACGTCCGACGCTTATGAGATCGGCCTGAAGAACAGCCTGTTCGGTGGCAAGCTCGTGCTCAACCTTGCGGCCTATCTGGCGAAGTACAAGAATTTTCAGGCGAATAATCCCGATTTCCTGTTCGGACAGCGGATCACGCGCTTTACCAATGCCGGTGATGTCTCCACGCGCGGGTTCGAGGTGGACCTGATCGCACGGCCGATTGCCGACCTGACAGTGACGGGTGGTCTTGCCTACACCGATGCCAAGGTCGATCGCGCGCAGTTCACGCCTGGCGTCAACCCGGCGGACGTGGTGCCAGCGGGGACGCAACTGGCCTATGCGCCGAAGTGGAAAGCATCGCTGGGCGGTGAATATCGCGTGCGCACCGGAGGCTTTGCCGATGTGATCCTGGGCTTGCAGGAATCCTATCAATCGAGCCAGATTTCGAACTTTGTCGGCAATGCATTCATCCGCAATCGCAGCGTGATCGACAGCTATGGCCTGATCGATGCATCACTCGGGCTTTCGGGTCCGGACGACCGGTTTCGCGTCACGTTCCAGGTCAAGAACCTGCTCGACCGGCATTTTTATGCCGCGATCGCCGACGGCGGCCCGTTGTCGGGCGGCAACACCGGTTCGTCGAGCTATGTGGCGATCATCCCGCGCGAGGCGGATCGCTATTTCGGGCTGACTGCGCGGGTGAAGTTCGGCAATTGAACGAATGGGTCGGGGCAGCTACTCCGCCGCTCCGATCACCGGCACGAGCAGATGGATGATGGCGAGTGCGATCAGGTAGCTGACCGCGCAGATCGCCATCATCGGGTCGTAGCCATGGCCGTGGCCGAGTGACCACGCCGCGAACTGGATCATCCCGATACTGCCGAGATTGCCGCAGAACGCGGCAAGGCCGACAGCGGAGCCGACCTGTTTGGCCGGGAACACGTCGGTCGCAAATCCGAAGACGTTGGTCGAAAAGCCCTGATGTGCGAACAGGCCGAGGCCGAGCAGGAGCGCCGCAGACCACGGGCTGGCGACGAGCAGCACGGCGGGAGCGGGCAGGATGAGCAGCGCATAGACGAACAGCGACGTCTTGCGTGCGCGGTTGACGCTCCAGCCTTTGCGCATCAGCCATGTCGGGAGGTATCCGCCGGTCAGCGCACCGACAGCGGCGCAGGCGAAGACCAGCGCCACCGGCAGGCCCACCGTGCCCTGTGGCAGGCCGAACATCCGGTGAAACAGATCAGGCAGCCACGACAGCATGAAGAACCAGACCTGATCACTGAGCACTTTTGCACCCGCCAGTGCCCAGGTCCGCCGGTCGCGCACGAGCGACAGCCACGGCACGTTCGCGCCGACCAGTGCCTCGCGATCGGCAACGGGCGGCACTTTGACGGCGAGCCAGGCGACGACCCAGATCAGGCCAAGGCCCCCAGCGATCAGAAAGGCCGCTTTCCATCCGAAGGCGACGGCAATGGCAGGGACGAGCAGCGGGGTGACGACGGCGCCGACATTGGGCGCCGTATTGCCGATGCCGAGGACGACCGAGCGTTCCTTGGCCGTGAAATAGGTGGCCGCCGTCTTGACCGCTGCAGGCGTGCCGACTGATTCCGCCGCGCCCAGTGCCATGCGCGCGACGATGAAGCCCCAGACTCCGGCGGAAAAAGCATGCGCCATACCGGCGAGGCTCCATATGCCGACGCCCAGCGCAAAGCCGGGGCGCAGGCCGACCCGGTCAATGAACCAGCCGGTGCCGAGAAAGGCGAACGCGGCGGAGAACTGAAAGGCGGAGACCATATTGGCATAGTCGCCGTCGCTCCACGAGAATTCAGCTTCGAGCGTCGGTTTCAGCAAAGCCAGAATCTGGCGGTCGACATAATTTAGCATGATCGCCACGAACACCAGCGCAACGATGATCCAGCGGCGCATATCCATCCTCGCGGCAATTTCCGGCATCGCTGTCGTCTCCTGAGAGTTGCCGCGATCTTAGAGTGCTGTAAGGTGTGGACAAGACCATGAATGACCGTCCGATTCCTGCTGCGGCCGACCTGTACGGCGACCTGCTTGACATTGGTTCGGTGCCACGGCCGGGCTGGCGCAGCCATGGCCCCGGACTGGCGATGACGGGAATTGCGGCGCTGGCGGCGGCTTATCTGTCGGAACATTATGGCGCGCCGCTGATGCTGATGGGGCTGCTGATCGGCCTCGCCTTCAATTTCGTGAATGCCGACGAGCGGTTGCATGCGGGACTGGGGTTTGCGTCAAAGACCTTGCTGCGCTGGGGGATCGTCATCGTCGGCCTGCAAGTGACGTTCGAACAGATTGCCAGCCTGGGCTGGGTGGCGTTTGCGGCGGTTGCAGTCATGATCGCACTGGTGACGCTGACCGGCACGTTCGTGGCACGCGGCGGCAGGATGGGATCGGCATTCGGCACTTTGGCGGGCGGCGCTGTCGCGATTTGCGGTGCATCTGCGGCGCTTGCCCTGTCGAGCGTGCTTGGCGAAAAACGCACGTCGCAGGCGCAGCTGACACTGGTGCTCGTGTCGGTTTCGGCGGCAAGTGCGCTGGCGATGTCGCTGTACCCGATTCTGGCGCACAGCCTTCGCCTGACTGACCGGCAGGCCGGGTTTCTGATGGGCGCGTCGATCCACGATGTCGCACAGGCGCTGGGTGCGGGCTATTCCTATTCCCCCGAAGCCGGGCAGACGGCGTCGATCGTCAAGCTGACGCGGGTGGCCATGCTGGCGCCCGCGCTGGCCGTCGTGGCGTGGGCCTATCCGGCGGCGGACGCAAAAAAGGGGCAGGTCGGCGTGCCGTGGTTCGTGCTCGGGTTCCTTGGCATGACAAGCGTGCATTCGCTGGTGACGCTGCCTGCGCCGGTGCTGGCCTGGTCGCCAAGAATCGCGTCGGGGCTGTTGCTGCTGGCGGTGACGGCGACGGGGATAAGATCGCCGATGACGCTTTTGCTCGAACAGGGGTGGCGCGCTTCGTTGCCGGTCATTGCGGCGACACTGGTGTCGTTTTTGCTGGCATTGCTGGCGGCGTTGTTTCTGGTGTAAGTCACCTGCACGATTTGGGTCTCGCATCCGCCGCCGTTCCGTCATAAACGACGGTTAACCATAACTCGCATGCGGGAACTGACGTATGAATTTGACCGTGGACCCCCGCATGTCGCGATATTGGCGACAGGTCCCGCCGCAATCGCCGTATCAGATTGTCGAAGCGCTGATGATCGGCCTGCTGGCCATAATTTGTGCCCGGTTGATCTGGACTGCGGTCGCACCGGTGGGGCCGGTGGGACACTGGACATCGCCGGGGTCGACGGGTGTCCGGGGTGATGAAACGCTGCTGACCCGCTTCGATCCGTTTTTCAGGCTTGATGGAAACAGCGGCCCTGCGGTCGTGACCAGCCTTGCGATCAAAGTGTTCGGCGTGCGTGTCGATGAAGCGACAGGCCATGGCTCCGCCATCATCGCCACGCCCGATGGGGTGCAGAACAGCTATGCCGTGGGCGACGAAATCACGCCCGGCGTCCGGTTGAAGTCGGTGACGTTTGACGGCATCACGATCGACCGGGGGGGCGTTGCCGAACAGGTTTTTCTTGACCAGTCGGTCGACGCGCCCACCGTTACGCCGGTAACAGCCGCAGTTGCCCCTGCCCCTGCACCGACGGCGCCACCAACGTCGCTCGCCAATGAGATCGCATTCGCGCCGCGCCGTACCACCAGGGGACTGGTCAGCGGTGTCACTTTGTCGCCTAAAGGGTCGGGTGCCGCCTTTCGTGCGGCGGGCTTGCAGGACGGGGATGTGCTGACCGCAATCAACGGACAAATGATCAGTCGCGCTGACGATGTCGCGCGCGCGATGGCAGCCGCCCCGCAATCGGGCACGACCATGTTGTCGATCGAGCGTTCCGGCAAGGCGATGAGCCTGTCGGTACAGGCAAAACAATGAAGCGGCTGATCATGGCGGTTGCGCTGCTGGCGGCATCGGCGACGCACGCGCAGCAGGTGCTGAACCTGCGCGATGCCGATATTCGCGCCTTCATTCAGGATGCGGCGCGCGTGACCGGTCGCACGTTCATCATCGATGCGCGGGTGCAGGGCAAGGTTTCGGTGGTCACTGATCGGGCGCTGTCCCGGTCCGAATATTTCGAGGTGTTCCTGTCGACGTTGCGTGCCAACGGCCTGGTCGCGGTGCCGACATCGGGCGGCGCATATCGCATCCAGCCCATCGATACCGCCGCAACACAGCCGGGCCGTGTCGGCAGCGCAGGTGCGGCGCGCAACCAGTTCGTGACCGAGGTCATCCGGTTGCGATCGGTCGACGCGACCAGTGCTGTCGAAACGATCCGCCCGCTGGTCAGCCGTGAAGGGTCCGTGACGGCGAACAAGGCAGGCAACAGCCTGGTCATTGCCGATTTTGCCGACAATGTCCGCCGCATCCGCGAACTTGTGAAACGGATCGACAGCGACAATGTCATGACGCGCGTCATCCCGCTGCGCAATGCCGGCGCGCGCGAAATCGCGCAGTCGCTATCGGAATTGTCGCAGGGCGGGGCCGTGGCGCAAATGACGGTGGTGCCGATCGATTCGTCGAACAGCATCGCACTGCGCGGGGATGCCGCGACCGTCGGGCGCTTTGCCGAAATCGTGGCCGACCTTGACCGCCGGGCTGCGGCAGGGTCCGAAATCCGTGTCGTCTTTCTGCAGCATGCCGATGCCGAAAAGCTTTTGCCCGTCCTGCAGCAGCTTGCCGGGCAATCGGTGTCGAGCGTGACGTCGCAAGTGGTCGGCGCCGCGCCATCAGCCCCGATATCACAGGCGACGCCCGCGCCGGTCGCCACGACATCTGCAGTGGCAAGCGGCGGTAACGGCAAAATCGTCATTGCCCGTTACGAAGGTATCAATGCCGTGATCATTTCGGCCCCTGCCGATGTTCAGCGCACGCTGGGCGAAGTCGTGCGACAGCTCGACACGCGGCGCGAGCAGGTGCTGGTCGAGGCGATCATCGTCGAGATTTCGGACAATGCGGCGCGCAAGCTTGGCATCCAGTTGCTGGCGGGCGGCCCCAATGGCGGCGGGTTCACCACCTATTCGAACGTCACCCCGCCGATCGTGCCGATTGCCGGTGGCGTCCTCCAGAATCAGTTGAGCGGCGGAACAACGACGTCGACAACGGTCAATGGCACGACGACGACGACGACGGGAAATTCGAATGGCAGCACGCTGCTCCAGGGTGCGTTATCGGCGCTCAATTCGGCATCGGGCGGGACATTGGGCGGTGCGATCCGCCTGGGTGGCAATGCCTATCTGGGCGCTATCCTGAATGCCGTCAGCCAGGATAACCAGTCCAACCTGCTGTCGACGCCTTCAGTCGTGACGCTTGACAATCAGGAGGCCAAGCTGCTGGTCGGGCAGGAAATTCCGGTGACGACCGGGGAACGGCTCGGCGGCAATTTCGACAATGCGTTCCGCACCGTGTCGCGCCAGAATGTCGGTATCCAGCTCGAAGTGAAACCACAGATCGGCGAAGGCGGATCAATCAAGCTGTTCCTGCGCCAGGAAGTCAGTTCGATTGCCGGGGCCGTGACGAACAACTCGGCCGACCTGATCCTCAACAAGCGCGAAATTCAGACGACGATGACCGTCGACGACGGGCAGATCATGGCGATCGGCGGGCTGCTTGACGACAATGAACGGCGCACATTGGAAAAAACGCCGTTGCTGGGCGATATTCCCGTGCTGGGCGAGCTGTTCAAATCGCGCAGCCGGACGCGGGGAAAGACCAACCTGATGGTGTTCATCCGCCCGACGATCATGCGCACGGCGGAGGATGCCCGCAGGCTCGCAGCGCAGCGTTATGGCTATATCCGCAACCAGCAACTGGCCGAACGTCCCGATCGTGAACCCACGATCGACGATCTGCTGCGCGATTATATGGGGATAGAGCCGCCAGTGGCGGATGCGCCTGCACTGGCCCCGGCGGCAGTCGTCACGCCCGCTGTGCCTGCCGCGGCGCCGTCACCGCCGAAATTTGTTCCGGAAACACGCAGCAGCGGCGTGATCCGGCCCGTCGATCCTCCCCCCAGCCGGCGCAGGTCCAGTGACCCCAACTGAGGTCCTTGCCCCGAACCTGCCCTATGGCTTTGCCCGCAAGTTCGGCGTGGTGGTGCAGCATGGCGAAGATGGCCGGCCCACGGTCGCCCTGCGCGAAGGCAGCGACCCCAAAGTCCTGATCGAAGTGCGCCGGTTCCTGGCGCAGTCGTTCGACGTGACAGCGGCGGACGCGACCGAGTTCGACCGGTTGCTGTCGGACAGCTACAAGATGGACGGGGCGGCGGCCGCAATGGCGCTGGGCGCGGACGATCTCGACATGCTCGCGGGGGGGATTCCGAGTGCCGAGGATTTGCTCGACACCGCTGACGATGCTCCGGCGATCCGGCTGATCAACGGGATCATCGCAGAGGCGGTGCGCCAGGGCGTGTCGGACATCCATATCGAACCGTATGAAAGCGGCCTTGTCGTGCGGATGCGCATTGACGGCCTGTTGCGGGAAACGCTGCGCATGCCGCCGCATGTCGCGCCCGTCATCGTCAGCCGGATCAAGGTGATGGCACGGCTCGACATTGCCGAACGGCGGGTGCCGCAGGACGGGCGGATATCGCTGACGCTGGCGGGCAAGCTGCTCGACGTCCGCGTGTCCACATTGCCTGCCCGTGTCGGCGAGCGTGTCGTGCTGCGCATCCTCGACAAGGAAAATGCCGGGATCGACATGGATGGGCTGGGCATGGCGCCCGCGCTGAACGCGCTGCTGCGTGACGCGTTCAACGAACCCAACGGCATCATCCTGGTCACGGGGCCGACGGGTTCGGGCAAGACGACGACGCTCTATGCAGGGTTGCGCCTGCTCAATGACGGATCGCAGAATATCCTGACGGTCGAAGACCCGGTCGAATATGCCGTTGATGGCATCGGCCAGACACAGGTCAATGCAAAGGTCGGGCTGACGTTTGCGGCGGGGCTGCGTGCGATCCTGCGCCAGGACCCGGACGTCGTGATGGTCGGTGAAATTCGTGACCGTGAAACGGCGGAAATTGCGGTTCAGGCGTCGCTGACCGGGCATCTCGTGCTTTCGACCGTCCATACCAATGATGCCGTCGGCGCGATCACGCGGATGCGCGACATGAAGATCGAGCCGTTCCTGCTTGCCTCCACCTTGCGCGCGATCGTTGCACAGCGGCTTGTACGGCGGCTGTGCCAGGCCTGTCGCAAGCCGGAAGGCGCGTCGCCGTCAGTCGCGGCCTTGCTTGGGGTTGAGCCGGGCACGATCTTTTATGAACCCGGCGGATGTCCGGCGTGCGCAGGGTCGGGGTACAAGGGCCGGATCGGCGTGTTCGAGGCCATCCGTATCGATGACACGATCCGCCGCCTGATCAACGACGGCGGCGATGAAGGGGCGATCGCCCGCCACGCCTATGCTCACGAACCCAGCCTGAGTGCGGCGGCACGCCAGCTTGTCCGTGACGGGCTGACCACGCCCGAAGAAGCGGTGCGCATTTCGCGCCGCGGGTCCGACGATGGTTAAGGTCCGGCATGGCTGATTTCGACTATCTCGTCCTCGATCCCGCCGGGCGAGAGCGGCGCGGACAGGTGGCAGCAGCGACGCTGGAGGATGCGCGCAGGCACCTGGGCACGCGGAAATATTATGTCGTCAGTCTGGAACAGGCAACGCCGGGCACAGCGTCGCGGTCGGCCCCGCTGGTGTCGCTTGCAAGTTTCACGCGGCGACGGCTGAACAGCAAGGCGCTGACGCTATTCACACGCCAGCTGGCGACACTGGCGATGGTCACGCCGCTCGAAGAAGCACTGCGGACGATCGGCCAGCAAAGCGAAGACCTGAAAGTGCAGGCGGTGCTCGAACGCGTTCATGCCGGTGTTCTTGAAGGACGACGCCTGTCCGACAGCATGGCGCGCGAGGCCGGAAGCTTTCCGCCGCTGTATCGCGCCATGATCGCCGCCGGGGAAAGCGCGGGGACATTGCCGCAAATCCTCGAACGGCTCGCCGACTTGCAGGAGCGTCAGGCCATGATGCGATCGAAAGTGACGACAGCGCTCGCCTATCCGATCGTGCTGGCGCTGGTGGCGAGTTTTGTCGTGATGGCCCTGATGATCTGGGTCGTGCCCAAAGTTGTCGAACAGTTTGATACGGTGGGTCAGACGCTGCCGTTGCTGACGCGGATCGTGATGGCGATTTCGGGGTTTCTCGCGACGTTCTGGTGGGTCATCCTGATCGGCATGGCTGTCGCGGGCTTTGTGATGTGGCGCGCCCTGCAAGATGATGCGGTGCGGCTGCGGTTCGATAGTGCGCTGCTCCGCATTCCCCTGTTCGGGCGATTGACGCGCGACCTTCACGCCGCTCGCATGGCGCGGACCCTGTCGACGATGGTGGCCAGCCGCCTGCCGCTGCTCGAAGGGCTGGTCCTGACCAGCCAGACAATCCACAATCACCGTCTGAAGGCAGCATCGGATGATATTGTCGAGGCCGTGCGCGGGGGTGGCAGCCTTTCGGCGGCATTGAAACGCGCCGGATTATTTCCGCCTCTGCTGGTCTATCTTGCGGCATCGGGTGAATCGTCGGGACAGCTCGATACGATGCTCGAACGGGCCGCTGATTATCTCGAACGCGAATTCGACAGCTTTACGGCGACCGCGCTTTCGCTGCTCGAACCTGCTATCATCGTCATCATGGGCGTGGTGGTTGCCGCAATCGTGCTGTCGATCCTGCTTCCCATTCTTCAACTCGAAACATTGGCTGGTGCTTGATGCGTAAGACTGTTCCCGTACCCGAAGCAGGCTTTACACTGGTGGAATTGATGGTCGTCATCGTCATCATCGGGCTGCTGGCGACGCTGGTCGCGCTGACTGTCCTGCCCAACCTTGGCAAAGCGAATGACCAGAAAGCGAAGGCAGACATTGCAACGCTCGATCAGGCCATGGAATTGTACCGGCTCAACAATCTCAATTACCCGTCGACCGCCGATGGCCTTCAGGCGCTGGTCAAGCCGCCGGCGTCGCTGACCGATCCGACGCGTTATCAACCGGGCGGCTATATCAAGAAGCTGCCCAATGATCCGTGGGGCCGGCCATATCGTTACGTATCCCCGGGCGAGCATGGGACGTTCGATATCTACACGCTCGGGGCGGACGGCGCGCCGGGAGGGACAGGCGACAATGCCGACATCGGCAACTGGCAGTAATCAGGCGGGCTTCACGCTTTCGAAGCGTTCCGCCGAACACGGCTTCGAGTCTTTTTGGCGTTCCGCCGAACACGGCTTC
>CAXTTJ010000008.1:11853-68122 GCA_964247235.1 uncultured Sphingomonadaceae bacterium
GCGTTCCGCCGAACACGGCTTCGAGTCTTTTTGGCGTTCCGCCGAACACGGCTTCACGCCCTCGTGGCGTTCCGCCGAGCACGGCTTCACGCTTATCGAAATGATGGTCGTCATCACGATCATCGCGCTCGCGTCCGCGATCGTCATGTTCGCCATTCCCGATCCGCGCGGCCGTGTGATCGATGAGGCCGAACATTTTGCCGCGCGCACACTGGCGGCGCGTGATGACGCGATTGTCGAGGGTCGTGACACACGCATCTGGATCAGCGCCAGCGGATACGGCGTCGAACGGCGGCGCCGCGGGGCGTGGCAAGCAATGACCGACAAACCGTTCAGGCCGGTCCAGTGGAAAGCTGGCACCGGTGTGTCGCTTGGCGAAGGGGGGCATCAGGCGATCACATTCGACGCAACGGGCGCGCCATCGGCACCCGTCACTGTCACACTGGGCCGTGACGATGCACGTGCGACGATCACGGTTTCCGGAAATGGAGCCATCCGTGTCGGATCGTAAATCCGGCTTCACGCTGATCGAAACGCTCGTCGCACTTGCGATTTTCAGTCTGGCCGCACTCGCGCTGCTCAGGCTTGAGGGTGCGACATTATTGTCGACAGGCCTGATGTCCGATCGTGCCGTGGGGCAGATCGTGACGCATAATCTGGCGGTGGAACTGATGACCGACGTTCGCGCCCCCGCCATCGGGGATTCGACCGGCTCTGTCGTCAATGCCGGGCGGACGTGGACGTGGACCCGCTTGACAAAACGCACCGACGACGCGCGGATCGTGCGGATTGACGTGGCCGTCGCCGACGACAGAGGTCGCAAAAGCGGGACATTGTCACTGGCAAGGACCGTCGAATGACCCGCGAACACGGCTTCGAGTCTTTGAGGCGTTCCGCCGTGAACGGCTTCGAGTCTTTGAGGCGTTCCGCCGTGAACGGCTTCACGTTTTCGCGTCGTTCCGCCGTGAACGGCTTCGGGTCCTTGAAGCGTTACGCCGTAAACGGCTTCACGTTGATCGAAATGATTGTCGCATTGCTGATTTTCGGCATGATTGCGGCGGCCGGCGTATCGCTGCTGACGTTCAGTGTGCGTGCCCAGGCAGCGGCGGCGCAGCGGCTGGATGCAGTCGGGAACGAACAGCGCATGGTCTCGCTTCTCGCCAGCGATCTTGCCCAGGCCTTGCCGCGGACGACCCGTGATGTGACGGGCGCGAACCAGCCTGCCTTTACCGGAACCAATGGTGTCGGCGCCATGCCGGTGCTGCGCTATGTCCGTGGCGGATGGTCCAATCCCGAGGGCGACCGGCGCGCCGCGATCCAGCGGGTCGAAATCATCGTGCAGGATGGTCGCCTCGAACGGCGCACCTATGCCATGGCAGACGGTGCGGCGGCGGGCATGCCGGTCATCCTTGCCGATGCAGTCGACAGCGTCCGCCTGCGGTATCGCGACAAAGGCGTGTGGAGCGATGCCTGGCAGACGCCGGACCCGGCATCGCTGCCCAAAGCAGTGGAACTGATCATAAAGCGCAAGACCCAGCCGACCCTGACGATGGCGTTTCTGGTCGGGGTGAATGTGAAATGAAACGCGCAAGTGAAGAAGGGGCTGCACTGCTGTCGGTCCTCCTGCTGGTCGCGGTCATGGCAGTGCTGTGTGCGGCGACCCTCGAAAAGTTGAAGATTTCGACCAAACTCGCCACCAACAGCGCTGCGATCGATCAGGCGCGAAGCTATGCGATGGCAGCGGAGACGATCGCGTTATTCCGGATCGGAGACGTGCTTCAAAAGGATCCGAGCAGGACCACGTTGCAGGGAAACTGGGCCGGGCAGCCGACCGAATTTCCTATCGATAAAGGGATCGCGACCGCGCAACTGGACGACGGTGGCAACTGCTTCAACCTCAACTCGCTGGTCATTGAAGACGGGCAGGGGGTCTACAGTACCCGCCCCGCAGGGGTGATGCAGTTCGAACGGCTGATGATCCTGTTGCAAGTACCAGCCAGCGAAGCGCGCGGCATTGCTCTGGCGGCCGCCGACTGGATCGACACCGATGCCACGCCCCAGCCGGGCGGGGCGGAGGATGCCGCCTATGCCAATGCGCCGGTACCGTATCGGACGGCCAATACACTGATGATCGATCCCAGCGAGCTGCGTGCGGTTGCCGGGGTGCGTGCCGATGTCTACACGCGGCTTCGTCCTTTCCTCTGTGCGCTGCCGGTGACCGACCTGTCTCCTCTCAATATCAACACGATCGCGCCCGGGCAGGCTGTCCTGCTGGCGATGCTGGCGCCCGGTATCGACGTGGCGCGGGCAAAGCGGGTGATCGGCGACCGGCCGCTGACGGGCTGGGAAAGTACGTCCCGTTTCTGGGGGCAGCCCGCACTGGCGGGCGCGCCGGTGGAGGCAACCACGCAAACGCAGATGAAGACACGCTGGTTCGATTTGCGCGTAATGATCGAGCTTGCGGGGGCCGAGTTCGAACAGCATGCGCTGATCGATGCCGCGACCAAACCCGCCAGACTTGTCCGCCGCAGTTATGGCGAACCGTCATGAGCCGGACACTTGTCCTGATGCCTGGTGATGCGCTGCACTGGCTGCGCATTGCCGATGGCGCGATCGTCGCGCAGGGGCGCGGGGGAGGCGTACGCGATGACGACGACGATCGTATCGTGGCGGTCGTTTCTGCGCATGACGTGACAGTGCATCATGTCGACCTTCCCGACCTGTCCGAGGCACAGGTTCAGGCAGCGGCCCGGTTGCTGGTTGCCGCACAGTCGGCGGCATCGCCACAGACGCTGCACATTGCCGTCGGACAGACCAGCGGGGCAGGCGACCGTCCGGTCGTCGCCATTGACCGCGCGGGGTTCGTGACGGCGTTGGCAGACCTTCATGCAATGGGCCATGATCCCGATGTCGTCATCGCCGCGCCACTGCTGCTTGCACGGCCCGCCACCGGATATGTCAGGGGCGACTTCTGGGGTGAAACAATCGTCAGGGGACATGACAGCGCATTTGCCGACGATCCGGTGCTGACCCCGCTGCTGACGGATGGCGCGGTGACGACGCTGGCGCGCGATGTGCTTGACCGCGATCTGATTGATGCGGTGCTGTACCCTGAAGTCAATTTGCGGCAGGGGGTGTTTGCCAAAAAACGTGACTGGGCACTTGATGAGGTCCGGTTGCGGCGGATCGGCTGGCTTGCGCTGGCCGTCGCAGCGACACTGCTGTTCATCCAGATCGTCCAGCTCGTGCGGCTGACGATGGCTGCGGACCGGATCGAGGCAGATAATCTTGTCATCGCCCGCGCCGCGTTGCCACCGGGCGCCAGTGTAAACAGTCCGCTGTTCGATGTGCAGGCACAGTTGACGGGCCTGCGCGGTCCCGGCGGGGGTATGTTACCCATGGCGGCGCTGGTCGCAAACGCAGCGCAGGCCACGACAAATCTGGAGCTGACGGCAATTGTTTTCGATGGGGGCGGGACGCTGAGGGTTACGGCGCGTGCCGCGACGGTGGCCGACCTTGCGCTGTTTGAAAACAGACTGACGACATCCGGGCTGACCTCGGCTTCGGGGCCGGCAATGGTCGATCAGGGTCGGCATGTCCGTGACTTTACGGTTTCGATGAAATGACCGGCCGCCTGCGCCAGATGTGGGACGAACGTCTGCCGCGCGAACGGCAATTGCTGCTGGTGATGGTCGCTTTGTTTGCGCTGATATTACTGGTTTTTGTCATTGTCCGTCCGCTGGCCAGGGCAACGGCCGCGGCGCAGGACCGGCTTGATCAGGTCACTGCGGACTCGGGTGCCATTGCGGCGGCCGTCGATATGCTTCGCGATGCCAGAAAAAGCGCGCCGCCGCCGTTGAGCGGGACACTTGTCCTTGCCGTCAGGGCGTCGGCACAGACGGCAGGATTCACGCTGTCGACGCTCGACCCACAGGGCGATGACCGTGTTGGCATTGGGCTGAGTTCGGCAAAAAGCCCGGCGCTGTTCTCCTGGTTGCGGTTGCTTGCACAGCAAGGCATTTTCGTCGAACGCATGACCATCCGCACCAATGCGGACGCGACTCTCGCCGTCGAAGGCACGCTCAGGCACCGAGCGTCTTGACTCGCGGTCGCATCCTGCTGTTTGTCGCACTCTTCGTGGTGGGGCTGATCATGCTGATGCCGCTTTCGGTTGCGCTGCCGCTGTTTGGCCTGACGCAGCAGGGGTTTTCCGCACGCGCGGCAAACGGCACGATATGGTCGGGGACGCTGGCGGATGCGCGGATCGGGCGGCTCGCGCTTGGCGACATGGCGGTCGGCCTACGACCCGTGTCCTTGCTGATCGGCCGGGTGCGCATTGACATGCAAAGCGTGCTGGGACGGGCATCCATGACGTCAGCCAGCACTGGCTTTGCGCTGGACGATGCGACGGTTCAGCTCGACACGGCACGGCTTTTCGCGCCCTTGCCCGTCACGCAGGTCGATCTGACTGATGTCAGTGTCACCTTTGCGTCGGGCGCATGCCGCAAAGCCGAAGGCCGCGCACGCGCCGTGTTCACCGGTGACGTTGGCGGGCTGACACTGACGCAGGGATTGAGTGGTGGCGTTCGCTGTGACGGTGGCGCGCTGCTTTTGCCACTGGTCAGCCAGTCGGCGATGGAGCGGCTGACGCTGCGCATTTCGGGCGGTGGTGGTTACCGTGCCGACTTCATCGTGAAATCGACCGATCCGGTCCTGGCGACAAGGCTGGCGTCGGCTGGCTTTGCACCGGTCCCGGGCGGCTTTGTGCGCCGTCTTGCGGGAAAGTTCTAGCGTAATGCCTCGTTCGGCCTTAAGGCCGCGCCTTGCCCCGTTGTGGCGGTCGTAGCTCAATTGGTTAGAGCGCCGGTTTGTGGTACCGGAGGTTGCGGGTTCAATCCCCGTCGATCGCCCCATTTTTCTGATCTGATAAAGCGAGACAATCTATGGTCGCCGTCTGGGACTTGCCCGATTTCGACGATCATGAAGCTGTTCACCTGTTTTGTGACCGTGCCTCGGGCCTGACTGCAATTATCGCCATCCATTCGACAACATTGGGGCCGGCGGCGGGCGGTACGCGTTTCTGGCGCTATGCCGACAGCAATGACGGCGTGACCGATGCGCTGCGCCTGTCGCGGGGCATGAGTTATAAAAACGCCATGGCGGGGCTGCCCGCAGGTGGTGGAAAGGCCGTCATTCTCGCACCGGCAGATGGGACCAAGCCGCCCCGGTTGCTGGCGGCGTTTGCCCGTGCGATCGACAGCCTTGGCGGGCGATATATCACGGCGCAAGACGTCGGCATGACGGAAGCGGACATGGTCAGCCTGTCACAGATCACCAGTCATGTCGCTGGCCTGCCCGGGCAGGGTGGTGGCGATCCGGGACCGTCGACGGCGCGCGGGGTTTACCTGGGGGTATGCGCGACCATCCGGCGGGCGTTGAAACGCGATACGGCGAAGGGCGTTCATATTGCCATTCAGGGGGTCGGCAGTGTCGGCGGCGGCCTTGCGCGCCACCTGGCGAGCGACGGCGCTGTCCTGACGCTGGCCGATGTGGACGAGAGCCGTGCCGCACAGCTAGCTGCCGAACTGGGTGCAAAGGTGGTTCCTGCCGACGCCATCATGACGGTTGCGGCCGATGTGTTCAGCCCCTGTGCGCTGGGTGCGGTCCTGACGCAGCAATCAATCGCGCGGCTGAAGGTCGCAGCCGTGGCGGGCGGCGCGAACAACCAGCTTGCAACAGCAGCGCAGGCGGCGGAACTCAGCGCCCGTGGCGTCCTTTATGCGCCTGATTATGTCATCAACGCGGGCGGGATCATCAATGTGCTGCGTCATCTGGACGGGGGCGGTGATGCGCAGGTCAATGAGAAGATTGACAAGATTCCCGATCGCCTGAACCGGATCTGGGACGAAAGCGACGAGAGCGGGGATACGCCAGCGACCGTGGCCGACCGGATCGCCCGGCACCTCATCGGCCGTTGAGCGACTGTACCCGACCGGTCAGCCGCCATAGAAAAAGCGTTCTTCGACGACCTTGCCATCCTTGACAGTGTAAAGTGCATCTTCATCCATCTGCATGCGCGCACCGGTTTGCTTGAACGTCACGTCCAGTTTGAAGCGGATGATGAACTGATCACCATTGACGAAGGGGCCATGTGCCTCTGCGCTGTGGATTTCGTGATTGGCATACCACCATTCGCCCTTGGCCCTGACCGCAGCAATACCCTCGACCGACAGGTCGCTGCCCGGCGGTCCCATGGCTTCGATGCTGAAGATGTCTGGTGACCAGTATTTTTCACCGGCTTCGTCAAATCGCCCTGATTTGCAAAGAGTTGCAAAATCGTCGGCAATTTCGGCTGTGGTCATTGCAAGTCTCCTGTCGATGCGCGCTTTTGGTGGCATGAACATGTGTCGTTAACGCGACAAGTGCAAACTGCTTTCAAGCGCCGACATGCTGCGCTAGAGGATATGGTCAATGCACGCGCTGGCGAATCCGACCCGTTTCCTGAAACTCGCCCGACCGTTGACGGTCATCTGCGGCATTGGCGGTGCACTGCTGATTGCGATCGGCTGTTATGCGGGCCTGTTTGTGACGCCGCCTGATTATGTGCAGGGGGACACAGTGCGCATTCTTTATATTCATGTGCCTGCGGCGTGGCTCGGCATGGCAGGCTGGTCGGGGATTGCCGTGGCGAGTATCGTGCAGCTTGTGTGGCGCCATCCGCTTGCCGGTGTCGGTGCGCGCGCCGTGGCAGTGCCCGGTGCCGTGTTCACCGCCATCTGCCTTGCGACCGGTTCGATCTGGGGTCGCCCGACCTGGGGCACCTGGTGGGAATGGGACGGGCGGATGACGTCGATGCTCGTGCTGCTGTTCCTTTATGTTGCCTATATGGCGCTGGCGGGGGCGAGCGAGGAGCGCACCAGTGTTTCGCGCGCGACGGCGATTTTCGGGATTGTCGGCGCGATCAATATCCCCGTCATCAAATATTCGGTGGTTTGGTGGAACACGCTGCATCAGGCGCCGTCGATTTCAGTGATGGGTGGATCGAAGATCGCGCCCGAACTGCTCTGGCCACTGGGCTTTACGACGCTCGGGTTCAGCCTGCTCTTCGGGGCCATCGTCCTGATGCGGATGCGCGCGATATTGGCGTCGGCGAAACTCGAAGCCCGCCTCGAACGGATGGCGCGCGTATGAACCAGATGGTATTTGTCTGGGCGGCCTATGCCGTGACCATCGGCGGGACGACGCTCGTCACGCTCTGGGCCTGGGCATCTATGCGCAGGGCTGAACAGGCAGCGCAGCGGTGAAGGCCAAGCATCAGCGCCTGATCCTCGCGCTCGCCGCGCTCGCCGCTGTCGTCGGATCGGGCGTGCTGGCGATGTCGGGCCTGAAAGACCGTGCGAGCTATTTCTATGCGCCTGGCGACGTCGCGCGACAGGGGATACCGGCGGGACCGATCCGCCTCGGCGGAATGGTGACGAAAGGCTCGCTTGTGCGTGCGGCTGACGGTGTGACACTGCGCTTTGTCGTGCATGATGAGAAAAATGAGGTGCCTGTGTGGTTCCGCGGTATTCCCCCCGATCTGTTCAAGGAAGGATCAGGCGTCGTCGCGGAAGGGGCATTTGTCGGCACGACATTCGTTGCGAACAATCTGCTTGCCAAGCATGACGAAAATTACAAGCCGCCGCAAATGGCCGGTGTCGAACATAAAACAGATACGCTGAAACAATGATCGCCGAAGCCGGTCTTGCCACGCTGTGGATCGCGTTTGCGCTTGCGCTGCTCCAGTTCGGGCTTGGCGCAATGGCCATTGCCGAGAGTCGCGCCGAGTTACGGCGGGGCGTGCGCACGGTCGCGGTGGTACAGGCGCTGTTCGTTGCGGCGTCTTTCTGGTTGCTGATCCTGTGCTTCATGCGGTCGGACATGTCAGTCGCGCTGGTTGCCGAAAACAGCCATTCGATGAAGCCGATGCTGTATAAATTCGCCGGAACCTGGGGCAATCACGAAGGGTCGATGCTGTTATGGGTCGCGGTGCTGGGTGTTGCGGGCGCCGCGGTGGCACTTCTCGAACATCGCATCAAGGGCCGCATGCTGGCGGCGACGCTGGCCGCGCAGGCTGCGATCAGTTTCGGATTTTATGCGTTTCTGCTATTTTCATCAAACCCGTTCAAACGCCTGTTTCCGGTGCCGGAAGACGGCAATGGCCTAAACCCGTTGTTGCAGGACCCCGGCCTCGCCTTTCACCCGCCGACGCTTTATTTCGGTTATGTCGGCATGTCGGTTGCGTTCAGCTTTGCCGTCGGTGCGCTGATCACGCGCGACGTGGACAAGGATTTCGCCCGCGCGATGCGGCCGTGGGTGCTCGGCGCATGGATATTCCTGACGCTCGGTATCACGGCGGGCAGCTACTGGGCGTATTACGAACTTGGCTGGGGCGGCTGGTGGTTCTGGGATCCGGTCGAAAACGCCTCGCTGATGCCGTGGCTGGCGGCGACGGCGCTGCTTCATTCGGTCACAGTGCTGGCGACGCGCGACGGTTTGCGTGCGTGGACGGTCATGCTGGCGGTCGTTGCCTTTTCGATGTCGATGGTGGGCACGTTCCTTGTCAGGTCGGGCATATTGACGAGTGTCCACAGCTTTGCAGTCGATCCGACCCGCGGCAGTTTCCTGCTGGCGTTGCTGGTCATCTATATTGGCGGGGCGCTTGTGCTTTTTGCGATTCGCATTTCGACAGTGAAAGAGGGGACGCAATTCGACCTGATCAGTCGCGAAGGTGCACTGGTCGCCAATAATCTGTTTCTGTCGGCCATCCTCGGGATCGTCCTGATCGGCACGCTCTATCCACTCGCGGCCGAAGCAGTGACGGGGGAGAAGCTTTCGGTCGGCCCGCCATATTTCGACGCGACGGCGGGGCCACTCGCTCTGGCGCTGGTGATTTTCATGGGAATCGGCCCGCTGACCCGCTGGCGGCGCGACGATTTGAAAACCGTGTTTAAGCGGGTGTCGTTGCCAATTGCGATATTTGGTGCAGCTGTTCTCGCCATGGTAATCCTTGCGCCGGGAATCAGCATCTTGTCATTCCTGGGGATCGTCCTTGCCATCGGTGTCGGTGCGGCCAGTCTTGCCCCTTTGTGGAAACGCAATCTGCGCCGCACGCCCATGTTCACTTATGGCATGGTCCTGTCGCATCTGGGCGTTGCCGTCGCGCTCGCCGGGATGGCGACCGAAAGTGCGTTCATCAAGGAAACGCTGGTCGCCAGACGACTTGGCGAAAGTGCCAGTGTCGGCCCGTACAAGATCAGATTTGTCGGGATCGAGCCGATTGCCGGTCCCAACTGGACCGCACTCGAAGCCACGCTTGAGGCGCAGCGCGGTGACGGCAGGCCCTTCCGGATGAAACCGCAGGCGCGGCAGTTTTCGAACCCGCAAACCGAAACCAACGAAGCCGCCATTGCGACGCGGCTCGACGGGCAGCTATATCTGGTCGTCGGCAAGCAGGACGCGCAGGGTCGTTGGCAATTGCGCCTGTGGTGGAAACCGATGGTCACGCTGATCTGGCTGGGTGGCGCGATGATCGCCATTGGTGGTGCCCTGTCGCTGCTCGGACGCTTGTGGCGCGAATGGGGTTATGCCGAACGGACGGCCTACGCATGAAGCGCGCATGGCTCTGGGTGCCGCTTGGCGGATTCATGCTGTTCCTGGTTGTAGTGGCGTCGGGGCTGATCAGACCTGACGATAATTTCCACCGTTCGAAGATGGTCGGCAAAGCAGTCCCAGCGTTCACACTCCCACCCGCAGCGTCGGGGCGCCCCGGCCTTGGTGCCAGCGACCTGACGGGAAAACCGCGCCTGTTAAATATCTTTGCCAGCTGGTGCGTGCCATGTGCCGCCGAAGCGCCTGTGCTGGCCATCATTGCCCGGCAGGGGGTGATTATCGACGGTGTCGCAATTCGCGACAAACGGACCGATGTCGACGCATTCCTCGCGCGCAACGGCAACCCCTATCGCGCGATCGGGCTCGACGTGGATTCGAGTATCCAGATGGCGATCGGTTCGTCCGGTGTGCCCGAAACCTTCGTCGTGGATGGCAAGGGCATCATCCGCCATCAGCATATCGGCGACATCAGTCCCGATGACGTTCCCGAAATTCTTGCCGCGTTACGCGCTGCGCAATGAACCCTTTGTCGTTCTTCCTCGCGTTCGTCCTGTTCGCTCCGACAATGGCGCTGGCTGATTCGTCAATGCCCCCCGCGCCATATGCCTATACCCAGCTTGCCGATGCGAAACAGGAAGCGGCGGCGCGCGACCTGATGCTGTCTGTCCGCTGCCTCGTCTGTCAGGGGCAGTCGATTGCCGATTCGGATGCCGACATGGCCGCCGACATGCGATCGATGATCCGTCGGCGGATTGCGGCCGGTGACACGCCCGAGGATATCCGGCGCTGGCTGATCGAACGCTATGGCACCTGGGTCAGCTACAAACCTGCATTCGATGCCCAGACGGCCATATTATGGGTCGCGCCCTTCGGCCTGATCGCTGTCGGCGTGGTGGTGGCGCGTGGCCGGTTCAAAAAACGGGTGCGATAGGGATGGGCTGGGGGATCGTGACCAGTCTGGCGCTTGTCGCCTTTGGCCTGTTGTGGCGTTTTGGCGCGCTTACCCGGTCTGCACTCGAACTGACGTTCGCGGCGATGCTGCTCGGTATCGCGGGCTATTCGTGGCAGGGCAGCCCGGACGCGCCCGGTACCAGCGTCGCGCCGCGCGGCCTGGCCAGCACGTCCGACAGCGAAAATGTGGCTTCGCGCAAGGCGATGATGGGCCAGTTCGGCAGCGAAGCCCAGTGGCTCGATTTCGCCGACACGATGACGCGCATGGGCGAAACACAAGGCGCCGTGCTCGCGATGCGCAGTGGCATCCGCGACAATCCCAAAAGCGCTAATCTGTGGGTCGGTCTCGGCAATGCCCTTGTCGCCCATGGTGGTGGGCTGGTCTCTCCAGCGGCAAAATTCGCATTCCGGCACGCAGCAATATTGTCACCCGGCCACCCGGCACCGCCCTTTTTCCTTGGCATTGCACTGGCGCAGCAGGGGCGGACCGACGACGCTGCGCAGATGTGGATCGGCCTGCTCAATCGTTCGACCAAGGATGCCCCGTGGCGCGCCGACGTCGAACGGAGGCTGGCCGCTATTGGATACGTGAAACGCTGAACCCGCGCCGGGCCAGCAATTCGGTCACTGCACCCGATCCCGCCAGATGTCCGGCCCCGACGGCTAGGAATATCGTGCCCGGCTGTGCCATTCGCCCGGCAATCCACGCGGCCCAGTTGCGATTGCGCTGTTTCAGCAGGGTTTCGGTCAGTTCGGGTGACAGTTTCAGTTCGTCGTCGAACGTCAGCGCGATTTTGCTGACATCCCCGGCGCCCCATGCGGCGATCATGGCGTCGAATTCGGCTTTGGCATTGCTGTCGTCATCGGCAATGCTGACAAGGAATTTGCGTTGCGCCGCTTCGGGCAGGCTGTCGAAATAGCCGAGCTGCTGGGCGGGGGTTTCCAGCCCGATGACCGGCTTTTGCGCCGCTGCAAACTGTTTCGACAGGACGGCTTCGGACCCATATTCGGGACTGACCGGCAAATCGCGCATCCCCGACGACGCGAGCGTCAGCGCCGCCGCCCAGGTTTCGAACTGGTCGAGCACCGCAACCGGAACGCCGCTTTTGCTGATCACCCGTTGCAACGCCGCACGTTTGTTCGCGGGCACCCGGTCGAGCAGCGGCGGCAACCCCTTCGACATGCCAAGCTGCGCCATGATCGCACCCGTTTTCTGCGGATCGCGGTCGAGCACGGTTTCAAGCACCAGCCCCTGCGATGCGCGGATCGCCGCAGTGATCTTAGGCGATTCCCACACCAGATCCCGGGGCAGCAGATGGATCGTCCCGAACAGATAGATCACTGTGTCGGCGTCGCTGACTTTCCACAAGGCGGGACGAACCGGCCTGGCCTCGCTTTGCGAAACTTTGCAGGACAAAAGTGCGAAGGCCGCGCATGCAAACCCGATTGTGCGTTTCATGACGACGGGACTAGCGCCTTGCTTGACCCGTCGCCAGCCCTAAGCCAAAGGCTCCGGCACGTTTACTGCACCTGCGAAGGACGCGCCCGTGACCAACCCGCTCAGCTTTCAGAAGCTGATCCTGACGCTCCATGCGTATTGGAGCGATCGCGGGTGCGTGATCCTGCAACCCTATGACATGGAAATGGGGGCAGGGACGTTCCACCCCGCGACGACCCTGCGCGCGCTCGGCCCCGATCCGTGGAACGCGGCCTTTGTCCAGCCCTGCCGCCGCCCGACCGATGGGCGGTACGGCGAGAACCCCAACCGGCTCGGCCATTATTACCAGTATCAGGTGATCCTGAAACCGTCGCCGCCGGACTTGCAAGAGCTTTACCTCGGCAGCCTGACAGCGATCGGGATCGATCCGCTGCGTCACGACATCCGCTTTGTCGAGGATGACTGGGAATCGCCGACGCTGGGCGCGTGGGGCCTGGGCTGGGAAGTGTGGTGCGACGGCATGGAAGTGACGCAGTTCACTTATTTCCAGCAAATGGGTGGCTTTGACTGCAAACCGGTTGCTGGCGAACTGACCTACGGGCTCGAACGGCTCGCCATGTATGTCCAGAACAAGGACAGCGTGTTCGATCTCGATTTCAATGGAAACGGCGTAACTTACGGCGATGTTTTCTTGGAAAACGAGAGACAGATGAGCCGGTGGAATTTCGAAGTTGCACATACCGAAACCCTGTTCGACGGGTTCCGCAAGGCAACTGCCGAATGCGAAAACTGCCTTGACGCCGACCTGCCCATTCCCGCCTATGAACAGGCGATCAAGGCGAGCCATATCTTCAACACCCTGCAAGCGCGCGGTGTCATCTCGGTCGCCGAACGCGCCGCTTACATGGGCCGGGTCCGTGATCTCGCAAAGGGGGCGTGCGCGGCGCATATGGCGAAAAACGGGTGGGCGGCGTGAACACGAGCCGTGCGCAGCGCATGTCATCCTTCTTCGCGACTTTGCGCCGACCGTGGAGTAGCGGCGTATGACCGATTTTCTTCTGGAGCTGCGCTCCGAGGAAATTCCCGCACGGATGCAGGACGATGCGCGACAGAATTTGCGGCGGCTTTTTATCGATGAGATTGCGAAATCAGGCTTGACTGCGCAGTCAATCGAAACCTTCGCCACCCCGCGCCGCCTTGCGCTCATTGCGTACGGGTTGCCCGTGAATACACAGGCGGTCAGCGAAGAGATCAAGGGGCCGAAACTGGGCGCCCCGCCTCAGGCGCTTGAAGGGTTTCTTCGCAAGACCGGACTGATGCAGGATCAGCTTGTTGTGCGTGACGGTGTTTATTTTGCGGTCATCGACAAACCCGGCCGTCCGACAGCAGATGTCCTCGCCGAGGCGATTCCCGCCATTATCCGCGCCTTTCCCTGGCCCAAATCGATGCGCTGGGGCGATCCGTCGATCAGTACCGAGAGCCTGCGCTGGGTCCGTCCGTTGCAGGGAATCGTCACATTGTTCGGTGAAGACATCGTGCCGTGCGACGTCGACGCCATCGTCAGCGGTGCAGTTACGAAAGGGCACCGTTTCCACCACAGCGGCCCTGTGACGATCACCAGCGCCGCGGATTATGAAGCGAAACTTCGCGCCGCACATGTCATCGCCGATCAGGAAGAACGTCGTGCGATCATCCGCAACGGGGCGACGAAAATTGCCGCCGATGCCGGTCTGGTGCTTGTGCAGGACGATGCGCTCGTCGATGAAAACGCCGGGCTCACCGAATGGCCGGTGCCGCTGCTCGGGCGGTTCGACCCGGCGTTCCTCGACGTGCCGCGCGAAGTCATCCAGCTGACAATGCGTACCAACCAGAAATATTTCGCGTGCGCGGATATTGCGGGGGCGCTTGCCAATGCGTTTGTCTGCACTGCCAATATCGAGGCTTCGGACGGCGGTGCGGCGGTCATTGCGGGGAATGAGAAAGTGCTATCCGCGCGGTTGAGCGACGCGAAATTCTTCTGGGCAGCGGATTTGAAGGTTCCACTTGCGGATCAGGCGACCAGGTTGTCGCAGATTGTCTTTCACGAAAAGCTTGGCACGGTCGCCGACAAGGCGGAGCGTGTTGCGAAACTGGCGCGGTGGCTGGTTGAGAGTGGCGTGATCAGCCCCTCCCCTCTCGCGGGAGAGGGGCTTGATCTTGCCCACCTTGCAGAAACCGCCGCGCGCCTGTGCAAGGCCGATCTCGTCACCGGCATGGTCAGCGAATTCCCCGAATTGCAGGGCATCATGGGCGGCTATTACGCCCGCGCGCAGGGCTATCCGGACGCCGTCGCCGACGCGATCCGCGATCATTACAAACTGGTCGGGCAGGGCGATGATGTGCCGACCGTGCCGGTGACGGTGGCGGTGAGTTTGGCGGATAAGCTGGATACGCTCTTCCACTTCTTCGCAATCAACGAAAAGCCAACAGGTTCTAAGGATCCGTTTGCGTTGCGCAGAGCCATGATTGGCGTAAACTCGCTTATCCTAGTCAATGATTTGCGTATTGGGCTGATCAGGCTTGGTAAAGCTTTCAACGCGCCGATTGGTCGTGAGTTTAGTCATCCGGCAAACGATCTGGTACGTTTTGCAATCGACCGCCTCAAAGTCCAGCAGCGCGAGGCGGGGGTTCGCCATGACCTGATCGATGCCGTCTTCGCGCTGGGCGGTGAGGATGATCTCGTCCGGCTGCTCTCGCGGGTCAAGGCGCTACAATCGTTCGTCACCACCGACGAGGGGAAGAACCTGCTCGCCGGGTATAAGCGCGCGGCGAATATTTTGAAGAAGGAGGGCGTTGAACCCCTCCCCTTTAGGGGAGGGGCAGGGGTGGGGACTGTCAACGAGTCCCCGGCCTCGGTTCGGGCAAACACTCCCCACCCCAACCCCTCCCCTGAAGGGGAGGGGTTGGAAATAGCGCTGTCCTACACCTCCCAAAATGAGGAACATGCCCTGATCAACGCGCTCGATTCGGCGGAACCGCTTGCTGCCGCGGCCATCGCGCGCGAGGATTTCGAAGCGGCGATGTCGGCGCTCGCTAGTCTCCGCGCGCCGATCGATGCGTTTTTCGAAGGGGTGATGGTCAATGATGCCGACCCCGCCATCCGCGCGTTCCGGCTTGGGTTGCTTACCCGGTTCCGCGACGCGGTTCACACCGTGGCTGATTTTTCAAAGATCGAGGGCTGAATGACCAACTATGTGTACCGCTTTGGCGGCGGGGTTTCCGAAGGGGGGCAGGACAAGACCCTGCTCGGTGGCAAGGGCGCGAACCTTGATGGCATGGCGTCGATCGGCCTGCCGGTGCCGCCGGGCTTCACGATCTCGACTCCGATGTGTGCGCGTTATTATGAAGAAGGCGAGGCGTTTCCGGCCGAACTGCACCCGCAGGTTGCCGCCGGGATCGCGCATATCGAAGCGGTGACCGGCAAGACATTCGGTAACCCCGCTGATCCGCTGCTCGTCTCGGTCCGCTCGGGCGCGCGGGTTTCGATGCCGGGGATGATGGACACTGTTCTCAATCTGGGCCTCAATGATGACACCGTCAAAGGGCTTGCTGCCGCATCGGGCGATGACCGCTTTGCGTGGGACAGTTATCGCCGGTTTATCCAGATGTATGCCGATGTCGTGCTCGGCCTCGATCATGGCGCATTTGAGGAAGCGCTTGAGATTGCCAAGGAAGATCAGGGGGTCAGCCTCGACACCGAACTGACCGCCAGGGATTTGCAGGCACTGGTCGCGGCCTATCAGCAGCTCGTGGCCGATCTGTGGGGCAAGCCGTTTCCGCAGGATGTGAATGACCAGCTGTGGGGTGCCGTCGGTGCGGTGTTCGGCTCGTGGCAGTCGGAGCGCGCCAAGGTGTATCGCCGGATCAACAGCATTCCGCACGACTGGGGTACGGCAGTCAATGTCCAGGCAATGGTCTTTGGCAATATGGGCGACACATCGGCAACGGGGGTGGCGTTCACGCGTGATCCCGCGACGGGCGAGCGCGCTTATTATGGCGAATATCTGATCAATGCGCAGGGCGAAGACGTCGTCGCGGGCATCCGCACCCCGCAATATCTGACGACGGCCGCGCGCGAGCGGGCAAAGGCCAAGCCGCTTTCGATGCAGGAATCGATGCCCGCGGTTTATGCCGAACTCGCGCGCGTGTTCGACCTTCTGGAAACGCATTACCGCGACATGCAGGACATCGAGTTTACCGTGGAACGGGGCACGCTCTGGATGCTCCAGACGCGGTCGGGCAAGCGGACGGCAAAGGCGGCGCTGAAGATTGCGGTCGACATGGCCGACGAGGGACTGATTACCCGCGACGAAGCGATCTGCCGTGTCGATCCGTCGGCACTCGACCAGTTGCTGCACCCGACGCTCGACCCGCTGGCAAAGCGCGATGTGCTGGTGAAAGGATTGCCCGCCTCGCCCGGTGCTGCGTCGGGGATTGCCGTGTTTGACAGCGATACGGCGGAAAAGCGCGCGGAAATGGGCGAGAGCGTCATTCTTGTCCGCACCGAAACATCGCCCGAAGACATCCACGGCATGCACGCGGCGAAGGGTATCCTGACGGCGCGTGGCGGGATGACGTCGCATGCAGCGGTGGTCGCGCGGGGCATGGGGCGGCCGTGCGTTTCGGGGGCGGGATCGCTGAGCATCGACGCGAAGGCGAAGGTCGCGCGCGTGGGCACCCGCGAAATCCGCGAGGGCGATATACTCACGATCGATGGCGCATCGGGCGAAGTGATGGTCGGTGCAGTTGCGACCGTGCAGCCGGAACTCTCCGGAGATTTTTCCACGCTCATGCTCTGGGCCGATGCTGCGCGACGGATGAAGGTCCGCGCCAATGCCGAAACGCCCGCCGACTGTCGCATCGCGCGCGAATTCGGCGCCGAAGGGGTGGGATTGTGCCGCACCGAGCATATGTTTTTTGAAAGCGCGCGGATTACCGCCGTGCGCGAGATGATCCTCGCATCGGATGAGGCGGGCAGGCGTACGGCGCTGGCCAGGCTGCTTCCCGAACAACGTGCTGACTTTCTTGGCATTTTCGAAGTGATGGCGGGGCTGCCCGTGACGATCCGTTTGCTCGATCCGCCGCTGCATGAATTCCTGCCGACCGAGGAAGCCGATTTCGAAGATGTTGCCAAGGCAGCGGGTGTCAGTGTCAACGTGCTCAAGCATCGCGCGGCGGAATTGCACGAATTCAACCCGATGCTGGGTCATCGCGGGTGCCGGCTCGGTGTCACGTACCCGGAAATCTACGAGATGCAGGCGCGTGCGATTTTCGAGGCGGCATGTGATCTCGACGTCTCGCCGATCCCCGAAGTGATGATCCCGCTTGTCGCGACCAAACGCGAACTCGAACTGATGAAGGACGTTGTGGACCGTATGGCGCAAACCGTCTTTGCAGAGCGCGGCAAGCAGATCGACTATCTGGTCGGGACGATGATCGAATTGCCGCGTGCCGCGCTGATGGCCGGGGAAATCGCCGAAGCA
Organism: uncultured Sphingomonadaceae bacterium; assembly: GCA_964247235.1. Classification (GTDB taxonomy): domain Bacteria; phylum Pseudomonadota; class Alphaproteobacteria; order Sphingomonadales; family Sphingomonadaceae; genus Sphingomonas_O. The sequence goes on from CAXTTJ010000008.1 coordinate 29,416, forward strand.
GGCGCGTTCTTCAGCTTTGGCACGAACGATCTGACGCAAACCACGCTTGGCGTGTCACGCGACGATGCCAGCCGGTTTCTGACAACCTATGTGGATCAGGGCATTTATGCGACCGACCCGTTTGTCAGCCTCGATGTCGATGGCGTCGGGGAGCTGGTCAGGCTGGCAGCCGAGCGGGGCAGGGCAACACGCCCCGACATCAAGCTGGGGATTTGCGGCGAACATGGCGGCGATCCCGCGAGCATCGCCTTTTGCGAATCGGTGGGTCTCGATTATGTCAGCGCGTCGCCTTACCGCGTGCCGATTGCGCGCCTTGCGGCGGCACAATCGGCACTGGGCACGCGATGAGCCGTTATTTGTTCATGAACTGATCGTTGATCGAACATGCCGCTGGCCCGAGAATGACGACGAACAGCACGGGCAGAATGAACAGGATGAGGGGCACTGTCATGATGGCGGGCAGGCGTGCCGCTTTTTCTTCGGCGCGCATCATGCGTTCGTTGCGGAATTCGGCGGATAGCACGCGCAATGCAGAGGCCAGCGGCGTGCCATATTTCTCCGTCTGGATCATGGTCGTGACCACGCCCTTTACGGCATCGAGATTGACACGCATGGCTAGGTTTTCAAACGCATGGCGCCGTTCGGTGAGAAAGCCCAGCTCGATCGCGGTCAGGGCGAACTCATCACCCAGTTCGGGATAGGCGCGGCCCAGTTCCTTTGCGACGCGGGCAAAGGCCGCATCGACGGTCAGCCCCGCTTCGGCACAGATGACCAGCAGGTCGAGGCCGTCGGGCAGCCCTTTGCGGATTTCGTTCGATCGCTTGGTGATCTTGTTGTTCAGCCAGATGTCCGCAGCTTTATAACTCAGGATCAGCGACCCTGCGACAAAGGCATAACGTTTGAAGGGCGTCCACGTCGCCAGCCCACCCATCGCATAGACATAGAAGACGACACCGCCGCCGATCACGATCGGCAGGAGCAGACGGGCAAAGATGACGAGAACGGCCAGATCTTTCGACCGGATCCCTGCCTGCATCAGCTTGACCTGAGCGTCTTTCAGCTGCGTGTCCTGCAAGACCTTGAGCGACGACAGCGCCGACCGCATCCGGTCGGTCGTTTCATTCTTCTGACTGAGTTTTGCGCGTCGTTTCGACGTCGACGCGACAATGCCCGCCTTCAACTGTTCGCGACGTTCGTTCAACGCCTTGACACGCTTTGCCATCGGATCGCGCACCGTCGTCGCGGCATAAATGGTGAGCATGGCGGCAAGTGCGGAGATTGCGGTCATCATCGTCGCGATCCAGATCACGTCGATGCCGAACAGGGTCGCTCCATGAGTGGCTGGCACGATAGGGTCCCTTTTAGATTTCGAAGTTGATCATCTGGCGCATGACAAATGCCCCGATGCCCATCCACACCATACCGCCAAGACCCGTCCAGATCAGGCGTGTGTCCGTGAAAAACTGGGACATATAGTTATAATTGATCTGATAGATGAGAAAGAAGACGATGAATGGCAGCGCACCGATGATATAAGCGGACGCCTTGGATTCAGATGACATGGCCTTGATCTTCAGCTTCATCTGCATGCGTTTGCGCAGAACCTCTGCAAGGTTCGAAAGTGTTTCGGCAAGATTGCCACCGGTTTCGCGCTGGATTTGCAAGGTGATGACGAAAAACTGGAATTCAGGCGTGCCAAGGCGGTCCGCAGTTTCCTGAAGCGCGGCATCCATTGTCCGTCCGATTTTCATCTTGTCGCTGACTTGCCGGAACTCCTGTCCGACTGGTCCGGGTATTTCTGACGCGACCACGCCAAGTGTTTCCGAAATCGGCAAACCGGACCGCAACCCCCGAACGAGCAGTTCGATGGCGTCCGGAAAATTCTTCGTGAATTTTGCAACGCGTCGCTTGATTGCCATGCCGACAACCATGTGCGGCAGCATAAGCCCGGATCCGATTGCAGCAAACAGCGCCATGAAGACCGGAACGCCCTTGAAAATCGCGAAAGAGGCTTCGACGACAGCAATGATCACGCACGCCGCCAGATAATTGCCCGGCTTCCAGTTCTTGCCCGTCATGTCGAGCCGCTTTTTCAACACCGCCGGTTTGGGAAGAAACTGCGCCGCCAGATTGTCCATCTTCGTATTGCGGACAGCCTGGATACGCCGCATCTGTGCTTCGACGATGGCGCCGGTCGAATTGCTGTGGCGATCACGCAGGGCGTTCAGCCGGCGCATCTGTGCCTTTGCTGTCGACGGTCCCGAAAACGCGAACACCAGCATCGCGACAATCGCCACCGCCGCGCTAGCGATCATCAGGATCGGAAGTGCAGGCAACTGCACTATTCGACTTTCGCTTTGGGTTTTGCCTTGCCGGGCATCATCGATTTCAGGCCGCCCAGCTTGCCGAGCAAGGAGCCCTTGGCCTTGCCGTCGGTCGCTGCGGCATTTGCCGCCAGTGTTTCTTCACCGGTCATGACCAGACGATTGGCAACGTCGGCGATGACGCCACCGACTTTGGTGCCCTTGCCGATTTCGGCGACTGTCTTGCCAAGCTTGGCCGCTTGTGTCGCGACTTTCATGTCAGTCGGGATGACATAATCGACCTTGCGTTCGATGGAAGATTCAAAATCCTTGCGGCTGATTTCACCCGGACCGCTGGTCGCGACGCGGTTGGCCACGACCAGAATGCTGGTCTGGGGCGCGTTGGATTTCAGCCATGACAGCAAACGGATCGCATCCCGCGCCGATGCCAGCGTCAGTTCGGTGACCAGCACTGTTGCCTGCACATCCTGCATGAGGTGCGGATGCTGGACCAGCATGCCACGCGGCAAATCGATCACAGTGCATTCGAAGGCGCCGCGCATTTCTTCCTGCAACTGGTAAAAGGCAGCGCCGTCAGTCAGCATCGGCTGATTGATCGGCGCTTCTGCGCTCAATATGGCGAGTTTCTCATTGGCCTTGACCATGGCGCGTTCGATGAACAGGCCATCGATACGGCTTGGGTTTTCAATGGCATCAGTCAGGCCGCGGCCAGGTTCCAGATCGAGCGACAAGGCGCCGGTTCCGAAATGCACGTCGAGGTCGAGCAACGCCGTCGACCGTTGTGCGCGCTCGCCCATCAGCCATGCAATCGAGGTCGCGATGGTCGATGCGCCTGCACCGCCGCGCGCACCGATGACTGCGGTCATGATATGCGGCCGCTCGGTCGAACTTTCGACGTGCTTGGGCGCATTGAACACGGCCTGGGCATGGGTGAACGCGTCACGAAGCTGGTCGGGACTGAATGGTTTCAGCAGATAATCCTGAATGCCGCTGGCCACGAGGTCGCGGTAAAGCCGGACATCATTGACCTGGCCTGCCGCAATCACGACAGTTCCCGGCTCGCACACTTCGGCAAGCGCGTTGATGTCGTTCAGCGGGTCGCCGCTTTCGGACAGATCGACGAACAATATGTTCGGGCTGGCCGATACGGAGAGGGTCTGGACAGCATTGCGCAGACCGCCCTTGTTGATCTTGTCGGGCGCCCAGCCAAGTTCGACAGCAATCGGACGAAGCTGTTCGGCTGTCATTTCGTCGCAGACAAACGCTGTGAAAGGATCGCGAAGAGCGTTGCCGCTCCGTCCAGGAGACCAGGGCGCGTTCATTCTTTCGGCTCCTTACTTCGGTGTTTTCAGTTTGCGGATGGCGTTGATGCCGCGCGCATTGTCGTTCAGCGTGTCTTGTGCACCGCCGACAAGATCATTCGGATTGGCAATCATCGCCGCGAGATTGGCATTTGTTGCGCATCCATAATTTGACGGCGCATCATTATTGTAATTGCCGACCGACGACCGGCTCCAGTCGGGGCAGCCGGGCACTTCGGCTTTCGCACGCGTCACGACGACACGGACCATGCCGGGTGCGATTTCGCCACTGGTAATCGGTGCACCGTTCTGAACCAGCAGGCCGTAACGGCTGGCGATGGCGGCAACGGCGGCGCGATTGGCCGGGCTTGCGCTGGCATCATCAACAGAGACGCGGTCCCCATAGCCGAGGCTGATCGAATCAAACCATGCGGTCAGGTTCTGGGCACCCTGCGGGCCGAAACCGTCAGTGACGTCATAGACATAGTTGGTTTGAGACACGACGGCCTGATGGACGCTTTCCATGCCACGGTTCGTGGTGCCGCCACATGCACCGAGAGTCAGTGCGAGTGCGGTGAGCGGAAGGAGGTGCAGGTGACGCATGAGTGATACTCCTTCGCTTAATTGCTGAAGCCGGGGGCCGGGGCCGGCGCAGGGGCTGTGCCGCCGCGCGGCTGGGCCACGATGGCGCCGTTTTGTATGGTTGTCGGCGGTGCGACAGTCGGCACGGGGCGGCGTTCGTTAGTCCCCTGATAAAGCTGCCCGCCAAAGATGCGGCCGAGTTCGCTCGGTGCCTTGTAACCGTCGGTCGGCAGCACGATCTTGTTCGCGGCAACCGGATTGACGAGATAGGGCGTGACGACGATCATCAGCTCGCTTTCGCCGCGCTGCCAGGCGTTGGACCGGAACAGGGCGCCAAGTACGGGGACATCGCCCGCACCCGGTGTTTTCTTGAACTGGGTGTTGTTCGTCGCCTTCATCAGGCCACCGATGACAAAGCTTTGCCCCGAACCAAGTTCGACAGTCGTTTCGACCTTGCGCGTCGTGAACCCGGGGATTCCCTGAACGGCGTTTGGAAAATCAAGCTCTGACACTTCGGGTTTGACGGTCAGCGAAATGCGGCCGTCGGCAAGGACGGTCGGAAGAAATTCGACAGTCACGCCATAAGGCTTGAAAATGATCGACGTCCCCTGACCACCGCCAGCCGTTGTCGAGGTGTACGGCAAAGGAATTTCACCCCCGGCGAGAAACGTCGCCTTTTCGCCCGACAGCGCCGTCAGATTCGGCGACGCCAGTGTCGTCACAAATCCTTCGGTTTCGCCAAGGTCGAGCGCACCGAGAATGTCCATGCCCAGCGCTTTTGCGCCAATGCTCAGCGTTGAACCGGTCGCATTCGGGACGAAATTGAACGTTCTGGCGCCTGTGGTCGGATCAATCGTGATGGTGCCCGGGCTGCGTCCCTGGGCAATGCCGAAGATCGCACCACCGTTCGACGAATCGCGGTTCGTCCAGTTGACGCCGATGTTCTTGCTGAATGTCCGGCTGACTTCTGCGATGCGGACCTGCAAGGTGACCTGCAAGGGGGTGGCCGTTTTCAGCCGGTTGATCACCATGACTTTCAACTGCGCTTTCGGATCGGTGGGGTCGACGCCGGGATTGAGATAGGCACGGACCAGATCGCCCGCCTGCTGAATGTCGTCCGGGCTTTTGACTGTGCCGGTCAGGACCGCGACCTGGCCCGACAGCGTTGCCTTGACATCGGTGTCGGGCAAGGCAAGCCGCAGCATCTGGTCAAGCGTGCCATAATTTGGTGCGACCTGGACGTTGGTGGAATAGGCAACCTGGCCCGAACGGGTTGTCGCATAGACCGACGATTCGCCGTCTTCCTTGCCAAAGACATAAAGCTGGGTCGGCGATTGCACCTGAACATCGACGGCGGTCTGGTTCGATACGAACACATCCGTGATGGGGACCGCAAGCGTGACCAGCTGACCGCGCCCCTTTGACAGGTAAAGTTCCCCGGACGGACGCTGGACTCCGGCTGGCATCGACCGCTTTGCGACATGTTTGACCATATGCGCCTTGGCACGAACATGTTTGCGCGGAGCGGCATCGGCGGGTGCGCCAAGCGCCAGGGCCGCACCGATTGCCAGCGCGACGGGACGCGCGAGGATCATTGACTTGGACTGCATGTTATTTGCCCCCAAACGGAACTTCAGTGACGGTATTGCCGCGTGCGACACGGACGATCGGTACGGACGATGCGGTGACGACCTTTCCGGTGGTGGCGGTCATCGCGACAGCGGTCCCCAGGCGGTTCAGGTTCGACGTCACCGAAGGCGGAACAAGCGGGACGCTGCGGCGCTGAAAGCGCGAGACATCGGCGCCGGTCACGTAGCTGTTGCCATCAATGGGCCGCGACGCGATGGCGGCGATTGCCATCTTGTCCGTCTTCGGGTCCATGCCATTGGGCACATTGACTTCGCCCGATGCAATGGCACGGTCGAGGTCGGCCGTGTTGTCGGCAATCGAGCGAAGGCTGAGCGAGAGCTGCCCAAAGGTTTGTGCTACCGCGATTTTTTCGGCAATACGCGGCGTCACTTCGAGTGTGATCGTCGCAAATGTCATGACGGTCTTGTTGCCCTTGTCATCGACGGGTTGCGTCGAACGCTGGTCGGTGGCAAGCACGCGCAGGTTGCGGACAATTGTTTCCACCGTTTTCAGCGGCGGACCATCACCGACGACTGTCTGTGTCAGCATCAGGTCGATATGGTCGCCCGGAAAGGCAAAGCCGGCGACGCCTGCGGCCTGTCCGTTGACCTGAATGGTCACGGCGCGCATCCCGGCGCCCAGTGCCGCGGCAAGGAAACCGCGATCACCGGGTTCGACCAGTGACCCTTGTGTGATCGGCTGTCCCGCGGCAATCGTGTTGCGGACTACCGTTCCGGCCAGTGACTGCGGCTCCATCTTGCCTTTCAGATAGTAGGCGTTCTCGATGAGGTCTTTTGGCCATGGCTGATAGCGAAAGCTGTCCGGGCCGAGGATCGTACCGACGGGCAGGGGCCGCGTGGCGACAAGGACTTCGGGACCGGTCGGCGCTGGTGCAATCATTTTTGCGACCGCATTGGGCGCTGCCGACTGGCTGAACATTGATTTGGCGATCACCGCAGTGACTGCGGCGATAACGAGCGCTCCAACGAGCAGGGCGATTTTCTTTGGCTCCATGACGTGAAGGCGCCTCCAAGCGCAGGTCTTTTGAGTTCGTTCCCTGTATGGGCGACAGTGGTTAAAATATCGTTTGGAAGATCGTGCAAAGGCCCGCGGCGGAAATTGCGATGCCGTACGGAATTTCTGGACGGTCCGGTTTTCTGGTTATTTTATGATGCACCAGCATCGCCAGTGTCAGGATGCCGCCAAGGATGGACATGAGCAGCAGCAGGTTCATCATCGCCCCCAAAGGAAACCACAAGCCAAGCGCCGCAATCAGCTTCACATCGCCGCCGCCCATCGCCCCGATGGCAAAGAAAATGAGGAACAGAGCGAAAAGCACAGCAGAAATGATGATCTGCACCCCGATGTCCGGCCAGAATGCATAGCCCTGCGCCAGCCAGAACAGCGGCGCGGCAACAGCGATAGCGCCGGTCAGCCAGTTTTCGATCAGCCGTCGCCGCCAGTCACCGACCGCCGCAACGACAAGGGCGACCGCCAGTGTACCGAACATCAGCTGCGTGAAGACTATGCTTACCATGTATTTAAGCTGTAGACGCAGAGCGTTGCCAAACCGTAACCAGAAGATGATGACGTTCGACCGACGCAAGATTCCCGCCAACGCCGTCGTCTCGACTTGCCTGATGCGTGACGGCTGGCCCGTGCGAACCTATCGCCAGCCATCGGTCGCGAAGACATGCGGATCGATCCTTTGGCTTGGCGGTCGCGGCGACAGTGTCGAGAAATATATCGAAACGCTCGACCACTGGTCGCGGGATGGCTGGACGGTGACCAGTTTCGACTGGCGCGGGCAGGGCGGTTCCGGACGAATCGGCAGCAATCCCAATGTCGGGCATATCAGTGATTATGCCATGTGGATTGACGATCTTGCCGACTATCATGCCGGATGGATCGCGCGTGAACCCGGTCCGCATATTGTCATGGGGCATTCGATGGGCGGGCATCTGCTGCTTCGCGCACTGGCCGAACGGCGGATATCGCCGGACCGGGTGGTGCTCGTCGCGCCGATGCTCGGGTTTGATACGGGCGTGCTCCCGTTTCGGGCTGCCGCCACATTTTCCCGGGTGACGGCATGGCTTACCAGCGACTTGCGCCCGGCCTGGAAATATAATGAAAAACCATCGCCGCCCACGGCATCGCGCCAGGCCCTTCTGACGCACGACGACGCCCGCTATGCCGATGAGATGTGGTGGAAAGCGCAGCATCCGTCACTCGCACTGGGACCGCCAAGCTGGCAATGGCTGGCGGCATCCTATCAGTCGATAGCAGCGTTGAACAAAGCGGGTGCGGTCGAACAGGTGACCACGCCGGTTCTCCTCCTGTGTGCCGAACGGGATCGGCTGGTCAGTCCATCGGCCATCCGTCGTTTCGCCATGCGATTGCCGCACGCCACGCTGCTTGTCTTCGGTGACGATACCGCGCATGAAATATTGCGCGAGGCGGATGGTCCGCGCAATCGGGCGCTGAGGGCGATTGCGGAGTTCATGACGTGACGACATATGATTTTGCGGTCATCGGCGGCGGTATTGCCGGTGCCAGCGTCGCAGCCGGACTTGCACCCTATGCATCGGTCGTCGTGCTGGAGGCAGAAGATGTCCCGGGCTATCATTCGACGGGCCGGTCCGCGGCGTTCTGGCATGAAACGCTGGGCGGTCCCGTGGTGCAACCGCTGAGCAAGGCGTCGCTTGCCCCGCTGCATGATGGCGGGTTCCTGACGCCGCGCGGCTCGCTGAACGTGGCCGGGGCCGAAGACCTTGCCAAGCTTGATGTGCTCGAAGCAAATTTTGCCGGCTCCGGGGCCGAGCTTCGCCGGGTTGATGCTGCCGAACTCCGTGACCTTGTCCCGCGGGCAATGCCAGTGCTGGTCGGCGGCGTGCTGGAACCGGACTGTGCCGACATCGATGTTGGCGCGTTGCTGCAACATTATCTTGGCGAATGCACCCGGCATGGCGGGACAGTGATCACAGACTTTCGCGTTGATGCCATGACCTCTACCGATGAGATATGGACGGTTCGTGCCGGGGAAAAGTCGATCGCCGCACGCACTGTCATCAATGCGGCCGGTGCGTGGGCCGACAATGTTGCCGCACTGGCCGGTGCGCGACCGCTCGGGCTGCAACCCAAACGCCGGACGATCGTACAAGTGCGTGTCGACAGCGACGATGTGCCGCATGACCTTCCACTGACAATCGACATCGGCGGCACATTTTATTTCCGCCCCGAAGCGAACAATAAATTATGGCTGTGTCCGCATGACGAGACGCCCGTCGCACCCGGTGACGTGTCGCCCGAAGAAATTGATGTGGCAATCGCGATCGACCGGTTTGAAACTGTCACGAGCTGGCGTGTTGTCGCGGTCGAACATAAATGGGCGGGATTGCGCACCTTTGCGCCTGATCGCTTGCCGGTCTATGGATTTGATCCCGAGGTTAAGGGCTTTTTCTGGTGCGCCGGGCAGGGCGGGGTCGGTATTCAGACCGCACCGGCCGCGGCAAGACTGTGCACGGCATTGCTGCGCGACGTGGCACCAGATCAATCGATTGCACATATCGATGCCGCATCATTTTCGCCGTCACGTTTCAGGTCTGGCGTTCAGTAAAAACGCGCGCTAGGTTTTTGATGCACGACGAATGGGAGGACCGCATGGCACATTATTTTGAAATCAAGACCAACAAGGCCGGTGAGTATGTTGCCTATTTCAAATATAATTCCGAATCGATTTTCTGGACAGAGGGTTACAAGTCGAAGGCGTCCGCCAAAAACGCCATCGAATCGATTTTGAAAAATGGCCCGAAGGCGGAAATCCGCGAAACGCCTCCTGCTTAAGCCGACGCCCGACCGGCATTGATGGCGGCCTCGCTTGCCAGCCGGTCGGCACGTTCGTTTTCAGGGTGGCCGGCATGCCCCTTCACCCACACCCACTCGATGGTGTGCGGCTGAGCGGCATCAAGCAGCGACTGCCACAAATCGGCATTTTTGACAGGTTTCCTGTCAGCTGTGCGCCAGCCGTTGCGTTGCCAGCCCTTGATCCATCTGGTCAGCCCGTCCATCACATAACGGCTGTCGGTCGACAGCGTCACGCGACATGGCTTTGTCAGCGCGTTCAGTCCTGAAATCGCCGCCATCATTTCCATCCGGTTGTTCGTGGTCAGCGCTTCTCCGCCCGAAATCAGCTTTTCACGCGGTCCCATGCGGATCACCGCTCCCCATCCGCCCGGGCCGGGATTGCCCTTGCACGCGCCATCGGTTGCGATTTCGACATGGGGAAGACCGGTCACAAGGCCGCATAATGATCAAGTCGCCGCAAAAAGGCGAGCGGGTCCTTGCGCGTGACGAGCGCATCAGCGGGCGTGTTCAGCCAGTCCCATGCGCGGGTCAGCAGAAACCGCAGGCACGCCCCGCGCGCAAGCGCTGGGAAAGCGGCACGTTCCGCTTCTGACACACCGAATGACTGGTCATAGCCATCGACAAGCGCGTCGCCGATTTCGGCGCTATAGCCCGTACCGTCTGCTGCAAAGCTCCAAGCGGCATGGGTCACGGCCAGGTCCCATGCGCGCACGTCGGTACAGGCAAAATAAAAATCGATGATGCCGCCGACGGCATCGCCACGCATCAGGACATTGTCGGGGAAGAGGTCGGCGTGCACGACTGATTGCGGCAAGTCATGCGGCCAGTGCACATCAAGCCAGGCGAGTTCATCAAACACCCGCTGTTTCAAACCCGGGACGACCCCGTCAAGATCATCGCCGCATCGTGTCGCGAGCAAATGCCAGCCCGCCATTCCCAGCGTGTTGGGCCGCGTCAACGCAAAACCGGCAAGCGCCCTGTGCATCCGCCCCAGCGCTTCGCCGGTCGACCATGACTGCCGGACAGTGGGAGTCGTGACGGACACGCCCGGCAAAAACTCGATCAGACAGGCCGCACGTCCGGCGACAGTCTGCATCTGTGCGCCTGACCTGTCGCGAATCGCCCGGGGAACGGGAAGTCCGTGATCCGCCAGATGATCAAGCAGCGCGAGAAAAAATGGCAAGTCACCGGCATCGACACGCTTTTCATACAAGGTCAGAATATAACGCGCTGTCGTCGTGTCGACCATGAAGTTGCTGTTTTCGACACCCTCCGCAATGCCCTTGGCAGAGACGAGCGTCCCCGCTTCATAGCGCAAGAGAAGTGACGCCATCTCCTCGGCGGACACCGGGGTGTAAACCGCCATGATCAGGCAGCGAGACCGCGCGGTAGTTTGAACTCGATCGACTCGATTGCCGCTTCGACCACGGTTTCCGTCACGCTGAACCGTGTACGGATCGCGTCGACCACTTCACGGACGAGAACCTCCGGTGCTGACGCGCCAGCGGTAATGCCGAGTGTTCGGGGTGATCCCAGCCAGCTGAAATCAATGTCTCCGGCACGCTGGATTAATTTTGCCCGCACGCCGTTGCGTTCGGCAACCTCGACCAGCCGCAGCGAATTCGACGAATTGGGTGCACCAATCACCAGCATCGCGTCGCATTGTCCCGCGATTCTCTTGACGGCATCCTGGCGGTTTGACGTCGCATAGCAAATATCGTCACCACGCGGGCCTTGAATATCGGGAAAGCGGTTTTTCAGAGCGCGCACGATTTCGGCGGTGTCGTCGACGGACAATGTGGTTTGCGTCAGAAACGCGAGGCGCGTGGAATCGACAAAGGTCAGTGCCGCCACATCCCCGACCGTTTCGACCAGTGTCATCGCACCCGCCGGAACCTGTCCGAACGTACCGACGACTTCGGGGTGACCGCGATGACCGATGAAAATAATATGGCGGTCATTTTCCACGAGCCGTTCGGCCTGCCGGTGGACTTTTGATACCAGCGGGCAGGTTGCATCGAGATAGGCCAGGCCCCGCGATTCGGCGTCGGCGGGGACGCTTTTGGGCACGCCATGAGCTGAAAAGACAACAGGGGCGCCATCGGGCACTTCGTCAAGTTCGTCGACAAACACTGCGCCCTGCGCTTTGAGTGAGTCGACGACATAGCGATTATGTACAATCTCGTGCCGGACATACACAGGTGCGCCATGTTTTTCGATCGCTAGTTCGACGATACGAATGGCACGATCGACACCAGCACAGAATCCGCGCGGTGCCGCAATGAGGAGGTCGAGCGAAGGCAGGGTCATGGTTTTTGCCCTTACGCGATTGCTTGCACGGGCGAAAGCCGCTTCCTATGGAGGGGCATGTGTTTGTCTGCCGTTAAGGATTTTCGCTTGAACAAAATTTTCTCCCTTACGGTTCTCGTGCTGCTTTCGGCTTGTGCCAGGAATGGCGACATCGACGAAACCGGCGGGATCGCCATCACGCGGTCCGCATGTCCGGCCATAGCGATCCCGGCGCAGACGGGCGACATTACCATATTCAACCCGCCGTCGAGTCGTGACGCGCGCGCAATCGACGTTACGGCGACAATCACCAATCTTCGCCTTGTGTGCGGTGATCAGGGCAATGATGTCGTTGCCGAAGCGACCTTTGCGGTCGAGGGACGGCGGATAAGCACGTCCGGCGCCCGGCAGGTCGATCTGCCCTATTTCGCCACTGTCGTGCGCGGCGGCAGCACGGTTGTTTCAAAACGGGTCGATCATGTCATCCTGAACTTTGCCGATGGTCAGATGCGTGCCAGCGCGACAGCAAAGGGGGGCGCCGTGATCAATCGCGCCGCAGCCACCCTTCCCGAGGATGTCCGTCGCAAGCTGACACGCAAGCGCAAGGCACAAGACGCGGATGCATCGATCGATCCTTTGTCGGCGCCGGATATCAAGGGGGCCGTGGCACGGGCCAGTTTCGAACTGCTGATCGGTTTTCAACTGACGCAGGATCAGCTTCAGTACAATGCCACACGCTAAGGGCAGTTGACTCGAATCGCTGCGCCGCACAAACAGATCAGGCTTGCTGTCATGATATTGGCAGACGGCCGCGCGGGAGAGTGGGACAGAAACATCTGACCACGCCGAAGGAGCAACCGCCCCGGAATCTCTCAGGCAACCGGACCGCGCGGACGAAAAGGCAACTCTGGAAAGCGTCCCGGGCATGCGCCGGGACCACCGAAGGGGTAAGCCCCGGATCAAGTCCTGATCGGACTGGCCGGGGTCAAAGCTCTCAGGTTCCCGTGACAGAGGGGGCAGTCTGAACGCCGGGGTATCCCGGACTGGCTGCACGCGCGACGGGACATGACATGAGCGAATTCATCGCCGAAGACGATAACTCAGCACTTGAACGGCTGCCGCTTGACACGTGGCACCGGGCAAAGAGTGCGCGCATGGTCGCGTTCGCCGGCTATGACATGCCGATCCAGTATGACGGGATCATCGCCGAACATCTGTGGACGCGCGAACATGCCGGGCTGTTCGATGTGTCGCACATGGGGCAGCTGAAACTGATCGGAGAGAATGTCGCCCAAGCGCTCGAAGCGATCGTGCCGGGCGATATGATGAGTCTTATGCCGGGCAGGATGCGCTATTCGCTGCTCCTGGGCGAGGATGGCGGCATTCTCGACGACCTGATGGTCACGAACACCGGCCATCATCTGTACATGGTCGTCAACGGCGCGGTAAAGTGGGACGATATCGGTTACCTGCGTGAGCATTTGCCCGACGAGATTACCCTTCATCATGACGAAGACAGCGCGTTGCTGGCGTTGCAGGGACCCGAAGCGGCAACCGCACTGGCGCGCACTGGCATCGAATCGGCGCAGCCCGGCTGGCCCGTGCCGACAGATCTTTACTTCATGGAAGCGGGGCCATTTCTGTGGAAGGGCATTCCACTGGGAATAAGTCGTTCGGGATACACCGGCGAAGACGGATTCGAGATTTCGGTGCCGAACGATGCTGTTGTGGCACTTGCCGATGCGCTTTGTCAGCAACCCGAAGTGAAACCCATCGGCCTTGGCGCGCGCGATTCGCTGCGGCTTGAAGCGGGATTGCCACTTTACGGGCATGATTTGTCGCCCGATGTCGATCCGGTTGAAGGGCAGCTGACGTTCGCTATTCAGAAGCGGCGGCGTGAAGATGCTGGCTTTCCGGGTGCGGCACGCATCCTCAGGGGACTTGCCGACGGGCCGCAGACCAGGCGCGTTGGCCTGTTGATCGAGGGGAGGCAGCCAGCGCGTGAGGGTGCCGAAATCTATGTCAGCGACCACAAGGTCGGGATGGTCACCTCCGGCGGTTTCTCGCCCAGCCTGCAAGCGCCGATTGGCATGGGTTATGTCGCCGCTGCTCACACGGCGCCCGGTACGGCGCTGGAAATCGACGTGCGTGGCAAACGCCTTGCCGCCACGGTCACAACGATGCCGTTCGTCCCCCATCGCTATCACCGGAAGGGAGCGCTTTGATGCGTTATTACACCAAAGACCATGAATGGATCGACGTGAACGGGCAGGAAGCGACCGTCGGTATTACCGATTATGCGCAAAGCCAGCTTGGCGACATCGTCTTCGTCGAAGTACCGGCCGATGGCACGCGCGTCGTCAAGGGTGGTGATGCGGCCGTGGTCGAATCGGTCAAGGCCGCCTCGGACGTCTATTCGCCCGTGTCGGGCACCGTCGGCGAAGGCAATCCGTCGCTCGAAGCCGATCCGTCGCTGGTCAACAGTTCGCCCGAAGCCGATGGCTGGTTTTTCACGCTGACACTGGATGATGTCGCCGAGCTCGACGGCCTGATGGATGGCGGCGCTTACAAGACGTTCGTGGAGAGTCTTTGATGCGCTATCTTCCCCTGACCGACCATGACCGTGCGGCGATGCTCGCAACGATCGGTGCGCCCGATATTGATGCACTGTTCATCGACGTGCCCGAAAATGCGCGGCTCAGCGGACCGGTCCGTGACCTGCCCAACCACGCCACCGAACTGGCGGTCGAGCGGCATCTGTCCGCCCTGGCGCAAAAGAACCGGCCGGCAGGTGCAGGGCCGTTCTTTCTCGGTTGCGGGGCATACAGGCATCATGTGCCCGCATCCGTCGATCACATCATCCAGCGCGGCGAGTTCCTGACTGCCTATACGCCCTATCAGCCCGAAATCGCGCAGGGCACGTTGCAGGTGCTGTTCGAATTCCAGACTCAGGTCGCGCGGCTGTTCGGATGCGACGTTGCCAATGCCAGCATGTACGACGGATCGACCGCCTGCTGGGAAGCGATCGTGATGGCACGGCGGATTACCCAGCGCGGAAAGGCGTTGCTGTCGTCGGGACTGCATCCGCATTATGTGAGTGTCGCGCAAACGATGGTGCGGTTCACGGGCGATGACCTGATCTATGAAACGCCGACGTTGAGCGCCGAAACCGATACCGGCGCATTGATGGAAGGCATCGATGCCGATGTGTCGTGTGTCGTGGTGCAATATCCGGATATATTGGGTCGTATCAGTGATCTGACGTCACTTGCTGCCAAAGCACGTGAACATAATGCGCTGCTGATCGTGGTGGTCACTGAACCGGTCGCGCTGGGCGCGATCAAGTCGCCGGGTGAAATGGGCGCAGACATTGTCGTCGGGGAGGGGCAATCGCTTGGCGTGGGATTGCAATTCGGTGGCCCTTATGTCGGTCTGTTCGCATGTCAGGAAAAATATGTCCGGCAGATGCCGGGGCGTTTGTGCGGCGAGACGATCGATGCGGAGGGCAAGCGCGGGTTCGTACTGACCCTGTCGACGCGCGAACAACATATCCGGCGGGAAAAGGCGACATCGAATATCTGTACGAATTCAGGGCTTTGTGCGCTGGCGTTCAGTATTCACATGACATTGCTCGGTGAGCGCGGGCTGCGTGATCTGGCAACATGCAACCACGGCCTTGCCAGTCATGCCGCGGACCGGCTGGCTAAGGTCCCGGGCGCTACCGTCATCAATAACAGTTTTTTCAATGAATTCACGCTGAAACTTTCGAAAGAAGCGCGACCGATTGTCCGCACGCTTGCCGACAGGGGCGTGCTTGGCGGGGTGTCGCTCGGGCGGCTGTTTCCAGGCGTCGCGGAGCTTGCAAACGGACTGGTCGTTGCGGTGACAGAAACGACGACAGTGGACGACATCGAAGCGCTGGCGGATGCACTTGAGGATACACTGGCATGATCACGACGACCGGCAACCGCGCGCTGATGCTCGAAGAAGCCCTGATCTTCGAAATCGGGGACAGCGAGACGACGGGTGTCGATGTCGCCACACCCGTCGCTGCGCCGTCAAGGCTCGGTAATTTGTGCCGTCATCGGCCCATCGGCCTTGCGGGCCTGTCGGAACCGGAGACGGTTCGCCACTATACGCGCCTCAGCCGCCAGAATTACGGGATCGACCTCGGCTTCTTTCCACTGGGCAGCTGCACGATGAAGCACAACCCGCGCCTGAACGAAAAAATGGCGCGATTGCCGGGTTTTGCCGACATCCATCCGCTCCAGCCGGTCGATACCGTGCAGGGTGCGCTCGACCTCATCGATCAGCTTGCGCACTGGTTGAAGACGCTCACCGGCATGCCGGCCATTGCCATGTCGCCAAAGGCGGGCGCGCATGGCGAATTGTGCGGCATTCTGGCGATCCGTGCCGCACTGGAATCGCGCGGCGATGCGCGTGAGGTCATTCTCGTTCCCGAAAGCGCACATGGGACCAATCCTGCGACGGCCGCATTTGCCGGTTATCGGGTCGAAGATATTCCCGCACCCAGCGGCCGTATCGATACGGCAGCGTTGAAGGCGCGCCTTGGCCCCGATGTGGCGGGTGTCATGATCACCAACCCCAATACCTGCGGCCTGTTCGAACATGATCTGAAGGACATATCGGACGCGGTTCATGCCGCAGGTGGTTTCGTCTATTGTGACGGCGCCAATTTCAATGCGATCGTCGGGCGCGTCCTTCCCGGTGACCTGGGCGTGGATGCGATGCATATCAACCTGCACAAGACGTTCAGCACCCCGCATGGCGGTGGCGGTCCGGGCGCGGGACCGGTGGTGTTTTCAGACGCATTGGCACCGTTTGCGCCACTCCCCGTCGTGCGCAAGGATGGCGATCATTTCACGCTGGTCGAAGAAGAAACGGCGGCGGATCATCACCCGTCTTCGTTCGGGCGCATGGTCGCATTTCACGGTCAGATGGGCATGTTTACCCGCGCGCTCAGTTATATTCTCAGCCACGGTGCCGATGGCCTTCATCAGGTATCGGGCGATGCGGTGCTGAATGCCAACTATATTTTGCGCAGCCTTGACGACGTGCTCGACGCGCCATTTGCCGCGGCAGGACCGTGCATGCACGAGGCGCTGTTCAGTGATGCCGGTATGGCGGATGGCTTTACGACGCTCGACATTGCCAAGGGGCTGATCGACGAGGGATTTCACCCGATGACGGTTTATTTTCCGCTCGTCGTCCACGGTGCGATGCTGGTCGAGCCGACCGAAACCGAATCGAAAGCGGCGCTGGATCAGTTCATATTCGCACTGCGCGCGGTGGCGGAACGGGCAAAGGCGGGGGATCCCGCGCTCAAATCGGCACCGCATTATGCGCCACGTCGCCGGCTCGATGAGACGCTGGCGGCGCGCAAGCCAGTGCTTGTCTGGAAAGAGCCAGACCTTGCGATTGCGGCTGAATAGCTATTCGGACACGATCATCGTCTGGACATGCGACCGTCGATGTTCGCGCCAGACGATGTACAGGCCGCTGGCAATGATGACCGGCGCGCCGATCCACGTCCAGACGGTGGGCAGCGTGCCAAAGACAAGCGCCCCGAACGCTGCGGACCAGATCAGGCTGGTGTAATCGACAGGCGCCACGACTGCGACGGGGGCCAGCCGCAGCGAATTGGTCAGCGCAATCTGGCCCAGCCCTCCCGTCACCCCCATGCCGGCGATATACGCCCAGGTCAGACCGTCATGCACATGCCCGAACCATGGCATCACGAACGCAAGCGGGACCGCAGACATGATGCCGAACCAGAACACCGTCGTCAGCGGTGCTTCGGTGCGGCCGAGCTGACGCAACAGGATCGTCACGATCGCCGTGATGAACGCCGACGCAAGGCCGATCGTCGCGCCGAAAATCGGGATATGCCCTGATTGCGGCTGGATGACGATCAGGACACCGATCAAGCCCGCGGCCACCGCACTCCAGCGATGAATGCCGACTCGTTCGCCAAGCACCAGTGCCGACAGGATCGTTGCGAACAAGGGTGTCGCGAACCATAATGTCTGGGTTTCGGCGAGCGGCAATATCGCCACGGTCGCAAAATTCAGCGCCATGCCCGTCGCGCCAACCGCGGTGCGGGACATATGGGCCAGCGGCCGACGGGTGCGCAATGATGCGATGCCCGGCCCTGCGATCACGATGGCGAGCACGGGAACCACGGCAAATGCCTGCCGGTAAAAGACCGTTTCAACCAGATTGACGCCGCGGTTCGCGGCCAGCTTGCCAAAGGTGAACATCGCCGACAACATGACAGCGGCCGCGACGCGCATACCGATGGCGGTCAGCGGGCGATCATGATGCGATGAGTCCATGCGCGCTCATACCGGCTGTGAGAGGCTGGACAAACCCCCGCTTCGCCCGCCAAAGACAATGCCATGAAACATGCACTTTCCGTCACGCGCGCACAGAATTTTGCCGACTGGTATCAGGATGTGATCCGGGAAGCCGATCTTGCCGAAGAATCGGGTGTCCGCGGCTGTATGGTGATCCGCCCGTGGGGATACGGAATGTGGGAACGAATTCAGGCGTTGATGGACAGGCAGATCAAGCGGGCGGGGGTCGAGAATTGCTATTTCCCGCTGTTCATTCCCTTGTCGTTCTTTGAAAAGGAAGCCGATCATGTCGACGGGTTTGCCAAGGAAATGGCGGTCGTCACCCACCACCGGCTGATTTCCGATGCGAACGGTGGCCTGATGCCCGATCCTGCGGCAAAGCTTGAAGAACCGCTGGTGGTGCGCCCGACGTCTGAAACCGTCATCGGCGCGGCCATGGCGCGGTGGGTGCAGTCGTGGCGCGACCTGCCGCTGATGGTCAATCAATGGGCCAATGTCGTCCGCTGGGAAATGCGCACGCGGATGTTTTTGCGGACGAGTGAATTCCTGTGGCAGGAGGGGCATACCGCGCATGCCGACAAAAGCGATGCGATGGCCGAAACGCTGCGCGCGCTCGAAATGTATCGTGCATTCGCAGTCAATGCCCTGTGCATGCCCGTAATTGCGGGGGAAAAGCCTGAGCATGAGCGTTTCCCCGGCGCAGAAGCGACGTACAGCATCGAAGCGATGATGCAGGATGGCAAGGCATTGCAGGCCGGCACATCGCATTATCTGGGCACCAGATTCGCCGAAGCAGCGGGCATTCGCTATCAGGACCGGGACGGCGGACATGCGTTGGCGCACACGACAAGCTGGGGCACGTCGACCCGCATGATCGGCGGGGTCATCATGACGCATGGTGATGACGACGGCCTGCAATGCCCGCCGCAGATCGCGCCGCATCAGATCATCATTGTGCCGATGTTGCGCGACAATGACGAAGATGCGTCGATCCTCGATTATTGCCGCTCTCTGGCCGATGCGCTGCGGGCCGGGTCGGCCTTTGACGAGCCGGTGCGGGTCTTGCTCGATATCAAGTCAATCAAGGCGTCGGCCAAGCGCTGGGCCTGGGTCAAGAAGGGTGCGCCGCTGATCGTCGAAGTGGGACCGCGTGATGTCGCCGGTGGCAATGTCGCGGTGATCCGGCGGACCGAACTTTATACCGCCGACGGCAAGCTCAATGCGAAGATCATGCCGCGCGCCGAATTTGTTGCCAGTGCTGCGACACTGCTCGAAAATGTGCAGGCCGACCTGTCGAATGCGGCGAACCAGCGCCTGCATTCGAACATCGCGCGCGACGTGACCGACCTTGCGGCGCATTATAAAGGGGACGCCACCGTCGTCGGCTGGGTCGAAGTGCAATGGGCACGGCCAACCGGTGCTGCACTGACGACGATTGTCGACATGTTGAAGGCCCTCAAACTCACGATACGCAACGTGCCGATGGACGCTGAACCGGCTGATGGCATGTGTTTCTTTACCAGCGAAAAGGCCGTCGAACGCATCCTGATCGGGCGGACCTATTAAACTGGCCTTGCTCCTGCCCGCCATGGCCTCTTATGGCGACGCAAGGGAGAGATAAATGAGCACAGCCGCAACCACAGCACCCGATGCCAAACGCGACAGGCTAGTGATCGTCGCGTCGTCGCTCGGCACGGTGTTCGAATGGTATGATTTCTTCGTTTACGGCATATTGGCGGCGCTGCTCGGCAGGTTGTTTTTCCCGTCTGACAATGCGACGGCGGCGACCCTGGCCAGCCTCGCTGCCTTTGGCGCGGGCTTTGGCGTGCGCCCGTTTGGTGCCATATTATTCGGCTATTTCGGCGACAAGATCGGACGCAAATACACATTTCTTGTCACGATCACTGTCATGGGCGGCGCGACGGCGGCGATCGGTTTCTTGCCGGTTTATGCCAAAGCCGGTTTGTGGGCACCGGTGTTGCTTGTCGGCCTCCGCCTGCTTCAGGGCCTTGCGCTTGGTGGCGAATATGGGGGTGCGGCCATTTATGTCGCCGAACATGCCCCGGCTGGCAAGCGCGGGCAATATACCAGCTGGATCCAGGTTTCGGTCGTTGGCGGTTTCCTGCTCAGTCTCATCATGGTGCTGGGGTGCCGCCATGCGTTGTCGACAGAGGCATTCGAGGCGTGGGGCTGGCGAATTCCGTTTCTGTCTTCGCTCGTCATGCTGGCCATTTCGCTGTACATACGCCTGAAACTTGCCGAAAGTCCGGTCTATAAGGCGATGAAAGCGGCGGGCACGACGTCGAAAAATCCGCTGCTCGATTCATGGCGTCATCCGGGCAACAAGGGTCGGATCCTGACGGCATTGTTCGGCGTCGCGGCCGGTCTGACCGTGATTTATTATACATCGCAATTTGGCACTCTTTATTTCCTCCAGGGGACGGCGCGTCTCGGGGAAGAGGAAGCGCTGCTGTACATGGCAATCGGTGCCATCACGGCCGCGCCGCTTTATGTGCTTTTCGGGGCGCTGAGCGACCGGATCGGGCGAAAGACATTGCTGCTGACCGGCTATGCTTTGTCGGCTGTCCTGATTTTTCCGCTTTTTCACATGATGGCGGATGCGGCCAATCCGGCTTTGTCGCGTGCGACACTGCGGGCGCCGGTAAAACTCGAACTGCCCGCGTGTGATTTCAGCATATTTGCACCAAAGCAGACGACGGGTTGTGGCAAGGCACTCGCGTTTCTGGCCAAACGCGGGGTCAGCTACACGAAAATCTCGCCCTATGCGGACGGAGAAGTGGCGCTTCAGGTCGGACAGAACCGCATCACCGGCTTCGATGACAAAGCCTATACCGCTGCCCTTGTTGCGGCCGGCTATCCCGACAAAGCCGACCCGAATGAAAAGCAGCCGTGGAAAATCATCCTTGCCGTGGCATTGATGGTCGCCTTGTCCGCCATGACCTATGGACAGGTTGCCGCGATTCTGGTCGAAATGTTTCCGGCCCGTATCCGTTATACATCGATGTCGATCCCCTACCACATCGGTGCCGGGTATTTCGGCGGGTTCCTGCCGTTCATATCGCAATATATCGTGGTGCGGACCGGCGATGCCTATGCCGGCTTGTGGTACACCGTCATTGTGGTCGTGATGGCATTCATCGTCAGCGCAATCTGGCTTCCCGAAACGTCTCGCAAGCCGCTGGACGACGGGATTTGAGTTCAGCACTTCGTCTGCGGCTCGACGGCGATGCTCTGGTCGCCAACTGGCGCTGGCTGGCGAAGCAATCGGGGCGGGCAGCGTGCGGTGCTGCGATCAAGGCCAATGGCTATGGCCTTGGCGCGCATGACGTCATGGCACGGCTGGCAAAGGCGGGGTGCCGTGATTTCTTCGTGGCGACTTGGGACGAGGCCGAAGCGCTTGGCCCGTTGCCCGGCGGCTGCGCCCTGTCGGTCTTTCACGGTGTCCGCGAAGAAGACATGGCGGTCGCCACCAGATCCCCGGGGCGCCCTGTCCTGAACACGCCCGGACAGGTTGCGCGGTGGCGTGAAACGCAGCGACCCTGTGACGTCATGATTGATACGGGGATGAACCGTCTGGGCCTGTCGCCGGGCGACGACGTGTCGGGCCTGACCATCGACACGCTGATGAGCCATCTTGCCTGCGCCGATGAAGACAGTGCGATGAACGCGGACCAGCGGGACGTCTTCGGGGCGCTGGACATTCCCGCCCGACGCCGCAGCCTGGCAAATTCAGCCGGTATCTGTCTGGGGTCGGACTATGCGTTTGATCTCACGCGCCCCGGTCTGGCGCTCTATGGCGGCGTAACGCGTGAGGAAGCGAAGGGTCACATCGCGACCGTTGCTTTTCCTGAGGCGCAGGTTGTTCAGCGCCGCCGCGTCCGCGCAGGGCAAAGCGTCGGCTATGGCGCAAACTATGTCGCCGGACATGATATCGATGTTGCAATCCTCAACATCGGGTATGCCGACGGTTACCGCCGCAGCTTTGCCGGGCATGGCACCGCAGGGCAGGGACACTTTCCCCTGCTCGGGCGTGTGTCAATGGATCTGACTGCGATTGACGTCTCGCAAGACCCGTCGCTGCGTGAAGGCGACTGGGTTGCCGTCGATTACGACCTCCCGTGCGCAAGCGCCGCGACGGGCGTGTCGCAATATGAACTGCTGACGGCCCTCGGCACGCGCTTTGATCGGGCGTGGATTTAGTCCCTTCAGGTCAATATTTGACATTCACGCTGAACAGGAAGCTCCGCCCGACAAGGCCGCCATAATAGGTATTCTGAGTTGCCGAACCACTTGCGGGATAGGGCAGATTACGGTTGGTGACATTGTCGATATTGAAGCGGAACACCAGTCTGTCCGCGGCACGAACAGAGATGCTTGTATTGTAAACGGCATATTTGCCCACGCCGGCAATATCGCGTGATCCTGGTTGTTCGGCGGGGTCGAACACGGCCGGTCCGATATACTGGATCTGGTTAAACCAGCTGACCGGCCCGTTGTCGTATGTGATCGACAGGTTTCCCCGGTCGATGCTTTGTCCGATTCGGCCGCGGTTTTGCGTGAGTCCGCTTGTCGCGCTGATGTTGCGATATTGCTTTATCAGATGCTGGTAATTCAGATTGAGGGACAGTTTCCCAAATCCTTTGGGTAGAGTCACATTGTAATCACCGGCCACCTGGACGGCCCGGAACGTCTGGCCACCCTGATTGATATAAGGCTCGATCAGATTGATAACCTGTCCGAAATTTTCGCCCGGCGTGGCATCGCGCGTGATCAGCGCGCAATAAAAGTTATTCGGATAGTTGGCCGAGTCATAGCAGGCGCTTAGAACGTCTTCGGCGGAGGACGACACCACCGTATTTTTCAACTTGATGTCGATATAATCGACAGAGAGTGAAAATCCGCGAGCGAACCGGGGTTGCATGACCGCACCGACCGTCCACGAGTTCGCTGTTTCGTTCTTGAGATTGCGGTTGCCGATGACAACAACCGGCTGTGTCGTGGAGTTTATAAGCGAAACAAAATCATTCGGAAGGCCAGCGGCGGCACAATTTGCGGCGCGCGTTGCCGGATTGGGGCCGCTTGACAGATTGCTCGTGTCGCACGGGTCATATCCGCCATCGAATGCAGGCTGATCTGCGGCAAATAATTCAGTCACGGCAGGGGCGCGGATCGACCGGGTGAAATTCCCGCGGAACGCAATATCTGCAATCGGGGCAAAGCGACCGCCAGCGGTCCAGGTAAACGCCCCACCCGTGGCCGAATTATGGACATAGCGTCCGGCTATATTGAGTTCGAGCGCATTGACGAAGGCATCCTGTTGAGGGCTTATGACTGGCACACGCAGTTCACCATAGATCTCGTTCGTGGTGTATGCGCCGGACACCGGCAGAATGGGTATCGTCCGGCCAAGCGGCGTCGTGTAAAAGGCGTCGGGCCGGAAACTCGAATATTCATGCCGGTTTTCATATCCCAGCGCGATCCCGACATCGCCCCCCGGAAGCGTGAGAATGGAACCGCCGAGGTTGGCGACGAAATCACGCTGCGATGTTATCGACGTTGTGCGCGCAAGTGTGGTGACATAGTCACGTGCCGCCTGACTGGGTGCGCCATTGCCGAACAGGTTAAGCGGGGCGCAAGTCGATGATATCGTGCCATTATATTGCGTTTCAAATGGCGGCGTATTCGGATCGGCTCGTGGCACCGGAGGCTGCGTCGGATCGGTCTGATCAGGCGCGAAGGGCGCGCACACGATATTTCCGTTGATGTCCCTTGCCACATTGAGCGCGCGTCGCAAATTGGGTTCGACCAGAGATGGCTGGATCGATATGCTCTGCGTCCGGCCGTAAGTGCCCGAAACATCCCAGTGAAAATCATGCCCGAAAAGGGTTAGCTTGCCTTCCAGTCCGCCGATGAAACGATAAAGATCCTGATCAAGCGTGGCGACGCCAGAGGTAAGGTCTGTGTTCGCCCGGCCGACGTAAAAGTCTGCGCCATCGTCTGCGGGCTGTCCGTTTGCGGTTAGATTTGCAACGATCAACGCTTTTGCCTGCGGGGTCAGAAACGGATTGCCAACCTTGATGATGAAATTGCCGTTGACATCGAACGACCCGGCCGGGGCCTGCCGGAAAAATGCAGTATTATAAACCGGCTGACCGGCAAGGTTGATCGCCTTGTTCTTCGAATACCACGCCTCGCCAAACAGCGACACATCCTCTGTCACGTCATAATGGGCAATGATATTTCCCAGATAGCGCGTGCTGTCGACTTGAAGGTTGGTCACGTCGGCAAGGTTAAGAGAATCACCGCCAATGAAGGTTGTCGGATCCGGAGTCGACGTGCCGGTATTGAACGTGACAAGATCGCCATTCGGCCCGAACCGCACGAAATTGCCGTTGGCATCAACCATGCTTCGCGTCTTACCGATCGTTCCCCTGTCGATAAAATAGGGGTTCCCGCCCGGCACGCCCAGAAAGCTTCTGACATTTGAAGCTAGGACGAGGTTGAACGGAGAGGCGGGGTCGGACGGCTGTACGAACAGGTTTTGCGCCGCGATCACCGCGCGCTGATTGCCGACAAGTCCATCCCCATGCGCATATTCGAAACTTGCCGTCACATTGCCGCGATTGTCACCAAAGTTGAGGCCGGCAAGCGCCCGCGCGCGATAATTGGGCAGATCGCCCGGCTGGCTGATCCCATATTGCGCGTCGAGATCGAGTCCGGAAAAATTTCGCTTCAGGATGATATTGACTGTTCCGGCAATGGCGTCGGCACCGTAAATCGGCGCACCGCCAATTCCGACGGTTTCGACCCGATCAATCAATTTGGTGGGAATCGTGTTCAGATCGACCTGCGTGCCGGCACCCGCCTGCGAAAAAACCGTCGCCGGATTGGCGCCGACAAAGCGGCGACCATTGACGAGTGTCAGCGTCCGTTGCGAACCAAGCGAGTATAAGTTGACAAAGGCCTGTCCCACACCAAACGCGCTGCCCTGATCACCGATGAGTGAGCTGTCCGCCACGCCAAATCCGGGCGTTTCATTCAATGCCTGCGCAATATTCGTATAACCGCGGTCTTCCAGCAATTTCGATCCGACGGTGATTGTTGGCTGTGCATTGTCATAGCTGGGCCGCGCGATGCGTGATCCGGTGACGATGATGACGTCATCCGAAGCGTTCGGCGTGGACGGCGTGACGCATCCGGCTATCTGCGGATTTTTTGCACATTGTTCGGTGGCAGGCGCCAATGATGGACCGGATTGTGCCTGTGCCGTGGCTGGAAGAGTCAGCGTCAGGCCGACAAGTGAAGCGGCCTCGAGAAAACGAACAGCCTTCATCTGATATGTCCTTCGCCAAACAACGGCGTACGCAGGATGGCGTAAAAGATGATAAAATCAGGTTGATGAAAACCTATTGTCCCCGAATCGGCAAGCCGATTGGCGATATGTCCAGAATTTGGTGACTGACTGTAACGGAAATGCCACAGATTCGCGCGTGCTACCCCCGCTCGATTGCCATCGCCACGCCCATGCCGCCGCCGATGCATAGTGTCGCCAGCCCTTTTTTGGCGTCGCGCCGGCCCATTTCGTGGATGAGCGTCGTCAGGACGCGGGCCCCGCTGGCGCCGATGGGGTGGCCGATTGCGATCGCGCCGCCGTTGACATTGACCTTGTCCGGATCCCAGCCGAGCAACTTGCCGACTGCAAGCGCCTGTGCAGCAAAGGCTTCATTCGCTTCGATGAGGTCAAGATCGCCGATGCGCCACCCCGCTTTTTCCAGTGCGCGCTGTGTGGCGGGTACGGGGCCGATACCCATGATCGAGGGATCAACCCCCGCAGTCGCCCATCCGGCGACGCGGGCAAGGACAGGCGCTCCGCGTCGTGCAGCCTCGTCGGCATGCATCAGAACCAATGCCGCCGCACCGTCATTCAGTCCGCTGGCATTGGCCGCCGTGACGGTGCCATCTTTCTTGAAGGCGGGGCGCAATCCGGCGAGGCTTTCCACCGTGACGCCGTCGCGGATATATTCGTCGGTGTCGACGATGGTGTCCCCCTTGCGACCTTTCACGGTGACAGGCGCAATTTCGTCAGTGAATCGTCCGGCCGCCCGTGCCGCCGACGCCAGATTTTGTGATCTTGCCGCAAAAATATCCTGCATTTCACGGGTGATCTGATGCTGTTCGGCAAGGTTTTCGGCGGTGATGCCCATATGATATCCGTTGAAGACGTCAGTCAGGCCATCTTTGATCATTGTGTCAGTCAGCTCGACCGCGCCCATTTTGGTCCCGCCGCGCAGCATTTGCGCATGTGTCGACATCGACATGTTCTCCTGGCCACCGGCGACCACGATGGCCGCATCGCCTGTGATGATCGCCTGCACCCCCAGAGCGACCGCGCGCAGACCGGATCCGCACACCTGATTTATGCCCATCGCGGGTATTTCCCTGGGGATACCGGCCGCCATCGCGGCCTGCCGCGCGGGGTTCTGCCCCTGTGCAGCGGTCAGGACCTGGCCCAGAATGACGTCCGAAACATCGGCGGGCAGAACGCCTGCCGATTCCAGTGCCGCGATGATTGCCGTGCGGCCAAGCTCATGTGCCGGTGTCGCGGCGAAACTGCCCAGGAAACTGCCGACGGGGGTGCGCCGTGCAGCGGTGATGACGATGTCGGTCATGTCGTTGGTCCTCATGATGATGCTGCACTGCCCCTAAGCCTATTTGCGAGCGCGTTCCACCGTCATCGATGCTGCGCAATATCGCGTGTGTTGCGATGCATCATCGGTCGGTGCTACACCATGTCAAATTTGTCAGGACCATGCCATGTCGAAATCAGGTGCACAGAGTGACGGTGGCGATCCAGCGCCGGTCATCATCAAGAAATATGCCAACCGTCGCCTGTATAACACCGAGTCGTCGAGCTACATCACTCTTGAGCATCTCGCGAAATTGACCCGTGACGGGCGCGAATTCAAAGTGCTCGATGCAAAAACCAACGAAGACATCACGCACAGTGTCCTGACGCAGATCATCATGGATGAGGAAAGCCGGGGGGAAACGATGCTGCCCGCGGGTTTCCTGCGTCAGATCATCTCGATGTACGGCGATTCGATGCAATCGATGGTGCCACAATATCTTGAAGCCTCGATGGATTCATTCCGCCGCAACCAGGCGCAGTTTCATGAAACGATGAAAGGCGCCTTCGAACACGGACCGTTCGCCGAAATCGCAAAACGAAACATGGCCATGTTCGAAGCCGCGACAAGCGCATTTGCGCCAAAAGGCACCGCAGGATCGAAAAAGGATGACGAAATTGCCAGCCTGAAAGCGCAACTCGCCGATCTTCAGTCAAAAGTGGATCAGCTTGGCGACTGAAATCCGGCCAGAAGACCACGGATATGGGCGGGATAGTTTTTTTCGGTACAATATAATTCGGCAAAATCTTTCGCGGCGGTGCTTATCTTCTGCGCCAGCGCAGTGTCAGCCCACAACCGGTCGATGGCGGCGCCCATTGCCGTGGCCGATCCTGACTGCGTAACCAGTCCGGTTTCGCCATCGATCACATAATCCTCGACGCCCGCCGATCCCGTAATGATCAGCGGCGTGCCCAGATAAAACGCCGAGACGATCGTCACATGGCCGCACGGTGTGTCGGTCGTGACCAGCGGAAGCGCCATGAGGCGCGCCCCCTTCACGACAGCCATCGCGTCCCCATAAGGAATGTTGGTCAGGATTTTGACATTTGCAGAAATGGTCAGCCCGGCAAGATTGGCCGGCCGCGCCACCACGACAAACGGAATATCGGGCCGCGCCGCAGCAACAGCCATCAGCATGGGATAATCACGCGCATTGCCGCCGACAGCACAGACATAAGCGTCATTGCTTGCCTGAAACGCGGATGCAACCGGGGGATTCACACCCCAGAGAATCACGTCGATCCGCGCCGGATCAATCCCGAAATGATCGGCGTAAAGCTGTTTTTCGACATGCGAAGACACGACAAACCGGTCGATAGTCCGGTACAGGCGCGATTGCCGGGCATGCGTGATACCGGTCGGCAAATGATCGAAATTTATGTAATAGCAAAGATGATAGCGCGCGATGCGTGTCAGTTTGCGGGCCAGTTCCAGCGCCGCACCAAGGCCAGCGCCAATGGAAATGACCATATCGGCATCACGCGCATCCCATAATGCACGCATTGCCGCGACAAGCCGGCCGATGCGATTGCCAAGACCGCCGGTTGCACCGGGGGCGCGGACCAAGATCCAGTCGACTTCGGGCATCTGGTCCGAAACCCAGCGCCATTCAGGATTTGTCACTTCATGCAGCAAAACGATCTTTTGTCGTTTCACGGAATTAACGGGCGTTGCCACGCGATCAGATCGATTCCCATAACGCCGTATCGAAACAGCCAATATTTGAAAACGGATGTTTGACACCGGGCATGTGCGCAGTCTTTTTCAACCAGCCTGATTTTTCCAATGTGCGATCATACACCGGATTGGCATAAATGATCCGCAATTTTCTGGACGATGGCCGGGTCGAACGGGCCGCGTGAATATTTGCCAGCACCTGTTCGAGGATCGCTTCGCCAAAGGGATGGAACATGTAAAGAATTGACATGTCTGGCTCGGCGAAATCGAGCGCATTCGCACAGACAAATTCGATGTTGCGGTCTTTCAGGATGCTTCGCCTGCGGTTCACGTCGGCGCCGTCCGTCAATGTCTGGACCAGATCGACACCGATTGCGCGCGCGGCGCCGAGCCAGCTCGCGACAAAAACCGTCCGGCCATAACCCGCGCCAAGATCGACAAAAACATCATCCGTTCCAACATCGACCGCACGCAGAAAGCTGAAGATATCGCGATAGGCCGACGGCACGAACGGCAGGTTCGTGTTCAGGCCGTCATTGGGTCCGCTGCCGGGATGCGCACCAAATGTGCGGACGTTCAGCTTGCGATCCCAATATTCATCGACCGGATTGGTGATCCGGCTTTTCAGATTGAGCGCATGAATTCGGTCGAGCCATCCGGTCATTGGTTTACAGTCTTTCCGTCAGAAACATGATGTCACTTTTGCGCGACGGAGCCATAAGCATTTTTTGCAGTGCAGCAATCGTTAAACCTACAGGCAGGCCTCAAGGAACGGCTGATCAAAACCATATTGCTTGGCTTTGTCGAGCGTGTAGGGGCGCAGGCCCATCGAGCGATATTCGCCGATGATCTTGCCGTTGGCATCTTCGTCAAGATATTCGAACTTGAACAGCTGCTGCGTGACGATGACGGGGCCTTCCATGCCGACGATTTCGGTGATGTCGGTGACCCGGCGTGATCCGTCGCGCAGTCGTTTCACCTGAATGACCAGATCAACCGAATCGGCAATCTGGCGCGAAATGGCTTCCTTGGGCATCTTGATGTCGCCCATCATGACCATGTTTTCCATACGCGCGATGGCTTCACGCGGCGAATTGCTGTGCAACGTGCACATCGATCCGTCGTGGCCCGTGTTCATCGCGGCAAGCATGTCGAAACATTCCTGACCACGGATTTCGCCCAGGATGATGCGGTCAGGCCGCATACGCAGGGCGTTGATGACAAGGTCCCGGATCGTGATCGCGCCCTGGCCTTCAAGGTTTGCCGGGCGCGTTTCGAGCGGGAGCCAGTGCGGCTGCTGCAAGCGCAGTTCTGCGGCGTCTTCGATCGTGAGGACGCGTTCGCCGGGATCGATCATTTTCGACAGGGCATTGAGCATGGTCGTCTTGCCCGAGCCGGTGCCGCCTGAAATGACGATATTGAACCGGCACGCGCCGGCAATCTTCAGGGCTGTCGACATCTTGTCGGACATCGAACCGCCCTTTGCCATCATGTCGAGCGTGATCGGCTTTGCGGAAAACTTGCGAATAGAAATTGCAGTGCCGCGCAGGCTGAGCGGCGGCACGATGACGTTGACGCGCGAACCGTCGGCAAGCCGGGCGTCGGCAAGCGGTGTCGTCTGATCGACACGCCTGCCGACCGAATTGCAGATCCGCTGGGCGATCTGGAACAGATGCTCCTCGTCGCGGAACTGGATCGGCGCGATCGTCAGCTTGCCCTTTTTTTCGATGTAGGTCTGATTGGGACCATTGACCATGATGTCGGTGATCAGCGGGTCGTTGAGCAGTTCTTCGAGCGGGCCAAGGCCGAGTAATTCGTCGACCAGCACTTTTTCAAGCGCAAATTGTTCGCGACGGTTCAGCGTGAATTTCAGTTCGGCGAGCACTTCGCCGATGATCGGGCGGAATTCTTCGGCCAGCTCTTCCTTGTTCAGGGTCGCCGCGGCTTCGGGATCGACGCGTTCGAGCAAACGCGGCAGCACCTGTTCCTTGATCTTGTGAACGCTTGCCTCAAAGCCTTCGGCCTTCGGGGCAACTTCCATATCGTTGGTCTGACGCTCGTTCAGTCGCGTCATCACGTCCGAATGATCGGGCATCGCCGGTTCGGTCAGCGCACCCGGCAGCGGGACCGAGTCGAGGGGCGGAAACTGCTTGCCGCCTTCGTCTGGTTGTGAAACGCCGGTGCCCTGCATTGGGCGCGCGACACCGAATGCCGGACGACTACCGCCCGGTGTTCCGCTTACGCCGCCACGTTTTCCGAATGCACTCATTATTTACCCTGCAATTACGGAGGCCACAGCAAACAACCGGTGGCGATTTAGGGTGAATAAGGTGGAAACTTTTATATTCTCCTAACTCGCCGTCCATCGCCAGTTAATCCTCCGCAATGGAGCGATTTGTCATGGCTTCGCGTCTGAGCAACTCCATTTTGCGCGCAACGCCATAGGCATAGCCGCCGGGCGACCCGTCGCTGCGGATGACCCTGTGGCACGGGATCAGGACTGCGACATTATTTGCGCCGTTTGCGGATCCGGTTGCCCGAACCGCACCCGGATGTCCGACGGCTGCCGCAATCTGGGCATAGCTGCGCGTTTCACCGGGCGGAATTGCCATCAGCTTTTGCCATACCGCCTGCTGAAACGCCGTGCCCGCGGCATCGATTGGCAATACGGGCATGTGCGCGGGATCGTTCACGGCGGCAACAGCGGACTGAACGAGCGCCACCATCGCAAGGCCGCCGGGCTCGACCGTCGCATGGGGAAAGCGGCGGCGCAATTCGCTTTCGTCCTCATCGAACGACAGGCGGCAAATCCCCTTTTCGGTCGCGGCGAGCAGCATGGCGCCCAGCGACGTTTGCGCCACCGCCCAGCGGATGGTGACGCCGGCGCCCCCATGTTTCCAGGCACTTGGCGTCATGCCGAGACGTCCTTTTGCGTCGGCATAGAACCGGCTTGGCCCCGAATAGCCTGCGGCATAAATGACATCGGTCACGCGTTCGCCCTGGCTCAGGGCAAATTCTGCACGTTTTGCGCGCAGGGCGCGGGCATAAGCGGCCGGGGTCACGCCGGTATCGCGCTTGAACAGCCGGTGAAAATGATGCGGCGCATAGCCCGCGACCCGGGCAAGATCATGGAGGGCGGGAATTTCATTCGCGGTTTCGATAAAGGCCAGCGCCCGGGCGATCGCGTCACGGTCGCGTCCGGCCTCATCGGGCTTGCATCGCAAACATGCGCGATATCCCGCGGCCCGCGCCGTCATGCCGTCGGCAAAATATTCGACATTATGTTTGAGCGGATGGCGTGCCGGGCAACTCGGCTTGCAATAAATACCGGTGGTCCTGACTGCGGCAACGAACTGTCCGTCAAGACGCCGGTCGCGCCGTTCAAATGCCGCCCATAAATCGTCGGTGTCCAGATGAGTCATGCTGTCCCGATAGGCACTTTCCTGCGGCGCGGCATCCCGTTGCTTGCGGTCAAACATGCGCTTCGAAAAGGTCGAGCGTGCGCTGGCGGGCCAGAATCGCGCTTGTTTCGTGATAATCCTTGCGACGGTCCGAATTGAAACCATGTCCCGCGTCATAAACATGGACGGTCACGTCAGGATGTGCTGCCGAGATCGCCTCGACACTGCTCATCGGGATCGAGTCATCGAAACGACCAAAATGCAGGATCGTCGGGCATTTCGGCGTTTCATCAATGAATGGCATGATGTGCCCGCCGTAATAGCCGGATGCCGCCGCGAGGCCGGAAACGCGGCACGCCGCAAGGAAGCTCATCGTGCCGCCATAGCAATAGCCGGTGATGAACACCGGCCCCTTTGTCGCCAGCGCGTCCACACATGTCTGGATGTCGGCGATAGACAGGTCGATGGGATGAAGTTCGCGCGCCAGTTCCATCGCGCGCGCGAACTGCGCGTCATTATAATCCGCCTGAAATCCGGGATGTTCGCGGTCATACAGGGCAGGGGCGAGCACGTCATAGCCGTCTGCCGCATAGCCATCGCACAAATCGCGGATATGTTCGGTGACACCGAATATTTCCTGGATAAGGACAAGTCCGGCTTTGCGTTTACCAGTTGCCGCTGAATGATAGACGTCGATTATCGCCCCGTCAGCCATCGTCATTTTTTCAAAAGGCATTTTGCTGCTCCTGATGTTTTGCAGCGCGTTTGGGATAGCGCCGCAGGAAATGGATGATCAGGCCCATACCGACAATCGACGGCACGGCCCAGATCACGGAATTGAACGCGAGATGCGGGAACATCTGGATCAGGCCGACCGACAGAAACGCCGTGTAGGCCGCGATACCCGTCGCCACCATCGCCTTCAGATGTTCGGGAATATAGTCCGCCGGGCCATGTGCTGATTTGAAGATATACCAAAGATAGGTCATCGTCGTCCCGAAGCCGAGAATGGCGACGACGATCATGAGCGGCTGTCGCAGAACAAGTCCCCTGACCAGGCAATTGACGCCAAGGACGAAGACCAGCATTTGCAGCATGATCATCGACCAGTGGCGGTTTGCGTTGTGGTCACGCTTGTTGGCAATCATCAAAAGCCCGTATCGCGTCATGCTGAGTGTCAGCAGCGCGAGATAGATCATCATCCATCCCAGCAAACCGCGATACAGCGCCAGATCAGTCAGCTGCGGATGCATTGCGGTTGGCCAGATGATGGACAACAGCCCCATTCCCAGCGCCTGAAAACACGCCACATAAATCGACGCCGAAAACACCTGACCCCAGGAGCGGTGGCGCGGTCCCCCCTTGCGTGTGGCGACCGCAAGCCAGAAGCTTGTCAATGCGACAATCCCGGCGCCGACATGGATTGCAAGGAAAAGATGGAACAGCCAGGGCATCAGTGCGCAGCATGGGATAGGTCGTTCGGCAGCGCAATGCTTCACCACCACCTTGCATCGCAGCAAATCGAGTGCTAACCGCGCGCCATTCCTGCCGCAGGACGCTTTGCCGTCCACCGTCGCGCAGGGTCCAAACGTCACTTAGAGGACACGATCACGCGTGGATAATTCCGGCGCCATTCAGGCTAGCCTTTCGGGGCGCTACGCATCGGCGCTGTTCGACCTCGCACGCGAATCGAAAATGATCGAGACGGTGGAAGATAGCCTGTCAGCACTCGAATCGGCCGTCGCCGCGTCGGATGACCTGCGTCGCCTCATCGCCAGCCCGTTGGTGGCGCGTAGCGCCGCTGCCAACGCCGTAAAAGCAGTTTGCGGTGCTTTGACGCTCGATACACTGACGACGAATTTCCTTGGCGTTCTCGCGTCGAACCGCCGTCTTGCGCAATTGGGCAAAGTCATTGCATCATTTCGTGATCTCGCCGCCAATCACCGCGGCGAAACGAACGCGACGGTCACCACTGCGCACGGGCTTAGCGATGCACAAGTCATGGCGCTGAAAGCGAAGCTCAAGGCGCGTGTCGGCCGCGACGTCGCTATTATGATGAAAACTGATCCTGCCATCCTCGGCGGGCTTGTCGTCAAAATCGGATCGCAGCTTATCGATTCGTCGATCCGCACCAAATTGAACACCCTCGCGCACGCGATGAAAGGCTGAAGTTAAGATGGATATCCGCGCCGCTGAAATTTCCCGCGTTATCAAGGATCAGATCGCGTCCTTTGGCACCGAAGCCGAAGTCTCCGAAACCGGACAGGTGCTCTCGGTCGGCGATGGGATCGCGCGCATCCACGGCCTCGACAACGTGCAGGCCGGTGAAATGGTCGCCTTTGCCAATGGTGTGCAGGGCATGGCGCTCAACCTTGAAGCTGACAATGTCGGCGTCGTGATCTTCGGGTCGGACTCCGAAATCAAGGAAGGCGATGTCGTCAAGCGGACCGGAACAATCGTGGACGTGCCCGTCGGCAAGGGGCTGCTTGGTCGCGTCGTCGACGGTCTCGGCAATCCGATCGACGGCAAAGGGCCGATCGTCAGCGATCAGCGCAGCCGTGTCGAAGTCAAAGCCCCCGGCATCATCCCGCGCCAGTCGGTTAACGAACCGGTGCAGACCGGCCTCAAGGCACTCGACGCGCTTGTTCCCGTGGGGCGTGGCCAGCGCGAACTGATCATCGGTGACCGTCAGACCGGCAAGACTGCCGTCGCCATCGATACCTTCATCAACCAGAAGGACGCGCACAAGGGCACGGACGAAGGGCAGAAGCTCTATTGCATCTATGTCGCCATCGGCCAGAAGCGTTCGACCGTCGCGCAGATCGTCCGCGCGCTCGAAGAATCGGGCGCGATGGAGTATACGATTGTTGTTGCCGCAACCGCGTCCGAGCCGGCGCCGCTCCAGTTCCTTGCGCCCTATACCGGCTGTGCGATGGGGGAATATTTCCGCGACAACGGCATGCACGCGCTGATCGTTTATGACGATCTGTCGAAGCAGGCCGTCGCATACCGTCAGATGTCGCTGCTGCTGCGCCGTCCGCCGGGCCGCGAAGCCTATCCCGGTGACGTCTTCTATCTGCACAGCCGTTTGCTCGAACGTGCGGCCAAGCTCAACGCGGCCAATGGTTCGGGCTCACTGACGGCGCTGCCGATCATCGAAACGCAGGCGGGGGACGTGTCGGCCTATATCCCGACCAACGTGATTTCGATCACCGACGGCCAGATTTTTCTCGAAACCGACTTGTTCTTTCAGGGCATTCGCCCCGCGATCAACGTTGGGCTTTCGGTGAGCCGTGTCGGTTCGGCGGCGCAGACCAAGGCGATGAAAAAGGTTTCGGGCAGCATCAAGCTAGAACTCGCGCAATATCGCGAAATGGCAGCGTTCGCGCAGTTCGGATCGGACCTTGATGCCTCGACGCAGAAGCTCCTCAACCGTGGCGCGCGCCTGACCGAATTGCTCAAGCAGAAACAGTTCAGCCCGATGCCTTTCGAAGAACAGACCGCATCGATCTTTGCGGGAACGCAGGGTTATCTTGACGGCATCCCGGTCAGCGACGTGACGCGTTATGAAGATGCGATGATCGCCGATCTGCGCGCCAATCATGCGGGCGTGTTGAAGACGATCCGCGACACCAAGGATCTGGGCGACGAAGCGAAGGCGGGACTGAAAACCGCGCTCGATGCGTTTGCAAAGACGTTTGCGTGACCGAAGGAGCCGGAAAAGTGCCAGACACTTTTTTCCCATTTAATCGTGGCAGCAGTGAGCTTGCAAAAAGTGTCTGGCACTTTTCCGGCGGAGTGCGCGCGTAAATGGCAAGTCTAAAAGCCCTGAAAATCCGTATCGGCTCGGTGAAGTCGACGCAGAAGATTACCAAGGCGATGAAGATGGTCGCGGCTGCGAAGCTGCGTCGCGCGCAGGAGGCTGCCGTTGCGGGCCGTCCCTATGCCGAAAAGCTGGAAGCCGTGATGGCCTCGCTTGCGTCGAAAGTGACTGTCAGCGCGTCGTCGCCGAAACTGCTTGCGGGCACCGGCAAGGATCAGGTTCATCTGATCGTCGTTGCCACCTCCGAGCGCGGCCTTGCGGGCGCATTCAATACCAACATCGTCCGCGCCGCGCGCAAGAAAGCCGAAGACCTGGAAGCCGCTGGCAAGACCGTCCGCTTCTACATAGCCGGGAAAAAAGGCCGTGTTCTCAAGCGCTTTTATCCCGACCAAATTCTTCATGATGAGGAGCTTGGCCACATCAAGAAGCTATCGTTCGCCGATGCCCAGATTGTCGCCGAAGACCTGATGGCGCGTTTCGAGGCGGGCGATTTCGATGTCGCGCATCTGTTCTTCGCCAGGTTTCAGTCGGCGCTGGTCCAGAACCCGACGGGTATCCAGATCATTCCGGTGCCGCTCACCACCACCACCGTTACCATTGCGGACAATATGGCTGCCGTGGAATATGAACCCGACGAGGAAACGATCCTCGCCGACCTGCTCCCCCGCAATATCGCGATTCAGGTCTTCCGCGCCATGCTCGAAAACGCCGCGTCCGAGCAGGGCAGCCGCATGACCGCGATGGACAACGCCACGCGCAACGCGGGCGACATGATCAATCGCCTGACCATCCAGTATAACCGGACACGACAGGCGGCGATTACGACCGAACTCATTGAGATTATTGCTGGCGCCGAAGCGCTTTAACCCGACAAAAAAGCAGGAACGAACAATGGCAACCGCAGCCCCCACCGCCAAGAAGCCCGCCGTTAAGAAGGCCGCAGCCCCCAAAGCTGCTGCGCCCAAAGCGACCGCACCTGTGCAAACGTCGAACAATGTCGGCGCGATCTCGCAGGTTATTGGCGCAGTCGTCGACGTCACGTTCGAGGATCAGCTTCCGGCGATTCTCTCGGCACTCGAAACCGACAACAACGGCGTCCGCGTCGTCCTCGAAGTCGCGCAGCATCTGGGCGAGAACACCGTGCGCACGATTGCGATGGAAGCGACCGAGGGCCTCACCCGTGGCCAGCGCGTCGTTGACACCGGCTCGCAGATCCGGATGCCGGTCGGTCCGATGACACTCGGCCGTATCATGAACGTCATCGGTGAGCCGATCGACGAGCGAGGCCCCATTGGTGCCACACTGACGGCGCCGATCCATGCCAAGGCCCCCGAGTTCGTCGACCAGTCGACCGAAAGTGCGATTCTGGTTACCGGCATCAAGGTCATCGACCTGCTCGCGCCCTATGCGCGCGGCGGCAAGATCGGGCTGTTCGGTGGCGCTGGCGTCGGCAAGACCGTGCTCATTCAGGAACTGATCAACAATATTGCCAAGGGGCATGGCGGCGTGTCGGTGTTTGCAGGTGTTGGTGAACGCACGCGCGAAGGCAATGATCTTTATCATGAATTCCTCGACGCAGGCGTCATCGCCAAGGACAAAGACGGCAACCCGACGCCGGAAGGATCGAAGGTCGCGCTCGTCTTTGGCCAGATGAACGAACCCCCCGGCGCGCGTGCTCGCGTGGCATTGTCAGGTCTTACGATTGCCGAATATTTCCGCGACACCGAAGGGCAGGATGTGCTGTTCTTCGTCGACAACATCTTCCGTTTCACGCAGGCGGGTTCGGAAGTGTCGGCTCTGCTCGGCCGCATTCCGTCCGCAGTGGGGTATCAGCCGACATTGTCCACCGACATGGGCGCGCTGCAGGAACGCATCACCTCGACCAACAAGGGGTCGATCACCTCTGTGCAGGCGATCTACGTCCCCGCGGACGATTTGACCGATCCGGCGCCGGCAACGTCGTTCGCCCACTTGGACGCGACGACGACTCTGAACCGCGCGATCTCGGAACTCGGCATTTATCCGGCGGTCGACCCGCTCGATTCGACCAGCCGCGTTCTGACCCCTGCGGTCGTTGGCCAGGAGCATTATGATACGGCGCGCAAGGTTCAGGAAACATTGCAGAAATATAAGTCGCTTCAGGACATCATCGCCATCCTTGGCATGGATGAACTGAGCGAAGACGACCGCCTGACCGTCAGCCGCGCGCGCAAGATCCAGAAGTTCCTGTCGCAGCCGTTCCACGTCGCCGAAGTCTTCACCGGCATCAGCGGCAAATTCGTGCAGGTCGAAGACACCGTGAAGTCGTTCAAGGCGGTCGTCGACGGCGAATATGATCACCTTCCCGAAGCGGCTTTCTATATGGTCGGCGGTATCGAGGAAGCGGTCGCAAAGGCACAGAAAATGGCGGAAGAGGCGTAGGTCTTGGCCCAGCTTCACTTCGAACTCGTCACGCCCGAACGGCTCGTCCGGTCCGAAGACGTCTATATGGTCACGGTGCCGGGCAGCGAAGGCGACTTCGGCGTCCTCGCGCATCATGCACCCGTGATGACGACGATTCGCGACGGCGTGCTGAAAATCTATGCCACTGACGGCGCGATACCGACCGAGATTGCGGTCACGGGCGGGTTCGCCGAAGTGAACGCGCAGGGGCTGACGATTCTGGCCGAAGGCGCCGGGACTTAGACCCAAAACCGTTCAGGTTGAATCGGGGATTCTCTTTTTTGTATTTT
>CAXTTJ010000009.1:0-66018 GCA_964247235.1 uncultured Sphingomonadaceae bacterium
TTGTTCGAGAAGCGCCGCAAAATCGTCGCGCGTGGGAAGTGCCGCAGTGGCCATAGAGCTGTTTATCCTGTATTTTTTAACATTTCCGGCCTGCCGGTTGTGTCCGGCGGTCTTTGACCGAAGGTGCCGCATCGACCGAATATCGGTGCGACATCTGCGTTCGCAATCGATTGACGGAAGCCCAGAAAACCGAAAAGCGCGACCGGCGGAAACCGACGCGCCCTAAGCAATGACCCGAGCTTCCACCAGCGCAATGGCTTGGCAGATGGCATTGCCTATAGCGAGTTCGCTCGTGTCGAGCAAGTCGGCATCTCCGGCGCGGGCAAGGGGGGCCACCGCACGTTGCAAATCGCGGGCATCGCGGCTCTGGATGTCGGCAAGGACATGATCGAACGACACGCTGTCCCCGGCGGCTCCGGTGCGGATCAACTCGTCATAACGTCGCCGTGCGCGCACTTCGGGGGTTGCAGTGACATAAAGTTTTGCGTCTGCGTCTGGCGCAATCACGGTGCCGATGTCGCGCCCGTCGAGCACGGCACCGCCGGGCTGGCTGGCAAAGGCGCGCTGTCGTTCGAGCAACGCGGCACGGACTGCCGGATGTGCCGAGACGACTGACGCCGCGCGCGATGCGGCCTCGCTGCGAAGTGCCGGATCGTTGAGCATCGCCGCGCTGAAATCACAGCCGCGCCGCGCATCGGTTTCATCGGCCGGATCGCCACCGTGGCGCAGAACCGACATGCCGGCAGCGCGGTAAAGCAGTCCGGTGTCAAGATGGGGCAGCCCGAAATGCGCGGCAAGAGCACGGGCAATCGTGCCCTTGCCCGACGCAGCGGGGCCATCGACCGCGATGATCATGCACCAAGGTCCCCGAGCATCGCTTCGAACGTCGGGAAACTGGTCGCCACAGGCCTGATATCGTCGATCGTGACCGGTATTTTTGCGACAAGGCCGGCAATGGCAAAACTCATGGCGATCCGGTGATCGAGCTGTGCGGCAATCATTGCCCCGCCGGGGACAGGATCGCCATCGCGCCCTTCGACGATCAGGCCGTCAGGCAATTCCTCGACAATGACGCCAATGGCGCGCAACCCCTTTGCCATGAGCGAAATCCTGTCGGACTCTTTCACGCGCAGCTCTTCAAGGCCGCGAAATATGCTGCGTCCCTTTGCAAGCGCAGCCGCGACGAACAGGATCGGGAATTCATCGATCATGGTGGGGACCACGTCCGGGCTGGTTTCGATACCCGTCAACGCGCCATGGCGCACGACGAGGTCGGCAACCGGTTCACCTCCGACACTGCGTTCGTTGATCAGCGTGATGTCGCCGCCCATCGCCTTGAGCACCATATACAGGCCAGTGCGGGTCGCATTCATGCCGACGTTTTCGATGGTGACGACCGAGCCGGGCACGAGCAGCGCCGCCACGGCCGGAAACGCAGCAGAGGAAGGGTCCCCCGGAACAATGATATTTTGTGGCTGAAGCTCCGCCTCGCCGCGAATCGAAATGGTGCGGACGCCATTGCCGTCCGTATCGACCGTCAGTTCGGCACCGAAGCCGGCAAGCATGCGTTCGCTGTGATCGCGCGTGGGGACAGGTTCGATCACGCGGGTGATCCCGGGCGTGTTGAGGCCGGCCAGCAGGATCGCCGATTTGACCTGCGCGGACGCGACAGGCAGCCGGTACGCGGTCGGTATTGCCGGGCATATGCCGCGCACCATCAGTGGCAATCGTCCCCCGGGACTCGCGGTAAACTCGGCCCCGATCATCGACAGCGGATCAATGACCCGGCCCATCGGCCGTTTGCTGAGCGATGCGTCGCCAATAAAGGTCGCGGTGATCGGGTGCGAGGCGACAAGTCCCATCAGCAGGCGGGTCGACGTGCCTGAATTGCCCATATCGAGCGATGTCCCGGGTTGCAGGAGGCCGCCAACGCCGACGCCGTGGACGTGCCACGCGGCGCCGCGCATTTCGATCTGTGCCCCCATCGCGCGCATTGCCGCAGCGGTTGCGAGCACATCTTCGCCTTCCAGCAAGCCCTCAATCACCGATTCGCCCACCGCCATCGCCGACAACATCAGGGCGCGATGTGAAATGGACTTGTCGCCGGGAACGGTGATGGTGCCGATCAAGGGGCCGGACGCGGAAAAGCTGCGCGGGACAGGAGACGATGCGATGGACATGAGTACTTGGCTTTGACAGTGGCGTTTCGCTATGGCAAGGGCGCTCAACTTCGCAAGGTGACCTTTGCGGACTCCCTGATTTTCTGGAGCTAAAAGAGCCCATGGTTAAGCCTGAATGGGGCACGAAACGGACTTGTCCGAAATGTGCGACCCGCTTTTATGATCTGACGAAAGACGATCCTGTCACCTGCATTTCCTGCGGTAATATCTGGATTCCTGAATCAATTCTGAAATCCAAACAACCGTTGCCGTTTGACGAACCCAAGAAGGAACTGGCCGTTGCCGACGCCGATCTGGGCGATGACGATCTGGACATCGATGTTGACGAAGATGCCGAAAAGTCGCCCGACGACGAAGTCGATCTGGGTGGTGATGACGATCTTGGCGTCGATACTGGTCCCGGCGAACAGGAAGTCTGATCTTAAGATTTTGCTGTGAAAGCAACATTGCCACGACGCACGCTCTGTCATAAAGCGTCTGTCTGGATGGGGCCTTAGCTCAGTTGGTAGAGCGCAACACTGGCAGTGTTGAGGTCAGCGGTTCGACCCCGCTAGGCTCCACCATAATATCATAGAGACACCAAAAATGGCGCGGTCGTTGAACTGCGCCTTTTTGGTGTTTGCATTTCTTGCTCAGGCTACGCCTTGTTTCGCAAAACGTCCGCGGAGTACCAGGCCTGCGGCGGCAAGACCGAATAGCATAACCATCGGCGGCGCAGGCACAGGCGCCGGATCGCCGCTGCTGCTGCCGCCACTGCTCGTGCTGCCGCTCGATGACGAACTGGTGCTCGAACTCGCTGACGAGCTGGTCGAAGAGCTTGTCGATCCGCCCGTGCTGCTGGTGGACGAAGTTGACGACAAGCCGCCTGTCGACGTGCTGCTCGACGACGAACTGCCCGTGCTTGTGGAAGAGCCTCCGGTGCTTGTCGAGGACCCGCCCGTGCTCGTGGAGGACCCACCTGTCGACGTGCTGGTCGAAGACCCGCCGCTACTCGTTGAAGATCCCCCGGTTGACGATCCGCCAGTCGAACTGGTCGAGGACACGCCGCCGGACGTGCTTGAAACGCCGCCTGTTGACGTGCTGGTCGACGATCCGCCCGAGGTGCTGCTGACGCCGCCGGTTGACGTCGAACTGCCACCTGACCCGCCGGACGTGCTTGAAACGCCACCCGTCGATGTCGACGACGAACTTCCACCTGATCCACCTGATCCGCCGGACCCTCCTGATCCGCCGGACGAGGTCGATGACGAACTGCCGCCTGACCCGCCGCTGGATGTTGAACCGCCGCTGCTGGTTGACGACACGACGATTCCGCCGCCACCGCTCCCCCCGCCAAAGAAACCGCCCGCGAATACACCGCCGCCAAAGCCGCCATAGCCACCCGACCCGCCGATCACGACCGGGTAGCCGCCGCCCTGACCGCCCTGCGTGTGCGCGTAGGCTGAATCGGGCGAGCCCATGGGTGGCAGCGGCGTTGCATAGCCGCCGCGGGCGCCGCCACGGCTGGCAACAGTCGTCACTGTCGTGCCGCCACCGCCCGATGCGCAGGCATAGCGTGTGGTGACGCGACGAACGCGCTTGGCATAGCGGCGCCCCTTCACGGCATGATGCGCATAGGTGACCGGTGTGCGGAGCTTTGCCTTGACCTTGTGAACCTTTGCGTGGTGGACGCGCGGTTGTTGCGACACATGCATCGCGCCACCGCCAATGATGGCGCCTCCGCAAGCGCAGGCACAAAGTTTGGCAAGAGCCATTTTAACCGACATAGTGTCTCACCCCGTCCGACTGGCCGTTCGACTGGCCGTTCAACTGGATCGACATCCGGAATCTGCCCGTTGATCGATCTCTGCCCTGTACCGTGCAGACAAAAGCATCGCATGCAAGCCGGTTAACCCATTTTTTAGGGTATCTGCCAAAGATTGTGCCGGTCACGTTCCAATTTTTGCGGTTAATGTTCCATTTAGGGGCTGTTTTGCACGCAGTTTGCGACACGCCGAGTGTGCTTGTGCAGTCTGGAGGCGATGGCTATAGGCCCGCCATGCACGAGCCTGATCGATCTGTTTATTGCAGGCGGTCAGGTGGCAATGGAGAGAGCGATGGCCACTCTGGCGGATCATATGGAGCCCCATAACGACCATGCGACGGCATCTATAAAAGCAGACAACAGCGACTATCGCCCCTCGGCGGACGAGGAATTCATGGGCGCGCGACAGACCGAATATTTCCGGGCCAAACTGGTCGCGTGGAAGGACTCTCTGCTTCGCGAGGGTCAGGATACACTGACGACATTGCAGAATGAGCCACTGCGTGAGCCCGACGTGACAGACCGTGCGTCGAGCGAGACCGACTGGTCGATCGAACTGCGGACACGCGATCGTCAACGCAAGCTCATCAGTAAAATCGACGCAGCGCTGCGGCGGATCGATGAAGGCGAATATGGCTATTGCGAGGTCACAGGCGAGCCGATTTCGCTTGGTCGCCTCGAAGCCCGCCCGATCGCGACAATGACACTGGAAGCGCAGGAAAAGCACGAGCGGCAGGAAAAAATTTCGCGCGACGAATGATGTTTACGTTTCAGATAGTGTTGATGGGCTATGGCAGGCGCTGTTGAAATTTCTGGCCGCAATCTGCTCATGTCCATGCCGTCGAATGCCAAGAAACGCCAGACCGAGCGTGACAGCCTGTTCCTCAGCAGCGAGGTGACGGTTCAGGGCATCCGCAAGCCGGTGACGGTCCGCGTCCGCAACCTGTCACCGGGCGGCATGATGATTGATGGCAATCCCATATTTCATGAAGGCCTTTCGATTTCCGCTGAATTGCGTGGAATCGGACCCGTTGCGGGGCATATTGCATGGGTCATGAGTGACCGCGCCGGTGTTGCGTTCGACAGCGAGATTGATCCCCGCGAAGCACGAATATCCGTCGTGCCCGCAAAACCGCGTGAACTTTTCAATCCCGTACTCGACAAATCACGCAGGCCGGGGTTGAAACTGCGCTGATCAGTGGATCAGGTCGTTCAGCGCTTCCTTGATTTTCAATTTCTGCTTTTTCAGCGTTGCCACCATCGACATGTCAGGCGCGGGACGGGCAACTTCGTCCGCGATCCGGCGGTCGATGACGGAATGTTTGGCCTGAAGTGCGGCGGTATGCGCGCTGTCCATGGGGCTCTGCTCCTTGCTGCTGAAACTATATTCAATCACTGATTCGTCCGGTTGTCGCCCTCTTTTTGATCGGAATTCGACAGAGCGTTGGCGTGCAGCGACAATAGAGTGCTACGCGGTGCCGACCGGCGGTGTCCGCAGGATCGGGAGTGAGAATGGAACCGCGCGAATTGCAGGTGAAACTCAGCAATCTGCTGAGCGAACATCGTGATCTCGACTCGGCGATCGATGCGCTGCTGCTCGCCGCCAGCAAGGATCAGGTCCAGATCGCGCGGCTGAAAAAGCGCAAGCTGCGTCTGAAGGACGAAATCGCGATGGTGCAGGATCAGCTGGTCCCCGATATTATCGCCTGACCCGATAAGGCACGCATTTTTGCACGATTGGCGATTTCCGCGGGCCTCATCCTGTGGCACATGACACACATGCTTGCGCGCCGCCTTGTCGATGGCCTGTATATGGAAACAATGCTGCTTGCTGATGAAGCGCGCAGCTATTTCGATGCGGGTGGCCGCGTCGCGCGTGATGGGCTTGATCCGCTCGACCGGGTCATTTTCTCA
The DNA here is from genome assembly GCA_964247235.1 of uncultured Sphingomonadaceae bacterium. Taxonomy (GTDB): domain Bacteria; phylum Pseudomonadota; class Alphaproteobacteria; order Sphingomonadales; family Sphingomonadaceae; genus Sphingomonas_O. The sequence goes on from CAXTTJ010000009.1 coordinate 5,899, forward strand.
TGCGAATCGTTAAAGGTAACCACGCGGCTGATGCACGTGATCGCATGGCTGCTGACACAGCGTGCGCTCGATGCGGGAGAAATCGCTGTGACCACCGCGCTCGAACCTGCCCGACGTCTGGGCGCGCCCGTGATCAGCGATGCCGCGACCGTCGCCAAATTACCCGGCGAGGCGCAGGGGCTGGTGGCGGCCAGCATTGATCTTTACCGGCGTGTCGAACGGCTGGACGACGGGCTTGATGCGGTCGATCCGGCACCGAGCCCGGCGCGATCGTTGCTGAGCAAGCTTGAACGGGCGTTCTGATGTGGCGCTGACCGCCCTCGACATCATGGTGCTGCTGACGATGGGGATTGCGGCGGTGCTTGGCTGCGTGCGTGGGTTCGTGGGCGAAGTGGTGTCGCTGGGCGCATGGATCATCGCAATCGTGGCGGTAAAGTTTCTCCATGGTCCGGTCAGTGCTCTGCTGACGGGCCCGGTCGGCACTGAATCGGGGGCGGCTGTGCTGGCCTTTGCCCTTGTGTTCGGGCTCGCGTTCCTTGGCGTAAAGATCGCCGGGCGCGCGCTCGGTAACGTGACCCGAGGGTCCTTGCTGGGGCCGTTCGACCGGCTGCTCGGCCTTGGCTTTGGCGCGTTGAAGGGACTTATTGCGGCGACTCTGGTGTTCCTGTTCGTATCGCTGGTGTTCGACACGCTGAACGGCGCATCGGCTGCGCGTCCGCCGTGGATGACCACGTCGCGGACTTACCCCCTGCTGCGCGCCAGTTCGGCGGCGATCGTCGCGTTCGTCGAAAAGCGACGGGAGCAGTGACGACACCGCTTTATACGCTGGAGATATTGCGGCTGGCGGCGTCGGTTGCGGATCGGCCACGGCTCGACAATCCGGATGCAACGGTCGAACGCAGGTCCCCCACGTGCGGGAGCTGGGTGACGGTCGATGTGACACTGGATGCCAAGGGGCGAGTCGCCCTGTTCGGCCAGACCGTGCGTGCTTGCGCGCTGGGGCAGGCATCGGCCGTGCTGCTGGCAAATCATGTGATCGGACGCGACGGGCCAGCCATGGCCCAGGCGGCATCTGCGTTGCGCGCGTATCTGAGCGGGGCACGGGACGATCCCGGTGACTGGCCGGGATTGGAGGTGTTTTTACCGGCACGGGTGCACAGTGCGCGGCATGCGTCGATCCTGCTGGCGTTCGACGCGGCAGCAGCGGCGGCAATCCAGGCGGCGTCATGAGCGCGTCGGTCTTGCGTGAAGGCGTCATCCTGCTGGGTGCGGGATTGCTGTTCGTCATGGTGTTCCGGCGTTTCGGCTTGGGCGCCGTGCTCGGCTATCTTATCGCGGGTGTGATGATCGGCCCTTACGGGCTTGGTCTGATTGGCGGCGCGGAAACGAAACTGGGGGCGGCCGAACTTGGCATCGCCCTGCTGCTGTTCCTGGTCGGGCTAGAGCTCAATCCGGCGCGTCTGTGGCGACTGAAACATGATATTTTCGGACTGGGACTGCTACAGGTGCTGTGCTGTGGCGGCGCGATTGCCGCGATGATCGGGCTGGCGACGACGTTTAGCTGGGGCGCGGCGATTGCGCTGGGCCTGCCGCTCGCACTGTCGTCGACCGCACAGGTTTTGCCGAGCCTGAAGTCGTCGGGCCGGATCAATACACCGTTCGGAGAGCGTGCGTTCTCTGTATTGCTGTTTCAGGATCTGGCGATTGTTCCGCTGATCACGGTCATTGCGGCGCTGTCGCGGGCGCCCGCCGATCCGGTGACGCCGCCGGGCTGGATGATGGGGCTGTACACCGTGGGCGCTGTCCTCGGGCTGGTCCTTGCCGGACGGTTTGTCGTCGGCCCGCTGCTGCGCCTGATCGGGCGGCTGGGCGAACAGGAACTGTTCATTGTCGTTGGCCTGTTCACGGTGTTTGCGGCGGCGGCGGTTATGGAGGCGCTGCATCTGTCGACGGCGCTGGGGGCATTTGTGGCCGGTGTGATGCTGGCCGATTCGCCCTATCGGCATGAGATCGAGGCCGACATCGAACCGTTTCGTGCGGTATTGCTCGGCCTGTTCTTCATGGCGGTCGGCATGGTCGTCGACGTCGATGCGGTGATGGCCAATCCCGTGTTTGTCGCGGGCATGGCAGCAGCGCTGGTCACGACCAAGACGGCGCTGATCTTTGCGCTTGCACGGCTGTTCGGAATGGCGACACGTCCGGCGTTCGGGCTTGGCCTGCTGCTCAGCCAGGGTGGCGAGTTCGGCTTTGTCCTGTTTGCGCAGGCGCAGAATGCCTTGCTGATCGAACCAAGTGCGGCAAGCCTGTTCGGGGCGGTCGTGACGTTGTCGATGGCGACCACGCCGTTCCTTTTGATGATTGCAAGACGATTCGAAATCGCGCCGCCGAAAGGACCGTTGCCCGAAGGGCCGGCGGCGGCCGCGAATTCCAGTGCGATCATCATCGGTTATGGCCGTTTCGGGCAGACCGTGGCGCAGATGCTGACCGCAGAGGGGGTGTCGCTGACCCTGATCGACCTGAAACCGTCGCAGATCGAGATGACGGCGACATTTGGCGTGAAGGTTTATTATGGCGACGGCCGGAGGATCGATTTGTTGCGGACGGCAGGCGCGGCGCAGGCATCACTGATTTTGTTCTGTACCGATGATCGCACTCTGGGACCAAAGGAGCTCAATCCGGTCCTGACGACATTCCCGCAAGCCGCCGTGTTCGTGCGCGCGTTCGACCGGCGGCAACTGATCGCGCTGGCGCCTGTCGACATCAGGGTAGCGGTGCGCGAGGTTTTTGAATCCGCGATTTTCATGGGCATCGAAGCGTTGAAAACCCTGCAGATACAGGAAGACCGGATCGGTGAGATCGAGCATGATTATCGCCAGCGCGACCTTGAGCGCCTCGAAGCGCAGACAGTGAGCGGCGACATGCATGTAGCGTCGGAGACATATTTGCGCGCCAGGCGGATCGAAACGGACAAGGAAGCATGAACCGTGACCGGCTGATCATCGCAGCGGCATTGTCGGCGGCGGTCGCGATTGTGGCGGGGGCATTCGGCGCGCATGCGGTGACGGGCATGTCGGCCGATCTGCTGAAGACGGGCGGGCTGTATCAGATGGTGCACGCCGTCGCCGCCATTGCCGTTGCCGGGCGAAACCGCCGCGCTTCCTGGCTGATGATCGTAGGCGCGGCGGTCTTTGCCCTCAGCCTTTATGCGATAGCACTGGGTGCGCCGCGATGGTTCGGCGCGATCACGCCGCTGGGTGGCGTGACGATGATTGCGGCCTGGCTATGGCTGGCGCTTGCCCGCGCCGGCTGAACGGCATTTGTCCGAACAGTAAATCACATTGTCCCAGTCGCGCGCCCATTTCTTGCGCCAGGAGAAGGGACGGACACAGACCGGGCAGGTTTTTGCGGGCAGGTTCGATTTGGCAACGCCGTTTGGCATCAACGGTCCGTATCGAGGAAGGCGGCAACGTCCGCAAGTGCGACATTGCGTTCAAGAAAGGTCCGGCCGATCCCCCGGGCGAGAAGGAAGGGCACGCTGCCCCCGTCGCGTTTCTTGTCATGTGCCATATGTGCGGCGAGCGTTCTGCCGTCGGCATTGGTCGCAGGGCGTGCCCCGGTGGGCAGGCCGATCGCGGTCAGATGGGCGTCGACCCGCGCGGAATCTTCGGCGGGGCAAAGGCCACGCGCGACCGAATATCTGAACGCGATCGCCATTCCCGCCGCAACGGCTTCCCCGTGCAGCAGCCGGTCTGAAAAGCCGGTGTCTGCTTCAAGCGCATGACCGAATGTGTGGCCAAGGTTAAGGAGCGCCCGGGTGCCGCTGGTTTCGCGTTCGTCGGCACCGACAATGCGGGCCTTCGCTGCGACGCTGTGCGCGATGGCATAGGTGCGGGCGGCGGTATCGCCTGCGATCAGGGCGGGGCCGACGGCTTCACACCAGCCAAAGAAATCGGGATCGTCGATCAGCCCGTATTTGACGACTTCGGCATAGCCTGCGCGGATTTCGCGCGCGGGCAGCGTTTCGAGCGTAGCGGGATCGATCAGGACAAGCGCAGGCTGGTAAAAAGCGCCGATCAGGTTTTTGCCGGCAGCGGTATTGATCGCGGTCTTGCCGCCGACCGACGAATCGACCTGTGCGAGCAGCGTCGTCGGGACTTGCACGACAGTACAGCCGCGCTTGACGATGGCGGCGGCAAATCCGGTCAGATCGCCGATGACACCGCCGCCAAGTGCGACGATGGCTTCGCTGCGTTCGATTTCCAGTGCGAGAAGCTGATCGCACAATCCTTCGAGCGCTGCCCAGCTCTTGCTGCTTTCCCCGGCGGGAAGGATGATGGTTTCGACCGTCAGTCCCGCCGAGCGCGCCGATGTTTCGAGCGTCGGCGCATGCAGCGGTGCAACATTGGCATCCGTGACGATGACAATCCGTCCGGTGCGGGTCAATGGTTTCAACTGCTCGCCTGCGCGCGCCAGAACGTCCGTTTCGATGATGATATCATAGCTACGTGCGCCGAGTCCGACCGTGATCCGGTTCATGCGTTCAGTTTTCCGATGATGGCGTCGACTGTTGCTTCGTGCGGTTGCGCCTGGCTGAGGATATGGATGGGGGCGAGCGCATAGACCGGGTTGCGGACGGCAGCGAGGTCGGCAAGCACAGTGCGTGCATCCTTGCCGTGCAGCAGCGGCCGGTTATCCCGGCGCGCAACCCGGCTGGCCAGCGTATCGATGTCAGCATCGAGCCAGACCGCCGTGGTGCGATCAAGGATCAGCGCCCGGGTATCGGCATTCATGAATGCGCCACCGCCGGTTGCGATGACTTTTTGCGTGCCATCGATCAAGCGCGATATCACGCGGCGTTCGCCATCGCGGAAATGAGTTTCGCCGAAACGTTCGAAAATTTCGGCAACCGACAGGCCAGCGGCAAGTTCGATTTCGTGATCTGCATCGACAAAGGGCATGCCGAGCCGCACCCCGAGCCGGCGGCCCACGGTCGTCTTGCCGACGCCCATCAGCCCGACAAGGGCAATCGGGCGCGAAAGCGTATCCGCCGCAAGGGCATGAAGATGGGCGTGGGCCGACATGGTCGTTGGGGCTATACAGCGATGCTCGCAATCGGGCAAAGAGTGCGTGGCGCCGTCATTTTGCGCCAAGAGGAACGTTGCGGATGACACGAATGCTGGTCTGGATCTTACTCGTCGTGGTGCTGATCGGCGGGGCCATCTGGTTATCGCGGATCGATGCGACCAAACCGACCAAGCATGTTGAAAAGACGGTGCCGGCCAATGCGCTTCCCCGTTAAACGGCTCATGCTCGCGCTGACCGCTGGCAGTGCGCTGATTGCACTGTACCCGGCGATTGCCCAGCGTGGCCCGCAATCCATTTTGCCGCCGGGATTCGGCGAACCCGATGCGCCACCGCCACCCAAGCCGTCGGAAGATCGTCCGGCCAAGCCAAAGGCCGATACGCCCGGCGAGGAGGTTCCAGATCTCACGCTTCGCCCGGCGCCATCGGACGGCACGAGCGACGAAGTGGTCGGATCGGACGAAGGGGGGCTGTCGAACATCAGTGACAATGCAATGGCTGCCGTTGCCGAGCCCGAGGATCTGCCACCGCAGGCGCGCCGGTCACTTGATCAGGTCGGGCTGATGACAGCGGATGACGGCGGCCTGGGGCCTGGTGCGTTTGGCGATGCTGATGGCCGTTATCTGACGGGGCTGATGGTGCGGGCCAAGGCGCCGGTCGCGTCACGATGGGCATCGATCCTGCTGCGCCGGGCGCTGGTGTCGCAAAGCCGCATTCCTGTAAACATCGACGGCGCCGATTGGGTCGCGCACCGGGCGTGGCTGCTGGTGCGGATGGGCGAAGCGGACAATGCCCGTGCACTGGTGCAGCGGGTTGATTCGGACAATTTCACGCCGTGGCTTTATGAAGTCGCGATGCAGGCCGCGCTGGCGACGGCGGACCCGGCGGCGATGTGCGGTATCGCTGATGATGCCGCCGACCTCGGTCCGGCGCCGGCGTGGCTCCTCGCCCGGGCCATGTGTGCCGGTCTGTCGGGCGAAGGCGGGACGGCAAGTTCGCTGGTCAGTCAGGCCAGCCACGGCACTGGTCGGCGTGCCCGCGGCATTGATGTGCTGCTGGCTGAAAAAGTTGTCGGTGCAGGCACGAACACCCGCCGCGCGATCACGATCCAGTGGGACGATGTCCAGCGTCTGACGGCATGGCGTTTCGGGCTGGCCGCAGCGACGGGTGTGCAGATTCCGATGCCATTATTCGGCACTGTCGGTCCGCAGGTTCAGGCGTGGGCGGCACGTGCGCCGCTGAGCGATCCCGGCCAGCGTATCGGTTTTGCCGACCGTGCGGCAACACTTGGGGTCTTTTCGAATGCGGCGCTCGTCGATCTGTACGGGTCGATTTATGATCTTGCCGATCCGGCGGAACGCGGCGGGACTGTCGCCAATGATCTGCGTCAGGCCTATTCGGGTGATCCGGATGTACGGCTGGCTGCCCTGCGCAATTTGTGGAAACCGGCGGCCGATCCCTATCAGTCCTATGCACGGCAGATACTGACCGCGCGCGCCGCCGCGACGATCCCCAACGATGCTCCAACGCAAGACGGTGATGTCGATGCGCTGATCGCCGCAATGATGTCGAGCGGACTTGATATTCAGGCGGCGCGCTGGGCAAAGGTCGCAGCAAGCGGAAGCCTGGGCTGGGGGCTGATCGCGGTCGGTGCGCCGCGTGCCGAGATCAAGGTCAGTGCAAGCGACATAAGCGGTTTTGGCGGCGATGATACCCTGCGCGCGCAGATGCTTTACGCCGGACTGGCGGGGCTGGGCCGGTTACCGCAGGCCGATGTGGACCGTCTCGCCACGTCGCTGAACGTGGCGGTCGGGCGACAGAATTCATGGACGCGCGCGCTCGACCGGGCGGTGCTGGCGCGTCAGCCGGGAACCGTCGCCTTGCTCTGTGCGGTGGGAATGCAGACCAAAAGCTGGGCCGCGGTGCCACCTGCGCATCTGTACCGGATCGTCGATGCACTGCGCCGGGTGGGCTTCGAACCCGAAGCGCGGATGATCGCCGCAGAGGCACTCGCGCGGACGTGACGCACGCGTCGTGACCCAAGACACGCCGCTGATCGAGGCGTTCCTCGCGATGCTGGCGGCGGAAACCGGTGCGGCGCGCAATACATTGAGTGCGTACCGGTCCGATCTGGCGTTGTCGTCCGAATTTCTGGACGGGGCGCTCGCTGTCGCAGGCCCTGTCGAGATTACGCGCCTGTCGGGCGAATGGCAGGCGCTGGCGCGGGCGAGTGTGGCGCGCAAGGCCGCGTCGTGTCGCCGGTTTTTCGGTTTTCTGGTCGATGAGGGGCATCGTGCCGACGACCCGTCGCATGCATTGCCACGACCCGGCAGCGCGCGTCGGCTGCCGCGCAGTCTGGATCATCAGGATATCGACCGGCTGTTCGCGGTGCTGGCAGACCGGATCGCGCGTGACGCCGCCCGCCCCGCGGACCTGCGGCTGTCGGCACTGGTCGAGCTGCTATACGGATCGGGCCTGCGCGCGACCGAACTGGTCTCGCTCGACATGCGCGCGATTGCGACGGAGCGGCCCTTTACGATCCTGAAGGGCAAGGGCGGGCGTGAACGAATGGTGCCGGTGTCGGACCGCGCGCGCAAGGCAGTGGCGGCATGGATGGTCGTGCGTGTGGGGAGCGGCGGCTGGCTGTTCCCGTCGGGCAAGGCGCATCTGAGCCGTGTCCGCCTGTTTCAGATGCTGCGCGATCTGGCCATCGAAGCCGGCATTCCGCCCGAACGGATCAGCCCGCATGTCCTGCGCCATGCCTTTGCCACGCATCTGCTGGAAGGGGGAGCGGACCTGCGCGCGTTGCAGACGATGCTGGGCCATGCCGACATTGCGACGACCGAAATCTATACGCATGTCGAAACCGCGCGGCTGGTCGAACTGGTGACGACGCGGCATCCGCTGTCGGATATGACGCCGCCGTCAGAAGCCGGCCGCGTTGACGCCGAACGTCCCGCAACCTAGTCGGGGCGGCGATGACAGCCTATCTCGACTTCGAAAAGCCCGTCGCCGAACTGAATGCGCGCGTGACCGAACTGCGCGACAGTGATGGCGCCGACACGATTTCCGCAGAGATCGCCAGGATCGATGCCAAGGCGCAAAAGTTGCTGCGCGACACTTATGCAAGGTTGACGCCGTGGCAGAAAACGCAGGTCGCCCGCCATCCCGAACGCCCTCATTTCGGCGATTATGTCGCGGCGATGTTCACCGATTTCATGCCATTGGCGGGCGACCGAGCCTTTGGGAATGATCAGGCGATATTGGGGGGTTTTGCCCGGCTGGACGGGCAGCGAGTGATGGTGATCGGCCACGAAAAAGGCAATGATACGGCAAGCCGCCTTCGCCACAATTTCGGAATGGGCAAACCCGAAGGCTATCGTAAAGCCATTCGCCTGATGCAGCTTGCCGACAAGTTCGGGGTGCCAGTCGTGACGCTCGTCGATACATCGGGCGCGTTTCCGGGGGTTCAGGCCGAAGAACGCGGGCAGGCCGAAGCGATTGCGCGCTCGACCGAACAATGCCTCGCGCTGGGCGTGCCGATGGTCGCCGCGATTGTCGGTGAAGGCGGATCGGGTGGAGCGATTGCGCTGGCCGCGGCCAATCAGGTGCTGATGTTCGAACATGCGGTCTATTCGGTGATTTCTCCCGAAGGCTGCGCGTCGATCCTGTGGCGGAGCGGCGACCGCGCGGCCGATGCTGCCGAAGCGATGAAAGTGACGGCGGATGATTTGTTGCGACTGGGCGTTGCCGACGTGATCGTACCGGAACCGGTGGGCGGTGCCCATCGCGATCCCGGGGCGGCCTCGACCGCGCTGGCGTCGGCGATCGGCACGGCGCTGACGACGATGTCGGGCATGGGTGCCGATGCCCTGCGCAAACAGCGCCGTGACAAGTTTCTCGCCATGGGCGGCCTCTAAGGGCTTGGGTGTCGCGGCCGACTGTGGCACCATGACGGCAAAGACAGGGAGTTGGGCAATGCATAAATCGATGTTCGGTGCCGGGGCCTTCGCGCTGGCGAGTCTATGGCCGGTGTCGACCGGTTTTGCCCAGTCGACCGCACCGCAATCCATTTCATCCGAAGACAAGGCGACGGGGGCAAAGGCGCATCCTGAGCTCCTTGCCGAATTCGGCGGGCTTTATGCCGGACCACAGGCTGATTACGTGCGCCGCGTCGGACAGAAGATTTCGGTGCAGTCGGGTCTGTCGAACAGCCAGTCGGACTTTACGATCTCGCTTCTGAATTCGCCGGTCAACAATGCCTTCGCAATTCCCGGAGGCTATGTTTATGTCACCCGGCAGCTGCTCGGCCTGATGAATGACGAGGCCGAACTGGCATCGGTGCTGGGTCATGAAACCGGCCATGTCGCCGCCCGCCATTCGCAAAAACGGCAGAGCGCAGCGACGCGCAATTCGGTGCTTGGCGCGCTGGGACAGGTGCTGACCGGGGTTCTGCTGGGCGGCAATTCGCAGATCGGCCAGATGCTGTCGCAGGGCATCGGCAGCGCGACGCAATATTTCACGCTGAAGTTTTCGCGCGCGCAGGAATATGAAGCCGACGATCTGGGGGTCAGCTATCTGGCAAAGGCGGGGTATGATCCGCTGGCGTCGTCGACGATGCTGGCGTCGCTTGCCGCGCAGTCGGCCCTTGATGCGCGCAGCCGCAATCAGGACGGCCGCGCGACGCCCGAATGGGCCAGCACCCACCCTGACCCTGCCAGTCGCGTTGCCAGGGCGGCGCAGAAAGCGGGCATGACGGGTGTCAGAGGCGGACTGCGCAACCGCGATGTGTTTCTGACGGCGCTCAACGGGACAATGTATGATGACGATCCCCGGCAGGGTGTGATCGATGGCCAGGTATTCCGCCATCCCGAACTGAAGCTGATGTTTACGGTGCCCGACGGCTTTGCGATGACCAATGGCGCGCAGGCCGTGACGGTCAGCGGCAATGGCGGGCAGGCGCAATTTACCGGCGCGGCCTATAATGGCGACCTGCGCGCTTATGTCGGAGCAGCGTTCAAGGCACTGGCGGGACAGGGGTCGATCAATTTCGGCGATGTCCAGACGACTCGCGTCAACGGCATCGATGCGGCCTATGCGCGCGCCACTGCAACCACGCAGTCAGGTCAGGTCGATGTCACGATCTTTGCCTATGCGTTTGATACGACCCACGCCTATCATTTCGTGATCATTGCCCCGGCGGGCAGCGGCATGGGGCCGTTTTCAACCCTGACGCAATCGATGCGTCGGATGACGGCGACTGAAATCGCCGCCGTAAAGCCGCGCAAAATTCAGGTCCTGACGGTAAAGTCGAGTGACAGTGTGGCGTCGCTTTCGGCGCGCATGGCCTATACGACGTTGAAGACCGAACGGTTCCTGACACTGAACGCGTTGCCAGCCGACGCAGTTCTGCGCTCCGGTCAACGCGTCAAAATCGTGATCTATGGCTGAGCAGGCAAGCATGCGAACAGGGTGACGGATGGTTCTCCTCACCCTTGTCCGCAGCTTAATTCGACAGGTTGTTGCTGACTTTGTTTAACGTCGTCTTCATTTTGTTCCCGACACTGCTCATTGCCGTTATTGCGGCGATGGCAATCAGGCTGGCGATCAGGCCATATTCGATCGCAGTTGCGCCTTTCGAATCGCGCAAGATTTGAAGAAAGTGGTGCATGTCCCCCTGCTCCTCATAAATGATCATGAAAAAAGGGCGGCGAACAAGGCCCGCCGCCCTTTATTAACTTCAATGATCTTAAAAGATGATCAAGTTAGTTCGAGAGGTTGTTGCTAACCTTGTTGAACGTCGTGGTCAACTTGCTGCCGACCGAAGACATAGCTGTGATTGCAGCAATAGCGATCAGCGTGGCGATCAGGCCATATTCGATGGCCGTTGCACCCTTTTCATTGCGCATGAACTTGCGAAGAATCTTCATTTCTGGTCTCCTGTTACATCTGTCTACCCGGTTGATCAGAACCCCCAATCAACAGCTTCAGGTCTAGTGGACGGTTATTGAAAAAGTCTTAACGCCGATCGATGTTTTTTAGGCGTTGACGACTTTATTAGAGATTGAATTCCACATTCTTATCGTGCCGTTGGCAGTGTTGGTGACTGCCACGATGATCGCGATAAAAATCAATGTGATAATAAGGCCGTATTCAACGGCGGTTGCGGCTTTATTGTCGCGTGCCACGGCACGTAAAAGTCTCAACATCGCTTGTCCCCGGTGCCAATGTCCCTAAAGGCGTCGTGAACCTATGGTCGCCGAGTTAAGAATATCTTAAAGCCCCGCCTCTCGAGGGAACCGGCCCCGCTGCTGATCGTGGTTGCGGCGGCGCTTATCGACGACACCGGGCATGTTCTGGTGCAGCAACGGCCGACGGGCGGCAGCATGGCGGGGCTGTGGGAATTTCCCGGTGGCAAGATCGAAAGCGGTGAAACCCCCGAATCCGCGCTGGCGCGTGAATTGCACGAAGAACTGGGGATCGCGGCGACTGAGCTGACGCCACTGGCATTTGTCAGCGCGCCGCTGGCGGAACAGCATCTTGTCATGCTGCTCTATGTCTGTCGCACGTGGACCGGCGTGCCGCAGCCGCTTCATGCCACTGCACTGCGCTGGGTTCGCCCGGAGGACCTGTGCGACCTTGCGATGCCACCGGCGGACCGGCCGCTCGTCGCGCAGATTATGGCGCTGCCCTGAGCGCGTCTGCCAGTGCCATGCGCCCGCTGCCGCGTCGTGCGGGCTGAGGCTGGTCGGGTGAGGGCGCCCAGCCGGTCAGGGTGATGAAGCTCAACTGTTCATGCGTGCGCCCGTCCGGGCCTGCCTGCGCGGCAAAGCCCGCGTCGACGAGCGCAAGCCAGCGACGTGTCACCGGATACCGACGTGCCAGAACATTCGTTGCTCCCGCCTCTCGCAGATCTGTGAGAAGGCGCGCAAGATTTGCATAGCCGACATCCACCGTATCGACGTCGGCGACTGGCAAGGCAAATCCGGCGCGGACAAGCAGGTCACCAGCGGACCGGACATCGACCTGCGGATGAAGACGCGCAATGGCGTGGCCTGCGTCGGCATCGGCCCTGACAACCGCATCGCGCACTGCGGACAGGCTGGGTGCGCCCGCGAAATTGGCAAGCAGCAGGCCATCAGGCTTGAGCCCACGGCGGATGAGCAGCAGCGCACCCGGCAGATCGGCGACAGTGTCAAGTGCGCCCGACGACAGGACCAGGTCATAATGCCCGCAGTCCACATCGAGCCGGTCTTCATCGCCTGTGTAAATATCCTGCGTAATGCCACGTGCCGTCAGCGCATGGGTCAGCCGGGTCCCGGCGCCGATCACCAGCGCCCGGGAAAACCGTCGGTGCACCATGTCGAGCCGGTCGAGCAGATCATCGGTCATCGTCTGGTCGAAAAAGCCGTTGCGCGGTGCCCGTGCGCGCTGGATGCGCCGTGCGTTGCGGTCAAATATTTCTGGGGCCGTCGTCATGTCGTCGGGCATGTTTGTGCTTGTGCCAATGAACTGTCTTGCCGACAACAAGACGTGGACATATTCTGGGCAATGTTGCGACCCGTTCTGGATTTCATGCTGCCGCCGCGGTGCCCGGGCTGCGCAGTGATTGTGGTCGACGACCACCGCTTTTGTGCGGCATGCTGGCAAAAGCTCGATTTCCTGACCGCGTCGGGATGTGCACACTGTGCGATCCCGCTTGGGCCGCACGAAGGATTGATGTGCGGTCGATGCCTGTCAGACCCGCCAGCCTATGACAATGTCATTGCGGCCGTGGCTTATGGTGAGATTGCCAGGCGGATTGTCCTGCGCCTGAAATATGCGCGCCGTCCGGGGCTGGCGCATGTCATTGCCCGGACACTGGCGGACCGCTTGCCAGTGGACGCCTTGCTGGTTCCGGTGCCGTTGCACCGGTGGCGCTTGTGGAACCGGGGATTCAACCAGTCGGTCGCAATCGCACATGCGCTCCAATCGCGGCGGGCCATGTCCTGTCCGGCTATGATATTGCGTCGGACCCGGACCACGCCGTCGATGCGCGGGTTGAACCCGGCTCAGCGTCGTCTTGCGGTTCGCGGGGCGTTTGATGTGGTTGGCCAGCTTGACGGTCAGCATATCCTGCTGGTCGATGATGTGCTGACCACCGGCGCAACGGCTGATGCCTGTGCAAGGGCATTGAAACGGGCAGGCGCGGCACGGGTGACACTGGTCTGCTGGGCACGGGTGATCCGTGACGATTGACAAGCGGGCGGGGCGCTTACACCTTTGAACGGGACGGAGAATGCCATGCCGAAGATTGAAATCTATACCAGATTCATGTGCCCTTATTGCGCGCGGGCACTCGCGCTTCTGAAGCGCAAGGGGGCGACGTTCGAAGAGCATGACATCACGATGGGCGGACCCGACAGCGCGGTGATGCGCGAACGAGCGGGCGGACGGACAAGCGTGCCGCAGATTTTCATCGGCGACCGGCATATCGGCGGCTCGGATGAGCTTGCGGCGCTTGATGATGCGGGCGCGCTTGACGCGTTGCTGGCGGGCTGATGCGGATTGCGCTGCTTCAGATGACGGCGGGGATCGACCCGGCGGCCAATGCGGCCACGCTGATTGCGGCGGTGGACGAAGCGGCGGCGGGGGGCGCCATGATGTTGTTCACGCCCGAAATGTCGGGTCTGGTGGATCGTGATCGCGACCGCGCCCGGGCCTCTGTTCGCGAAGAGGCGGATGATATCGTTCTGGCGGCGGTTCGGCGTGCGGCGCGGACACATGGCATTGCCGTGCACATCGGGTCTCTGGCGGTCGATGCGGGGCGGGACGATGGCAAATTTGCCAATCGCGCCTTCGTGATCGATGCGACCGGGCAGGTGATTGCACGATATGACAAGATACACTTGTTCGATGTCGATTTGCCGACGGGCGAAAGCTGGCGCGAATCGAACGCTTATGCCGGTGGTGAGGCGGCTGTCGTCGTCAAAACGCCCGTTGGCGCACTGGGCCTGTCGATCTGCTATGATCTGCGCTTTCCCGCGCTTTATGCGGCGATGAGCACGGCTGGAGCAACACTGCTGGCAATCCCGGCGGCGTTTACGGTGCCCACCGGGCTGGCGCACTGGCATGTCCTGATGCGTGCGCGCGCGATCGAAAATGCCTGCTTCGTGGTGGCTGCGGCGCAGACCGGGCGGCATGCCGACGGACGCGATACCTATGGTCACTCGCTGGTGATCGACCCATGGGGTGATGTGCTGCTTGATATGGGGAACGTCGCCGGCGTCGGCTTTTGCACGATCGACCCGACAGTCGTCGATGATGTGCGGGCACGGATTCCGGTAATCGCGCACCGCCGGGACATTCCACCATTTCGGGGACACTATACTTAATTCCTTCTACAGGCGTTTTTCCTGAACCCACAGGTCTCCGAATTAAGTATAGTGTCCCCGAAATGGCGCGTAGGCACGGGTCATTGTTGCCATATATCAAATGCGTGAAGGGCGATGCCGACTAGGCCCCCCACCACTGTCCCGTTGACGCGGATGAACTGCAAGTCACGCCCGACGGCATGTTCGACGCGACCGGTGATCGTTGCTGCGTCCCAGCCGCGCACGGTGTCCGACACCAGCCGGACGATGCCATCGCCATAGCCTGCGGTGACGCCGACTGCAGTTCGCCGCGCAAAGCGGTTGATTGTCGTGCGCAGGCGATCGTCGGTCTGAAGCGTGTTGCCGAGCTGGCGCAGCGCCTGACCCAATTTGCCCGCCAGCGCGGCATCGGGATCTCTCGTGGCGCGAAGAAGGGCGGCGCGCGCGCTTTCCCACAAGCCGTCGAGCCATTTGCGCATGGCGGCATTTTCAAGGATTTCGTCACGCAGAGCCGCGACCCGCGCCTGCATCCGGGCATCATGCTGAAGGTCATGGGCGAGCGTTGTGAGCCCCTCTTCGGCTTTGGCGCGCAGCGGATGGTCGGGATCGGTGGCCATGTCGTCGAGCATTTTCTGCAATCCGTCGATGATCGCGTTGGACAGGCGTTCGTCAAGGCCGGTCCAGCGCAGGATGCCGCCTGCACGTTTATGCACCATGTCCCTGACAAGCTGGTCATTATGCGCAAGAGTCTTGCCCGCCCAGCGAATGATGCCGTCGAGCAATGGCAGATGACGCTGTTCGGCAATGGCCGCATTGAGCGCCTGCCCGAGCAACGGCGCAAGATTGAGTTCGGCAAGGCGCGCCGACAGCGCAGATTTGACCATGCCGCCCAGATGTTCCTGATTTAAGGAGTCGAGCATGTTGGCGATGAGGCGCGATGCCCCGGCCTTGAACCGCCCGCCGCTGTCGGGAGCGATCGTCAGGAAACGACCCGCAGCAGATGCGACATCAACGCTGCGCATCCGCCGCGCGACGACTGTCGGCGTCAGGAAATTGTCGCGCAGGAACAGGGCAAGCGTGTCTCCGATCCGGTCCTTGTTCTGCGGGATGATCGCCGTGTGCGGAATGGGAATGCCGAGCGGATGGCGAAACAGGGCGGTCACGGCGAACCAGTCGGCCAGTCCGCCGACCATGGCGGCTTCGGCAAAGGCGCGGACGAAACCAACGACCGGATGAACAGGTTCATAATGACGGGCCGTCAGATAAATTGCTGCCATCATCACCAGCAAGCCCGTTGCCACGCGCCGCATGCGTGTGGCGCCCCCGTTCAGAGGATTTAACCGGGCCAGAGTGCGATGCGCCATGGTCATGAAAACTGGATGTTCAGTGGTATGGTCACTCGGCCGGTTGCGCGGCTGGTGCACCTTCGCCGCCATTGGTCAGTTTGCGCGACAGCCACGGGCCGATCCGTTGTTCGAGCCCGACGGCAAGGCTGAAGGTGGCCGGCACGATGAGCAGCGTCAGCACAGTCGACACGATCAGGCCGCCGATGACAGTTATCCCCATCGGCGCGCGAAAGCTGCCGTCGCCTGACAGCGACAGCGCGACCGGCACCATGCCGGCGACCATTGCGACCGTCGTCATGACGATCGGCTGCGCACGCTTGTGCCCGGCGTCGATGATCGCGGTATATTTGTCGACACCCTTGTTCATTTCCTCAAGTGCAAAGTCGACGAGCAATATCGAGTTCTTTGCGACAATGCCGAGCAACAGCAGCATGCCGATCAGCACGGGCATCGAAATGGCATCGCCGCTCAGCCGGATGGCCAGCGCCCCGCCCAGCGGGGCGAGCACCAGCGACCCCATGTTGACGAATGGCGGCATCACCCGTTTGTACAGCAGGACGAGAGTGGCAAACACAAGCAGGATGCCGGTCACGACCGCGATGATGAAATTGACGAACAGTTCGGCCTGCCATTTGGCTTCGCCCAGATTGAGTTTGCTGATACCCTGCGGCAGGTTCTTCATTGTCGGCAGCGCATCGATTTTCGATGTGGCGTCACCACTGACAAGACCGGGCGCCAGATCCGCGCCGAGTGTCACGCGGCGGATCTGATTGGTGCGCTGGATCGAAACGGGGCCTGATCCAAAGCTGATATTGGCGACGATTTTCAGTGGGACCGATCCGCCGCTCGTCGTCGCCACGGGAAGGTTCTCGATCGTCGACAGGCTTTGCCGTGATTCCTGGCCAAGCTGGACGCGGATCGGAATCTGGCGGTCGACCAGCGAGAATTTGGCGCTGTTCTGATCAATCTCGCCCAGGGTCGCGATGCGAATGGCCTGACTGAGCGCCTGAGTGGTGACGCCAAGCTCGGCGGCAAGCTGGGTCCGCGGTTTGATGATGATTTCGGGACGCTGCATGTCGGCGTTCGTCCGCGGTGCGACAAGTTGGGGCAAGGCGCGCATTTCATCGACGATTTTGTTGGCTGTGGCATTGAGCAGGACTGGATCGCTGCCGCCCAGCGTGATCGTGATATCGCGACCGGTGCTGCCGGGGCCTCCGCCCGATTGCGACTGGAACGTGACGCGTGCGTCGGGAATGGCGTTCAAACGGTCTGCCCAGCTTCTCTGGAATTCGACGCTGGTCATCGGGCGGTCTTTTTTCAGGGTCAGAAAAATATTCGAACTGCCGACATTTATGCGCGAAAAGGCGGACTGAACTTCGGGCGCCTTGGCCAGCATGTCGCGCACCTGATCGGTGACGACTTCGGTTTGCTGAAGCGTTGCGCCGGGTGTTAGGGCGATGCGCACCTGGCTGAAATCATTGTTGCGCGCTGGCTGGAACGTGATCGGTATGCCCCAGAATGCGCCGATCGTCGCCAGAAACGATAATCCGCCCAGGCCAACCGTCCATATCCGGTGATCGGCCCGATGCGCCCAGAGTCGTGACCAGCGTGTGGCACCGCGCAATCCGGCGACGCCGCGCGTGTCCATGGTCCAGGCGAGCACTCTCATGTAAAAATTCATGCCGCGCCCTTCGCCGTGCGTGGCGTGGCCGTGCGATTTGAGGAAATAGGCAGCGAGCATCGGCGTGATCAGGCGTGCGACTGCAAGGCTGACCAGCACAGCCGAAACGACGGTCAGGCCGAAATTCTTGAAGAACTGCCCCGAAACGCCGGGCATGAGGCCGACCGGCAAGAAAACCGAAACAATTGCCATCGTCGTCGCCAGCACCGCCAGACCGATTTCGTCGGCTGCGTCGATCGATGCCTGATACGCCGATTTGCCCATGCGCATGTGGCGGACGATGTTTTCAATTTCGACAATGGCATCATCGACCAGGACGCCAGCCACCAGGCTGAGCGCGAGCAGCGACAGGAAATTCAGCGAAAATCCCATCAGGTCCATGAACCAGAATGCCGGAATTGCCGAAAGCGGAATGGCAATCGCCGAAATCAGGGTCGCGCGCCAGTCACGCAGGAACAGCCAGACCACGAGAACGGCGAGCACGGCCCCCTCGATCATGGCATGGATGGCCGATTTATACTGCTCCATCGTGTCCCTGACGCTGGTGAACAGCTCGACAAACGACACTTTGGCATTGGTTTTATGAAGGGCGTCGAGTTCCTTGTTCACGGCGCGGTACACCGAAACTTCCGATGCCCCTTTCGATCGTTCGATCGCAAAGCTCAGCACCTGACGCCCATTCATTTTTGCCAGTGTCCGCTGTTCGGCATAGCCGTCACGCACTTCGCCCAGATCGGCCAGCTTGAGTGTCCGGCCGCCGGCCGCTGAAATATTCATTTGCGACAGGGCAAAGGCGTTGCGGGCATTGCCGAGCACGCGGACCGATTGCTCGAACCCGCCGATTTCGGCCCGCCCGCCGGCTGCATTGACATTGACCGCCCGCAACTGGGCATTGACCTGTGACGCGGTGACACCCTGTGCCTGAAGTTTTGCCGGATCAAGGACAATGCGGATTTCCCGATCGACGCCGCCGCTGCGCGATACCGACGCAACGCCCGGGATCGACCGCAGTTTCTTGGCGACCGTATTGTCGATATACCAGCTCAGTTCCTCCAGTGACATGTCGCGGGATTCAGCAGAGAAAATGGCAATCTCGCTGCCCCCGATGTCCACCCGCGACACTTGCGGTTCAAGGATGCCGTCGGGCAGGTCGCTGCGGATATTGGCGACGGCATCGCGGACGTCGTTGACGGCGCGGTCGACGGGCGTACCGATGGCGAACTGCACGAACGTGCTCGACGACCCTTCACGCACTGTCGAGTTGATTTCGTCGATTCCGTTGACGCCGCGCACCGCCGCCTCAACCTTTTGCGTGACCTGCGTTTCCATCTCGCTGGGCGCGGCTCCCGGCTGGGTGATGTCGATCTGCGCTGCCGGAAAGTCGATGTCGGGGCTGTCGTTGATGCTCATCCGCGAAAATGACAATACGCCCGCCATCAGCAAGGCAACGAACAGCACGATCGGTGGCACGGGATTGCGGATTGCCCAGGCCGAAATGTTTCGAAAACTCATCGCGGGACAATCCCTTTGCCTGTAAGGTTGTGTCTATCGGTTCGACGGTCTGGCGCGCTGTGGTATGATGACTTCGCCGGGGTTGAGGAATGCAGCCGCACTTGCAATGACAGCTTCCAGACCGCTGAGGCCGGATAAAATGGTCACGCCCTGATCGTTGACATCGCCCACCTGAACATCGCGCCGTTCGATCTTGTTCCCCTTGCCAACGACATAGACAAAATTACCCCTGCTATCCGACTGGACGGCGGATTCGGGCAATTGCGGGACGTCGACAACGCCGCTCACGATGCTGGCCGATGCAAAACCGCCAGGGCGCAACGCTTTGTCATAGGGCACGGAGATCCGTGCGATGCCCTGACGGGTTTGCGGGTCGATGACGGGCGCAACCTGCCAGATTTGCCCTTTGAACCCGGTTGTCGTGCCAACGGGCGTGACTGTTGCCAATTGTCCGACCGTCATGCGCGCAAGGTCGCCTTCGCCCAGTTTCGCCAGCAATTCGATGTCGCCATCCTTTGCCAGGCGGAACAGCATGCCTGACCCGGCACTGACCACCTGTCCGGGTTCGACACGCCGTTCAAGGACAAGACCGGCGGCCGGTGCGCGAATGTCGAGGCGCGAATTGCTGGCCAGTGACTGCTGATATTGCGCACGCGCCACATTGACGCGGGCACGTGCCGAATCGCGCGTGGCCGTTTTGCGGTCGATATCGGCTTTTGAAATAAACCCGCGCGCGACCAGTGCCTGTGCCCGGTCAAGTTCGGATTGCGCCAGCCGCGCGTCGGCTTCGGCAACCGCGATCTGCGATCCGAGCGAATTGGCCTGTTCCGTCTGCACACGACGATCAATTGTCGCCAGCACTTGTCCGGCGCTGACCCATTGTCCCGGTTCGACCAGGACAGCAGCAACCATTCCGCCTTCGCCGGCAATACCCACGGGCAGTTCGCGGCGCGCGGCCAGGTTGCCCGTCGCGGACACGACGCGGCTGACGGTCTGACGCCCGGGAACGACGACTGTCACGGTCGGCGCCTGTTCAGCGCCCTTGTCCGATGCGGCGCCCGTGGTCGCGCGGCCAAACATAAGCCAGGCACCAATGGCAATCATGACTACAAGGACGGCCGCGACGATAATCATGCGCCGCTGTGCCCGATGCGCGCGTTCGTCGTCGTCGATCAGGTCGAGCGTGGCCGCTTTTGTGGAAAAGCCTGATTCGAAATTCATTGCCGGATGCCTTTGATCTTCGTGCGCAGATATATTGACGAAGTGTATTACATCAATAAGTCACCCTGCTCAAGCAAGGACTTCACTGCGCTGCACCATAACCGCTGAACCACCAAGAGCAAGGCCATGCGCGACGGCGGACAGCTTGCATTTACCGTCCAATCCATGGAGATTGACGTACGGGCGGTGGAGGCGAAATGATGAACAGTCTGCTGGATCTGATCCTGATCGGGCTTGTCGGCGGTGTCGCGGGCAAGCTGATCATGCCGGGTCGCGACCCGGGCGGTTTTGTCGTCACCATCCTGCTGGGGATTGCCGGCGCCTTGCTGATGGGGCTGATCGGGCAGGCGCTTCATCTGTATGATCGCTGGTACGAAGCGCGGTATCTGGCGGCAATTGCCGGAACGATTTTGCTGCTCGTCATCTATCGTCTCGTCATGCGCGGTCGCGTCCGGTGACGTTCAGCATTGATGCAGTCAAATCTTGTTCAATGCAGTCTGGCGCGTGGCACGGGCTGAACAACACTCAGGGAGATGTTCGATGATGAAAAAAATGGTTTGCGCTGTGGCGATGGCCGCACTCCCGTCCGTGGTGATGGCAGAAGTGAGCGGACCGGTGATTGCGGGCACACGGCTCGACATCGTTGCGCAGGGGTCGGTCAGGCGTGTGCCCGACATTGCCGTTATTTCGGCTGGCGTCGTGACTCAGGCGTCCGATGCCAGGTCGGCCATGGCGACAAATGCAACAGCGATGACGCGGGTCATCACCGCACTTCGTGGCGCAGGGGTGGCCGACCGCGACATGGCAACGGCTCAGATCAGCCTCAGTCCGCAATACCGCTATGTCGAAAATCAGGCGCCGGTCGTGACGGGATATCAGGCGAACAACAGCGTGACCGTGCGCTTTCTCGACGTGGCCAAATCGGGCGCGATCCTTGACGCTCTGGTGGCGGCGGGCGCGAACCAGATCAGCGGGCCGAACCTGACGATCGACAAACCCGAATCGGCTCAGGATGAAGCGCGGGCCAATGCGATAAAGACCGCACGTGCGCGTGCCGAGCTTTATGCGCGTGCCGCCGGGCTGACGGTGAAAAGGATCGTCGCCATCAGCGAGGCGGGCGAGGTTTATCGGCCGATGCCAATGGTGATGGGGCGCAATGTCATGTCGGACATGTCTGCCAAAACCGAAATCGTTCCGGGTGAACAGGATGTCGGCGTGTCGGTGTCGATTACATTCGAACTGGGCTGAACCGCGTCATCCCGCTCTAACGCGCCGGACAAGCGTGACTAAGCCCAGAGTGAACAGTGAGCCGATGATCGCGGCCAGATATGTGCGCATCGGCCCGTCCGGCACATAAGGGAGGAACAGGTTGCTGCCGGCATAGGCTCCCGCGATGCCTGCCATGATATTGATCAGGACGCCCTGATGGGTGTCAGCGCCCGTTATGACACTGGCCAGCCAGCCGGTGATGGCCCCGACCACAAGCCAGATCACAAATATCAGCATGACGATGTCGCTCCGCTCTGCCAGCCCGTCCTTATGGGGGATGGCCGGCAGAGAGAAGCGTATGCGATCAGTATTTCTGCTGGCGCTCGTACAATGATTTGTAATGCTGGATCCGGGTGACGCGCAGCCCGGGCATGCCTGACCGATCGACCGCGCGCTGCCAGCCGGCAAATTCTTCGAGCGTCAAACCATAGCGGTCGCAGACATCGTCGATCGAAAGCAGGCCGCCGTTGACGGCCGCGACGACTTCGGCCTTGCGGCGCACGACCCAGCGCGTGGTGCCGGCTGGCGGTAACGTCGCCAGTGTCAGCGGTTCCCCCAAGGGTCCGATGACTTGTGCCGGACGGATTTTCTGGTTCTCGATCATTTATATCCTCACAGACACCAAAGGGTGCCAAACGCGCTTTCGATTTGGGCGGTCTAGCATCAGGGGCTTGAAGGAACGCTGAAACGCCAAGGTAAACGCCGTAGTCATTTTAGTTTACGCCGAATTACGGGATTTGCGATTTGATCGCTGAACCTGTGCGTCCCTGCGATCGTCTGTCCGACGGGTGCAAAGATATCGATCAACGCGTCTGTCACCGTTGCGGCGCTGGTCGATCGCAGCCGCGACTGGATATGTGCCGTCCGGCTTGCCCCCTGACGCGCGCTGATATCGGCGAGCAGCACCGACAGATCGGGCGTCGACTCATTTTTTCTGACTTTGCGGCGGCGCGCGAAACTCATGTCCATGACAGCTGCTATGCGCACAACATGGTGAAGACGGCGTAAACCGGCTGTATAATTTTCCCTGCCTGCGCCATGCGTTTGGAATTGTCCCCGCCAGCGGCTAAGGCCCCGGCATATGGAGGATCTGTTTCAGCTTGGCAGCATGACGGGCAGGCGCATTGTCGTGGCAATGTCGGGCGGGGTCGATTCGTCGGTGGTGGCAGCGCTTGCCGCGCGATCGGGTGCAGAAACAATTGGTGTCACGCTCCAGCTTTATGATCATGGCGCAGCGACGAAACGGCCGGGGGCCTGCTGCGCCGGACAGGATATCCGCGATGCCCGCGCAGTTGCCGACAAACTAGGCATCGCCCATTATGTCTTCGACCATGAAAGCCGCTTTCGCGCATCGGTCATCGATGGTTTTGCCGATGAATATATGGCGGGCCGGACGCCGATTCCCTGTGTTCGCTGCAACATGGGGGTGAAATTTACTGACCTGTTTGCGCTGGCGAAGGATTTGGGTGCCGATTGTCTGGCGACGGGCCATTATGTCCAGCGCGTGACAGGCGCCGATGGCCCCGAACTGCACCGCGCCGTCGACCCGGCGCGCGACCAGAGTTATTTTCTGTTCGCCACGACGACAGCACAGCTTGATTATCTGCGTTTTCCGCTCGGCGGCATGGAAAAACCTGCGGTCCGTGCGATTGCTGCCGACCTTGGCCTTGGGGTCGCAGCAAAGCCCGACAGTCAGGACATCTGCTTTGTTCCCGACGGCGATTATGCCGCACTGGTCAAAACACTGCGGCCCGATGCGGCCATCGGTGGCGACATCGTCGATATGGCGGGACATGTGCTTGGCCAGCATCAGGGGATTGTCGGCTTCACGATCGGCCAGCGGCGCGGGCTTGAGCTCGGCGGGCAGGCCGAACCGCTTTATGTCGTGCGCGTCGAACCCGATACGAGACATGTTGTCGTTGGGCCGCGCCGCGCGCTTGCCGTTCGCGCGGCGCGACTGTCCGAAACAAACTGGATCGGGGGCGCTGTATCGGGATCATTGACGGCGAAAGTCAGGTCGATGGCCAAACCGGTGCCTGTGCACCGCGATGCGGACTGGGTTTCGTTCGACGCGCCTGAATATGGCGTGTCGCCGGGGCAGGCGGCCGTGATTTATGCAGGGGAACGGGTGGTCGGTGGCGGCTGGATTGAGGAGACACGCGGTGTCGAACAGGTCAATGCCGCCTGAACATCAGCCGAAAAAATGTTGTGATATGTCCTTGGCAATACGCGCCGGGCGCAGTGTCTGTGCATCGATACAGCACCAGCTCGATTGCACCTCGGCCAGAACATCCTCGCCGCGCCTGATCAGTGTCTGGTAAAAGGCGCGCGCACCCTGCACCTTTTCAAGGATCACCGTCGCAATGACATCGTCATTCAGGAACGCGGGCTTGCGATAGGTAATTTCATGCTTCAGCGCGACCCACAGATGCGCGGCAACGGCGGACGGCGGCGCCAGTTTTTCCCAATGCGCAACGACGGCATCCTGAACCCAGTTCAAATATCGGGCATTGTTGACATGCCCCATGAAATCAATGTCGCTGGGAAGGATGCCGATGGCGTGGTCGTGTGGAATCGCGCTCATGCGCCAACATACACGGACGCCGCCAATGTCGCCAGCACCGGATACGAGGCTTGTCAAATTCGGGGCCGCGCGCCACTATCTTTGGCGGTGCAATGCAAAGGGTGTGCGCATGTTCAATCTTATCGGATGGATTATTGTCGGGTTCATATCGGGCGTGATTGCGCGATGGCTTTATCCCGGCGCGATCGAAATGGGTTTCATCATGACGACGCTGCTCGGGATTGGCGGATCTTTTGCGGGTGGTTTCATCGGATCGCTTTTCACCCGGGAAAAGGACATGGGCCGCCTGAACAAGGCGGGCTTTGTCATGTCGGTGATCGGGGCAATGGTGCTGATTTTCATTGCCCATCGTCTGGGCATTCGCTGACCCTGAAATCGCCGGACCGGCGGGTGTTGTCGTCAAGTCCGACCGGTCCGTCGGAACGCCGGGGGCGCATGCTGTTCCGCTTTTTGCTGGCGGCGATTTATTGTGTTGCAGGCGTCGCCCATGTCCTGTCCCCCGCCGGCTTTCTGGCGATTACCCCGGCATGGGTGCCGTGGCCCGGCCTGGTCGTGCTGGTCACCGGACTGTGCGAAGTTGCTGGCGCGATCGCGCTTGCGATGATCGTGCGGTTGCGGTGGGCGGCAGGCACGGCGCTGGCACTTTATGCGCTGTGTGTTTTTCCCGCCAATATCAACCACGCCGTAAATGATATCGCAATTGGCGGCACGCACATGAGCTGGTGGTACCATGGCCCGCGGCTGATGTTTCAGCCGGCGGCAATCTGGTGGGCGCTGTGGGTCGGCGGCGTCATTGACTGGCCATTTGGAGACAGGCTTTGACGGAGTCGATCGACGACCACATCATCGAAACGCCCGATGGCCCGATGACCTGGGCGGCGTGGAAGAAAAAGCATCCGGTGCAAATCCCTTCGCGCCGGACCAGGGGCAAGGATCTTCCGGTCAAAGTGAAAAAACTCACTGAACCCTCCGGTGGGCCCAAGCGTTAGGGGGACAGCAGCACATGCGGCGCCGGAAAAATCTCCGACGCCGCACTTTCAACCGTCATCACTTTGCGCCATCAGGGACGCAATGAAGACGCTGACGTTGCTCCGCCATGCCAAATCGGGATGGGATGATCCTGTGGCTCGTGACTTTGACCGGGCGCTCAATGCCCGCGGTATGCGCGGTGCACAGACCGTGGGCGCACATATGCGCAATCTGGGTCTCGTCTTTGACGCCGTCATATCATCGCCCGCCGTGCGCTGTGTCGACACGCTGGACGGGCTGTGGGAAGGGTATGGCCGCATTCTTCACCCGCATTGGGACCGGCGGATTTATCTGGCGTCGGGTGCTACTCTGCTTGACGTTGTGCATGATCAGGATGACGCGATCGATCGCGCGCTGATGTGCGGGCACAATCCGGGGCTGGAGGATCTGATCCTGATGCTGGTTCCCGACGACGCGGCTTCGCCGATGCGCGACGATGTCGAGGAAAAATTCCCGACGGCAAGCATTGCCGAAATGCAGATCGACGTTGCGCACTGGGCCGATGTGAGCGCTGGCAGTGCGGTCCTGACGCGGTTCATCCGCCCGCGTGACCTCGATTCGGCGCTCGGCCCCGACACGCATTGAAACTGTGCCGCGCCACGGCCGACGATGTGGCCAGACTGGCACTGGTCGGGGCTGCGAGTTTTCTGGAAACGTTCGCGCATGACCATCCCGGCGACGCGACCGTGTCGTTTATCCATGCATCGCATTCGCAAAGTGCCTGGGCGACGACGCTGGCCCGGCCGGGCACCAGTGTGTGGATCGTGGAGGAAGCGGCGGGATGCCCGATCGGTTATGCGGTGCTCGGCCGAGCGTCTCTGCCTGGCACTGGTCCGCAGGATGCCGAACTGAAGCGCATTTATCTGTTGTCGCGCTGGCACGGCACCGGCATGGGGCAACAGTTGTTCGAGGTCGCCCAATCCGAAGCACGCGCGTGGCGGGCAGGACGACTGGTGCTCAGTGTCTATCGACGCAATGCCCGCGCAATCCGGTTTTACGAACGGCAGGGCTTTGCAGTCATCGGCGAGACAATATTCCCTGGCTTTCCCGAAGAATTTTCCGATCATGTGATGGCAAAACCACTTTGACTGCGCGTGCTATTCGGTGAGTGCCGCTTTCAGGGAGTCGCGGATCCGGATGAGTTCCGGCAGGATTTTGGGCGCGGTGGCGCCTGGCCTCGCCGCCGTCAGAAGTGATGCCATCGGCGCGCTGCCGCCCCTTAACAAGGCCTGCGCGCCCTTGATCGTATAGCCGTCCTGGTTCAGCGCCTGATCAATGCGGCGGACCAGCGCGATATCTTCTGGCCGGTAATAGCGACGGTTGCCCGCGCGGGTCAGGGGACGAAGTTGTGGAAAGCGCGTTTCCCAATAGCGCAAGATATGCTGCGGCAGGCCAAGGTCGGCGGACACTTCACCGATCGTGCGGAAAGCGCCGGTACTTTTGGGTTCGGCCAACCGATCGTTCCCTAATGACCCTTGACGATGCGTTCCCGCATGGTCTGGCTCGCGCGGAATGTCAGGACGCGACGCGGCGCAATCGGCACTTCGACGCCGGTTTTGGGATTGCGGCCGATACGCCCGTTTTTGTCGCGCAGCACGAAGCTGCCAAATCCCGACACTTTGACATTTTCGCCCTTTCCAAGCGCCTGCGACATATGATCCAGAATCTGTTCGACAAGTCCTGCTGAATCAGCGCGCGACAATCCGATTTCGCGATGCAGCTTTTCGGTCAGGTCGGCGCGGGTGAGTGTCCCGGTGTCAGCCATCAACTTTTCCCCGTAAGTCGTTCTGGTGTCATATCTTATCGTGCTGCGCGCGCACGTCAATCGGCGGCTACCACCGGATGGCGGCAGCGCCCCACGTAAAGCCGCCGCCCATCGCTTCCAGGATGACGAGGTCGCCCGGCTTGATGCGGCCGTCACGCACCGCGACGTCGAGCGCAAGTGGCACCGAAGCCGCCGATGTATTGGCATGCTGGTCAACGGTGACGACGACCTTTGCCGGATCGAGACCGAGTTTTTTGGCGGTTGCATCCAGAATGCGGGCATTTGCCTGATGCGGGACAACCCAGTCGACATCGGCGGTTGTCAGTCCCGCCGCCGCAAGCGTTTCGGTGAGGACGGTGGCAAGATTTGTCACTGCATGCTTGAAAACGGCGGGGCCAACCATGCGGACCTTGCCAACGGTTCCCGTCGTCGACGGGCCACCATCGACATACAGCAGCTGGTTGTGGCGACCGTCGGCATGAAGTTTTGATGCCAGGATCCCCCGACCATCGTCGGCTGCGCCCAGCACGACCGCGCCCGCGCCGTCGCCGAACAGGACACATGTGCCGCGATCGTCCCAGTCGAGAATGCGGCTGAACGTTTCTGCCCCGATCACAAGGGCTGTGGCGGCCGACCCGGCGCGGATCATGCTTTCGGCCACTGACAGGGCATAAAGAAAACCCGAACAGACCGCCGCCACATCGAACGCGACGCAATCGTCGATGCCAAGCAAGGCCTGGACTTTGGTTGCGCTGGCCGGAAATGTCTGATCGGGGGTTGCCGTGGCAAGGATGATCAGGTCCACGGCGCTGGCATCCATCCCCGCTGCGGCAAGGGCGCGACGGGCGGCATCAGTGGCAAGCGTCGCCGTCGTTTCGCCGTCACCCGCGATATAACGTGCGCGAATGCCCGTGCGCTCGACGATCCAGGCGTCCGACGTATCGACGGTTTCGGCCAGCTCGTCATTCGTTACCCGACGCACGGGAAGCGCAGATCCGGTGCCGAGAATAGCCGCGCGTTTCATTTGGCGACGACCGGCGCGCTCAATGACCGGTGTCCGGCAAATTGTTCAAGATCTTCGGTAATACGCCGCGTGATGTCGTTGGCAACCAGCTTTGCGGCGACGCCGATTGCATTCGCAATCCCTTTGGCATTGGCCGACCCATGACTTTTGACGACCACGCCGTTCAGCCCAAGGAAGACGGCGCCATTATGATTGTTGGGATCAAGATGATGACGCATCAGTTCGGTCGCAGGGCGCGACACCAGAAATCCGAATTTCGACCGCACCGAACTTGTAAAGGCGCGGCGCAGCAGATCGGTCACGAAACGTGCCGTCCCCTCCATCGTCTTCAGCGCTATGTTCCCGGTAAAGCCGTCACATATGACGACATCTGTGTCCCCGCGCGAAATCTTGTCGCCTTCGATAAAACCCTGAAATTCCATATGGAGATCGCGCGTGGCACGAAGCTGGGCCGCCGCGTCACGAATTTCTTCGGTCCCTTTCTGCTCCTCCGACCCGATATTGAGCAGCGAGACGCGCGGCCGGGCGATCCCAAGCGCGGTCCGTGAGTATGCCGCGCCCATGACCGCAAACTCGATCAGGTTGCGCGTGTCACATTCGGTGTTCGCGCCAAGATCGAGCATCACAAAGTCGTTATCGCCAAGGCTGGGGAGGAGTGCTGCAAGTGCCGGGCGGTCAATGCCCGGCATTGTCCGCAGGGCTATTTTGGACATTGCCATCAGCGCGCCGGTATTTCCCGCCGACACCGCCCCCTTGGCCTGTCCCGTTTTGACCGCGTCGATCGCCATGCCCATCGACGTCGTCTTGGCGCGCCGGATTGCCTGACCGGGTTTTTCACTGCCGTTGATCACGTCGGCGGCGTGGACAATGTCAGATGCGGCCGAAAGATTGGGATGATTGAGAAGCCCGGCGCGGATCGCGGTTTCGTCGCCGACCAGCAGGAATGTCAGCCCGGGCCATTGCCGCCGCGCATCTGCGACGCCTGCCAGCATGACCGCCAGCCCTTCGTCACCACCCATCGCATCGATGGCGAGCCGTGGGCTATCCGTCACGCAAGCCGCCTCCCCTGTTGTCTCTCGTATCAGCCAGCGACCGAAAGAATCTCACGTCCGTTGTAATGGCCACAGGCGCTGCACAGATTATGCGGACGCTTCAGTTCGCCACAATTCGGACATTCCTGAAACGATGCAATGGTCAGCGAGTCGTGCGATCGGCGCATGTTGCGTTTGGACGGCGTGGTTTTTCGTTTTGGAACGGCCATTTCGGCACCTGTCTCACTTCGTACGGATAAGGATAAGCGGACATGACGCCCGACTGCGAGCGCGCGCTATACCGATTCCTCCGATAGTTGCAAGCTGGCGTGGCGGGTGGCACATGATGCTGAACACCCAAAGGGGCCTTTGCATGATATTGCCGATCGCACTTACCGCTGCTGGAGCGGCCGCACTGATCAATTTCTGGCTGGCCATGCGTATCGGACGTCTCCGGGGTACGCACAGGATCATGATGGGTGATGGTGGCAATCAGGACATGATCGCGGTGATGCGTGCGCAGTCCAACTTCGTCGAATATACCCCTTTCGTCCTTATCCTGATCGGTCTGATCGAAATGGCGGCAGGGACAAGCCTGTGGTTGTGGGCCGTGAGCGCACTCTATCTGATTGGTCGCGTCGCGCATGGTCTCGGCATGACAGAGACGCTGACGAAGGGACGGATGATCGGGACGGCTGTCACCTTCCTGACGCTTTTGGGTCTGGCGATCTATGCCATCACCATCCCCTTTTCGAGCGGACCCAAAGTGATGGAGACAGAGGTTATTCAGGCCGGGTAACCCCTCACACGCGCATTGGCATCAGCACATAAAGCGCAGGCGACTTGTCATTTTCCCGCAGCAATGTCGGTGCCGCGGCGTCGGCCAGATGGACTTCGACCATGTCACCTTCAACCTGTGCCAATATATCCATAAGATAGCGCGCATTGAACCCGATTTCGAAACCGCCCGCACTATATTCACCCGGAACTTCTTCGGAGGCCGTGCCGTTTTCGGGGCTTGTGACTGACAGGGTAATCTTGTCACTGGTGAGTGCCATTTTCACCGCCCGGGTTTTTTCCGATGCAATCGTGGCGACGCGGTCGACGCCCTGCATGAAGCTTTTGGGATCAATGCGCAGGATCTTGTCGTTACCGGTCGGGATGACGCGCGTGTAATCGGGGAACGTCCCGTCGATCAGCTTCGACGTCAGGACGGCATGGCCAAGGACGAAGCGGATCTTGGTCGCTGACAGCGACACTTCGACCGTGCCGTCCACTTCGTCGAGCAGCTTGCGCAGTTCGGCCACGCATTTGCGCGGTATGATGATGTCGGGCATCCCGTCGGCGCCGTCGGGCCTGGCAACGGTAACGCGCGCGAGCCGATGCCCGTCGGTTGCTGCGGCCTTCAAGGCGTCGTCGGCAACGTGCAGAAAAATGCCATTCAGATAGTAACGCGTTTCCTCGGTCGAGATTGCAAAGCGCGTCTTGTCGATGATCTGGCGCAGGGTCGCGGCGGGCAATTCGAAGGTGGTGGGCAATTCGCCCTCTGCGATCACGGGAAAATCGTCACGCGGCAAGGTAGATAGGTTGAACCGCGCCCGTCCCGCATTGACCGCCATCTTGCCTTCCGCCGCCGCCAGTGACACCTGCGCCCCTTCGGGCAGCTTGCGGGCGATGTCGAACAGGGTATGTGCCGAAATTGTCGTCGCACCGGCCTGTTCGACCTGCGCGTCGACGGTTTCGAGGATTTGCAGATCAAGGTCGGTCGCCATCAGGCGGATGCCGCCTCCGTCCAGCGCTTCGATAAGGACGTTCGACAGGATCGGGATCGTGTTGCGCCGCTCGACGACGGACTGGACGTGGCCGAGGCTCTTGAGCAAAGTCGCGCGTTCGATTGTCGCCTTCATGATGCGGTAAAACCCCCGGTCGTCGGTGTAGTGTGAGTCCTTCATATGGTCATGGCGCGAAAAAAGGGCCGGGGCAAGCGCTGCGCTTTTCACAAGCGTTGCAAAATGCGGGCGGGTCGCGGATGAACCGTCGCCATGACACTTCACGGTCGCATTTTCATCGCACGCCACGGCGAAACCGTGTTCAATGCCGCCGGCCGGATGCAGGGCGCGACACAGGATACGCCGCTGACCCGCAGTGGTTTTGCGCAGGCCGATGCCATGGGCGCGGCGCTTGCAATCTATCTTGGGACCAGACAATCGCTGCGCCTTTATTCGTCGCCATCGGGCCGCGCCTTGCAGACACTGGCGATCGTGGCAGAACATATCGGCGAAGACTGGCATCAGGCGACGCATGACGCGCGGCTGAGGGAAATCGACGTCGGTGCATGGGGCGGGCGAACCTATGCCGAAATTATTGCCGAACAGGGCGAAATCATGGATCGCGACATGTCCTTGTTCCGCGTGCGGCCACCGGGCGGCGAATGGTATGATGGCATTGCCGCGCGGCTGAATGCGTGGATTGCCGATACGCGTGGCGATCGCGGCGACCGGCTCATCATCATGCACGGCATGTCGAGTGTCATCCTGCGCGGACTATTGCTCGGGCTGCCGGTGGACGCGCGCTTTGGCGCACCGGTTGCCCCGCCTCTGCCGCAAGGGACGCTGGTGATGGTCGGCAATGGCGCAGAAACGATCGTGGCGCAGGGCAGCGGCAGATGAGGCTCTGGCCGCTGAGTCTGCTGGTTCTGGCCAGCCCAGCCATGTCAGCACGAACGTCGCTCGGTATGTTCGACGGCTGGGGCGCCTTTCGTGATGACAGCCCGTCGCGTTGCTTTGCGATTGCCCGGCCGGTGCGCGGCGGTGGTGGCAAATGGCAACCCTTCGCCAGTATCGCGACCTGGCCGCAAGCGCGCGTGCGCGGGCAAGTGCATATTCGCCTCAGCCGCGAAAAGCTTTCGAGTGCAAATGTCACTCTGACCATTGGCGACCGGCGTTTCGCGATGGTCGCAGGCGGCGCCGACGTCTGGGCCCCCGATCCCCGCATCGACGCCGCAATTGTCGCCATGATGCGCAGCGCCCCGTCGATGAGTGTCGAGACGCGGGCGGCAACCGGCGCAGGGTTTGCGGATGTTTATGCACTCAAGGGCGCAGCCACGGCGATGGACGCTGCCGCGCTGGGGTGCGTGGGGCGATAGTATCGATTTGAGACGGTGCGCTGCAAAATTCACGGTGCATAATCATGAAAATCATGTTAAGTGATATATCAATTCACTGACTGAAATACCGACTGATAAAGGGGGTTTGGACATGAAAAAGGCTTTCGCTTCGGCTGTCATCGCGCTGGGCATGACGACTGTACCGGCTTCGGCAGCGAACTTGCTAGTCAATGGCAGCTTTGAAAGCGGCTTTACCGGATGGACGCTTGGCGGCTCTTCGGGCGATCCCTATCCGCCAGTCGTTATCCCGTATAATGTATCAAGCCCCTATCCGGGCGGCGCTTTCAACGAAGTGATCCCGACCGACAATGCTATCGGCAACCCCGGATTTGATCCTGTCGGTGAAAGCGCCGCCTATTTTGTTGCAGACCTTGCACGCCCGCAGACACTCGAACAGATCGTCAATGTTGTCGCCGGCGTAAACTATACATTTGGCTTCGATGTTTACCTTCCTGCGAATGGCGCAGGCAATGTGAATGACGCAACGCTGACAGCGACGGTTGCCGGGCTTCCCTTTGCAGCCTTGCTGGCAAGTGCGACGCCCACGACGTCCTGGCTTCACTTTTCCTCGTCGGCGACCGCGGCTGTCAACGGAACGGTAAACTTTGCCTTTACGTTCAACAGCAATGGTGTGCCAGCCAAGGATTTCGTGATCGATCGCGTCTATCTCGCGCCGACAGCGTCTGTGCCTGAAGCATCGACCTGGCTGATGATGATCTTTGGCTTTGGTGTCGTCGGTGGTGCCTTGCGCCGTCGCTCTGCGGGCGCCGTTGCGACGACGGCCTGACGATCACTGGTCAATCGGGATGATGCCGCCTAGATAGCGGCTGATGCAAATTCCCGGCCATATCGACCCTGTCCCCGTGCCGCGCGACGCCATTGTTCGCGCGGACGGGCGCATCGACCTGATCGGTCTGACCAAGGACGGCATTCGCACTGCGCTTGACGCCAGGGGCATGGAGCGGAAGCAGGCGAAGCTTCGTGCGAAACAGCTCTGGCACTGGATGTATAACCGTGGCGTCACCGATTTCGCCTTGATGACTGACATTGCCAGGACAATGCATCCGTGGCTGGCCGAATTTTTCGTGGTGGGACGGCCAGAGATCGTCGAGGCGCAGGTTTCGACTGATGGCACCCGCAAATGGCTGCTGCGCAGTCCTGACGCGCAGGATTACGAAATGGTCTTCATTCCCGATGCCGATCGGGGGACGTTGTGCGTGTCATCGCAAGTCGGCTGCACGCTCAATTGCCGTTTCTGCCACACCGGGACGATGCGGCTGGTGCGCAATCTGACGGTGGGTGAGATTGTCGGGCAGGTGATGCTCGCGCGCGATTCGCTGGCCGAATGGCCGTCGTCGCAGGACGGGCGGTTGCTCACCAACATCGTCATGATGGGCATGGGCGAGCCGCTGTATAATTTCGACAATGTCCGCGATGCGCTCAACCTCGTGATGGCGGGCGACGGGCTGGCGCTCAGCAAGCGACGGATCACGCTCAGCACGTCGGGCGTCGTCCCGATGATGGCGCGCGCAGGGGAAGAAATCGGCGTCAATCTGGCGGTCTCGCTTCATGCCGTGACGAAGGATGTGCGCGACGAAATCGTGCCCATAAACCGAAAATACGGGATCGAGGAACTGCTCCAGGCCTGCGCCGATTATCCCGGCGCGCATAATTCCCGGCGGATTACGTTTGAGTATGTCATGCTCAAGGACAAGAATGACAGCGATGCCGACGCACATGAGCTTGTGCGGCTGATCAGGCATTACAAGCTGCCGGCAAAGGTCAACCTGATCCCGTTCAACCCGTGGCCCGGCGCGGCCTACGAATGCTCGACGCCCGAACGCATCCGGGCGTTTTCGACGATCATCTTCAACGCGGGGATTTCAGCGCCGGTGCGCACGCCAAGGGGCCGGGACATCGATGCGGCGTGCGGGCAGTTGAAGACGTCATCGGAGCGGAAGACGCGGGCGGAGTTGGATAAGCTGGCGGAGGAAAAGCTGGCGGCGTTGGGGTAGACGGGCTCAATGATTTGCAACGGTGCGTATACTACGCTGGTTTGATTTTGGACGTTGTTGTCGATCAGGGGAACCCGTCACGGTCACGCGAATGTTGGGCGCCCAATCCCAAACCGCGCAAGTCATCCGCCAATCAATCGTCGAAGAAGTCTGTTGATAGACCAATCGTCGCGGGTTTTGTTGAAATCGCTCGTCAAGGGACGCAGCTACCCCCCCCTCCTTCACCATCGCCTCATGCAAAATCGCGTTGGTCCGCGTCTGATAGCCGCGTCCCTTCGCGCGCAGCCAGAGCTAATCCGTTCGGGCTGAGCTTGTCGAAGCCTTGTCCTTGTTCTTGACCATCGCCAAAGGAAGGACAGCCGTTGACCTTCGGTCACCTTCGGCTCGACAGGCCATGGGCGAACGGAATTTGAGACGACCTACTGAGACTTGTCGAAGCCCTGCCTTTCTCCCTATCAGGGCCGAATGACGTTTTGGACTTATATGCTTCATTGTAATGGCGGGCTGCTTTATGTCGGGCATACAGACAATCTGGATAATCGCATCGCCCAGCATCAAAGCGGGTACATTCCCGGTTTTACGCGCGACCATTTGCCCGTCAAACTCATTTGGTCGGAGGCGTTTGGAACGCGCATTGAGGCGCTGGAGGCCGAGCGTCGGTTGAAGGGGTGGAGCAAGGCGAAGAAACTGGCACTCATTCGTGGGGATTGGGATTTGATTTCAGCATTGGCGAAAGGGAAGGGCAAGGCTTCGACAAGCTCAGCCCAAACGGTTTAGGGGGTGGACATCGGTTCGCTCTCCCTCCCCGTTGCCGCCGGCCTTCTCGGCGGGGCGATGAACGCGCTTGCGGGGGGTGGTACCTTTGCGACGATGCCGGCGCTCATCGCACTGGGCCTGCCCAGCCCGATTGCCAATGCGACGAGCAATGTTGCGTTGCAACCGGGGGCGATGTCGGCCGCGTGGAGTTTCCGCAAGGATCTGGAACCGCTTGGCGGACTTCGCGTGCGCACGCTGGCGGCGATCACGTTCATCGGCGGGCTGGTCGGCAGTGTGCTGCTCGTCATCACGCCGACGCACATGTTTGACCTCATCGTCCCGTGGCTGCTGCTGATTGCGTTTATGGCCATCATGTTCGGAAAAAGCGCGGCAAGCTGGCTCAGGTCGCGCGTCACGATCGGGGCGCCGACGCTGATGGCTGCACAGGGCCTGCTTGGGCTGTATGGCGGCTATTTCGGCGGCGGGGTCGGAATCATGACGACGGCGACCTATGGCCTGCTTGCGGGCGTGCCGCCGCACCGGCTGATGGCGCCGCGCACGCTCATGCTTGCCATTGCCAATACGGCGGCGGCGATTGTTTTCATCAGCGCGGGCATGGTGCGCTGGTCGATTTGTTTGCCGATGCTGACGGGCGCGATTGCAGGCGGCTGGCTCGGCGCGCATTTCGGAAAGAAACTGTCGCCACGCCTGAGCCGCTTGTGGACGCTTGCCGTGACGGCCACAACAACGATAGTGTTCTTCATCCGCGCTTACGGATAAGGTATCATCATGGACGCGACGCAGATCATGGGCGGCGAACTGGTCAGGCGACACCGGGTTTCGACGCGTGTGTGGCACTGGGTCAATGCGGTCACGATCGTCATCATGCTGATGTCGGGCATGATGATTTCGAACGCGCATCCGCATCTGTACTGGGGGCAATATGGCGCCAATCTCGACGCGAGCTGGTTTGATCCGCCGCGCTTTCCCGGCTGGCTGACGATTCCGTCCGGTTACAATCTCGCACTCGCGCGGCACTGGCATCTGTTCTTTGCGTGGGTGATGGCGTTCGGTTTCCTGATCTATCTGATCATCAGCCTGATCAACCGGCATATCCGGCAAGATCTGGCGCTGTCGCGTGATGAGGTTGCACCGAAGCATCTGCTCGCGGAAATCGTTCATCATGCGAAACTGCAATTCCCGACGGGGGCGGCCGCACTCAAGTATAACACTCTGCAAAAAATCACCTATATTCTGGTTTTATTCGGTGTGTTTCCGATGCTGATCCTGACTGGCCTGTGCCTGTCGCCGGGGTTGTCGCCGCTTACCGGCTGGGCAATCGACCTGTTTGGCGGACGGTCGACCGCACGATCGGTTCATTTCATTTGCGCCGCGCTGGTTGCGCTGTTCATTGTCGTGCATCTGCTGCTGGTCGTGCTGGCGGGACCCTATAATGAAATCCGGTCGATGATCACGGGCAGGTTTCGCATTCCACACGATCGTGCAGGTGGTGTGGCATGAGCATGGTGCTGACCCGCCGTGCGCTGTTTGTGGCGGGGGCCGGCGGCCTGGTTTCGGGGTGTGATGCGCTTGGCAATAATCCGGCGTTCCGGACTCTTCTGAAACAGGGCGAACACGGCAATTATGCGCTCCACCGCTTGCTTCAGGACCGGACCGCGCTGGCCCGGGAATTTGCCCCGGGCCAGCGGTCGCCGGTCTTTCGCGCCAACGGCACGCGGACGCCTTCGGGCGATGCCTATGCGCGGCATATGGCGATGAATTTCGCCGACTGGCAGCTGGTGATCGACGGTCTGGTCGCACGTCCGCAGGCGATGCCGCTCGCGCAACTTAAGACCATGCCCGCGCGGTCGCAGATCACCCGGCATGACTGTGTCGAGGGGTGGAGTGCGATTGCCAAATGGACGGGCGTTCCGCTCAGGCTGCTGCTCGATCAGGCAGGGATCGACCGCCGCGCGAATTACATCATCTTTCACTGTGCCGATCCGCAATCGAACGGGACGATGTATTATGAATCAGTCGACATGGTCGACGCGCTCCACCCGCAGACGATGCTGGCGTGGGCACTGAATGACACGCTTCTCCCCGTCCAGAACGGGGCGCCGTTGCGGCTGCGGGTGGAGCGGCAACTGGGCTATAAACAGGCCAAATATGTCCAGCGGATCGAAGCTGTTGCGACATTGTCCGGCCATTATGGCGGCCACGGCGGCTATTGGGAAGATGCCGCCGGTTACGAGTGGTATGCGGGCGCATGACTGCTAAGACTGCCGGATGAGCCTGTTCGACCGCTACCTTACCAGTGTTATTCGCCACGGTACGCTGACCATAATCGATCATAAGGGCGTTCCGAGAACGTTTGGCGTGCCGACAGCCGGATGGCCTGACGTCACCGTGCGCTTCACGGACGGCAACGTACCGCGCGATATCGCACTCCAGCCCGATCTTGGTGCCGGAGAGGCGTATATGAACGGACGGCTGATTGTCGAACAGGGTGAAATCATCGACCTGACCAGCCTGATCTATCGCAACAATCCGTGGGAACAGGGTGGCTCTATCGACGAAGCACCACCATGGCGGCAGGCGTTCCGGACGATCAAGGGGCGGTTCGACCGGCTTAACTGGGCACGCAAATCGAAACGCAATGTCGCGCATCATTATGATCTCGACGACCGGCTGTACGACTTGTTTCTCGATGCCGACCGTCAATATAGCTGTGCATACTGGACCGACCCGTCAAAGACGCTGGAAGGTGCGCAGCAGGACAAGCTGGCACATATAGCGGCGAAACTGGCGTTGAAGCCGGGACAGCGCGTGCTCGACATCGGGTGTGGCTGGGGCGGCATGGCGCTGTATCTCAACAGGCATGCTGATGTCGATGTGCTCGGCATCACGCTTAGTGAAGAGCAGATCAAGGTGGCCATGGCCCGCGCGTCCGCGGCGGGTGTGGCGGACCGGGTGACGTTCCGGTTGATCGATTACCGCGACGTCACCGGAACATTCGACCGCATCGTGTCGGTGGGCATGTTCGAACATGTCGGCCCCGCAAGCTATGACAATTTCTTCAGGAAATGCCGGAATCTTCTGACCGATGACGGTGTGATGCTGCTTCACACGATCGGGCGCATGGGCGGACCGGGCGTGACCGACGGGTGGACCGCCAAATATATTTTCCCCGGCGGATATTCACCGTCTTTGAGCGAGATCATCACTGCCAGCGAGAAATCGTCGCTGATCGCAACCGACGTCGAAACGCTGCGGCTTCATTACGCTTACACATTGCGCG
Source organism: uncultured Sphingomonadaceae bacterium (assembly GCA_964247235.1). Taxonomy (GTDB): domain Bacteria; phylum Pseudomonadota; class Alphaproteobacteria; order Sphingomonadales; family Sphingomonadaceae; genus Sphingomonas_O. The sequence goes on from CAXTTJ010000009.1 coordinate 44,034, forward strand.
CGTGGTATGAACGCGTTGTCGCGCATCGCGCGAGAATCGAATCGCTTTATGACGCGCGCTTTTACCGGATGTGGCAATTCTACCTCGCAGGTGCGGCGACGTCGTTCGAAGGCGGGTCGATGTGCAACTTTCAGGTGCAATATGCGCGCCGGCGCGACACCTTGCCGATCACGCGCGATTATATGGCGTTGGCGGAGGCGCAGTTTCGCCTTTAAGGACACCGCGAATCGACGGAGAACCGCCCAGTGACTCATGCATCGCACCCGACCATCAACAGGGTCGTTCTGGCCTATTCGGGCGGGCTCGACACCAGTGTCATCCTGAAATGGTTGCAGCAGACTTATGACTGCGAAGTCATCACATTCACCGCTGACCTCGGCCAGGGGGAAGAACTGGAGCCCGCGCGCGCCAAGGCAAAGCTGATGGGCGTACGTGACGAACATATTTTCATCGATGACCTGCGTGAAGAATTCGTACGCGATTATGTTTTTCCGATGATGCGCGCCAATGCGGTTTATGAAGGGCTCTATCTGCTCGGCACGTCGATCGCCCGGCCGCTGATTGCCAAACGGCAGGTCGAAATCGCCCGGCAGGTCGGGGCCGATGCGGTCAGCCACGGTGCGACGGGCAAGGGCAATGACCAGGTCCGCTTCGAACTGGGCTATTATGCGCTCGCCCCCGATATCAAGGTGATCGCCCCGTGGCGCGAATGGGATTTGAACAGCCGCACCGCACTGATCGCCTTTGCCGAAAGCCATCAGATTCCGGTGGCAAAGGACAAGCGCGGGGAAAGCCCCTTTTCAACCGATGCCAATATCCTGCACACCTCGTCAGAAGGCAAAGTGCTCGAAGATCCGTGGGATGAAGTGCCCGACTATGTCTATTCGCGCACCGTGAATCCCGAAGATGCGCCAGACGTTCCGCAGGTGATTACAGTCGATTTCGAACGTGGTGACGCAGTTGCCGTCAATGGCGAGGGGATGTCGCCTGCGACGCTGCTCGCCACGCTCAACGATCTGGGTCGCGCGCATGGCATCGGACGGCTCGATCTGGTCGAAAACCGCTTTGTCGGCATGAAATCGCGCGGCATGTACGAAACGCCGGGTGGCACGATCCTCCATCTGGCGCACCGCGGCGTCGAACAGCTGACGCTTGACCGGGGCGCCGCGCATCTGAAAGATGAACTCGCGCCGCGCTATGCCGAGCTTGTTTACAACGGCTTCTGGTTCAGTCCCGAGCGCGAGATGCTCCAGGCCGCGATCGATCATTCGCAGGAAAAGGTGACGGGGAAGGTGCGGCTGAAACTTTACAAGGGCGCGTGCCACATCACGGGCCGCAAATCACCCAACTCGCTCTATTCGGAAAAGGTCGTGACGTTCGAGGATGATGCCGGTGCTTATGATCAGCGGGATGCCGAGGGGTTCATCAAGCTGAATGCGCTGCGGCTGCGCTTGCTGGGGCGGCGCGACGCATAGTCACCCGGAACTGCGCAATGGCGAGTGCGGCCAGCATCAGTGAGGTGACCGGCGCCCCGACGAGAGCAAGGGCAATTCCGATTTGTGGCGCCATAAATCCCAGTGCCGCAAGACCTTTTTCAAATGGTCGTGCGGCGTGGTCGGTCATGACGACCCACGCGCCGATACAGACCACGACAAGGTCATAGTTGATCGAGTAGGGCAGCACGAGAAACGTGCAGGTCGCAAGCAGCAGCGCGAGCCGGTCGGTCGGCACCCGTCGCCATGCGGCCACCGAGACAAGGCCGATGCCGAGCGCTGCCAGCAGTGCCTGTCCCGCTATTGCCAGTGGCCATCCGCCGCCAAGGCCAAGAATCGCCGTTGCCGCCGCAGCCGACATCTTGCCGAAAAATGCTCCGTGCGCATCAATGACGCTGACTTGCTTGCCGGCCGCGCGGAACAGGAAAGCGTGCCACGCCGGCCAGCCATAAACCAGGCAACTGGCCACGATAAGGGATATGGTGCTCGCCGCTGCACTGAAGATCGCGCGCCAGTTGCCCCGTATCAGCAGAACGAGGGGGATCAGCACGGCCAGTTGCGGCTTGATCGAAAACAGGCCGATGAGTGCGCCCGCCAGAACGGGTCGGTCATCAAGACGACGAAAGGCGAGCAGAAAAATCGCGCCAAAAAAAAAGCCGTAATTTCCGATCCACAGGTTGACCATTGCCGCCGGTGTCAGGATGACAAACCACGCCGCGCCGCCATTTTCCGGCCACCACGGTTTTGCGGCCCGGATGAACAGCGCGCTCGTCCCGACCAGCCACAAACCGAGCGCCAGCGGATATGGGAGCACGGACAACAGGCTGGCAATCGGGAATCCGGTCGGCGGGTAGGAATAGACATGCGGGTTCAGATGACCGAACCCATGTTCCTGAAACGCGGCAAAGGCAGATGGCGTGTAAAGCGTCGCATAGTCTTGGATGTTGATGAGCTTGCCGCCCGTCCACAGGTTGACGAAATCGCGCCCCCAGATTTCGGCATGACGGATGACACCCTGTTCGGTGGCCAGCGCGTCGAGCACCACCATCAGACAGACAAACCAGCCGCCGAGCAGCCAGGCGGCAAAGCTCGGACGGTTGTTCTTCACGGTCATGTCCGTCGTCAAATCATTCCCCAGCCCGGTGCGTCATCGCGTTCTAGCGCAAATTTGTTAATCAAAATCCCCCGTTTGTTAACTATCCCTTAGGTGTTGCCGACGCATGCCCGTCTCACGAAATTCGATCCGGGGGAATGTGGGTGAGCAAAGTTCGTGGCAACGCGGTTGACGTGGCGATTATCGGCGCAGGACCAGCCGGATTAACGGCGGCTTATCTGTTGTCGAAACAGGGGCTTAGCGTTACGATCATTGAAAAAGACCCGGTCTATGTCGGCGGGATCAGCCGGACCGTCGAACATGAAGGGTTCCGTTTCGATATTGGCGGGCATCGCTTTTTTTCGAAATCTCAGGAAGTCGTCGCGCTGTGGAACGAGATCCTGCCCGACGATTTTATCCAGCGTCCGCGCATGAGCCGCATTTATTACGAGGGCAAGTTTTACAGCTATCCGCTTCGTGCGTTCGAAGCGCTCGGCAATCTCGGGATCATCCGCTCGTCGCTGTGCATGCTGAGCTTTGCCAAGGCCAAGGCTTTCCCCAGAAAAAATGTGAAATCGTTCGAGGACTGGACGATAAACCAGTTCGGCCACAAGCTGTATTCGATCTTTTTCAAGACCTATACCGAAAAAGTATGGGGCATGCCGTGCGCGGACATGTCGGCGGACTGGGCGGCGCAGCGGATCAAGGGCCTTAGTCTTGGCGCGGCGGTGATCGACGGGCTGAAGCGGTCGCTTGGCCTGAACAAGAAACCCAATGACGGTATGGAAACAAAGACATTGCTCGAAACCTTTCGCTATCCGCGTCAGGGGCCGGGAATGATGTGGGATGCCGCGCGTGATAAAGTGATTGCGATGGGCAATCATGTCCTGATGGATATGTCGCTGAAGCAATTGCGGTTTGACGACGTCACCCGGCGCTGGAACATGCAGACGGTGGCGGGCAACGGCGACGTGGCCACCATCAATGCCGCGCATGTGATTTCGTCGGCGCCGATGCGTGAGCTGGCGGGGCGGATATATCCGTTGCCCGCGACATTGCCGAGCGCGCTGAACCTGAACTATCGTGATTTTCTGACGGTTGCCCTGATGATCAAATCGGATGACCTGTTTCCCGACAACTGGATTTACATCCATGATGACAAGGTGAAAGTCGGCCGTGTCCAGAATTTCCGGAGCTGGTCGCCCGAAATGGTGCCCGATCCCGAGATGGCATGTGTGGGACTTGAATATTTCTGTTTCGAAGGCGACGGATTATGGTCGATGACCGACGATGATCTGGTCGCGCTGGCGACGAAAGAAATGGCGATCCTTGGCCTTTGCGATCCGGAAACGGTCGTTGGCGGTGCGGTTGTCCGTCAGGAAAAGGCCTATCCGGTCTATGACGAAAGCTATCGCGATAGTGTCGAGGCGATGCGCGCCGAACTCGAACAGGCCTACCCGACGCTGCACATGGTCGGACGCAACGGCATGCACCGGTATAATAATCAGGATCATGCCATGATGACGGCGATGCTGACGGTGCGCAACATCGTGGCGGGTGCGCGCGTTTATGACATCTGGAATGTCAATGAAGACGCCGAATATCATGAATCGGGTGACGAGGGCGCACGTGCCGCACTCGACAGTGTCCGTGCGGTTCCAGAACGGTTGAAGGCTGCGTAACCATGCTGCGCACGCTTGGCATGATGGCTTTGTCGGTTCCGCCCTACCTGCGGTACATCGCGGTCAGCGGTGCGGCGCTGGCGGTCGACATGGCGGTTTTCCTGATGCTGATCGCTGTGGGAATGGCCCCGGCGATCGGATCCGGGATCAGCTATCTGACCGGCATGGTCGCGCACTGGTTCTTGTCGAGCCGGTTCGTGTTCGGGGCCTATCTGGCGCAGTCGGGCGCGGGACGCGGCAAGCAGCAGGGGCTGTTCTTTGCATCCGCACTGGCGGGTCTGTCGCTGACGATCGCGATTGTCGGGCTGGGCGACTGGCTGGGCGTTGATCCGCGCATGGCAAAGCTGGTTGCGGTCGCGGTCAGTTTCAACGCCACTTATCTGATGCGTCGCAAAATCGTCTTTGCCTGATGCGCATACGCCGGTTTCCGTGGACGCCCCTTGTGCTGCTGTGGGCTGGCCTGTCGATCTTTCTGATCACGCTGTGCTGGAAAACGGCAGTCACGCTCGATTTCCGCGACCCGGATGATTTCATGCGGTTGCAACAGGTGCGGGATTATCTGAACGGCCAAAGCTGGTACGACCTGACCCAATATCGCATAGCGCCACCGCGCGGGCTGGCCATGCACTGGTCGCGGCTGGTCGATGTGCCGATCCTGCTGTTCCTGATGCCGCTCAGGCCGGTCGTCGGGCAGCATCTTGCCGAAGTTGTCGCAGTGATCGCGGCGCCGATGCTTACGATGCTCGCGCTGATGGCTGCCGTGATCGCCATGACGCGCAGGCTGTTCGGTCCCGATATACCGACGTCGCTGCTGGCGTGCGTGATTGCCCTTTGCGCCCCGATGGTGTGCCTGCAAATCATGCCCGCGCGCATTGATCATCATGGCTGGCAGATTGTCTTTGCCACGGCGGCAGTGGCGGCGTTGCTGCACCCCCGGCCGAGACTCTCGGGGATCATCGCCGGACTCGCTCTGGCATCTTACCTGAACATATCGATCGAAGGGGCGCCGCTGGCTGCTGGCGTGATTGGCGTCGTCGGCATGTTGTGGGCATTTGGCCGCGATGAACGGACGCGGCTGACCGGCGTCACCGGCGCTCTGGCAGCAGGCACAATCATCCTGTTCGGACTGACGATGCCCGGCTATCGATGGACCGAAGGATATTGCGATGCCGTCATGCCATCGCATATGGCCGCTTTTGCAGTCGTCGCCATCGGCACGGTCATTGCGGTTGAGGTTGGCGCCACGCGACGCTGGCCGGTCCGTATCGCGTTGCTATGTGCCGTCGCCGCCGCAGCGATTGCGGTTTTCGGGATGGCGGCGCCGACATGTCTGGGCAGCCCCTTTGGCACATTCGACAAGGTGGTCGACATGTACTGGTACAAAACAGTGAGCGAAGGCATGCCGCTGTGGCGTCTGGGCTTAGCGGATGCGGTGTCGGCGGTCGGCTTTCCGATCATTGTGGGCGGCGGGATCATGATCGGCTGGATGCGTGCGACATCAGCTGAAATGCGGCGTCGCTGGACCATCATGCTTGCCCTGTTCGGCGTGTCCTTGGTGACGGCTGCACTTGTTCATCGTGCAGCGGGTGTTACGCATGTCCTTGCTGTGCCCGGTGCACTCGTCCTGATCGGTATGGCCGTGCGCTATGTCCAGCGTTTCATCATGCCGGTGCGCGCAGTGGCGAGCGCAATCGCGATTTTTGCGCTGTCGCCGATCATGCCGATTTTTGCGGTCGCTTCGACTGAGGCCGATGACGCCGCGGTCAAACATCTGGCAGGCGATTGCGACCGGCGGTGCGCCCTGCAAAAAATAGCGGTGATACCCGCTGAATTGATGCTGACCAGCACCGATCTGGGCGCCATCGTCGTCGGATCGACACCGCACAGCACGTTCGATGCGGGGTATCACCGCCTGCAAACACCGTTGCGAGAGACGATCCTGTTCTTTCTCGGATCACCCGAAAATGGTCAGGCCTTTGTGCGCGCGCATGGATTTCACCACATCGTCATCGCGCCGGGCGATGGTGAAACGGGACTTTTCATCCGGCACGCACCACATGGCATGATGGCGCGGCTGATGAAGGGTCCGCTTCCCGACTGGCTGGTGGAGGAAAATCTCGGGTCGTCGGCCGTGCGGCTTTACCGGGTTCGTCGCTGACGCCGATTTGCAACCCCTGCAACTGCGGCTAAGGCGCCGATGTGGCGACGCAGCATGTATATTGGTGGGAATGGCGCGGGACGATCGTCCTGCTCGCGCTTGTCGCGGTTGTGCCCCTGCTGTGGCCGACGATTCCGCCGCTTGTCGATCTGCCCGGTCATATGGGGCGGTACCGGGTTCAGCTCGATTACGACACGTCACAGATCATCCGGAATTATTACGCATTTCACTGGAGCCTGATCGGCAATCTGGGTCTCGATCTGCTGATCATTCCGATGTCCAAGCTGTTCGGGCTTGAACTTGGGGTCAAGCTGATCGTGATCAGCATACCCGCCATGACGGTTGCCGGATTGCTGTGGATCGCGCGCGAGGTGCATGGCGATGTGCCGCCGACGGCGCTGTTCGCACTGCCGCTGGTTTACGGTCATCCTTTTTTGTTCGGGTTCGTCAATTTCTCGCTGGCGATGGCGCTGGCGATGCTTGCCTTTGCGTTGTGGCTGCGACTGGCGCGGCTGGGGCATATGCGCCTGCGGGCGGCGCTGTTCGTCGTCATCGGGCCGCTGTTGTGGGTGACACATACCTTTGGCTGGGGAACGCTGGGCGTGCTTGCCTTTTCCGCCGAGCTGATCCGTCAGCATGATCGCGGCGGGTCGTGGCCCCACGCATTGTTGTGGGCGGGCATTCATTGCCTGAGTCTTGCGCCGCCGATCCTGCTGATGCTGCTGTGGCGAAGCGGGCAGGTGGGTGGACAGACGGCGGACCTGTTCGACTGGCGGCGCAAGGGCGAATATATTCTCGAAACGCTGCGTGACCGGCACCGGTTATATGATCGGATCGGCCTGATCCCCATTGCGCTGGTCGTGGCGTTCGGTTTCATCAGCCGCCATGCCGAAACCTCGCGCAACCTGCGGGCAAGCGCACTGTTCCTGATCGCCGTGTTCATCCTGTTGCCGCGCATCGTGTTCGGATCGGCCTATGCCGATATGCGACTGACGCCCTATATGATGGCGATTGCGGTGATCGCGGTGCGGATGCGCCCGACCGCGCGCACCGGACTGTGTAACGCGCTGGCGATCATGGGCCTTTCATTCTTCGCCGTGCGCATGACGACTGCCACGGTCAGCTTTGCCCAAAGCGCGCATGAGGCTGATACCGCGCTCGCCGCGCTCGATCACATTCCGGTCGGCGCGCGGCTGGTCACATTTGTCGGCGACAGTTGCCGCAAGCATTGGGCGCTCAGCCGGCTGTCGCATATTTCAGGGATCGCGATTGTCCGGCGGCAGGCCTTTTCAAATGACCAGTGGGATATGGCCGGTGCGCAGTTGCTGAGCATTCGTAAGACCGATGCCCCCGGTTTTCGCGGTGATCCGTCGCAGGTCGTGACGGGGGAAACATGCCGCACTGACAAATGGCGTTCGCTCGACTGGTCGCTCGCCCACCTTCCGCGCAATGCCTATGATTATGTGTGGCTGGTCCATCCGCCACGGTTTGATCCGGCCGGGTTGCGTGGCCTCACACTGATCTGGTCAGCTGGACCAAATGCGCTCTATCGCATTGCCGACCGGCAGGCGTTACAGACGCATCCATGACTGCGCTTTCGATTGTCGTCCCCTGCTATGATGAAGAGGCGTGCCTGGCCGCACTCTATGACCGTGTCACGGCGGTCGCGCGCGGCGTGGCGGGGGACGATCATGAAATTGTCCTGATCAATGACGGGTCGAACGACGGCACCTGGGCGGTGATGCGGCGGCTGGCGGACTCTGATCCGCGGATTGTCGCGATCAACCTGTCGCGCAATCACGGGCATCAGCTGGCGTTGACTGCGGGACTTGATCTGGCGTGCGGCGACCATATCCTGATTCTCGACGCTGATTTGCAGGATCCGCCTGAATTGCTGCCCGACATGATGGCGACAATGGCGCGCGAGGCGGCCGATGTCGTCTATGCGGTTCGTCGTGCGCGGGCCGGGGAAAGCTTTGCAAAGAAGGCCTCGGCCGCCTTGTTCTATCGCATGCTGGCACGGCTGACTGATACGGACATACCGCTTGATACCGGTGATTTCCGGCTGATGACGCGGCGTGCGCTCGATGCGTTTCTGGCTTTGCCCGAACAGGCGCGGTTCATTCGCGGGATGGTCGCGTGGATCGGCTTCAGACAGGTTCCCTTTGCCTATGACCGCGCCGAACGTCATGCCGGTGAAACCCATTATCCGGTTGCCAGGATGCTGCGGCTGGCGTTTGATGCGATTACGGGATTTTCAACGGCACCGCTGCGGTTTGCCAGCCATGCGGGCCTTGTCCTGACCGGGGCGTCGGTGCTGCTGCTCGGCTATATCGGTATAGGCTGGATGCGCGGGACGACAGTTGCGGGCTGGACCTCGCTGATGCTGGTCGTCGTGGGCCTGGGCGCGGTACAAATGTTCGTGCTGGGCCTGATCGGCGAATATCTGGGGCGTCTGTATATCGAGGCCAAGAAACGTCCGATTTATATTGTCGCGGACGTGATCGGGCAGGCACGTGAAGGATCGCGCCTTGGCCATCGGGCGGATCAGCTTGGGGCGGACACGATCGCCATCAGCGACACGCCCGGCGGCATCGGCACGCGTCCGATCAGATAACGTTCCAGCCCGAAGATTCTTTCGAACAGTGTGTTGACGGGGGCGGCGGGCAAAGCGTCGTCGCTTCCGGCGCGTCCCGTCATCTTTGCGACAAGCCGGTCGGCGGCGGCCAGCGGAAACAGCAGGCTGTTGAAACTGTGCAGCATTGTCAGGGTCAGGCCCGCGTCGGCAACTGCGACCCGCAGCGTTCGTTTGGTATAACGCCGGAAATGATGGTTTGCGACGTCATGGCCGCTCCACAGCCACGGATATTGCGGGACCGTGATCAGGATCGCGCCACCGGGGCGCAACCGCAGCGCGATCGCCCGCAGCGCGGCCCGGTCATCCTCGACATGTTCGAGGACGTCGAGGATGGCAATCATGTCATAGCTTTGCCCGGCCACACCATCGAGCGCAGGCAGTGGTGACGCGCCGACCGCACGCCCGAGACGCTGCGACGCGATGGTACGCGAATGATCGTCGATCTCGATCGCATCGACCGTACCGAATTGGGACAGCATCGCCAGATTATGCCCCGTGCCACATCCGATTTCGAGAATGCGTGCCAATGGCGGCAGCGTTATCCGGCGTCGGATGATGCTTGCCAGGACGGTGCGGCGCGCACGATACCACCAATGTGTGCTGTCATGGTCCGCCATGCGGTCATAGATGATCCGGTCCATCTAGACAAAGACCCACTTGCGATAGATGACAAAGCAGATGGCGGGCGTGATGAAGATCATCGCCAGTACCGGGGTGCGGTTGTCCCACCCGATGACATCGGTGAACAACCAGACGAACAGGCTGTTCAGTGCAAAGCTGATCCCCGACGTGACGAAGAATTTGCCACCCTGTCGCGCCGACGCCGCGCCACCCTGTCCGCGGAAACTGAACCGTGCATGCATGACATAGCCGAGCGCCATCGACACAAGATAGGCGATCACATTCGACAGCAATGGCATCAGGTGCAGCCAGCGCACCGCGACCAGATAGGCCGCCACGCCGCATGTGGTGACGATGCCACCGGTGATGCCATAGCGCAGTATCTGTGCGAACAGAGCGCGCTGGTGATCATTCAGGGGCAGCTGGTCCAACATGTCGCTTCGCTTGGCAGGGGAGGTTCCGCCCCTTAAAGGCGCGCAGGGTCGAGGGAAAGCATTCATGCAAGACGGGCAAAATCTGGCGCTCAGGCACTGGCGGCGCTGGCTGTTCCTGATCTGGGTGCTGACGTGCGTCGCGTTCATCACCATGCGCTGGCCATCGATCGTTGCGTTCGGCCTTCCCGATACGGACGACAACATGCGCATGTCGCAGGTGCGCGCGTTGCTGAACGGGCAGGGCTGGTATGATCTGCGCCAGTACAAGCTTAATCCCCCGGCCGGATTTAATATTCACTGGACGCGGCTGGTCGACCTGCCGATTGCCGGACTCGAGCTTCTCGTCCGGCCGTTCTTTGGCATGGTGATCGCCGAAAAGACGGCGGCGGCACTCGCCCCGCTGATACCGCTGGGCGTTGCGATGGCGGCGATGGCGGTGACGGTGCGGCGACTGGTGGCACCGGGGGCGTTTGCCGTCGCCCTGGGCCTGATGCTATGTTGTCAGACGGCGATGCTGATGTTCCTGCCGTTGCGTGTCGATCATCATGGCTGGCAGCTCGCCTTTCTGGTCATCACGATCGCCGGGCTGGCCGATGCAAAGGTTTGGCGCGGCGGGCTGACCATGGGGCTGTCAAGCGCGGCGTCGCTGACGATCGGGCTTGAACTGATGCCGTTTCTCGTCATTTCGGGTGTCGCGGTGGTGCTGCACTGGATCTGGGAGCGCGACGAGGCACTGCGACTGCGCGCTTATGGGGCGGCGCTGGGGCTGGGGTGCGTGACCGGCTATCTGGCGTTTGCGTCCAATGACAATGCGGTTGCGCGGTGCGACGTGCTGTCGCCGGTCTGGATGACGACGATGCTGGCCGCAGGGGTCCTGGCCGTCGCGTTGTCGTTTGCGACAATATCAAAACCTGCGGTACGATTTGCGCTGGCGGGAATCGGCGGCGCCATAATTGCCGGTGGCTTTGCCGCTGTGTGGCCGCAGTGCCTTGGCCGGCCCGAACAGATCAGCGACGAGTTGTTTCGTGTCTGGTTCAGCAATGTCCGCGAGGCCAAACCGCTGTACACGCAGCCGTGGACGACAGGCATTCCGGTCATGTCCCTGCCCGTTGTCGGTATCATCGGCAGTATCTGGGCGGCGTGGCGGGCGTGGGGCACGCGCGCATTCGGGGCGTGGGCGCCCGTCGCGTTCGTCTCGGTCGTTTCGGCTCTGCTCGTCCTTTGGCAAACCCGCCAGGGGCCGGCGGCGCAACTGATGGGTGTCCCCGGCGCCACTGCGCTGGCGTGGATATTGCTGCCCAGACTGACGAAGCACCCATCGTTCATGGTCCGGGCATTCGGCGTCATTGGCGCGCTGCTCGTCATTTCGGGGATAGCGACGGCGCTGGTCATCACAAACATGCCAACGGGTGGCAAAGCCGGGCGATCGACGCGCGCCATCAATCTGGCCAACGGCCTGTGCCCGACGCTGAGCGCGATGAAGCCGGTTGCGGCATTGCCTGCGACCACGATCTTCACTTTTGTCGATCTGGGGCCGCGCCTGATCACGGTCACGCACCACAAGGCGGTTGCCGGGCCATATCATCGCAACGGCGACGCCATCCTCGACGTGCATCATGCGTTCGGCGGTTCGCCCGAAGCGGCCCGTGATATCATGCTCCGTCACGGCGCGACTTTGCTGATAACCTGTCCGAACATGAGCGAAGCGACCGTGCACCGGGCACGGCACAAGGACGGTTTTTATGCACGGCTGGCGCGCGGTGAGCGGTTCGACTGGCTGATCCCGGTGCCGATGCCGAACGGATCACCGCTGCGGGTCTGGACGATCAGACCAGAAAACTCGCCTTGATCCCGTCGATCACGAACTGGGCGGCAAGCGCGGCAAGAATGACACCCAATATGCGCGTGATCATCGCTTCGAGCCGATAACCGAACAGCGCCATGAGCGGCCCGGCCAGCAACAATGATATCAGTGTCAGCACCAGAACCGACGCCAGCGCACCAAGCACCAGAAGGCTCTGCGTCAACCCCTGCGCGCGCGATGTCAGCAGCATGGCACTTGCGATCGATCCGGGGCCTGCGATCATGGGAATGCCCATGGGAAAGATCGAAATATCTTCATGTACATGCGCCATCACGTCCTGCACGCGGCTTTCGTTGCGTTCGGTGCGTTTTTCAAACACCATGTCCAGCGCGATGATGAAAAGCATGATGCCCCCGGCAATGCGGAACGCATCAAGGCTGATCCCAAGCGCGCCGAGAAACGCCTCGCCGAATATGGCAAAGGCCAGAAGGATCGATGCGGCGACAAGGACCGACCGGATCGCCATGGTCCGCCGGTGCGATACCGGCGCACCCGATGTCAGGCTGGCGAAAATCGGCGCGCAGCCCGGCGGGTCAATGACCACGAAAAATGTGACGAAGGCCGATATGAAAAGGGCGTTCACCGGCTTTTCGCGCCCGCCCACGCTCCGTTCGGGAAGGCGGAATTATTCGTTGCGATCACTTCACGCCAATGGTTTCGTAAACGATCAGCGACCACCCATCCTTGCCGCGCCATTGCCAGACGCGCAGGTCATGTGCGCCCGCTTCGCCATCGATCAGTGCGCGGCTGGCCCAGGCGAGCGTCCAGTCCTCCGAATGGCCCGACGCAAGTGCCGCACCGAATTTCGTTTTGGGAAGCGCAGCGGGGCCGCGCACCGGCATCGCATTTTCTGGCTGGATCAGCACGTCGGTTGCGGCGTTGGCGGCAAATGCAGCGGCTCCGTCAACCCCTGCCTTCGCTGCGACACTGGCCGCGAGCCGGTCATAAGCGACGCCGCGCGCAGCAGCGCCTGATGCTGTCGCGCCATCGCACGCCCCGGCAATCACGGCAGGCTTGTCACCCGCCGGAACCAGCCTGGGCGTGTTGCGGCCATGATCGAGCCGCCAGCGATAGCCGTCGGCCGTCTTGCGCCAGATTGTGGTGAAGGTGCCGAACCCCGCCGATCCCGCACGGACCCACGGGCCAGTGCTGAGGCCCATTGTCGCGTCGCACGATGCCGCGACAGTGCCGGGCCACCACATGACCGGAATAGCAGGCTCCCTGGCGTTGGCGAGCGCTTTGCTGGCGAGCTGCACGTCGGGGACGAACATCAGGCCATCGGGCGCGGCGGTGGCACGAAATGCTTTCCACTGCCCCTCAACCTGCGCACGGCGGGCAAAGTCACGCTCGGCGGCGGCGATGGCATCGGTCGGTGCGACAGGCGCTGTAGCGGCAGCGGCGGCGAGGGCGAACAGAATCATGCGGAGACTCCTTGACGAAGTTGGGCGGCGGTCAGCGTGTTCTGGAGCAGGCACGCAATCGTCATCGGGCCGACCCCGCCGGGGACGGGCGTGATTGATCCGGCGACATGCGAAACTTCGGCGAACGCGACATCGCCGATCAGTTTGCCGTCAACGCGGTTGATCCCGACATCGATGACGCAGGCGCCAGTTTTGATCCAGTCGCCCCTGACCATTTCGGGCCGCCCGACAGCAGCGACGACAATGTCCGCGCGCCGCACGACATCGGCGAGATCGCGGGTCCGGCTATGCGCGATCGTCACCGTGCAGTTGGCGGCGAGCAACAGCTGTGCGACGGGCTTGCCGACCAGGATCGACCGCCCGATCACGACGGCGCTCTTTCCCGACAGATCGCCAAGTTGGGCCTTGATCAGCATCATGCAGCCTAGCGGCGTGCAACTGACCAGCCCCGGCAGGCCCGACGCCAGCCGCCCGGCATTGACGACATGCAGGCCATCGACATCCTTGTCCGGGTCGATCGCGCTGATCACGGCGACGTCGTCGAGATGGGCGGGCAACGGAAGCTGAACAAGAATGCCATCGATCGCAGGATCGGCATTCAAACGTCCGACCAGCGCGATCAGATCATCCTGCGCGGTATCGGCGGGCAGGCGATGTTCGAAACTGCGCATTCCGACTTCGACGGTCTGCTTGCCCTTTGACTTGACATAGACCGCGCTTGCCGGGTCGTCGCCGACCAGCACCACGGCCAGTCCGGGCGCGCGCGGCATCGTCTTCACGGTGGCGGCAATGTCACCGCGCAATTTGGTGGCGAACGCTTTGCCGTCGATCAGGGTGGCGGCCATGGCCGTCAGATCGCCGAAAGCATGTTGGGAAGAATGACGTTCATCAGGATATAGAGGATCAGCAGGACGACCATCGGCGACAGGTCGAGCGCACCAAAATCAGGCATGATCCTGCGGATTGGCCGATAAAGCGGCTCCGTCATTTTATCGAGCGCCTGCCACACCGACCGCACGGCATCATTATGGGTATTGATCACGTTGAACGCGATCAGCCACGACATGATTGCCTGGATAACGATGATCCACCAGATGACAGTGAGCAGGATGTAGGCAATTTGAACGATCATAACCATGTGGGCAGGATTCCGGTGCGACTATGACAGCGCTTTAGCGGGGTGGAGATATGGCGGCAACTGGCTTCCCCAGTACCTTCGGGCTCCCCTCCACGCCTTGGTGGAGGGGAGAAGGTTTCAGGCCCGCACCAGCGTTCCCGCACCCTTCGCCGTGAAGATTTCAACGAGCATCGCATGTGGCACGCGCCCGTCGAGGATGACGGCCGCGCCGACGCCGCCCTGCACTGCGTTCACGCATGTCTCAAGCTTCGGGATCATCCCGCCCGTAACGGTTCCGTCGGCACGCAACGCCGCGATCTGCGCCGGATCAAGATCGGTCAGCAAGTCGCCATTCTTGTCGAGCACACCGGCGACATCGGTCAGCAGAAACAGCCGCGTCGCACCCAGCGCCGCCGCGACCGCGCCCGCCATGGTGTCGGCATTGATATTATAGGTGTGGCCATCCGATCCGACCCCGATCGGGGCAACGACCGGAATCATCCCCGCGCCGCTGATCGTGTCGATGACCATGCGGTCGACATGTCTGGGTTCGCCGACAAAGCCGAGGTCGACCACGCGTTCGATATTGCTGTCGGGGTCGCGCGTCATCCGTTCGATTTTCTCCGCCGTGACAAACCCGCCATCCTTGCCCGAAATGCCGACGGCCTTGCCGCCCGCGCCTGCGATCCAGCCAACCAGTTCCTTGTTGATCGCACCCGACAGGACCATTTCGGCGATTTTCGCTGTTTCGGCATTGGTCACGCGCAGGCCGTCGACGAATGAAGACTCGACGCCGAGCTTTGTCAGCATCGCGCCGATCTGTGGCCCGCCTCCGTGGACGACGACCGGATTGATGCCGACAGCTTTCAAAAGGACAATGTCCTCGGCGAAATCCTGCGCCGCGTCGGGGTCGCCCATCGCGTGTCCGCCATATTTCACGACAAATGTCTGCCCCGCATAGCGCTGCATATAGGGCAGTGCCTCCACCAGCACTTCGGCCTTGGCGAGGAGTGACTTGTCGGGATCATGACGGCTCATCTGTCGAGCTTCCTACCGATGCGCACGACAAGCGCAATGACCAGTGGCACCATGACGACAGACAGCACGACCTTCGCAAGCATCTGTCCCAGCATCAGATCGCGGATCGGTCGCACGTCATAGAATGAAATCGTGATGAAAATCAGCGTGTCGACAATTTGCGACAGTGCCGCCGCAATGATCCCGCGTACGCTGGCGAAACGCCCTGTGGCCGGTTTCAACCGGTCGAACAGCCATATGTTCAGCGTCACCGATGTCCCATAGGCAACGATTCCTGCACCCATCATCCGGTAACTTTGCCCGACGATAATCGGAAACGCATCCTTGGCTGGCGGATACATCCCCGCATCGGTGGGCAATTGCAGTACGAAAAACGCAAGTATGATCGCCATGAACAACGGCACAAAACCATAGCGCACCAAGCGGTCGGCAACGGCGCGCCCGTGCAGTTCGGCAATCGCACTCGACACGGCAATCAGAAGCAGGAACGGGAAAATCCCCGCCTCGACCGACAGCGGTCCCAGCGCAACCTGCTTTGCGCCCAGAAACCCGCCCAGCGGCACCATGCCGCCGTAAAAGACCGACAGGGCAAAGAGCGACCGGGGCATGGGCATGGTCAATATATGTGTGGCCATAGGGCGTGCTACTTGCTTTTCGCATGAACGCAATATCTACCCACATCGTGCCGACGGCCCTGTGACGGCATGGGGAGAAAACATGGACCGGAATTTCATCGGCGTCGGCGGCATTGTGCTGATCCTCTCGATTGCCGTGCTGTTGTCGTCGGACCGGCGTGCCATCCGGCTTCGGGTCGTGGTGGCGGCCTTTGCATTGCAGGCGACGATCGCGACGCTGGTGCTTCATGTGCCGCTCGGCCGTATGGCTGTGGCCGGGATGTCGCACGGGATTGCCAATCTGCTTGGCTATGCGGGAGAGGGGACGCGGCTGCTGTTCGGCAGCCTGGCCGAACCGCCGTTCGGCAACCGCATTTTCGCGATCGGCGCATTGCCGGTCATCATCTTTTTTTCCAGCCTCGTGTCAGTCCTTTATTACCTCGGCATCATGCAGCAGGTCGTGCGCTGGGTCGGTGGCGCGATCAAGGCCGTGACGGGGGTCTCGCGGGTTGAATCCCTGTGCGCGGCGGCGAATATCTTTGTCGGGCAAAGCGAATCGCCGCTGGTTATCAAACCTTATCTGGCGGGGCTGACTCTATCGCAGCTGTTCCTTGTCATGACCAGCGGCATGGCGGGCGTGGCGGGCACCATTCTTGCGGCCTATGCGTCGCAGGGGATCAATATCGAATATCTGCTCGCGGCCAGCTTCATGGCGGCGCCCGGCGGGATTTTGATGGCAAAGATCATCATGCCTGATGATCCGCATGCGCCCGATCCTGATGCCGGCACGCCTGCGGTCATGGAGTTTGATCATGGCGATGAAAAACCGGTCAACATCATCATGGCCGCCGCATCGGGCGCGCAGACGGGTGTACGGCTCGCTGTGGCCGTGGGAGCGATGGTGTTATCCTTCGTCGCGCTGGTTGCCCTGGCAAACGGCCTGCTGAGGGGGATTTGCGGATGGTTTGGCTATGCTGATGTCACATTTCAGGCGCTGCTCGGTCATGTCTTTGCGCCGGTCATGTTCATGATTGGGGTGCCATGGCATGACGCGGGCATCGCGGGCGGACTGTTCGGCACCAAAGTCGTGCTCAACGAATTTGTCGCCTTTATCCAGCTTGGCCAGATGAAGGACCTGTCACCGCACACAGTGGCCATCGTGACGTTTGCGCTGTGCGGGTTTGCCAATTTCCTGTCGATCGCAATTCAGATTGCGGTGACCGGCAGTCTTGCACCCAACCAGCGGCCGGTGATTGCCAGGCTGGGGCTGAAAGCGCTTGCGGCAGGGAGCCTGGCAAATCTGATGAGTGCCGCTCTGGCAGGCCTGCTCATTCCGCAATAATAAACCCCGGCCGACAGTGTGCCGACCGGGGATAAGCTATTCAGGCGATTCTGGATACCAGGGTTGCGCGACGGCGTGCCGCAAAACCCACGGCGCCAAACCCTGCGATCATCATCATCCATGTGCCGGGTTCGGGAACAGCAGCGTCGCCGCGGGCAAGTTGCCACAAGGTGATTTTATATTCGCCACCATTGTCACCGAAGTTACCGTCGATCACGCCAAAGCTGAGCTTGCTCGACAGCGCGCCAATGTCGGCGACAAATCGATAGCTGCCGGTCGCGGAAAACGCGGGCGCTGTTCCGAAAGAAACGGCACCGACGCCATCAATGAAGTTGATCAGCCGGCTGGCATTGCGTGTCGCAGCGAAGGGTACCAGTGGTTCGGCCGACGTGCCGATGGCAAGCTTGTAAAAACCACCAGTCGGAGTTCCGCTCGGGCTGTAATAAAATGCATCGTTGATCAGCGAACCGGCACTGAACCCGGTGCCACTGACGAGCACTTCGACAGGGCCGGTATAGGTTGCGACCGATGATACGCCCGTCGATGCCGTGAACGGCGCCGTGATGTTTTCCGCAGCCGAAATGCGGGTGTAGGCTGCGGCGATCGTGGTTGCTGCCTGGGCTGGCAAGGCAACGGCTGCGGCCAACAAGGCGGCGGCAAACAACTTAACTGACATACACAATAATCCCTGAAGCTCGAGTGGTGCGACCCATCTGGTTCCTCTTCTCCCGACCGTCCCTATCCTGCGCGCAACAAAGGTCAACAGCTTATTAACGATGCTGTTTCAGGATGATACAGTTTGCGAATGATTGTCCGGGGATTCCGCCTGTCCCTGCTGTCACACCAGCCAGTCCGGCACGCGTTCTGCCCCCATGATCGTCGCGGCGGAAATGCGGTCTGCGACTACGGCATAGCGATCGCCATCGACCAATACTTCGGGAACAAGCGCGCGGCTGTTATAAGTGCTTGCCATTGTTGCCCCATAAGCGCCGGCCGTGCGGAACACCGCCAGATCGCCCGCGCCGACTTCGCCGCAATGCCGCGCCATCGCAAAGGTATCGCCGCTTTCGCACACCGGCCCGACGATGTTTGCCGTCCATGCCTTATGCGCTTCGGTGACCGGTGCGAAATGATGATAGGCATCGTAAAGCGCGGGGCGGGCGAGGTCGTTCATCGCGGCGTCGACGATGACGAACGGATGCGTCACGCCGGGTTTCACGCGAATGACGGTGGTGAGCAAGATGCCCGCATTGCCGACGATGACGCGGCCGGGTTCGAACATCAGGGTGACGTCCCAGTGCCGACTGACACGCGCAACCATGGCGCCATAGGCCTCGGGCGTCGGCATCACGTCGCTGGGTCGATAGGCCACGCCAAGCCCGCCCCCAAGGTCGACATGTGTCACCGTCTGTCCGGCAGCACGCAGATCAGCGACCAGCCGCCCCATGCGGATGAAGGCTTCTTCGAGCGGATCAAGCGTCGGCAGCGCGCTGCCGATGTGCAGCGCAACGCCGCGCATGGATAGCCCCGGAAGGCTACTGAGCCGTGCATAGATCGCAGGCGCGTCGCCAATGGCAACACCGAACTTGTTTTCGGCCTTGCCCGTCGAAATCTTGGCATGCGTGCCTGCATCGACATCGGGATTGACCCGCAGGACGCACGCCGCCCTTACCCCGCGTGCGGTGGCGATTGCGGAAAACTCGATCGCTTCTTCTTCGGACTCGATGTTGAACTGGCCGATCTGACGATCCAGCCCCTGCGCCAGTTCGGTCGCGGTCTTGCCGACGCCTGAAAACACAATTCGTGCCGGTGCCATACCGGCCGTAAGGGCGCGTTCAAGCTCGCCGCCCGAAACCACATCGGCACCCATGCCCGCATTGGCGAGCACGCGCAGCACGGCGAGGTTCGGATTGGCCTTTACCGCGAAGGCGACATCGGCGCGCCCCGCAGGTTTGACCGCATCCTGAAACACCCGCGCATGCCGTTCCAGCGTGGCGCGCGAATAGACATAGACCGGCGTACCGACCTCTGCCGCGATCCGGCTCAGCGGCACATCCTCGGCGTGGAGCGTGCCGTTCTTGTAGTTGAAATGGTCCATGCGTTCAGCCCGTCGGGGGAAGGTCGAATTTGTCGTCGCGGCGTTTTTCGGATTTGAGCAGCAGCTCGTCATTGCGTTGTGGCCGCGCCTGATCGTCGGGCGTCATCAGCTGATCGGGCGTCGGCACGGTGCGCGCAAATTCCGGTTTGGGGGGCAGGCTCGCCCCATGTTGCGGTTTCAGGACCTGACGCCCGCCACAGGCCGACAAGGCAAGGATGAGGGCAAGAGCAAAGCTGGTCTTCATGAACGCTGTCCCAAAGCTGCGCGCGCAGCGGCAATGGCGTTTCTTACCCGAACCGGTGCCGTTCCGCCATGACTGATACGGCTCGCGACCGAGGCGTCGACCGTAAGCACGCCGTAGACGTCGCTCGTGATACGGGAATCGATCCCCTGCAAGCGCTCTAACGGCAGGTCGGCGATACCGCACGCCTGTTCTTCCGCCAGCTTTACGGCGCGGCCCGTGATGTGATGAGCTTCACGAAAAGGAACATCAGCCGCGCGCACCAGCCAGTCAGCAAGGTCGGTTGCAGTCGAAAAACCGCTTTCGGCCAGCGCCCGCATCCGGTCAGTGCGGAACGTCAGCGTCGCGATCATGCCCGTGATCGCCGACAGCGACAGGCCGAGCAGGTCGAACGCTTCGAACACGGGCTCCTTGTCGTCCTGCATATCCTTTGAATAGGCAAGCGGCAGGCCCTTCATCGTGACCATCAGGCTGGTCATGCAGCCCATGATCCGGCCCGAATGCCCGCGCACCAGTTCGGCGGCATCGGGGTTGCGTTTCTGCGGCATGATCGAACTGCCGGTGGACCAGGCATCAGAAAGCGCGACAAAACCGAACGGCTGGGACGCCCAGATGACGATTTCTTCTGCTAAACGCGACAGATGCAGCGCGGTCTGTACGGCGGCGGTCAGATATTCGATGGCGAAATCGCGGTCGCTGACGCTGTCGATCGAATTGGCGGTGGGGCCGTCGAAACCCAATGACTGCGCAGTCATGTCGCGATCGATGGGAAATCCTGTTCCCGCCAGCGCCGCGCTGCCCAGCGGACAGCGGTTCAGCCGTGCCCGTGCATCGGCAAAGCGGCTGCGGTCGCGGCCCAGCATTTCGACATAGGCCATCAGGTGATGGCCCAGTGTCACCGGTTGCGCACTTTGCAGATGCGTGAAGCCCGGCATGACCGCATCGGCATGCTCGGCGGCACGGGTCAGGAGCGCCTTGATGAGCGCGACGAGCGCAGTGTCGGTCGCGTCAATCGCATCGCGCACCCACAGGCGGAAATCGGTCGCGACCTGATCGTTGCGGCTCCGCGCCGTGTGCAGCCGCCCCGCCACGGGACCGATCAGCGCAGCAAGCTTCGCCTCGGTCGCCATGTGAATGTCTTCGAGTGTGTCGTCATCGGGCATGCCATTCGCCGCATAGTCCGCGCCGACGGCAGCCAGCCCGTCCGAAATCGCCTGTGCATCCGCTGCCGTCAGGATGCCCTGCGCGCCGAGCATCGCGACATGCGCCTGGCTTGCGGCAATATCCTGCCGCCACATCCGCTTGTCGAATGGCAGCGACGCATTTATCGCACGCATGACGGCGCCCGGCCCTTCGCCAAAGCGCCCGCCCCACATGGGATTGGAAATCTCCTTGCGTCCAGAGTCGCTCGTCGTAATCGCCTTAATCCCCGCTCTGCTGCTCGCGGCATGCGATACGCAGCCAACGCCTGCACCGCAACCCAGCACATCCGCGACCCCAGAACCCGGGGCGGGCACGCTCGACACCACGCATCGCGGCAAAGCGATGGCCGCGAGCGCCTTCAACGCGCCCGACGGCAAACCAGTCACGCTGGCAGCGTTCAGGGGCAAGCCAGTGCTCGTCAACCTGTGGGCGACATGGTGCGGACCGTGCGTGAAGGAAATGCCGTCGCTCGACCGGCTGGCGAAACGCAGCGCGGGCAAGCTCGTGGTGCTGACGGTCAATCAGACTGACAAGGCGGATGCGATTGCCAATTGGTGGACCCCGCGCGGGTTCACGACGCTTTCGCCGTATCGCGATGAAGAGGGCAAGCTCGGCTTCGACTTCGAAAGCGGCGTGTTGCCGACGACAGTGCTTTACGATGCACAAGGCAAGGAAATGTGGCGGATTGTCGGCGGCATGGACTGGGACGGGGACAAGGCGAGGGCGTTGCTGGCGGGGGTTTTGGGTTAGAGCCCCATGTCATCATGAAACTGCCGCGCTGTCATGATCCGCGTGGACCCATGTGTTTTCAGCGCAAGCAATCCTCGCTTGTCCCCCGACACCAATATGTCGGCGCGGCCGCCTTCAGCCAGACCTAGACCCAAAACCGTTCAGGTTGAATCGGGGATTCTCTTTTTTGTATTTTTCT
>CAXTTJ010000010.1:0-58010 GCA_964247235.1 uncultured Sphingomonadaceae bacterium
CGGCCGTCACCAGCGCATTGGCATAGGTCCAGTTCATTTCGAACTGGCCGTTCGCATCCTCATGATCATTCTGATAGGGTTCCCAGCCGAGTGCCAGCATCGCGTCGCAAATCTCTGTGATGACGTCGTACCGCCGCATCAGGGCGAGCTGATCATAGCAGGGCTTGTCCTGCCAATCAGCCACATCGGCCAGCGCCTTGCCATCGGGCGTGATCAGGAAGAACTCGCATTCGACGCCGGTTTTCATTTCCAGCCCCTGTGCCCCCGCTCTGGCCATCAGCGCCTTCAGCTGGTTGCGCGGGCCGTGCGCCACGGGCTTGCCGTCCATGAACAGGTCGGCGGCGAGCCAGCCGACATCGGGTTTCCACGGCAACTGGATCAGGCTGTCGGGGTCGGGCACCGCGAACATGTCCGGGTCGGCGGGGCTGAGATCGAGCCAGGTGGCGAACCCGGCAAAGCCCGCGCCATTCTTTGCCATCGGCCCGATGGCAGCAGCGGGGACCAGCTTGGCACGCTGCGCCCCGAACAGGTCGGTGTAGGAAATCAGGAAATATTTGATCGACCGTTCCTTGGCCGCCGCCACCAGATCAAGTGCCATTGCCATTCCCCTTTTTATATGTCGCGCCGGTCAAGATTATGTGGCGCCCGGAATCCAGCTTGTGCCCGCCAGCGGCACGCGCGCCATTGCCGCCGCTTCGATGGTCAGCGCAACAAGGTCTTCGGGTTCGAGATTGTGCAGATGGCTCTTGCCACAGGCGCGTGCGATGGTCTGCGCTTCCAGCGTCAGGACCGACAGATAATTGGCGAGCCGCCGCCCCGCCGCAACCGGATCGAGCCGCGCCGCCAGCACCGGGTCCTGCGTCGTGATGCCTGCCGGGTCACGCCCGTCCTGCCAGTCGTCATAGGCACCCGCCGTCGTGCCAAGTGCGGCATAATCAGCTTCATAGGCCGGATCGTTGTCACCCAGCGCCACCAGTGCAGCCGTGCCGATTGCGACGGCATCGGCCCCCAGCGCCAGTGCCTTGGCGACGTCGGCGCCATTGCGGATGCCGCCCGACACGACCAGTTGCACTTTGCGGTGCATGCCCAGGTCCTGCAACGCCTGCACCGCGGGCCGGATCGCGGCAAGAATCGGAAGGCCGACATGTTCGATGAACACGTCCTGCGTCGCCGCCGTGCCGCCCTGCATACCGTCGAGCACGATGACATCGGCGCCTGACTTCACGGCGAGGGCAATGTCATAATAAGGGCGCGTCGCACCGACCTTTACATAGATTGGCTTTTCATGGCCGGTAATTTCCCGCAGTTCCTCGATCTTGATTTCAAGGTCGTCGGGGCCGGTCCAGTCGGGGTGGCGGCAGGCAGACCGCTGATCGATACCCTTTGGCAGCGTGCGCATTTCGGCGACGCGGTCGGAAATCTTCTGTCCGAGCAGCATCCCGCCACCGCCGGGTTTGGCACCCTGCCCAATGACGATCTCGATCGCGTCGGCCTTGCGCAGGTCATCGGGATTCATGCCATAGCGCGAGGGCAGATATTGATAGACCAGTATCTGTGACTGGCCACGTTCCTCTGCGGTCATGCCGCCGTCGCCGGTTGTGGTCGACGTGCCGGCAATCGTGGCGCCGCGGCCCAGCGCGTCCTTCGCCTGTGCAGAGAGCGAGCCGAAACTCATCCCTGCAATCGTCACGGGAATCTTCAGGTGGATCGGCTTTTTGGCAAAACGCGTGCCGAGCCACACGTCAGTCGCACATTTTTCGCGGTACCCCTCCAGCGGATAGCGCGAGATCGACGCCCCCAGAAACAGCAGATCGTCGAAGTGCGGCAGCGCCCGCTTCGTCCCCGCCCCGCGGATATCATAGATGCCGGTTGCCGCCGCGCGCCGGATTTCCGACATCGTATAGGGATCGAACGTCGCCGACTGGCGGGGCAGCGTGCGGGGGATGTTGGTCAGGTCCATCAGACTCTCTTAATAGGCCGCGGCATTGTCGACATGGAAATTATACAATGTCCGGCCCGACCCGTAACGGCGGAAATCATCGACATGCACCTCTGCGCCGACACCGGCGGCATCAAGCAGGCGGCGCAATTCGACGCGGTGTTCATCCCGCAAGTCCTTTTCGATGCAATCGGCGCCCAGGCTTTGCACGCTGCCGCGCACATAAAGCCGCGCTTCGTAAATCGAATCGCCCAGCGCATCACCGGCATCGCCCAGAACGACCAGCGCGCCCGATTGCGCCATGAACGCACTCATCGGGCCGATCGACCCTTTCACGACGATCGCGACACCCTTCATCGAAATGCCGCACCGTGCCGACGCATTGCCGTCAATGACAAGCAAGCCGCCATGTGCGGTTGCCCCGGCTGACTGGCTTGCATCGCCGTGGACATGCACGGTGCCCGACATCATGTTTTCGGCAACGCCAACGCCGGCATTTCCTTCGATGATGACAGTCGCCTCCTTGTTCATGCCTGCGCAGTAATAGCCGGCATGGCCCGCGATCGTGACCGTGATCGGCGCGTCCAGCCCGACGGCAAGCGCGTGCTGGCCCGCGGGGTTTGTCACGTGCCACAGGGTTTCATTCGTCGCTTTGGGCAGTGCCTGAAGCTGCGCATTGAATGCCGTGCGGCTTGTCGTGGCCAGATCAATCTGCTGCATCAGCTGCGTGCCCAGGCATAGACACGCGCCGGTTCGGGTTCAAAAACACGCGCTTTCGAGATATCGGGAAGGCCTGCCAGCGCACGATATTCGGATGCGAAGGCCACATAGCCGTCGGTTTCCGCCATCACCGCAGGTTTGCACGAAATCGGGTCACGGACAACGGCAAAGCCGGTTTCGGTGCCGACAACGAAAGTGAAAAATCCGTCGAGATCGGACAGGGCCGCTTCCAGTGCTTCGGCAAGCGTCGCACCCTCGCGCATTTTCCACGTCAGATAAGCTGCCGCAACTTCGCTGTCATTTTCGGTTTCGACTCTAATGCCCTCGCGGATCAGCGTGCGGCGCAGGCTGGCGTGGTTCGACAAGGATCCATTGTGGACAAGGCACTGGTCCGCGCCAGTCGAAAACGGGTGCGCACCCGCTGTCGTCACGGCCGATTCGGTTGCCATCCGGGTATGGCCGATCCCGTGACTGCCCGCCATCATCGGCAGCCCGAACCGCCGCGAGACATCGGCGGGAAGCCCGACTTCCTTGTAAAGCTCGATGCGCCGGCCCGCGCCGATGATGGCAAGGTCGCCCCGGTTCGCCGCCAGCCAGTCACGCGCCGCCGCGTCCTGTGCGTGCGGAAAGACCAGCACGCTATGACTGTCATGGCGCGTAACAGCCACTGTCACACCCAGGGCCGCGCCAAGCGCCACCGCTGCATCATCCGCTGCCGGCCCGCGGACCGTCAGTTTCATTATGCCGTCGCGGGCTTCGCCATAGATCGCAAACCCCGCGCTGTCCGGCCCGCGATCGCTCATCACGACCAGCATGTCAGACAGCATCGCCCCGAGCCTGGGTTCAAGACGCGCGTCTTTCAAAAACAGTCCGACGATTCCGCACATGAGTCGCACACCGCCCTTTTCAATGTGAGACCGCGCTATCTGGCCCGGCCACCAATGTCAACTTAAGAGAATTATAGTTTCTTTTTAAGAAAAATTGGCATAGCGGCCTGTCATGCTATGTTGGCGACCGTCCGACATCTGTTATCCATTCATCATCAGCAAGGATCGGGATATGAACGTTGCTCTTATCGGCGCCACTGGCAGAGGTGGTTCGTGCATATTGAAGGAACTGGTTTCGCGTGGCCATAAAGTCACGGCGATTGCCCGCAACATTGGCGGCGTTCCGTCGCTCGACGGCGTCACCTGGAAACAGGGCGACCTGACCGATGGTCCCGCAATCACAGAACTGCTGCGCGGGCATGATGCCGTCATCAGCGCGGTACAGTTCGTCCCCATGGATTCGCAAACGACGATCAATGCGGTCAAGGCATCGGCTGTGCCGCGCTTCCTTGTCATGGGCGGCGCGGCGGGGCTGGAAACCGCGCCCGGTGTCAAGTTGATCGACAGCCCGCATTTCCCGCCCGAATACCGGCCCGAAGCGACAAAGGCGATCGCATTCCTCGCGCTGCTCAAACAGGAAACGGAGCTGGACTGGACGTTCCTGTCGCCCGCCGCGCTGATCGAACCGGGCGAACGCACCGGCACGTTCCGCATTGGTGGCGATCAGTTGCTGACCGATGCCGATGGCAACAGCCGGATCAGCTTTGCAGATTATGCGATCGCGCTGGTCGATGAACTCGAACAGCACATGCATTCGCGCAAACGTTTCAGCGTTGCCTATTGATCCCGCCCCGACGCGCGCGGATGATCTGCGCGCACGGCTGCGCGGCCCCGGCCTGTCGCTGGCGTGGTTCTGCATGGGGTCGGTAGCACTGATCGAAATCGGCGGGCGTCAGGGGTGCGACGCTGCCGTCATCGACCTTCAGCACGGTCTGTGGGACCCGCTGTCAGCGCATCTCGCCGTCAGCGCGCTGGGCGATGTTCCGGTGATCGCGCGTGTCGCCGGCATCGACACGATCGGCGCGGCGCTGGACAGTGGCGCGACCGGGGTCATCGTCCCGCTGATCGAAAGCGCGGATCAGGCCCGTCGCGCCGTGGCGATGGCGCAGTTTCCGCCGGCGGGCATCCGGTCGGGCGGGGGCGTGCGGCCGCTGTCGTCGGGTTTTGCCGCTTATGTGCGCGGCCATGCGCAGCCGCTGATCGGCGTGATGATCGAAACGGTGGAGGGCGTCGCCAATGTCGCGGCGATCGCGGCCACGCCGGGTCTTGATTATATTTTTATCGGGACGGGCGATCTGGCATTGTCGATCGGCTGTTTTCCTGTGGTCGACGAACGGCTGGATACGGCCTGCACCACGATCCGCGCGGCGTGTGACAGCGCAGATCTGCCATGTGGTATCTTTACCACCACTGCCGACGCAGCGCGCATAAGGGCAGCGCAGGGCTATGCCGTCACGGTTTCGGCCAATGACATCGCCATTGTCGCGCAAGGATTTGCCGCTGCTCACACTGAATCCACCACCAAACAAGGGAGAAAATAATGAACAAATATCTGACACTCGTCGTCAGCGGCGCCTTGCTGCTCGCTGCATCGCCGTCACTGGCAGGGTCCCCTGTCGTCGCTGTCGCCAATCCCGACGCGCTGTTTTTCAGCAAGGATCCGGCGCTGAACCGCAACAAGCAGGCCGCCTATCACATCGTCAAGGATCTGCTTGAGGCGAATCACTGGGAACTGACCGACCGCTGGATCGCCGCCGACTATATCCAGCATAATCCACAGGTGGTGAACGGGCGTCAGGCCGTGATCGATTATTTCACCAAGACGCTGGCCCTGAAACCGACGCCGGTCCCCAAAAAGATGAAGACGGCGCTGGTGTCGGTCGTGGCAGAGGGCGACAAGGTCGTCGTCGCTTATGTCCTGCCCATCATCGACAAGACCGACCCGTCGAAAAACTATAACACGACGACGTTCGACATGTGGCGGTTCAGGGATGGCAAGGCCGTCGAACATTGGGACGTCCACAGCAAGGACGACTAAACCCAGTGATCAGCTCCCGCCCAGTGCCGGATCTTTCGGAAACGGCACGGGCACCACCCGCGCCGGGCATCGCGCGCCAAGGATTATGACGTCGAGCTGCGCGCCATCGGCAAGTCCGGCTTCGTCAAGAAAGGCCATCGCCATCGCATAGCCGACGGTGTGGCCATAAGTCCCGGAACTTGTGTAACCGACATAGGCGTCACCAAGCCAGACCGGTTCCTCACCGACCGGATCCGCCGTCTTTGTGTCAACCCGCAACCCGACAAGGCGGTACATTGGCGGCGTTTTGAGCGATGCAAGCGCACCGTCGCGACCGATATAATCGTCGCGGCTGCTATCGAGCAAATGGCCATAGCCGCATTCGCCAACGCTGTGATCCTGCGAAATCTCGCGCAGGGTCACGCCGGGTGCCTGTTCGGTCGCGAGGCTGCCCAGCGCGCGGATGCCGATGTCGCATATGCCCAGCGCGGCGCCTTCTGCCATGACCTGCGCGTACAGGCCATAGAGATAGGCCGCCGGCGTATAGAGATCAAAGCCGCGATCCCCCGTGCGGTCCGTCGCCAGCACATGGCAAGGCGCATAACCGACTGCGGCATCGACTGCCTGACCATCCGCCAGCGCGGTGCCGATCCGCTCATGGCCCGACAGCGCATCGAGCAACGCGACCGCATTCGGCCCGGTGATGAACAGGCCACCCAGATGTTCGGAGACATTGTCGATCGTCACGGACAAGCCTGCCTGATGCTGTGCAAACCAGCGCAGATAGATCGCCTGCATATAGACGGCGCCGACCATCAGATAGCGACCGTCGCCAAGCAGGGTGATGTTGATGTCCCCGATCATCCGGCCCGTCGCCGACAATATCAGCGCGTTGACGGTCTGCCCCGCCAGCGGCAAGGGCGACGCAATGACCTTGCGCAGGAACCGCGCGGCATCGGCACCACTGACGATATATTTCGACCCCGATGATATATCGACGACGCCCACGCTTTTGCGCGCGGCGCGGCATTCGTCGCCGATGATATCGAACGCGTTCGACCGGCCGAATGTCGGGATTTCGCTGAACCCTGTGTCCTTGGGGGCAAAATAGGCCGGCCCCTCATAGCCATAGCTGCTGATGAAGGCCGCGCCATTGGCCTTGTGAACGGCATAGAGCGGTGACGTTTTCAGCGGACGACCGACCGGCCAGACTTCATTGGGATAGGGCACATCAAAGCGGCGGCCATAAAATTCGCGGGCGCGGGCGATGACAAGCGGTGCAGTGAGGTTCGGGTCGAACCGCGCGATGTCCATGCCGAATATATCAAGTGTCGCCTGCCCCTCGATCATCCATTCGGCGAGCGACCGCCCGACACCACCACCCTGGACAAATCCGGCCATGACGCCACAGGCTACCCAGTAATTGGGCAGGCCCGCCACCGGCCCGACCAGCGGGTTGCCATCGGGTGAAAAGGTGAAGGGTCCGTTGACGATCCGCTTGATCCCCGCACGCGATATCGCTGGGAAGCGTTCGAACCCGCGCGCCAGTTCGTCGCTGATCCGCTCAAGATCGGGGACCAGCAATTCATCCTCGGCATAATCCCACGGCGTCCCCGCGATCGCCCAAGGGGTCGCCCGGGCTTCATACACGCCCAAGAGCATGCCGCCGCGTTCCTGCCGCATGTACAGACCGCCATCAAGGTCGGCGACCGCAGGCAGTTCAGCGGAAAGTTCCGCCAGTTCGGGAATATCGTCAGTGATCAGATAATGATGCTCCATCGGCACCAGCGGCAGTTCGACCCCGGCCATCCGCCCGACTTCGCGCGCCCACAGGCCGGCGGCATTGACGACATGTTCGGCGATGATCGTGCCCTTGTCCGTCCGCACTTCCCATTCGCCACTGGCGAGGCGCGTCAGCCCCTCGACCTTGGTGTGCTTGTGGATTTTTGCACCGGCCATGCGCGCCGCGGCGGCATAGGCATTGGTGGCGCTCGACGGATCGATATAGCCTTCGATCGGGTCCCAGATCGCACCGATCACCTGCGACACGTCCATGATCGGCACGCGCCGCTTGATTTCGTCAGGGCCGACAAGTTCGGATTCGAGGCCCAGCACCTTGTGCCGCGTATGTTCGGCGAGCAGCGAATTCCAGCGCGCCTCGGTCGCTGCGACCAGCAGCCCCCCGACATAATGCGCCCCGGTATCAAGTCCGGTCAGCGCTTCAAGTTCCTTGTAAATGCCGCAGGTATAAGCTTGCAGCCGCGAGATATTGGCATTGCCGTTGACAGTGTGAAACCCGCCCGCCGCATGCCATGTCGACCCCGCTGTCAGCTCTTTGCGTTCGAGAAGGACGACGTCGCGCCAGCCATATTTGGTCAGGTGATAAAGGACGCTACACCCGATGACGCCGCCGCCGATGACAACAACTCTGGCATGATCCTGCACGACCGGCTCCTCAGACAATAGGGGTTTCGGGGGCGGGCACCGGCTGTGCGTTGTCGCGCTCGATTGATGCAATATCGGGCGCGCCGGTCATGCCCATCGCTGCGCGTAATTCCTCGCCCATGCCGCCGATGAAATCGACGACACCCTGTTCGCCCGCCGCCGACAGTGCCGTGACCCACGCGCGCCCCAGAAACACGCCGTCGGCCCCCAGCGTCAGCATTTTCAGGACGTCGAGCCCTGAACGGATGCCGCCATCGACGAACAATGTGCAACGCCCGCCGACGCGCTGGAATATCCGGGGCAGCGCGTCAGCCGATGCCACCGCGCTGTCAAGCTGGCGTCCGCCGTGGTTCGACACGACGATCCCGTCGGCGCCCAGTGCCACGGTCTGTTCGGCGTCGTCGGGGTCCAATATGCCCTTGACGATCAGCGGCCCGGACCAGTGTTCGCGAATCCACGACAGCTCGCGCCACGTGGTCGACGGATCGACATTGTCATGCGTCCATTCATGCGTCGTCTGAGTCAATTGATGCGCATCAAGGTAACGCTGGACATTGCCCAGACCCAGCGGCCGCCCGCGCACTCCCACATCCCATGCCCAGGCGGGCCGCAGTGCCGACTGCGCAAAACGCATTGCGGCACCTTTCACCCCCTCTGGCCCGAACAGGCCGGTGCGATAATCACGATAGCGCGTGCCAAGTACCGACAGGTCCGCACTGAAGACCAGCACCGAACAATGCCGTTTGGCTTCCGCCAGCGTTTCGGCCACCCAGCCACGGTCGCGGAACATGTTGATCTGATACCAGAACGGCCGTGTGGTTCCCGCCGCCACTTCCGCAATGTCGCACAGGGAATAGGTCGACAGGCAAAAGGGGATGTTCAGCCGTTCCGCTGCCCGTGCCGCCTGAACTTCGCCGCGTCGCGCCGTGATCCCGGCAAAGCCTACCGGTCCCATGACGACCGGCATCGACGACGGCTGGCCCATCAGGCTTGTCGTTGTCGTCACGGTCGACATATCGCGAAACACGCGCTGGCGCAGCGTGACCGCCTGCAACCGCGCGACATTGGCGCGCAGCGTGACCTCGTCGAACGTCCCGCCATTGATATATTCGAACAGGAAATGCGGCAGGCGGCGGCGGCTGAGGCGCAGATAGTCCTGAAACTGCTTCATCGTCCGCCCTTCATACGATTTCGTTACGAGCCATATTGACGCCGGCGCAAGTCGCGCAAACGATGTTGTTCACCCCTGTCGCGCAACACCAAACAAGTCTGACACGACAGGACAAGTCGCTCAGCTGGCGCTGCTCGGATAGATGATGATCGACAAATATCGGATCGGATGGCGTACCAGCCGCTCTGGACCATGCTGTGCATTCGAATCGAACATCATCGTGTCACCGGGGCGCAAGTCATAGGTTTCGCTGCCGTGGCGATACGCGACTTCACCCTCGATCATGTAAAGCAGCTCGACGCCCTCATGGGCAAAACTGGTGTGCGGCTGGGCGGCCTCGTGCAGCGTGATAAGATAAGGCTCGACCACGACATCGCCGCGCAGCAGATGCCCGAGCAGTTGATACATATGTCCGGCCTTGGTTCCGCGCCGTTCGATCGTCACGCCCTGTCCGGCACTGACGAACGAACAATCCTGCCGTTCTTCGACCGACGCGAACAGGGACGAAATCGGCACCGAAAGCGCAGATGCCAGTGACTGGATGGTCGTGAGCGATGCCGATATCTGGCCATTTTCGATTTTCGACATCATGCCCACTGAAATATCGGCGGCATTGGCCAGATCGGCAACCGACAGGTCAAGCCGCCGCCGGAGCCGCCGGACCTGCAACCCCAAGGCCCGTTCCAGCGGGCGATCCTGAACAACCGGCGCACGTGATCCCGTGCGATACTCGTCGGGCTGCGCATGTCTGTCTGTCACCAGCCGACCTCCTCGACCCTTGCTTTCAACCGGATCATGGCCGGTGGTCAAGCAATGGCTGTCAGAGAACCGCTTCGATGAGGCGGGGGCCGCGCGCCCTGATGGCCGATGCGAACATGTCGTCGAACTGTTCGGCGGTGGTCGCCCGGCATCCTTCGACACCCAGACCATTGGCCAGTGCGACCCAGTCGAGCGAGGGATTGTCGATATCCAGCAGCGACGCCGCCAGATCATCGGGGATCGATGCGCCGACCCGCTCGACCTCGGCACGCAAAACCCCATAGGACCGGTTTGCGAGAATGACGGTCACGATATCGAGCCGTTCGTGCGCCTGTGTCCACAGCGCCTGAAGCGTGTACATGGCACTGCCATCGGCCTGAATATTCACGACCTTGGTCCCCGGCGCGGCAATGGCGGCGCCGGTCGCCAGCGGAATGCCCTGCCCGATCGCCCCGCCCGTCAAGCCCAGATGCATGTGCGGCGGTGCGGATGACAGCGCCGCGACAATTGCAAACGCGTTGCTGATCGCTTCTTCGGAAATGATCGCGTCTGCGGGCAAATGCCGCACGATCGACCGGCCGATCGCACCGGCATCGAGCCGTCCTGCGGGCCTGTCGAACCGGTCCGTTGTGGCCGCCGTCCCCTGACATAATGGCGCTCCCAGCGTGTCGGCCAGCGCCTCAAGCGCACGCACTTCATCTTCATGATCCTGCGCCAGTGGTGTCAGCATCGTGTCGGCGGGAAGGCACCAGCTCGGGTAATCGGGATAGGCAAAGGGTGCGACCGGCGGCTGCGTCCCCACCAGAATAAGGTCGGTCACCCCGGCAAAGGCGCGGACGCTATCTTCGGCACGATACGGCACCCGCGGCACGGGATACAGCCCTGCACCCCGCATCACTTTGCCTGTGGCAAGGTCGAGCATCGGCCGTGCGCCGGTGGCCGTACAAATGCGGGCCAGCGCGCTGAGACCAGCCTGATCGCCTGCGGCACTGCGCACAAGCAGGACGCTGGTTTTGCCGCGGTGTTTGAGGATTTCGGCAACGCGCATAATCGCTGCGGCATTGGCATCGGCAACCGGTCGGTCGGCAAGCGGGGGGCAGATCGTCCCGCTTTCCCCCCATGCGACATCGGCGGGCAGGATCAGCGTCGCGATGCACCCCGGCCGTTCCCGCGCCGCTGCGACTGCGCGGGCGCCGTCCGCCGCCACCGTGTGCGCACCCGATGAAATGGCGAGCCAGTCCGATGCCGGTCGCGCAAGTGCGGCAACGTCGGTCTTCAGCGCGCTGTCCCACTGGCTGTGATAGCGTGAGTGGTCGCCCACGATGTTGACGACCGGGCTTCTGGCGCGGCGGGCATTGTGCAGGTTTGCGATCCCGTTGGTAAACCCGGGCCCCAGATGCAGCAGCGTCAGCGCGGGCAGTCCCGTCACCCGGGCATAGCCATCGGCCATGCCCGTCACCGCCCCTTCGAACAGAGCGAGCACCGGCCGGATTTCAGGCACTTTATCAAGTGCTGCCAGAAAATGCATTTCCGATGTGCCGGGGTTGGCAAAACAAATCCTGATCCCGCAGCCCGCGACAGTGCGGAGCAGACTTTCCGCACCCGTCATATGAGTAAGACCGGTGCCTGATCCGTGCATCTGCCATCCCCCGCGAACGGCATTTGCCGTCGCCCATTGCCGTCATCATGCATAAGCGATAAACACGGCAGTAATCTTGCCTCTTTGCGACAACGTCAGTTGTTGCTCTGAGACGAGTGCCGGGTCTTGAAAGACCGAAGTCATGGCGTTCAGCCGGCACAAGACCGGGACAGCGCCATGGTGAAAATGGGGAGTAAATCATGATTGATTTCTCGACAGCGGCCATGCGCCAAAGTGAAGGGCGTGACGCCTGGAGCGCTCAGCTTGCGTCCCTGTGCGGGCGCGACGCCGGGTTGCGGTTCGCCAACGACGCCTTCGAAGCCTCGATCAAGATTCGCGACGTCGGCGGTGTCAGCATAGGCCACCTCGCCCATAATGCGAGCGAGATCGGACATGACAAGCAACTGATTGCCAGTGACCGCTGCGGCCATCTCATGCTCATCATGCAGCTTGGCGGCAAAACACTTGTCGAACAGGGCAGGACAGAGACCGAGATCGGCACCTATGACCTTGCCGTCATCGATACCTACCGCCCGTTTGTCAGCCGCTTCGACGGGCCGACCCGTCAGCTCGTTGCCTATCTGCCGTCCGCCGAACTGATGACGCAATGTTCGTCGAGCATGTTTGCGCGGCCCCGCATCTGGTCGGCGCGCGAAGGAATTGGCGGCCTCGCCCGGTCGACATTCATGACGATTGCGCGCTCGGTCGACCGGCTGCATGACCGTGATGCGCTGCACGCCCGTGAAATGCTGATCGGCGTCATCAAGCATATGCTCGAACGCGACTGTCATCCGCAAGGTGCGGACAAGGTGCAGTTGCCCGATTCGCGCATTCGCGCCTTTATCGAGGCGCATCTCGCCGATCCGGAGCTTGGACCGACACAGATAGCCACGGGCTGCGGCATTTCGGTCCGGCGGCTGCACCGCTCGTTTGCGGGCACCGACTGGTCGGTGTGCGGCTGGATCCGCGATCGCCGGCTGACCAAATGTCGCGAGGATCTGCTCGATCCCAACAAGGATGGCCAGTCGATCACCCAGATCGCGTTTCGCTGGGGATTCAACGAAGCTGCGCATTTCAGCCGCAGTTTCAGGAATATGTATCAGCAATCCCCACGCGACCTGCGTCGCCATCTTTCGGCTTAAGTCCGGCGTATCCGGCGGTGTCGCCCGGGGTCAGCAATGACGTCGCTGATGGGCAAGAGCGTCTCGAAAAAAACTGCGACACGTTTTCCCATGATGATGCCGACCCGATGACCGCTGACCCGATGACCGCCGACTATGCCGCCTCGGTCGATGCCGTCGTGCGACAGATCGGCGCCACCCCGGGATTCGAACGGCTAACGCATTTGCGCGACGGCGACGGCGCACTCGACCCGGACATGATTGCCGCAATCGTCGAAGAAGCATCGCGCTTTTCGACCGACATATTAATGCCGTTCGACAAGGCGGCGGACCGCGCGGGCTGCATGTTCGCTGACGGGCGTGTCCTCCTCGCACCGGGCCATCAACAGGCGTGGGCGGCATTTCGCGATGGAGGCTGGATCGGCACCGATATCCCGGAAAAATTCGGCGGACAGGGCCTGGCGTGCGCCGTCGCCATTCCCGTGCAGGAGATGTTCGACCGCGGTTCGATCAGTTTCGGGATGGCCCCGGGCGCCGCGCGGTCGGCGGCACGGCTGTTGCAGACCTATGCGTCACCCGACATTGCCGAAGACTGGATTCCCAGACTGGCATCCGGCGAGGCCAGCGCCACGATCTGCATTTCGGAATCCGATGCCGGGTCCGATGTCGGGCGCATCCGGACCCGCGCCACACGGTCCGATGACGGTCGCTGGACTGTGAACGGCGAAAAAATCTGGATATCCTATGGCGACCATGACCTGTCACCCGCGATTGCGCATTTCGTGCTTGCCCGTTCCGATTTCACCTTGTCGGGAACGCAGGGGCTGAGCCTGTTTCTGGTGCCAGGGAGTGCTGAAAACCGCAACGGCGTGATGGTCCGGCGGATCGAGGAGAAACTGGGGCTGCACGCATCGCCGACCTGCGCGCTTGGGTTCGAAAATGCCGATGCAATCCTGATCGGGGCAGAGGGGCGCGGGATCGCCCAATTGTTCCGGATGATTGTTGCGATGCGCCTGTCAGTCGGCACGCAGGGGCTTGGCATCGCATCGGCATGCCTGTCAGCGGCCGCGCACTATGCGCTCGAACGGCGACAGGGCGGGCCCCGTGACCAGCCACCGGTGCCGATCATCGATCATGTCGATGTCAGGCTCATGCTGGCCGGGATGAATGCGCGGATCGCGACGCTGCGTGGTCTGGTCTATGCCGCGGCCGTCGCGGCGGATTTGTCGGACATCGAGCCTGAGGCGGCACCGCGCGCACGCGCCGCGTCGCTGCTCGGCTGGTTGTTGCCGATCGTCAAGAACAGCGGTGCCGAAACCGGTTTTGAGATCGCGAGCGAGGCTGTCCTGATATTTGGTGGCGCCGGTTACACACGCGAATGGCCGATCGAACGGCACCTGCGCGATGCCCGTATCCTCGCCATTTATGAAGGCACCACGGGAATGCAGGCGATCGACCTGGTGCGGCGACGCTGGCTGAAACCGGACAAGGGCTATGAAGTGTTCATCGAACAGGTGCGCGGTGACCTGGCCCTGCTGCCGGACAGCTCTGCATCGCGGCTCCGCGACGCGCTGATCCTCATGGAAAATGCGACGGCGTGGCTGCGCGATCCGTCGCGGACACCCTTCGATATCGATGCCGCTGCGCGTGCCGGATTGCGCGCCGCAACGATTTTTGCGCACGGCTGGATCGCCGCCCGCCTGACCATGTCGGGCGATGCGCAGCTTGCCGGCATGGGGCGTCACGGACTGTCGGTGCTGGCCGAACAGATGCCGGGCGCGGGCGCGGCTATGCGCGCGGGAACGGAGCGGCTGGCCGCCTTTGCAGACATGACCGCAAAAGCATGACAGGATCATATCGATGAATTTTCAAAAGGGGGTAATGCCATGAAAGAGATCAAGCTCTCGTTCCCGTTCATCTCTTTCGTCTTTGCCGTCGCCGTCGGCAATGCCGTCGCGCATTTGTGCACCAGTGCGATGCCACTGCAAATCGGGGCGCTGATCGACGGGTTCGGCCTGTCAGCGACGGCTGCGGGCGTCTTCGGCTTTTGCCAGGTCGGCGCACTGGCACTGGGCATGATCCTGTTTGCCCCGGTGTCGCATCGCTATCGCCCGGTCTATGTCTGCCTGACCGGTCTTGGCATTGCCGCCTCGACCAATCTGGCGCTCTATGCATCGCCTCCCAATTTTATCCTGATCTGTTTGCTGGGCACGCTCAGCGGCTTTGGCTATTGCCTGATGCTGTCCGCGACGGTCGGGGCGCCTGCGGGCTGGCCACAAGCCGACCGGGTCTATGCCGCCACAAGTTCGGGGGGGTTGCTGATCCTTGTCGCGGTGCTCGCGCTGCTGCCCTTTGCCAATGCGCAGTTCGGGGTGCGCGGCATCTTCATCGGCATCGCTGCGATATTGGTCCTGTGCATCCCCTTGCTGTGGGGGTTTCGCTATGCCCACCCCGGCGGTGCGGCCACCCGGTTGCCGACAGCGCCGATTGCCGGCGGACTGCCCCTTCTGATCATGTGGGCGCTGGTCTCGCTGGGATCAGGGGCGATGTGGACCTTTGCCGAACGGATCGGCCATGCGCTGCATTTGTCGGGCCCGGTCATCGGCTCGGTCATCTCGACAGGCGTTTTCCTCAGCCTGCTGGGCAGTGGCCTTGCCGCCCTGATCGGCGACCGGATCGATCGCCGGATTTCGCTTGGCATCGGCCTGTTCGGCACGGGGGCGTCGTGCCTGCTGATGGTGCTGTCCACGGGCTTGTGGAGCTATGCCGCGGCAATCGCATTCTATTGGATTTTCACGATCCTGTTTTATGTGATGATGCTGGGCACCGCCGCCGTTATCGACCCGTCCGGCCGTCTGGCGACGCTGGGCACCGGTGTCGAACGGCTCGCCTATGCCTTCGGGGCGCCGATCGGGGGGCTGTTCGTCGACTTTGGTTCGTTCCTGTGGATCGGGATTTTCGCAGTAGGCACCTGTTCGGTACTCGCGCCGATCTGCCTTGCCGGATTGAACCGGTCAGTGCGCCGGGCAAAGGATCCGGTGCCGATCGACGGGCTGGCAGTGCCGCTACCCTAAAAGCAGGATCAGGACCGGAAGACGACAGTGCGCGATCCGTTGACCAGCACCCGGTCTTCGAGGTGATAGCGGACGGCACGCGCCAGCACGCGGCGTTCGATATCGCGCCCCTTTGCTACCATGTCGTCGGGCGTGTCGGCATGTGTGACATTTTCGACATCCTGCGTGATGATCGGCCCTTCATCAAGGTCGGCCGTGACATAATGCGCCGTCGCACCAATCATCTTCACACCGCGGGCATGCGCCTGATGATAGGGTTTGGCCCCTTTGAACCCGGGAAGAAAACTGTGGTGGATGTTGATGCAGCGCCCTGACAGAAACCCGGCAAGGTCATCCGACAAAATCTGCATATAGCGCGCCAGCACGATCAGGTCGGCCCGGGTCTCATCGACAATCGCCTTGATCTGCGCTTCCTGCGCGGGCTTAGTTTCGGATGTGACCGGCAGGTGATGATAGGGAATATCGCCGATCATCGTCGTATTCAGCGTGTTTTTGGGATGATTTGAAACGATTCCGACCACATTCATCCCCATTTCGCCGATGCGCACGCGGTACAGCAGGTCGCCCAGGCAATGATCGAACCTGGACACCATCAGCAAAACACGCTTTGGTTCGGCCAGCGATCGCAGCGCCCAGGTCATGCCATGGTCGCTGGCCAGCGCGGCAAACCGTTCGCGCAGCATCGCGGCATCGGCGTCGAAGTCACCGGGGCGGAAGACGATCCGCATGAAAAATCGCCCGGTGCCAGTGTCATCGAACTGCTGCGCTTCGAAAATATTGCCGCCGCATTCAAACAGCAGGCCCGTCACTTTGGCGACCAGGCCCGCCCGATCCTCGCACGACAATGTCAGGACATGCGCATCGGTCATCCGTCTTTTCCCTTTGTCATGTTTTGCGTATCACGCATGGCTGTGCTGCGCGATCCATACTGCGGTTTTTTCAACACCGCCGAACGGATAAAAGTGCAGCCGGACCGTGCCGTGGCGTCGCGGATCAAGCCGTGCCGCAAACGCCTCAACCAGTGCGTCGGGACCGGCACTGCCCAGCAGGCGCGTCATCGAAATCCCGTATTTTGCCATCACCGATGCGGTCGCACCGACTCCGCACCGCGCGGCAAATCTGATCAGTCGCGCCACATTGGTCGGACCGGGAATGCCGACCCGGACAAGGTCGGTGATACCGTCATCACGCAACCGTTCGAGCCACGCGAGCACGGGGTCGGCATCAAAGCCGAATTGCGTGATGATCGAACAGGACAGGCCCCGCGCCGACAGTGCGGCGCGCTTGTCCGTCAATGCCTGCCACAGCATCGCGTCGGCAATCGCCGGATGCCCTTCGGGATAACCGGCTATGCCGACATGCGAAACGCCGTGCGATTCGAGCAAATCGCTGCGGATCACTGCCAGCGCATCGGCGTAAGGCCCCTCTGGTCGAAAGGGGTCACCGGCGATCACAAAGACGCGGCCACTCGTTTCGTGGCGCTGTAGTTCCGTCAGATACGCGCGCAGATCATCATCCGACGTCAGGCGCCGCGCCGAAATATGCGGCATCGGAAGAAAGCCCAGACGCCTGACCCGAGACGCCGCCGCAACGCGCGCCTGTGCCGTTTCATTGGGCAGGAACGTCACCGATACCTGCGTACCGGGCGCAATCGACGCCGCCGAGGCAACCACACCGTCAAGATCCTTCGCTGTCATTTCAAGCGAAGCATCAATGAGCAGATCTGACAGGTCGGCGCTGGTCAGCAGTCGGGCGTCCATAACGATCGGTCTCATCCGGTTCAAAAAGCAGTCACGGTGCGTAAAGGTCTAGCGCATGATCATCGTATCGTATATATGAAATTTTCATGGATATGAATTATTCAGATCAGCCGCCACTGGTGATGCTTCCCGGCCTCATGTGTGATGCACGGATCTGGCACGCGCAGCAGGGCCAGTTCGATCGGCCCGTCATTGCCGTCGATGGTTATGGGCTGGCGGATAATTTCGATGCCATGGCCGGTTCGGTCATCATGAATGCCCCCGAAACATTTGTCCTGGCAGGACATTCGATGGGCGCACGCATCGCGCTCGAAGTCATCCGCCGCGTACCCGATCGTGTCATAGGGCTGGCGCTGTTCGACACAGGTGTCCATCTGCCCCGCAGCGATGAAGCCGCCACGCGCCATGATTTGCTGGCGCTTGGCCGCCGCGATGGCATTGACGCGCTGCTCGACCGGTGGCTGCCCCCGATGGTGCTTGAATCACGTCAGCATGATCGCGTCCTGATGGATGCGTTAAGGGCCATGTGCCGCAGCGGCGGTGTCGACCTGTATGCAGCCCAGATCAATGCGCTGCTGACCCGCCCTGACGTCGGACCGATGCTTGGGCGGATCGGTTGCCCGGTCCTTGTCGGCGTCGGGCGACAGGATCGCTGGAGCCCGGTCGATCAGCATGAAGCGATGGCCCGCGCCATCCCGAATGCCACGCTGGCGATCTTTGAAGACTGCGGTCACATGTCACCCGCCGAAGCCCCCGATCAGCTCAACGCCGCCCTCACCCGCTGGCTGGCCACCCTGCCCGCCGCCACGAATTTCGCTTAGGAGAGAAATCATGACGACCCAGAGCCTTGAAACCGTCCTTGCCGCGACACCGAACATCGTCGCGATGTTGCGCAATCAGAAAACCGGGCCAAATGCCTATCCCGGCGTACCGGCCGAATTCACCAACTGGCGCGACGAACAATGGGCGTGGCAGCACAGCTGCATCCTGTTCAACCAATCCTATCACATGGTCGACCTTGCCGTGACCGGTCCC
This sequence comes from uncultured Sphingomonadaceae bacterium, assembly GCA_964247235.1. Taxonomy (GTDB): domain Bacteria; phylum Pseudomonadota; class Alphaproteobacteria; order Sphingomonadales; family Sphingomonadaceae; genus Sphingomonas_O. The sequence goes on from CAXTTJ010000010.1 coordinate 18,568, forward strand.
GATGCATTCACCATGCTCAACCATCTGGGCATCAACAGTTTCAAGGGCTTCACGGTCGACAAGGCGAAGCAGTTCGTGCCCTGCACGCCGGCGGGACATGTCATTGGTGACGTGATCCTGTTCTACCTCGCCGAAAACGAATTTAATCTGGTCGGTCGCGCCCCCGCGATCGAATGGGTCGAATATCATGCGGCATCGGGCAAATGGGACGTGCGCGTCGAACGTGACGAGCGCACCGCGATGCGCAGCGACGGCCTGCGCAAATCCTACCGGTTCCAGATTCAGGGGCCGAACGCGATGAAGCTGATGGAAAAGGTGCTGGGCAAGGCGCCGCCCGAACTGAAATTCTTCAACATGACGAACATGACGATCGCGGGAAAATCGGTCCGCGCGCTGCGCCACGGCATGGCGGGGCAACCCGGGTTCGAACTGTTCGGCCCGTGGGCAGAGGGGGATGCCGTTCATGCCGCGCTTGTCACAGCGGGCGCCGATTTCGGGCTGCGCCTGGTGGGGGGGCGCGCCTATTCGTCGAACACGCTTGAATCGGGCTGGATCCCGTCACCGCTTCCCGCCATTTATACCGGCGATGCGCTCAGGCCTTATCGCGAATGGCTGACCGCCAGCAGCTATGAGGCAAAGGCGTCAATCGGCGGCAGCTTTGTGTCAGAGAATATCGAGGATTATTACCTGACGCCGTGGGACCTCGGCTATGGTCCTTTCGTCAAGTTCGACCATGATTTCATCGGTCGCGAAGCACTCGAAAAAATCGCGTCAGGACCACACCGGCGCAAGGTCACGCTGGCGCTGGACAATGAAGACGTGGCGCGCGTGATGAGTTCGATGTTCCAGCGCGGCGACCGTGCCAAAGCCATCGAATTTCCGTCGGCGGTCTATGCGATGCATCCCTTCGATACGGTCCTTGCCAATGGCAAGCCGGTCGGCCTGTCGACGTGGATCGGCTATAGCGCCAATGAAGGGCGGATGCTGACGCTCGCGATACTTGACGACGCGCATGCCGAACCGGGGACGCAGGTCACGCTGCTCTGGGGCGAACCGGACGGCGGGTCGGCAAAGCTGACGGTCGAGCCGCACATCCAGACCGAAATCCGCGCCACTGTCAGCCCCGTGCCCTATTCGGAAGTCGCGCGCGACAGCTATGCCGATGGCTGGCGCACACAGCAGGCAGGTTAGGGGGAAAACCGATGGGCGTGCCGTATGACCTTGCCGACCTCGACGATATTCCCGGGACGACTGTGTTCACGATGGCGCGGTCGCGGCAGGCCTATCACCTGCACAAATTCTGCATGTCGCTGATGATGGCGGACAATCGCTCTGCCTTCAAGACAGACGAAGCCGCTTATCTCGACCGCTTCGGCATGACAGCTGACCAGAAACAGGCCGTGCTCGACCGCGACTTCAACCGGATGATCGCACTGGGCGGCAACATATATTTCCTCGTCAAGATTTCCAGCACAGACGGCTGGAGCGTCCAGCGCGCGGTCGGCACGATGACCGGGATGGCAGTGGAGGACTATGCCGCGATGATGATCGCCGGGGGGCGCGCACCCGAAGGCAACCGGTCGATCAGGGGGAAATATTAGGATGGCACGGATCACTGCCGGACTCGCCACCAGCCATGTGCCCGCGATCGGCGCTGCGATTGACCTCGGCAAGACCGACGAGCCTTACTGGTCGCCGGTCTTTGCGGGCTATGAATGGACGCGGCACTGGGCAGCGGCGGAAAAACCCGATGTCGTCATCCTGATCTACAATGATCACGCCACCGCGCTGATGCTCGACATCGTGCCGACATTTGCGATCGGCTGTGCCGATGACTATGCGCCCGCTGATGAGGGGTGGGGCGCGCGGCCGGTGCCCGTCGTCCCCGGTCATCCCGAACTGGCTGCACATATCGCGCAGGCATTGATCCTCGACGATTTCGACATGACGATCCTGAACGAAGCGAAGGTCGACCACGGACTGACCGTGCCATTGTCGCTGGTATTCGGAACGGTCGGCACCTGGCCCGTCAGGGTCGTGCCGGTCTGTGTCAACGTCACGCAGTTTCCGCCACCAAGCGGTGACCGCTGCTGGCGGCTGGGCAGCGCCATCGCCCGCGCCGTGGCTCGCTTTCCTGAAGATCTGAACGTCCAGATCTGGGGCACCGGCGGCATGAGCCACCAGTTGCAGGGGCCACGCGCCGGCCTGATCAACAAGGTTTTTGACAACGACTTCCTCGACCGGCTCGTCACTGACGCGCCCTCATTGCGCACGATCACGCATCTTGATTATCTGAGAGAGGCGGGATCCGAAGGGATCGAGCTGATCATGTGGCTGATCATGCGCGGCGCGCTTGGCACAGACGTCGAACAGCTTCACCGCTTTTATCATGTTCCCGCGTCCAACACCGCCGTCGGCCACATCGTCCTGCGTCCGAAAGCCGCCGCATGAGCCCCGACGCACGCCGCGCCATCGAATGCGACTGCGCACGGCTGATCAACCTTTATGTCAATCTGAATGACACCGGACAGTGGCACGACCTGGCCGCGCTGTTTGCCGAAGACGGCGTGATGGCGCGCCCAGCGGCGCCCGATGCGTCGATCGTGGGGCGCGATGCCATCCTCGCCTCATTCCTGAATCGCCCGGCGCGGGTCAGCCGCCATGTCTGTGCCAATATCGTGGTCGACGCCATCAGCGACACCGAAGCGCGCGCGGTCAGCACGATTTTACTTTTCACTGGAACGGCGAACGCGGGCGCGCTTGCCACGCTTGACTCCGGTCCGCCAAAAATCGGCATGTACGATGATCAGCTGATACGTATCGGCAGCGACTGGAAGTTTGCAGCGCGCCACGGCAAACTCCTGTTTGCACCCTGACCCGGATGGCGAACACCGATCCCGGGACCGTGAAATCGGCGACGCGCGCGCTCGACATACTGGCGCTGCTGGCATCGCAATCACGCCCGATGGCGGCACGCGAAATCGCCCAGGCCCTGTCTATTCCCGTCAGCAGCCTGTCCTACCTGCTCGTTACTCTGACCGATCAGGGCTATGTGGTACGAAAGGATCGCAACTATCTGCCCGGTCCGTCCCTCGCGCGTCTCAACCCGACTGGTGGCGAGACATCCGTCAGCGACCGCGTGACGCCACTGGTCCGGGCGATCCGCAACGACCTGAACGAAACGACCGGATTTTTCATCCGGCGCGGCTTCAACGTCGAAGTCGCGGTCAGCGAAATCGGATTGCAGGCGCTGCGCTACTCACTCGACGTCGGGCAGCAGGCGCCGCTTCATGCGTTTGCAGCGGGCAAGGCGATTCTCGCCGCACTCGACGCGTCGGCGGTGGATGATTATCTGCGGCTGTCGGTGCGCACCGCCGTGACCGCGAACACCGTGACCGATGCCGATGCGCTCCGGTCCGAATGTGCCAGGATTGCCCTGTCAGGTTTTGCCCATACCAGCGAGGAATATACCCCCGGGATTGCTGGAATCGCGCGTGCGGCATCAATCGACGGGCGCGTTGTCGGGGCGATCAGCATCGCCTTGCCGCTGGTGCGCCTGACCCCGGACATCGAAGGGCGCGCGAAACAGCATCTGCTGCGCGCGACCGCGCTTCTCGATCGCTGATCTCTACAATCGTGCAGCCGCGATATCGGCGCCTTCGCGCAACGCACGAAATTTCTTCCACGTGACGGCAGGATCAATCTTGCCATAGCCGGCAAAGGTGCCGAAACCGCAATCGGACCCCGCGATGACCCGGTCGACACCGACGATCCCGGCGAAACGTTCGATGCGTTGCGCGATCAGTTCGGGATGCTCGACATAATTCGAACAACTGTCGATCAGGCCGGGCACCAGTATCTTGTCATCGGGGACGCCCACATCGCGCCAGACGACCCATTCATGATCATGGCGCGGATTGGCCGCTTCGAACAGCAATTGCGCGGGGCGGGCCGACAGGATGATGTCGATGATCTTTTCCAGAGCGATGTCGCAATCATGCGGTCCTTCATAATTGCCCCAGCAGATGTGCATGCGCATCCGGTCCGCCGGAATATTGGCGGTCGCCGCGTTCAGCGCCTCGACATTCTGGGCCGCACGCCTGAGGAACTCGGATTCCTCAAGCGCCTGAAACCCCGTATGAGCCGCCATTGCCAGATCGGGTGCATCGAGTTGCAGGTCGAACCCTGCAGCGGCGATCGCTTCATATTCGGGCCGCATCGCATCGACCAGATCGGCAAGATAGGCCTCATGCGACGGATAATATTGGTTGGGCTGGAACGCAGTGATCAGCCCGGGCGACGCCGCGTTCATGAACCCGCGCACGGGCCGGTCTGTGCCGCGGTTCTGCGCATCGAGGACGGTCCGGAAACGGCGGATATCCTCCATCCCATATTCGGAATTCTTCAATCGGACCGGACCGATGCACGCTGCCCGCACAAAATCCTGTGACCCCATGATCGCCGTCAGCTTTTTGCGCAATTCGGGAAGATCGGCCAGATCTTTGGCGGGCGTGCGATCGACATGCCCGCCGAACCCGTCAAGGCGGGCAGTGATATAGGTCGCATAACCGACCTTGCCCAATTCCCCGTCGCTGACGATAGTGATACCGTTTTCAGCCTGTGCGGCGACGGCGCGGCTTATTTCATCGGACACCAGCGCTTCGAACGCAGCGTGATCGATAGCCCGCCCGTGGTCGCGCGCGATCAGCAGATCGGCAAGTTCGGGACTGCGCGGCAGGCTGCCGACGTGCGTGGTTTCGATGTGCGGCATGGCAGTCCTCCGGTCGGTCAGGCGAAATAGATTGTTTTGGTTTCCTGATAGGTCTTCAAACCTTCAAGACCGCCTTCGCGGCCGATGCCCGACTGTTTGAAACCGCCGAAAGGCATCTCGATATCGACGATCATGCCGTTGACGGTCACGCTGCCGCTGTGCACGCGTCGCGCGATGTCATACCCTTTTTCAGGATCGGCGGTATAGACCGCACCGTGCAGGCCGTAATCGGTTGCGTTCGCTTTGGCGATCATGTCCGCCTCACTGTCATAATCGATGAAGGATACGACCGGGCCAAAAATTTCCTCGCGGGCAATCGTCATGGCCGGATCGACATCGACGAACACGGTTGGTTCGATGAAGAAACCGCGATTAAGGTCCGCCGGGCGCCCGCCGCCCTGAACCAGACGCGCGCCTTCGGCCCGGCCCTTTGCAATATAGCCCTCCACCCGGTCCCGCTGCCGTTCAAGCGTCAATGGACCCATGCCGGTGCCGTCGGCAAACGGATCGCCGATTTTAATCCCCCTGACCGCAGCCACATAAGCGTCGACGAATTCGTCGCGCCGTGCCCGCGGGGTGAGCACACGGGTCAGCGAAAAGCACACCTGCCCGGTGATCGGCATCGAATAGGGGACCAGGCTGGGCAGAACCTGGGCGACCGTGGCGTCGTTCAGGATCAGCGCCGCCGACTTGCCGCCAAGTTCGAGGCTGACCCGCGCCAGCCGGTCCGCACAGGCACGGGCAATCGCCTTGCCCGCCAGTGTCGACCCGGTGAAACTGACCTTGTCTATGCCGGGGTGGCGGACCAGATAGTCGCCCGTGTCGCGCCCGGCGGGCAGCATGTTGAACACGCCCGGCGGCAAATCCGCCGCTTCGATGCATTCGGACAGGATATGCGCGTCGATCGGCGTTTCGGGTGACGGCTTGGCGACGATCGTGCACCCTGCCGCCAGCCCTGCTGCGACCTTGTAGCAGAGCAGCACCAGTGGCGCATTCCACGGCGTGATCGCGGCCACGACGCCCGCCGGTTCCTGCACGACACGCGCCAGGCCACCGCCCGATCTGCGCCGTTCCTCGACGAACGGATAATTGTCACACAGATCGGCATAGAAATTGAACAGGTCGGGCGACTGGCGCGACGCCTTGCTCGTAAAACCCAGTACAGCACCGACCTGCCCGGTCCAGGCTTCGGCCAGTTCGGGCATCCGTGCCGTCAGCTTGTCGGCGACCCTGCGCAGCGCTGCACCGCGCTCGGCAGGTGACAAGCGCGGCCAGGGGCCATTGTCATACGCCTCCCGCGCGGCGGCGACTGCAACGTCGATGTCGGCTGGTGTTGCTTCACGATAGCGCAGCAGAAGCGCCTCGGTGTGCGGCGCCACCACGTCGAGGTCGGCACTGCCCTTGCCTTCGCGCCATTCGCCACCGATGAACAGGCCCGATGCGCCGCGCGCGCGGATGCCGTCGAGCGTCCGGGAAAGATGATCCATCATATCCTCCTCCTGTGTTTTATGACGTCATACCAGAGTGCGTCGCAACCAGCATCAGCGCATCGAGGGCGATGACACCCTGCCCGTCGGGATAGACGATGACCGGGTTCAAATCGATCTCGCTGATACGCGGCTGACTGCGCAGCAACACGCCAACTGTCGCAATAAGCCGCGCCAGCGCATCGATGTCGAGCCGCGGAGAGCCGCGAAATCCGGTCAGCAACGGCGCACTTTTAAGCTGATGCAACGCGCGAACGATCGCATCATGAGTCAAATCCGCCGGCAGCAGGCGCACGTCATGAAATAATTCGGCCATGACTCCGCCAGCCCCGACGAGCACCACGGGACCCCAGTCGGGATCGTTGCGACCGCCGACGATCATTTCCATGCCGCGCGCACCCATGGCTTCGATCAGCACACCGTCGAGGATCAGCCCCGGGCGATGCCGTTCGACATTGGCATGCAGCGTTGCCCACCCGTCCGCCAGTGACGGCGCATCATGCAAATTCAGGACGACACCGCCCGCATCGCTCTTGTGCGACAGGTCTGCCGACTGGGCCTTTATGACCACCGGCCACCCCAGTGCGCTTGCCGCTGTCAGCGCCTCGTCTGCCGTTGTCGTCATGATCGCGCGGGGGAAAGCGATACCGAGCGGGGCCAGCAACGCCTTGCTGCGATATTCGGAAATGACGCCGCCGCCATCCGGCAGGCTGAACGGCATATGTGCGACGCGGCCCGGTTCCACTGCATCCACGGCACGATTTGCCCACCGTGCCACGGCGCGAAACGCACGGTCCGGCGTCGGGAAATAGGGCACGTCAAGCGCGCGCAATGCGGCAATATAATGCGCAGGCACGATCGCGCCGTCGTCGACACCGGTCAGGATCACGGGCTTTGCCGGTTTGAGCGTCTCGATCGTGGCGATGATTGCCGGGAACTTGCGATCCGCCGTTCGTTCATCAGTCTGGATGATCGATATGATGATCGATCCAAACCGGTCATCACTCACCAGCGCATCGAGCGTCCGGCGATAAAGATCGGGATCGACCAGCGCCTGCGCTGTCAGATCGACCGGATTCGAGACCCCGACAAAATCGGGCAGTGCCGCCCGCAGCCCGGGACTGTCACTGTCGTCGAGCGGCGGCAGATGAAGCCCGATGTCTTCTGCGGTGTCGAGCGCAAGTCCCTTGAACGCACCTGATTCGCACAATATCGCTGTTCCCTGCCGGATCGGTCCACAGCGGACGGCAAGGTCGAGGATATCGGACATTTCCTCAAGACTGCCACAAACGGTCACGCCGGCATGTTCGCACAGCACCCGCATGACATCATACTCACCTGCCATGGCCCCGGTGTGCGTGGCCGCCGATGCGCGTGCAGCAGCGCTGCGACCGGGATGGAGGAGCACCACCGGCTTGCCGGCATCACGCGCACGCCGGGCCAGCCACTGAAAACGCGCCGGATCGCGAAACTGTTCGACGACAAGGGCAATCGCCTGCGTCTGCGGATCGTCGATCAGCCAGTCGGCATAATCCTCCACCCCGCTCGCCGCTTCATTGCCCGTCGAAATAAAATAGGACAGCGGCAAATCCTTGCCCATCAGCGTGGTTGCGATCACGGCCGCCATCGCCCCCGATTGGGACACGATCCCGATCCGCCTGCCATCATTGACCCGCGGCACTGGCATATCGACAAACGTAAGGGGAATAGTGTCGATGAAATTGATGATGCCAAGGCAGTTCGGCCCCTCGACCACCATGTCCGAACCCGCGGCGATCCGCGCAATGTCCGCCTGTTCGGCGACTCCTTCACTGCCACCTTCGGCAAAGCCCGCTGAAAAGATGATTGCGGCACCCACACCACGGCCCGCGAGCTGACGCACTGTGTCGACCACGGCTGCGCGCGGGATTGCTAGCACCGCAACATCGACGTCGTCCGGCAAAAGGTCGATCGACGCCAGACATGGGCGCCCGGCAATGTCGCTGCGTCCGGGGTTGATAAGGTGGATCGTGCCTGCAAACCCGGCACGTTCCAGATTGACGATCAGCGAATTGCCCAGCGCGCCAGGCGTTGCCGATGCGCCGACAATGGCGACCGAACGGGGTTGCAAAAGCCGGGACACCGCCTCGGCGCGAAGGGGGCGACGCACCACCATCGCCGGGCTCAGGATTTCTGTTTGCTGATGTCGTAAGCGCCAAGGCCGGGCTTGTAGGTTTTTTCGTCAAGGAACTGGCGCGTGCCTTCCTTGCGCCCCTCGCCGTCAAAGCTGTTCGCCGATTCCTGCGCGCGGATCAGGAAATCCTCGGCATTGTCATATGTCATCTCGCGGACCCGGCGCAGCGCATCCTTCGTCGCCTTGAGCGCCCACGGATTTTTCGCGAGCAGCACCTTGCAAACCTCGGTCACGCGGGCCTTCAACGCGTCGGCGGGCACGGATTCATTGACCAGACCTGCCTCGACAGCGTCCCGACCCGTCAGGTTTTCACCCATCATCGCATGATACATGGCCTTGCGGAACGGCATGAGTTCGGTCGCGACCTTCGACGCACCGCCGCCGGGCAGTATGCCCCAGTTGATTTCGCTCAATCCGAATTGCGCGTCGTCGGACGCAAAGGCGAGGTCACAGGCGAACAACGGACCATAGGCCCCGCCAAAGCACCAGCCATTGACCATCGCCACCGTCGGCTTCTGATACCAGCGCAGCCGTTCCCACCAGGCATAGGCCTGACGCTGCGCGGCGCGCGTGGCGCCAAGGCCCTTGCCTTCATTCTCACGGAAATATTCCTTCAGGTCCATGCCTGCCGACCACGCGCTGCCCTCTCCCGACAGCACGAGCACGCCGACATCGTCGCGAAATTCCAGCGCCTCGATCACCGCCAGCATCCGCTGGTTCAGCGCCGGATTCATGCAGTTGCGCTTGTCCGGGCGGTTGAACCGCACCCATGCGATGCGGTCGATGACGTCTACGGCAACAGTGTCGGACATGGGCAGCTTCGTCTCTTTTCGAACAGGGAACCGGATCGCCGCGGCGGACCGGGGCGCGAACCCCGATCCGCCGCCGCAGTGTCAGAAATTACGCTTCAGCGTGACGGCCCAGGTCCGCGGCATGACAGGATTGCCAGTCACATAATTGCCATTTTGCACCAGGGTCAGGAACGTATATTTGTCGAATATATTCTTGACCTCCAACGCAACCTGCCAATCGGTGTCGCGCGTCTTGTACGACAGGCGACCGTTGCTCAGGAAATAACCGGCAATCTGGTTGGTCGCAGCATTGACCGGGTCGGCATAGACGCTCGACTGATAGGACCCGTCCAGTCGCGCCGTCAGCGTGCCGGGACCAATGTCATAATCATATTGCGCGCCGATGCTCCATTTATATTTCGGCGTGTAAGGCGTCACATCGGTCAGGCGGACCTGTGCCAGTCCCAAAAGCTTTTTATATTTGAAATCGAGATAGCTGAACGATCCGTCGAATGACAATCCTTCGACAGGACGAAGCTGCGCTTCGATTTCGAAACCCTTGACGTCGGCCGATCCGATATTGTTCGGCTGATCGCAAGGCGTATCGGGACAGGCCGAAAGCCTGAGGATGATGTCCTTATACTTGTTATAGAACGCCGTCGCATTCAGGCGGACGCGCCGGTCGAACAGGTCCGCCTTGAAACCGACTTCATAGGTTTGCAGCGATTCGGGCGAAAACGGCTTGATCTGGTTGCTCGGGCTGCCCGGTCCATAATATGGATAGGGGTTCACGCCGCCGCCCTTGAACCCGGTCGCGAACTGCGCATAGACAAGGAATTGTTCACTGAGCCGATAATCGAGCGCGACACGGTAATCGACACGCTTGCTTTTCGACGTATCTCTGGCGCCGTCGAGGCCCGCGATCAGGCAATTCGGATTATTGCCGATGCCAAGTGGCCCGGCCGTCGGCGCGCCAAGGAAAAATTCGCACACGGTCGGCTTCGTGCCGTTCGGATTGCTGCGCTGATACAGGTAATTCTTTTTATCATCCGTATACCGGATGCCACCTGTCAGGTTGAACGCATCCGTGATGTGAAAAATGCCTTGCGCGAACACCGCTTTCGACGTGACGTCGATCTTGTCCGGCCCGTTGATGAAATCAAGGCCCGTGTAATTCAGGTCGACGCGCGCCGATGTCTTGCTGTGCGATTCAAAGTAAAATCCGCCGATCGTGGTGTCGAGCTTGTGATCCAGCAAGCTCGCGTTCAGGCGGACTTCCTGACTGAATTGCGAATGCTGGAGCTGATAGGCCAGCTGTTCGACGGGCAACGGCGATCCATCTTCATCATGCGCATAATTATTATCATAATGGCGATAACCGGTAATCGACTTCAGACTGACATCGGGACCGAATTTCCAGTCCAGTGTGCCCTGAACCCCATAAGCTTTGAGATGGTTGATCGGATCGAACAGAACAGGCTTGAACGGCGATTGCGTCGTTGCCGGTGTCGCATCGAGGAATGTCGAATAAGTGACATAACGACGGTCATATCCGGTCAGCGTGTCGCATGAATTCACGCCATAAGGGACAAAGTGACAATCATAGGGGATTGCGGCACCCGTATTGGTGTTCTTGACCCAGGGCTGGCCATCGGCATTCTTTCCGGATTGCGTGAAGATCTGCCGCGTCACCCCCGCGCCTGACTCCGACTTGTCGTTGGTATAATCGCCCGCGATATTAATCTCGACATCGGGCGACGCGACCCAGCGCAGCGCGCCGCGGATCGCCGTGTAGGAGATACCACCCAGCGTACCTAGCTGACCGCTCGTGCCGTTGCGGAACGTCGGCACGCCCGACCCCGGATGCGTCACGCCATAATCGAGCCGCTTGACATAACCGTCCTGGCTCTTGGCTGCGCCGGAAAAGCGCACGAACAGTTTTTCGGGCACGATCGTGAAATTGCCCGATCCGCGCACTTCGGTCCGGTTGAACGATCCATAGGTCGCCTGAAGATAGCCGCCGCCGTTGCCGTCGGGCTTTTTCGAATAGAGCTTGATCGCACCGCCGATCGAATTCTTGCCCGCCAGTGTCCCCTGCGGCCCGCGCAGCACTTCGACACGGTCAAGGTCCATCAGATCGAGCAAAGACCCCGTCAGCGTCGAATAATAGACATCATCGACATAAATGCCGACACCGGGTTCGAGCGCATAGCTGTTGTCGTTCTGCCCGATGCCGCGAATGAAGGCGACGACGCCCGATCCATAGGACTGACCGGCCGGCGACAGAGTCACGTTCGGCGCCTGTGCCGCCACTTCGTAAATGCTCGTCTGGCCGCGCGCTTCAAGCGTCGCGGCATTCACGGCCGTGATCGCGATCGGCACATCCTGAAGATTCTGCGACCGGAATTGCGCGGTCACGACAATGTCCGATGTTCCCGTCACGGGATCATCCGCGGGTGGCGCCGGTTGCTGCGCAAGCGCCGGAGTCGACAACATCATCGCCATTACGAATGGCGATGTCGAAACTGAAAGAAAAAAACATTTCATTTGAAAGTCCCCCTTCTGATTTCTGCGGGCATTTTTGCCGGCGCAGCCATGGTTGTAATCCATTTTATACGTGACCCTGACACGGCGGTGCGCGATAATCTTGGCTAATAGAGACAGCGGCTTTTGGCCGAGTGCGACAGACTGGCCTGCGGGTCATTGGGCGGCCGTCGCCAGTCGCGGCGCATCGCCCGCCACCCCGCGCGGCAGGTGCACTTCACCGGACTCCAGTGCGATGTCACTGCGCCCCTGCCCGGCTCCTTTAAGCATGCGCAGGGCATAAGCGCGCTGGAATTGCCGGACTGTCTGTTCCTGGACCGGAGAGAACTGGCCACCGGCAAAAGCTGGCGATGACCGCCCGCGATGAACACTTTCGACGATGCCGATGTCTTCGGCATTCACGTCGACGATGCGTTGCAGCAGGATATCGCGTGCATCGGCCAGCGCCGGGTCGGTCGCGGCGTCGGCCCCGTTGACCATCACGATCACGCGTTCACGGGTGCGGTGCGGGCCATCGGGATCGAGGATGACCGCGTAAAATTGTTCTATCATCACGCCGAACAGGACGTTGGGAAACATGAAATGCGATTCACCCGTCGTGGCCTGTTCGGCACTCAGATTGGGGAAACGCGGCAACAGGTTGGCGGCGTCATCGTCGAATTCGAGGCCAAGCAGCCCCTGACCGACATACGTATCGCCGCCCAGTATCTGATAATGATCCTCCATCGGGTTATACCGGTTCATCGACGGATGAATCCACGGCAGGTGATAGCTTTCGACGAAATTTTCGATGACGATTTTCCAGTTCGCCTCGACAAGTGTTGCCGCTGTCCCGCTTGTGTGCAGCAACGACAGGTCATAGCCGCCCAGACGCTCGGCCATCGGCGCGATGAACAGGTCGAACTCCTCGGCCGTCCCGCTGACATTGACGAAGACAAGCCCGCCCCATTCCCCCAGACGCACCTGTCGCAACCCCAGAATGTCCGGGTCGATGCCGTCTGCGCTGTTCAGGTCGACGCCCCCGATATGCGGCGTTTTGCGCAGGTCGCCGGCCAGGCTGTACGTCCACGAATGATAGGGACAGACGATCGTCGCGCAATTCTGTCGCGGCTGATCCGCCAATATGGCGCCGCGGTGACTGCAATGATTGAAAAAACAGCGCAGCGTACCGGCGCGGTCCCGGGCAAGCAGCAGGTCGACACCGGCGATGCGGACCGGAAAGATACTGCCCGGACGCGCGGCATCGTCGCGGGTGCCGATGCACATCCAGCCGCCATGCAGCAACATGGCGCGCTCTTCGGCAAAAATGGCATCGGACGTGAAATAAGCGCCCGACAGGCCAGCTTTCGCTTCGGCAACATCGCCCAGGTGCCTGATATGATCCGAACTCAGCATGACGATTTCCTTTTCATATTCTATGGTTTCAAAGCCACGGATCGCCCACGGTCGCCGACAGCGTCGTCAGCCCGGCGATGTCGAGCGTTATCCGGTCCCCCGGCACAACCGGGCCAACCCCCGCGGGGGTCCCGGTAAAAATCAGATCACCCGCCGCCAGACGGTCGAACCGGCTGAGATAGGCGACGATATCGAAACAGGGCCACATCAGCTCGGAAAGGTCGGCATCCTGCCGCACGTCGCCATTGACTGTCAGCACCAGCCTGCCCGTCACGGGATGACCGGCGTCGCTCGCACGGTGGATCGGGGCCAGCACCGCACCCTGGCTGAAATTCTTGCCGAAATCCCACGGCTCGTGCCGGTCACGCGCCACCAGCTGGATATCGCGGCGCGTCATGTCGAGGCCACAGGCATAGCCAAAGATATGGTCAGCGGCCTGATCGTGCGTGATGCGATATGCGTCGGCGCCGATCGCGATCACCAGTTCGCCTTCATAATGATAATTGGCGGTTTCGGGCGGATAGGCGAGCAATGTGCCCGACGGAACGAGCGTATCGGGGAATTTGGTGAAAAAGAACGGCGGCTCGCGGTCGTCATGGCCCATTTCGCGGGCATGCGCCGCATAATTGCGCCCGACACAATAAATGCGGCGCACGGCAAAGCGGTCGTCGGATCCGTGAATCGCGGTCAGGACGGGTGCGCGGGGAGCAGGTGTCTTCAAAATTCCAGTCCTTTCATTGTGACGTCGCACCAGTGCCGAAAGCTGCCGGCAAAGCTGCGGAACAGGGCAATCATATAGGCCGGGCTGTCATCGACCTGCCATATGATCACGCCGATATGCGCAATCACCGTTGTGGCGACCGAACCGGGCCTGAAAACGGAAGCGTCAAAATCGATCGCGGCACCGCGTTGCAGCACCGTTCGCGCGCCAGGCCCCGACAGATGGAACAGCGCATAGCCGCCCGACTGATCCGAAACCGACGCCAGCCCGTCGAGCTTGCCGCGCACATCGGCCGGCCAGGGCCCTGTCGCCACGTCCCGGAACGCCAGCCAGCTGCCCGGCCCCGTGCCGAGCATGACCAGCCCGCCGCCCGTCGAGGCCACGGGACCATCCGCGATGACCATATCCAGCGCCGTGCCGATCGCGGCCGGATCAACGCCTTTGCGCGCCATCACGGTTGCCAGAGCAAAACCGTCGCGCGGTTCGAGAGTCGCCCGATCAGCCACGCACACGAATCCCTTCGGGATCGACGAAGACCGGGCTGCACACCGCTGCTTCGACATCGCCGCCGCGCACCGGATCATGTACCACGATGATTTCGCCATGCCGCTCCGGGCCATTCGCAAGCAGCGCCAGCGCGATCGCATGGCCCAGCACCGGCGAAAATGCCGCCGACGTCACATATCCCGCATCATTGGCGGCAACCGCCGGTGCACCGCGCGCCAGCAGATGCGCCCCCGCGCGCAGGCGGACCGCAGGATCGACGGGTTTCAGGCCGATCAGCGCAGGCCGGTCAGGCGCGGTCAGGCCGGGACGTGCCGCCATGATCCGGCCGATATAATCCTTTTTCGTCGACATCATCCTGCCCATGCCCAGGTCACCCGCCGTTGTCTGGCCGTTCAGCTCATTACCTGCCGGATGGCCTTTCTCGATCCGCATGACGCCCAGCGCCTCCGTGCCATAAGCGACGGCATCGAACGCGCGCCCGGTGTCGTAAAGCGCACGGATCATCGCATCGCCGGACGACGCCGGCACACTGACCTCATACGCCAGTTCCCCCGAAAATGAGAGGCGAAAGATTCGCGCGGTCACGCCGTGCCACGCGGTCTCGCACGCCGCCATATAGGGGAATGCCGCATCGGACAGGTCGATGTGCGCGAACATCGCCTGGACCAGCGCCCGCGCCCGCGGCCCTGCGACGGCATAGGTCGCCCATTGCTCGGTCACGGACGTCGCCTGTACGTCAAGCGTGGGCCACAGCACCTGGCGCGCATAGTCGATATGCTGCATGACGCGCGCCGCGTTGACTGTCGTCGTCGTCACGAAAAACCGGTCTTCGGCAAAGCGCGTGGTCGTGCCGTCGTCCATGACGAGGCCATCCTCGCGCAGCATGACGCCGTATCGCGCCTTGCCCACCGCAAGTGTCGAGAACATGTTGATATACAGCCGGTCGAGCAGGACTGCGGCGTCCGGCCCCTGCACATCGATCTTGCCCAGTGTCGACACGTCGCAAATGCCCACGCCGTTCCGCGTCGCCATGACTTCGCGGTTGACTGTGCCCTGCCAGTCGCCATCGCTGGCGCGCGCGAACCATTGCGCCCGTTTCCACTGTCCGGCATCAGTGAACACCGCGCCCATGTCGCGGGCCCAGCCATGCCCGGCCGTATGGCGTTCGGGCCGGAATCGTTCGTCGCGGTGATGCCCCGCCAGCACCCCGATCGCCACCGGCAGATAGGGCGCACGCGACAGGATCGTCCCCGCCTCGGCAATCGACTTTCCCGTTGCCGCCGCCAGCAGCGCGTGGCCGTTGATCTGGCTTGTCTTGCCCTGATCGGTCGCCATGCCCAGCGTCGTGTACCGCTTGAGATGTTCGACCGACACGAACCCCTCGCGCGCGGTAAGGGCGATGTCGGCATCGGTCACATCATGCTGAAAGTCGACGAACGCTTTCGTCCTCGCCCCGCCGACATGCCACAGCGGCTGACCGCCCGTTGCCTCATCGCTGACCGACAATGGCTCCACTCTGGGCAAGGCAAACCCAAGGTCGTGCGCAGCAGCCCGTGCCCCGGCCATGCCGTCCGCCAGCGCCTGTGACAGTGAAAACCGCCCCGCCGCAGCACCCGCCGCCGTCATCCCGGGCGGGGTGGTGTCGAGCACGAAGCTGCTGATGGCATCGGACCATGCGGGCCGCGCGCCCAGATTGCTGCCCAGCCCGATTGCCGGGTTCCATCCACCTGCAACCGCGACCACGTCCGCCGCCACCCGCCGCCTGCGCCCATCCGATGTCCGGATATCCACTGACCTGACCTGACGTCCGTAGGCATCGGTGACGACGGCGTTCATCATCACGTCGACGCCATGTTTCCGCAACCTGTCGGCCCCCGGCGGAGCCTCGGATCGCGGATCGACGACAGCGACCACGTCGACATCGGCCGCCAGCAGATCTTCTGCTGTCGTCCAGCCGCTGTCCGTCGTGGTGAAGACCACGGCGCGGCGGCCGGGGACAGCGGCAAAGCGGTTCACATAGGTCGAAACCGCAGACGCCATCATCACGCCCGGACGGTCATTGCCACCGAACACCAGCGGTCGCTCGATCGCGCCCGTGGCGAGCAGCGCGCGTCTCGCAATGATCTTCCACAGCCGCTGGCGGGGTTGCCACGGACGTGCGTGCGATAGATGATCGGACATGCGTTCGACCGCTGCATATTCGCAGCCATCGTAAACGCCGAACACCGTCGTGCGCCGCAGCAATCGCACATTGGGCAGCGCCGCCAGTTCCGCCGCAACCTGCGCGGCCCAGTCGATCGCCGGTTGATCGCCGATCATGCGCCGTTCGCTCAGCAACCGTCCGCCGGGTCGTGCATCTTCATCGATCAGGATCACGCGCAGCCCGGCACGCCCCGCCGTCAGGGCCGCCGCCAGTCCCGTCGCCCCGCCGCCGATGACCAGCAGATCGCAAAACCCATGTTCGCGATCATAGCTGTCGGGATCAGGCAGCACCGACAACGCACCAAGACCGGCCGCACGGCGGATGAGCGGCTCATAGATTTTTTCCCAGAAAGACTTGGGCCACATGAATGTCTTGTAGTAAAATCCTGCGACCAGCAGCGGCGACGCCAGCTGGTTCACTGACAGGACATCGATAGCGAGCGACGGCCAGCGATTCTGGCTGGTCGCCACCAGACCGTCGAACAGCTCGACCGTCGTCGCGCGGGCATTCGGCTCGGCATGCGCCCCGGTACGCAGCGTGACGAGGGCGTTGGGTTCCTCGCTTCCCGCAGTCAATATGCCGCGCGGACGGTGGTATTTGAACGATCGTCCGACCAGCCTGACATCATTCGCGATCAGCGCGGACGCCAGCGTATCCCCGCTAAATCCCGACATCGCCCGGCCGTCGAACGAAAACGCAACCGGTTGCGCCCGGTCAATCAGGCCACCCGTGGCGCGCCGGCTCATCGCGGCATCTCCCGGCCCGGCACATCCTGACCCGGCATGGCATGCGTCCGCGTATCGCGGATCACCTCGATCCAGGTCCGGCACCCCTGCGCATGATACCAGTGTTCGCGCATCGGCCCGGCAGGATTGTCGCGCAGATAGACATAGTCGTAAAACCCGTCTTCGCTGTCCGGCCGCACCACGGATGCATCGCCGCGATAGGCGAATTCCTGCGCGTCGCGTTCGCCGCAATAGGGGCAAGTGATGCGCATCAGTGCAGATTCGCCTGAGCGCCCTGGCCCTTTTCATCGATCAGATGGCCGGTGCGAAACCGGTCATAACGATATGCCGTCGCGGTTTCGTGCGGGGTATCGGTCGCAAGCAGATGGGCAAAGCACCAGCCCGACGCCGGTGTCGCCTTGAACCCGCCATAGCACCAGCCGGCATTCAGGTAGAGGCCGTCAACGGGGGTGCGGTCGATTATCGGCGATCCGTCCATCGACATGTCCATGATCCCGCCCCAGCTCCTGAGCAGGCGCGCCCGCCCGATCATCGGCATGATCGCCATGCCGCCTTCGCACACATCCTCGACGACGGGCATGTTGCCGCGGCTGGCATAGCTGTTGTAACCATCGATATCGCCACCGAAGACAAGGCCCCCCTTGTCCGACTGGCTGATATAGAAATGGCCCGCACCATAAGTGATGACACCGGGAATGACCGGCTTCAGCGCTTCACTGACGAACGCCTGCAACACATGACTTTCGATCGGCAGGCGCAATCCGGCCATTGCGGCGACCCGCGATGAATGACCGGCGACTGCAACCCCGACTTTGGCGGCGCGGATGTTGCCGCGACTTGTTTCGACGCCCGTGACTGCGCCCGCCGCATCGCGCAGGAACCCCGTCACTTCGCAATTCTGGATGATATCGACACCGCGGTCGGACGCACCGCGCGCATAGCCCCACGCCACCGCATCATGCCGCGCCGTACCGCCGCGCGCCTGATACAGCCCGCCCATAACAGGAAAGCGCGCATGATCGAAATTCAGGAACGGCGCGATCCTGCGCACCCCATCCTGACCGATCAGGTCGGCATCGACCCCGTGCAGACGCATCGCGTTGCCCCGCCTTGCATAGGCATCGCGCTGCCCGTCCGAATGATAGAGGTTGAGCACGCCGCGCTGGCTGATCATCGCATTATAGTTCAACGCCTGCTCAAGCCCTTCCCACAGCGTCATTGCCCATTCATAGAACGGCTCGTTGCCCGGCAGGCCATAGTTCGACCGGATGATGGTCGTGTTGCGTCCGGCATTGCCGCCGCCGATCCAGCCCTTTTCGATGACGGCAACGTTGGTGATGCCATGGACCTTGGCAAGGTAGAACGCAGTGGCCAGGCCATGCCCGCCGCCGCCGATGATGATGATGTCATACCCGCCGCGCGGAACAGCATCACGCCAGGTCGGCTGCCAGCGCCGATGCCCGGACAGCGCATTGCGCGCGAGACTGAAGACCGAAAACTGCTTCAAGCGACACACCAGTTTGTGACCAGACATGTTTTTACGGCGCAAGGGCTTCACGTGATTGTCCGGAAACGACATAGTTCGGCCTGTGAGCGACATATCCCAACCCTCGCCTGCCATTCATATCGGTCTGCTGCTGCTGGACGGGTTTGCCCTGATGTCCTATGCGGCGATTATCGAGCCGTATCGTGCTGCCAATATCCTGTCGGAACAGGATTTGTACAAATGGGCACATGTGTCGGTCGACGGCGGCGCGGTTCGTGCCTCCAACGGCGCAACGATCATCGCCGACACCGGCATTGACGTCGCACCCGACTGCAAAACCCTGTTCGTCTTTGCCGCTGGTGATCCCTATGCCGTGGGCGATCCCGCCACTTTTGCCTGGATCCGGCAAGCGGCCGCAGCGGGCATCATCATCGTCGGCGTGTCAGCGGGGCCGTACATCCTTGCCCGCGCCGGTTTGCTCGATGGCTACCGCGCCACGGTCCACTGGGAACATCGCGCGGCCTTTGTCGAAACCTTTCCCAACATCATTCCCGATCCCGGCCTGTTCGTGATCGACCGGCGACGGATCACCTGCGCCGGCGGGCTGGCGGGCATGGATCTTGCCGTTGAACTCATCGCGCGCGAACAGGGGCATGCGCTGGCATCGCAAATCAGCGACTGGTTCATCCAGACAGAGCCGCGCCATGCCGACAAGCCGCAGCGACTGGCGCTTCATGCCCGCTATGACATGGCCGACCCGCGCATCCTGACCGTGCTGGCCGCCATGGCATCGTCACTTGATGAAGAGATAGAGCGGGCGGCGCTGGCCGGCATGGCGGGCCTTTCCATTCGCCAGCTTGAACGCGTTTTCCACGACCGGGTCGGGGAATCGCTGGGTCGGCATTATCGCCGTCTGCGTCTTGAAGAAGCCCGGCAATTGTTGCGGACGACGCGCTTGCCGGTGACCAGTGTCGCACTTGCCGCCGGCTTCAAAAGCAGCAGCCATTTTGCACGCGTCTTCACCTCACATTACGGACACAGACCGAGCGACGAACGACTCTAGGGGCTGGTTCTAAGACGCGCCTTGCCAATCATTCCCACTCGATTGTCCCCGGCGGTTTCGAGGTATAGTCGTACACCACCCGGTTGATCCCCTGCACCTCGTTCACGATCCGCGTCGCCACCCGGCTCAGGAACGCGGCATCGAACGGATAGATGTCCGCCGTCATCCCGTCGGTGCTCGTCACCGCGCGCAACGCACAGACATTTTCATAGGTCCGCCCGTCGCCCATCACACCGACCGTCCGCACCGGAAGCAGCACGGCAAACGCCTGCCAGATCGCGTCATACAGCCCCGCCGCGCGAATTTCCTCAAGATAGATCGCATCGGCCTTGCGCAGCACGTCGCAGCGTTCCTTGGTCACTTCGCCGGGAATGCGGATCGCAAGGCCAGGCCCCGGAAACGGATGCCGCCCGACGAAAATCTCAGGCAGGCCAAGCTCGCGGCCCAGCGCGCGCACTTCGTCCTTGAACAATTCGCGCAACGGCTCGACCAGCCCCATCTTCATGCGCTCAGGCAGGCCACCGACATTGTGATGGCTCTTGATCGTCACACTCGGCCCGCCGGTGAAGCTCACGCTTTCGATCACGTCGGGATACAGCGTCCCCTGCGCAAGGAAATCCGCGCCGCCGATCTTTTTGGCCTCGTCATCGAAGACATCGATGAAGGTCTTGCCGATGAACTTGCGCTTGTCTTCGGGATCGGTCAGCCCTTTGAGGCCGCTCAGGAACAATGGTTCGGCGTTCACATGCACCAGCGGAATGCCATAATGCTCGCGGAACAGGCTGACGACCTGCTCGCTTTCGCCCAGCCGCATCAGGCCGTGATCGACATAGACACAGGTCAGCTGATCGCCGATCGCTTCGTGGATCAGGACCGCCGCCACGGCGCTGTCGACGCCGCCTGACAGGCCACAGATCACTTTCCTGTCACCCACTTGCGCGCGGATGTCGGCGATCTTTGCCGCGCGATATCCCGCCATTGTCCAGTCGCCGGGACAGCCGCAGACATGGCGCACGAAATTGGCGATCAGCTTGCCGCCGTCGGGCGTGTGGACGACTTCGGGGTGGAACATGGTTGCATAAAAACGCCGCCCATCGTCCGCGACGACGGCAAAGGGCGCACGTTCGGATGTCGCGACGACACGGAAACCGGGCGGCAATGCCTCGACCTTGTCGCCGTGGCTCATCCACACCTGATGGCTCTCGCCGGGTGCCCACAGGCCATCGAACAGGACGCAGCTGTCTTCGACGTTCAGGAATGCCCGCCCGAATTCGCGGCTCTCGACGCTGCCGACGCGCCCGCCCAGCTGCGCACACATCGTCTGCTGGCCATAGCATATGCCAAGGATGGGTACGCCTGCCCCGAAAAAGCGCTGCGGCGCGCGCGGGCTGTCGCTGTGCGTGACCGACGCCGGTCCGCCGCCAAAGATGATCCCCGCCGGTTTCAGCCGGTCAAACGCCGCCTCCGCCGCGTTGAAAGGCGCGATCTCGCAATAGACCCCCGCCTCGCGAACGCGGCGCGCGATGAGCTGGGTAACCTGACTTCCGAAGTCGACGATGAGAATGGTTGAGGCTGGCATGGCTTGCGCCTAACGAAGCCATGCCGCCCTGTCATCCGTCAAAACCCGCGATAGGCATATCCGCTGTCGATCCGCACATCGTCAACCTGCCCATAACGGATCGAGCAGGTGAAGCGCTGATTACCCCGATCATTACGGTCGTTGGTCTCCACCGTGCCGCGCACCTCATAGCCATCACGCGTCTGGCGGACATCGTCGATGCCGCGGACCCGGACATCATTGCCATAACGCTGCTCGATGCGGCTGGCGCACGCGTCCGCCGCCTGATCTTCGGAACGGATGTTGCCTTCATACCCGCGGTTGCGATTCTTCGAGCTGGACGCCGCAGTGGCAATCGCGGCGATGACACCGATGATGGCGACACCGGCAATCACGTCGCCTGCGCTGATCCCGCGATCATGATGGCGACCGTAACCCCGATCGCCATAGCCATAACCGCCGCCATAGCCATAACCACCACCCGGATATCCCTGTGCCATTGCCGGCGTTACGGACGTTGCGAGCATTGCTGCCATCACTGACGACGCCATGGCTGAACGCACCATCTTCATGTCCCGAATCCTTGTCTTCGGACCCGCCGATTCGTGGCCCGTATGCTCTGGGTAGGCGCGTCCGGTTGTCGCCATACTGAATCGATCCGACAGCGAAATGAAAGCAATCGTCACGGACGAACCTTGGGCGGGCATTGCGCCGCCGGTTTATCGCACCGCCATGCCTGTCCAGCGCGCGACAAATGCCCATTCGTCGGCTGCCTCGTCGATGATCTTGTCGATCGGTTTGCCGCTGCCATGCCCTGCCCGCGTCTCGATCCGGATGATATGCGGCTTGTCACCGATGGCCGCCGCTTGCAGGGCCGCCGCATATTTGAAACTGTGCCCCGGTACCACGCGGTCATCGGTGTCGGCCGTCGTCACCAGGATCGCCGGATATGTCACCCCTGACCTGATGTTGTGATAGGGTGAATAGGACCGCAGCACCCGCCAGTCGGCTTCGATCGCCGGGTCGCCATAATCATCGGTCCAGTACCGGCCCGCGGTAAACTGATTGAAACGCAGCATGTCCATCACGCCGACTGCTGGCAGTGCCGCCGCGAACAGATCGGGCCGCTGGTTGACGACTGCACCGACCAGCAAGCCGCCGTTCGATCCACCCTGAATCGCAAGCCTGTCCTTCGACGTGATCCCCTGCGCGATCAGATATTCGCTGGCTGCAATGAAATCGTCGAACACATTTTGTTTTCGCACACGCTTGCCCGCGTCGTGCCACGCTTTGCCATATTCGCCGCCGCCGCGCAGATTGGCGACGGCGAGCACACCGCCCGCTTCAAGCCAGGCGAGGCGGGTCGGGCTGAACCCGGGCGTAATCGAGATATTGAACCCGCCATAGCCATAGAGCAGTGTCGGGGCTGGCGTCACAAGCCCCTTTTTACGGACGATGAACATTGGAATCCGGGTGCCGTCCTTTGACGGATAGAATATCTGTTCCGTCTCATAAGCCGCCGGGTCGAACGTGAGTTCGGGTTCGAACATGACCGTGCTGCTGTTCGTCGCACTGTCGTAGCGATAGACTTTGGGCGGCGTTGCAAAACCGGTGAACGTATAAAAACTCTCGCTGTCGCCGGTCTTGCCGCCAAATCCCGACGCCGTGCCAATGCCGGGCAGCGCCACCTGTCCCACGCGCGTGCCGTCGAGTTCGAACAAAGCGGCCTCCGACTTCGCATCGCCCAGATATGCGACGATCAGTCGCCTGCCGACGAGCGATGCCCCGACCAGCGTGTCGCTCCCCTCTGGCACGACGGGCTGAAGCCGTGGCCTGCCCCGGCGGCTGGCGTCGAGCCTGACGATCCGTCCCTTTGGCGCGTCGCGGTCTGTCACGAACCAGAAATCATTGCCGATCGTCCCGGCCAGTCGCCAGTCATTGTTCAGCCCGGCGATCAGCGTGCGTGGCACCACCGGTCCCTTGTCGAGTGCCGCGACGGTCACTTCAATCTTCGGGTCGGTGCCTTCGGTCGACGAAATGACGAGCCATTTCCCGTCATCGGTCACTGCCGCGCCATGGCCGAGCGTCGGCCGGGCGGGCGTGGCATAGATCATGACATCGGCGTCCTGCGCCGTGCCGATGCGATGAAACCACAATTGCTGGTTCAGGTTCGGCGCCTGAAACGTCTCGCCCGCCGCAGGCTTGGCAAAGCGCGCATAGAAAAAACCGCTGCCATCGGGTTTCCAGGCAATGCTGCTGAATTTCACCCACGCAATCGTATCGGGCAGCATTGCGCCCGTGCCCGCGTCGATCACTTTCAGTGTCCGCCAGTCGGACCCGCCGTCCTGCACGGCATAGGCAAGATAGCGCCCGTCGTCCGACGGTTCCCATTCGGCCAGCGCGGTCGCACCGTCACGCGCCCATGAATTTGGGTCGACCAGCAACCGTCCCGCACCGTTCAGACCATCCCGAACCCACAATGTCGACTGGTTCTGACGCCCCATATTGTGCGAATAGAAATATCGCGCGCCGGGACCATGCCCCGCTTTGCGCAGCGTTCCCATCCGTTCGAAATCATAGAGCGACTGCATCCGCGCCTTGAACGCATGCCGGCCGGGCAGCGTCGCCAGATAGGCGCCACTGACCCTGTTCTGCGCCGTGACCCAGTCACGCACCTTTGCATCGGTCCGGACATCGGCTTCGAGCCAGCGATAGGGATCGGCAACGGGCTCGCCAAACGGCGTGTCGACCACATCGACCGTGACAGTTTTCGGATAGTCCAATGGCGCCTCCGCTCTGAGCGCAGCAGGCAACAGACATGCCGCGATGAAAAGCCCCGGCATCAACCGGAGCCTCGTCATCAGGCCGCTTCGTCCATATCGTCATCGCCCGTGACCGGACCTGAATCCTTGCCCTTGGCGTCGACATCACGGTCAATGAATTCGATGATCGCCATTGGTGCGGCATCCGACAGGCGGATGCCCGCCTTCACCACGCGGCAATAGCCCCCGGCACGACCGGCATAGCGCGGGGCCAGCGTGTCGAACAGCTTGATCAGCTGCGCATCGTCGAGCAACCGGGCATGCGCCAGACGGCGGTTGGACAGCCCCCCCTTTTTTGCCAGCGTGATCAGCTTTTCGGTATAGGGGCGCAGTTCCTTTGCCTTGGCGAGCGTCGTCGTGATCTGTTCATGCTTGATCAGTGCGGCGGCCATGTTGCGGAACAGCGCGGTGCGGTGCGATGACGTCCTCTGAAGCTTACGCCCGGCATTGCGATGACGCATGATAATCTTCCTTCGTTCGTCCCGGCGCCGTATCAGGCACGCCGGGCCGGGCGGTGAAAACGGCCACCGCCCAAAACCGTTATCCCATCAGTTCGGCTTCGAGCTTTTTCGCCATGTCCTCGATATTCTCGGGCGGCCATCCGGGGATGTCCATGCCGAGGCGAAGGCCCATGCTCGACAGCACTTCCTTGATTTCATTCAGCGATTTGCGGCCAAAGTTCGGCGTGCGGAGCATTTCGGCTTCCGACTTGCCGACCAGGTCGCCGATATAGATTATATTGTCGTTCTTGAGGCAATTGGCACTGCGCACCGACAGCTCAAGTTCGTCGACTTTCTTGAGCAGATAGCGGTTGAGCTGGTTCGCATCGCTTTCGACTTCATGATGATGCGATGACGGTGCGGCCATGCCGACCATCGGCGACGACGAGACCATGGAATCGTCAAAACTGACGAACAGGCTCAGCTGATCCTGAAGAATGCGCGCCGCATAGGCGATGGCATCGTCCGGCGTCACGGTGCAGTCGGTTTCGATGGTCAGCGTCAGCTTGTCATAATCAAGCTCCTGCCCGACGCGCGTGTTCTCGACCTTGTACGCCACCTGACGCACGGGCGAATAGAGCGCATCGACCGGCACCAGACCGATCGGCGCATCGGCCGGGCGGTTCGCTGCGCTTGCGACATAGCCCTTGCCGACATCGGCGGTCAGTTCCATGTTGAACGTCGCGCCTTCGTCAAGATGACAGATGACAAGACTGGGGTTCATCACTTCGATGTCGCCTGACACGGCAATCATGCCGGCCGTCACTTCGGCCGGCCCCGTCGCTGAAAGCTGGAGCCGCTTTGGCCCCTCACCCTGCATGCGCAGCGCGATCTGCTTCACGTTCAGGACAATATCCGTGACATCCTCGCGAACCCCCGCCAGCGACGAAAATTCATGCAGCACATTTTCGATCTTGATCGACGTGACCGCAGCCCCCTGCAACGACGAAAGCAATACACGACGCAGCGCATTGCCCAGTGTCAGGCCAAAACCGCGTTCCAGCGGTTCGGCGATGAAGGTCGCCTTGCGATTGCTGTCGCTGCCCGCCTTTTTTTCAAGCGCTGTCGGTTTTTTAAGTTCCTGCCAGTTTTTGGAATTGACTGCCACGATGTTCCCCTTGGGGTTGGGCGATCCGCTCGTCAGCGGGTCTGCCGGGTAATCGGAAATATTTGCGTCACGAAGCATGAACGGCTCCATTCAAACGCGGCGCCGTTTTGAAGGGCGGACACCATTGTGCGGAATCGACGTCACATCGCGGATCGAGGTGATGTTGAACCCGACCGCCTGCAACGCCCGCAGCGCCGATTCACGACCCGAGCCCGGGCCTTTGACTTCGACTTCAAGCGTGCGAACACCATGTTCGGCGGCCTTCTTGCCTGCGTCTTCGGCGCAAACCTGCGCTGCATAGGGTGTCGACTTGCGCGATCCCTTGAACCCCATCATGCCCGCCGATGACCAGCTGATTGTATTGCCCTGGGCATCGGTGATCGTGATCATGGTGTTGTTGAAACTGGCGTTCACATGCGCGACGCCGTTGGTGATGTTTTTTCGTTCGCGCTTTTTAATGCGCTGGGGTTCGCGTGCCATTATTCTGCTGTCCTACCTGAAAAGTCGCTGCGTCAGACGCGGACTTATTTCTTCTTGCCGGCGATCGGCTTGGCCTTGCCCTTGCGGGTGCGCGCATTGGTGTGCGTGCGCTGGCCGCGAACGGGAAGCCCTTTGCGGTGGCGCAGGCCGCGATAGCACGCCAGGTCCATCAGCCGCTTGATGTTCATGGCCGTGTTGCGGCGAAGATCGCCTTCCACGGTATGATCAGCGTCGATCGTTTCGCGAATCTGCAGCACTTCCTGATCACTCAGGTCCTGCACCCGGCGCTGCGCATCGATGCCCAGCTTGGTCGTGATTTCCATGGCCTTGGTATTTCCGATGCCGTGGATATATGTCAGCGCAATATGAACGCGCTTGTTGGTGGGTATGTTTACACCCGCAATACGTGCCATTTGTTTCGTCTCCAGCTCCACAGGATGTCCGGCAAGACACCCCATCTCTTCGCGTTAATCCCTAAAACAACGAAACGCCCGCACGCGTAGAATCGCGCGCCGGATGCCGTTTGTTCGGAATGATCGTGCGATACGGAGCAGGCAGGCCCCTGTCAAGCGAGTCGGGGTTCAAGCTGCCAACGTTCCTGCCGGGATGCCGATGCCCGGTAATGTGACGCTGTAGATGGCATCGACAAAGGCGAAACTGTCATGCCTTTTGTAATCGCCCTCCACGGGTTCAGCGAACCGTTCGACTGTGCCCTTTGGAATCACGACAACCCAATATTCAGGAACGCCGCGTGACGCATAAAGTTTGCGTTTTTTACCCAGGTCGCGGCGTGCCGATGTGCTGGCGATTTCAACCACGAGCACCACAGCTTCGCGCGGCGCGCCTTGCGTCACATTTTCTATAAGGCGCGAATCCAGAATGCTGATGTCAGGCAAGGGGCCGTCAAACGGACTTAATTCAGACGTAAGCTCTCCAAAAACTTCGAGCGCGAGGCGGGACGCAACCACACTCTCGTTGAGCGCAAGAAGCATGCGCCTATATGTCCGCGCATGCGGAATATGAAGGGCATTCAAGACGATGACCTCCCCGTCGATCAGCTCTGTCCGCGCAAAACGGTCAAGAAGTCCCATCGCACTCATCTGATAATAATCGTCAAGAGTCAGGCGCGCGCGCGCGGGGCGAGACGGCGACTGAATGTGCACTGGTGCGTTCATGGCAACAGAATAACGGCCATCATCGGCGCTGTCACCCGCCCAGTATGGCCTCGATTGCCGCACTGACATGCGCGATATCGGCCATACCGTCGACATGTTTGAGCAAACCGCGCGCTTCATAGACTGGCAGGATCGGCGCAGTCTTGCCGCGATATTCGGCCATGCGCGTGCGGACGGTTTCGGCATTGTCGTCGGGACGGCGCTTGAATTCCGTTGATCCGCACTGGTCGCAAACGCCCGCGACCCTGGGTTTGGCATACCGGTCATGATAGCCGGTTCCGCATCTGGCGCAGGTGAACCGCCCGGTAATCCGTTCGACGAGCGCGTCTTCATCGACCTCAAGTTCGATGACGGCGTCCAGCGTGCGTCCCCGCTGTTCCAGGATCCTGTCGAGCGATCCGGCCTGTGCCGCCGTGCGCGGATAGCCATCGAAAATGGCGCCCTGTGCCGGTGACATCGCGTCGAGCCTGTCACCGATCAGGCCATCGACGATCTCATCGGAAACAAGCGCACCTGCGTCCATCACGGCTTTGGCTTTAAGACCCGTGGGCGTACCGGCCTTGACCGCGGCGCGCAGCATGTCGCCCGTCGAAAGCTGGATCATGCCATGCTCTTCGACCAGGCGCTGGGCCTGCGTTCCCTTGCCCGCGCCCGGCGGCCCCAGCAGAATGATGTTCACCGACGGCTTCCCCTCTTAACGCGCGCGCGCTCCTTTGAGCTTCGCCTTTTTGATCAAATCGCCATATTGATGCGCCAGCAAATGGCTCTGGATTTGGGTCACGGTGTCCATCGTCACGTTGACGACGATCAGCAGGCTGGTGCCGCCCAGCGCGAGCGAGACACCCATTCTCGACGTCAGGATTTCGGGGATAAGGCAGATCAGCGTCAGGTAAGCCGCGCCGATCACGGTGATCCGCGTCAGCACATAATCAAGATAGGTCTCGGTATTCTTGCCGGGACGGATGCCGGGAATGAACCCGCCATGACGCTTCAGATTTTCGGCGGTTTCCTCGGGGTTGAACACGACTGCGGTGTAAAAAAATGCAAAAAATATGATGCCCAGACCATAAAGCGTCATGTACAGCGGCGACCCGTGCTGAAGCGCGGTTGTGACCATCAGCACGAAATCGCCCCACTTGCTTTCACCCGCGGCATATTTGCCCGCAAACTGCACGACAGTCAGCGGCATCAGCAGCAGTGACGACGCAAAAATCGGCGGAATCACATTGGCAGTGTTGATCTTGAGCGGCAGAAAGCTTTTATCGCCCTGCATCATCCCGCGCGCGGTCTGGCGCTTGGGATATTGGATCAGCACGCGCCGCTGGGCACGCTCCATGAAACAGATGAACGCCACCAGCGCGAAGGCAAGGATCGGCACGAGGATCAGGCCGAAATCAAACCCCTGCGTCCGCGCCTTTTCGAGCAGGTTGACGATCGCCTTGGGCAGCTGCGACACGATGCCCGCCATGATGATCAGCGACACGCCATTGCCGACCCCGCGGCTGGTGATCTGTTCGCCCAGCCACATCAGGAACATGGTGCCGCCGATCAGCGAGATGACACAGGCGACACGAAAGATCATGCCCGGTTCGACCACCGCTGACACGCCCGACGACGCGCCCCAGCTTTCAAGGCCGACTGCAATGAAATACCCCTGAATCGCCGTCAGGAACACCGTGCCATAGCGGGTATATTGGTTAAGCCGCTTGCGCCCGCTTTCGCCTTCTTTCTTGATCGCGGCGAGCTTTGGCGACAGCGAGGTCGACAGCTGGATGACGATTGACGCCGTGATATAGGGCATGACGCCCAGCGCGATCAGGCTCATCCGCTCAAGCGAGCCACCCGAAAATGTATTGAAAAAATCAAGCACGCCACCGCGTGTCGTATTGTACAGCGATGCCAGCGCGCGCGGGTCCACACCCGGCAGCGGCACATGGCTCAAAAAGCGGAACACGATCAGCGCGCCGATGGTGAACCACAGGCGTTTTTGCAATTCGGTCGCCTGCCCGAATTTGGACAGGTTGATGTTGGTCGCAAGATTGTCGGCAGCACTCGCCATGTCGGTCTTCATTCCCCGCGGGTTTGCGCCTCATATAGGGTGGCGGCGGCGGATGTCTAACCCGCCGCGATCCCTAGAGGAGATCCTTGCGGATCTTGACGCTATTCTTCTTGGCCTTCGCCTTGTCGGCAGCAGCGACCACTTCGATGACCTCGACCGAGCCGCCCGCTTTTTCAACCGCGTCACGCGCGCCTTTCGATACGCCCGCAACGAGGAATTTCAGCTTGGCCGAAAAGTCGCCCTTGCCAAGCAAACGCACGCCGTCCTTGCCGCCACGCGCCACGCCCGCAGCTTTCAGTGCGGCATGATCGATCACGCCCTTGGTATCAAGCTTGCCCGCATCGACCAGCTTCTGGATCGCGCCCAGGTTCACTTCGGCACAATCGCGTGCGAATATGTTGTTGAAGCCACGCTTCGGCAGCCGCATGTGGAGCGGCATCTGCCCGCCTTCGAAGCCGGCGATCGAGACGCCCGAGCGGCTGGTCTGACCCTTTTGGCCGCGGCCACTGGTCTTGCCCTTGCCCGAGCCGATACCCCGGCCCACGCGCATACGGCCTTTACGGGCGCCGTCATTGTCCTTGATTTCGTTCAGTTTCATTGCACTCGCTTTCGCTTTTGTCGCGCTACGTGCTCCTGCGAAAGCAGGAGTTTTGGCTGCCAGAGCTCCTGCTTTCGCAAGAGCACAACAGCCTTAGATTACCTCAACCATATGCCGGACCTTGCGGATCATGCCCTGCACTTCGGGGCTGTCTTCAAGTTCCGATACACGGTGCATCTTGTTCAGCCCCAGGCCGGTGAGCGTCGCCCGCTGGTCCTTGGTGCGGCGGATCGGCGAACCGGTCTGCTTGATCTTGATTTTTGCCACTGCGCTTACTCCGTAATCATCGCGGCGTCGGCGTCGGCTGTTTTCGAACCGCCCATCAGATCGGCAATCTTCTTGCCGCGACGCTGCGCCACCGACTTGGGTGACGTCTGCTCGCCAAGCGCTTCGAACGTCGCGCGGATCATGTTGTAGGGGTTCGACGTACCGACCGACTTGGTCACGACGTCGGCCACGCCCAGCGATTCGAAAATCGCGCGCATCGGGCCACCCGCGATGATGCCCGTTCCCTGTGGCGCCGAACGCAGCGTCACGCGACCCGCACCGAAATGGCCATTGCCATCATGATGCAGCGTGCGCCCGTCGCGCAACGGCACGCGGATCATCTTTTTCTTGGCTGCCGCCGTCGCTTTCGAAATGGCTTCGGGCACTTCGCGCGCCTTGCCATGTCCGAACCCGGCACGCCCCTTGCCATCGCCGACCACGACGAGTGCGGCAAAACCGAAACGCTTGCCGCCCTTCACGGTCTTCGACACGCGGTTGATGTGGACGAGCTTTTCGATCAGCTCTTCGCCGCCGTCGCTTGCACCGCCACCGTCGCGACGCGCGCGGTTGTTATTGTCACGGCCGCCACGATTGCCGCCGCCGGGGCCGCCACGGCCACCGCCGCCGCCACGCGGACCGCGAACACGCGGGGCATCAGCCGGAGCTGCATCTGCGGGTGCGCCCGAAACTTCGATTTCATCAGCCATTTAGAACTCCAATCCGCCTTCGCGCGCACCATCGGCGAGCGCCTTGACGCGACCGTGGAACAGGAACCCGCCACGATCGAACACAACCTGCGTCACGCCTGCCTTTTTGGCGGCTTCCGCAACCAGCTTGCCGACGTCGGTCGCCGCTGCAACGGTTGCGCCAGCCTTTCCGAGCGTCGAGGCAGCAGCAAGCGTCTTGCCCGCCGTATCGTCGATGATCTGCGCATAAATGTGGCGACCAGACCGATGCACCGACAGGCGCGGACGTGTCGTGCCCTTCACGCGAAGCTTGGTGCGGACGCGCTGGCGCCGCTTTTCGAAAAGTGACAGCTTTGCCATTACTTCTTCTTACCCTCTTTGCGGAAGATATACTCGCCGCGATATTTGATGCCCTTGCCCTTGTAAGGCTCCGGCTTGCGCCAGCGACGGATTTCAGCGGCCAGCTGACCGACCTTCTGCTTGTCGATGCCGTTGATATGCACCGTCGTCTGATCGGGCGTCTGCACGGTCAGGTCCGATGGCACATCGATATCGACGTCATGCGAATAACCCAGCTGAAGCTTCAGCTTGTTGCCCTGCGCATTGGCGCGATAGCCGACGCCGGTGATTTCCAGCGTCTTGGTAAACCCGTCCGTTACGCCCGTGACAAGGTTCTGCACCATCGTCCGCTGCATCCCCCAAAAGGCACGCGCCGATTTCGTGGCATTTGCCGGCTTCACCGACACGCCGCCTTCATCAAGGGTATAGCTGATCTCGTCACGCATCGGCATGGTCAAAGTGCCCTTGGGCCCCTTCACCGAAATGATGCCGCCGTCCATCGACGCCGTGACGCCCGACGGAATCGCGACGGGTTTTTTACCGATACGGCTCATCAGAACACCTCCGCGAGGACTTCGCCGCCGACATTGGCTTCGCGTGCTTCGGCATCCGAAAGCACACCGCGCGGTGTCGAGACGATCGTGATGCCAAGGCCGTTGCGCACGCGCGGCAATTCCTTGCTGCCCGAATAGACGCGGCGACCCGGCTTTGACACGCGGGCGACATGCTTGATTGCCGGCTGCCCCTCGAAATATTTCAGCTCGATGCGAATGCCGTCATGGCCCGCAACGTCCTCGGCGCTCCAGCCACGAATATAGCCTTCGCGCTGCAACACGTCGAGGACGCGCTGACGCAGCTTGGACCCCGGCGTGGTCACGCTGTCCTTGCGCGCCTGCTGGCCGTTGCGGATGCGGGTGAGCATATCACCCAGGGGATCGGTCAATGACATATCTTAACCCTTACCAGCTCGACTTCGTAACGCCGGGGATCAGGCCCTTATTGGCCAGGTCGCGCAGCATGATACGGCAGAGGCGGAACTTGCGATAATAAGCGCGCGGACGACCCGTCAGCTCACAACGGTTGCGGACTCGCGTCGGATTGCCGTTGCGTGGCAACGCCGACATCTTGAGGCGGGCCATCAGGCGCTCGCTGTCATCGACGCTGTCGTCGTTGGCAATCGCCTTCAACGCGGCATATTTCGGCGCAAAGCGCTTGGTCATTGCCTTGCGCTTCTCGTTCTTGTTGATCGAACTTTTCTTTGCCATCGCTTATGCCGCCTTCTTTTCTTCAGCCGCCAGAGCAGGAGCAGGGATCGGGAACGGAAATCCGAACATGCGGAGCAGCTCGCGCGCTTCATCGTCGGTGTTCGCCGTGGTCGTGACGATCACGTCCATGCCGCGGATTTGGTCGACCTTGTCGTAACTGATTTCAGGGAAGATCAGCTGCTCCTTCAGGCCGCAGGCGTAATTGCCGCGTCCGTCGAAGCTCTTGTCGCTCAGGCCCCGGAAATCGCGGACACGCGGCAATGCGATCGTGATGAACCGGTCAAGAAACTCATACATGCGTTCCTTGCGCAGCGTTACCTTGCAGCCGATCGGCATGCCTTCGCGCAGCTTGAATTGCGCGATCGACTTCTTGGCCTTGGTGACAACAGGCTTCTGCCCGGCGATCAGCTCCATTTCGGAAACCGCCTGGTCGACCTTCTTCTTGTCCTGCGTCGCTTCGCCGACACCCATGTTGATGACGATCTTGTCGATCCGGGGAACCTGCATGCGGTTCTTGTACCCGAATTTCTCGGTCATCGCGGCGACGATCTTGTCGTCATACAGCGCCTTCATCCGCGCCTTATAGGCTGCATCAGCCCCAGTCTTCTCAACCATGAATCTGCTCCCCGGACCGCACGGCGATCCGAACTTTCTTGCCGTCTTTCACTTCAAAACGGACGCGCGTGGGCTTGCCCGTCTTGGGGTCTTCGATGGCGACTTTCGACGCATGCAGCGGTGCTTCGAACCGGTCGAGCCCGCCTTGCGGATTTTCCTGGCTCGCCTTGCGGTGACGCGTCGCAATGTTGACGCCCGACACGATGACCTTGCCGTCCTTGGGGAACGCCCTCGTCACTTCGCCGTGCTTGCCCTTGTCCTTGCCCGACAGGACGACGACCTTGTCGCCCTTCTTGATCTTCAATGATGCCATCACAGCACCTCCGGCGCGAGGCTGATGATTTTCATGTAGTTCTTCGCACGAAGTTCACGCACCACCGGGCCAAAGATACGCGTGCCGATCGGCTCCTCGTTCTTGTTGACCAGGACGGCGGCATTGGTGTCGAACCGGATCGTCGATCCGTCGGCGCGGTGAATGTCCTTCGCCGTGCGGACGATGACGGCGCGGTGGACGTCGCCCTTCTTGACCTTGCCGCGCGGCGCCGCTTCCTTGATCGACACGACGATGACATCGCCGACGCCGGCAAAGCGGCGCTTCGATCCGCCCAGCACCTTGATGCACTGAACGCGCTTGGCGCCGCTGTTGTCCGCGACTTCCAGGTTGGATTGCATCTGGATCATTATGCGTTGTCCTCAACACCGGTGTCGGCCACGCCGCTGCCGTCGATGACTTTCCACGTCTTCAGCTTGCTGACCGGGGCGCATTCCTCGATGCGCACGATCTGGCCGAGCTTGAACGCATTCGCTTCGTCATGCGCATGATATTTTTTCGTGCGGCGGATGATCTTTGCGTACAGCGGATGCTTCACCTTCCGCTCGACATTGACCACCACCGTCTTGTCGCCCTTGTCAGAGACAATGACGCCGGTGAGAACGCGCTTCGGCATTACTTCGCTCCTTCGGCGCTGCGCGCCGTCTGAAGTGTTTTTATCTGTGCAATCGTGCGGCGCACCACACGGACGCGCGCGGGCTTTTCCAGCTGGTTGGTCGCGGCCTGAAAACGCAGGTTGAACGCCTCGCGCTTCAATTCGCCAAGCTGGCCCGACAATTCATCGTCGGTTTTCAGTTTGAGGTCAGCAATCTTGGCCATCTTATTTGGCTCCCAGATGCGAGAAGTCGCCCAGACGTGCGACAACCTTGGTCTTGATCGGCAGTTTTTCCATCGCGCGGCTGAACGCGATTGCCGCAATCGGTCCCGGCACACCGTCCAGTTCGAACAGAATACGACCAGGCTTGACGCGTGCGGCGTGATATTCGATCGCGCCCTTGCCCTTGCCCATGCGGACTTCGGCGGGCTTCGACGTCACGGGCACGTCGGGGAAAATCCGGATCCACAAACGCCCCTGGCGCTTGATGTGACGCGTGATCGCGCGGCGTGCGGCTTCGATCTGGCGCGCGGTGATCCGCTCGGGTTCAAGCGCCTTCAGGCCATAGGACCCGAAATTCAGCTGCGTGCCACCCTTGGCATCGCCGTGAATCTTGCCCTTGAAGGTCTTGCGGAATTTGGCTTTTTTCGGTTGCAGCATCTCTATGGTCCTTAACGACGGTCGTCGCGGGCGGGACGGACACCCGACGTCTGCGCTTCGAGCATCAGCCGTTCCTGCGACATCGGGTCATGACCAAGGATTTCACCCTTGAAAATCCAGACCTTGATCCCGCACACGCCATAAGCGGTATGCGCTTCGGCTTCGGCATAATCGACGTGCGCGCGCAGCGTGTGCAGCGGCACGCGGCCTTCACGATATTGTTCGACCCGCGCGATTTCGGCACCGCCCAGGCGGCCGCCGCACATGATCTTGATCCCTTCGGCACCAAGCCGCATCGCCGATTGCATGGCGCGCTTCATCGCCCGCCGGAACGCAATACGCCGTTCGAGCTGGTCGGCAATGCCCTGCGCCACAAGCTTGGCATCGATTTCGGGCTTGCGGATTTCGACGATGTTCAGCGACACATCCGACGACGTCATGGCGCCGATCGTCTTGCGCAGCGCTTCGATGTCCGCACCCTTTTTGCCGATGATGACACCGGGACGCGCCGCATAGATCGAAATGCGGCACAGCTTGGCCGGGCGCTCGATCACGACCTTCGAAATCGCCGCCTGCGGCAGCGTCTTCATGATGAACGTGCGGATGTTCAGGTCTTCGAGCAGCAACCGCCCGTAATCGGCGCCTTCCGCATACCAGCGGCTGTCCCACGTCCGGTTGATCTGGAGCCGAAGCCCGATCGGATTTGATTTATGACCCATGTTGAACTTCCACCGAAGAAAAAGTGTCAGACACTTTTTGCGAGCAATTAATTTCTGCGAAGGCAGCGCGACACCAAAAGTGTCTGACACTTTTTTCTCCGGCCATCACGCTTCGTCCTGAACTTCGCGCACGACGACGCGCAGACGACTGAATGGCTTGACGATCTGTGTCGATCGCCCGCGCGCGCGGGTGGCAAAGCGCTTCATCGACAATCCCTTGCCGACACTGGCTTCGACCACGACGAGGCTGTCGACGTCGAGATTATGGTTGTTTTCGGCATTCGCAATGGCAGAGGCGAGGCACTTGCGCACGTCGATCGCCATGCCCTTGGTCGAAAACTGGAGGATGTTCATCGCATCGCCGGCCTTGCGGTTGCGGATCAGCGCCGCGACGAGGCCGAGCTTCTGCGCCGAACCACGGATCGATGTCGACGTGGCCAGCGCTTCGTTGTCGGCAACCTTGCGCGGATTGACAGATTTCGACATCAGCGCTTGCCCTTCTTGTCTGCGGCGTGGCCGGGGAAGTAGCGCGTGGGCGCGAATTCGCCGAGTTTCATGCCGACCATGTCTTCGTTCACGCTCACGGGCACGAACTTGCGGCCGTTGTAGACACTGAACGTAAGCCCCACGAACTGCGGCAGGATTGTCGAGCGGCGCGACCACGTCTTGATCGGCGTGCGCGAACTGGTTTCCGATGCCGTTTCGGCTTTCTTGAGCAGATGAAGGTCGACGAACGGACCCTTCCAGACGGAACGTGCCATGTTACTTCTTCTTCTTTGCGTGACGTGACCGGATGATCATCTTGTCAGTCGATTTGTTGCTGCGTGTCCGCGCACCCTTGGTCGGCTTGCCCCATGGCGTCACCGGATGACGACCGCCCGAAGTCCGGCCTTCCCCACCGCCGTGCGGGTGATCGACCGGGTTCTTGGCGACACCGCGCGTCAGCGGGCGGATGCCCTTCCACCGGTTGCGGCCCGCCTTGGCCAGGTTGGTGTTGGCATTGTCGGGGTTCGACACCGCGCCCACTGTCGCCATGCAATTGGCGTGGATATAGCGCTGCTCACCCGAGTTGAGGCGGACGATGACCATGCCGCGGTCACGACCGACAACCTGCACATAAGTGCCCGCCGACCGCGCGATCTGGCCACCCTTGCCGGGTTTCATCTCGACATTGTGGACGATCGTGCCGACCGGAACCTGGCCGATTTCCATCGCATTGCCGGGCTTCACGTCGGTCTTCTTCGCCGCAATCACCTTGTCACCCACGGCCAGACGCTGCGGCGCGATGATATATTTCACATCGCCTTCGCCATAGGAGACAAGCGCGATGAAGGCGGTGCGGTTGGGATCATATTCGATCCGCTCGACCGTCCCTTCGACGTCCCACTGGCGCCGCTTGAAATCGATGAAGCGATAGCTCTGCTTGTGCCCGCCCGCGATGCCGCGCGACGTCACATGGCCCTTGTTGTTGCGGCCGCCCGTCTTCTTCTTGCCTTCGGTCAGCGCCTTGACGGGGCCGCCCTTCCACAACGCCGACTTGTCGACAAGGATCAGGCCACGCCGCGCCGGGCTGGTCGGATTATAATGTTTAAGAGCCATCGGTTATATCCCCGTGGTCACGTCGATCGACTGGCCGTCGGCCAGTGTCACGATTGCCTTTTTGAAGTCCGACCTGGTGTAGGGCGTGCCCTTCCACTTCTTGGTCTTGCCCTTCTGGACGATCGTATTCACCTTCGTCACCGACACCGAAAACAGCGCTTCGACAGCGGCCTTGATCTCGGGCTTGGTGGCGTCGTTCGCGACCTTGAACACAACCGCGTTGTGCTCGCTCATCATCGTCGACTTTTCGGTGATATAGGGCGCGACGACGACGTCATAATGACGCAGCGCGACGCCGCTCTTTGCAGGCTTCTTAGCCATTGAACCGCGCCTCCAGCTTTTCAACGCCCGCGCGGGTCAGGACCAGCGTGTCGTGCTTCAATATGTCATAGACGTTGGCGCCACCGGCGGGCAGCACGTTGATCATGTGCAGGTTCGCGGCTGCCGTTGCAAAACTCGTATCCACTGTCTCGCCATCGATGACCAGTGCCGTCCTGCCCCAGCCGAGATTGGCCAGATTTGCAACAAGAGTCCTGGTCTTGCTGTCGGCAACCGCCAGTGAGTCCATGATGATCAGCGTCCCGTCCTTCGCCTTCGACGACAGCGCCATTTTCAGGCCGATCGCACGGATCTTCTTGTTCAGCGAGGGATTGAAGTCACGCACGCGGGCACCATGCGCTTTACCACCGCCGATGAACGTCGGTGCGCGGCGATTGCCATGACGGGCGGTGCCGCCACCCTTCTGATTGCCGAACTTCTTGCCGGTGCGGGCAACATCGGCGCGCTCACGCGTGCCACGTGCGGTCGCACGGCGCTTTTCAAGCTGCCAGGTGATGACACGGTGGAGAATGTCGGCGCGCGGTTCTATGCCGAACACGTCGTCATTCAATTCGATGTCAGCGCCCTTGGCTGCCTTGCCGTCGAGGGTTTGAACCTTCAGTTTCATGTTCAGCCCTCCTGATTTTCTGTCGCTTCGGGCGCGACAATGTCTTCGGCCGGGGTCTCGGCAGATGCATCGTGCGCCACGGCTGCCGACTTCACCGATGCAGGATAAGGCACGTCCTTGTGCGCGGGCACTTTCACCGCATCCTTGACCATCAGCCACGTGCCCTTGGAGCCGGGCACCGAGCCTTTCACGAAAAGCAACCCGCGCTCGACGTCGGTCGACACGATTTCCAGATTCTGCTGCGTGCGCTGACGGTCGCCCATGTGGCCCGCCATCTTCTTGCCCTTGAACACTTTGCCCGGGTCCTGACGCTGCCCGGTCGACCCCAGCGAACGGTGCGACACCGAAACACCGTGCGTGGCGCGCAGACCGCCGAAGTTCCAGCGCTTCATGCCGCCCTGGAATCCCTTGCCCTGCGTGTGGCCCGAAACATCGACCAGCTGCCCGGCAACGAAATGGTCAGCGGAAATCTCCGCGCCCACATCGACCAGCGCATCTTCGGACACGCGAAACTCGACGACTTTGGCTTTGGGTTCGACTTCGGCCTTGCCGAAATGCCCGCGCTGCGGCTTGGCGACGTTCTTCGCCTTGGCAACGCCCGCGCCCATCTGGACCGCGACATAGCCGTCACGATCCGCTGTCCGCTGTGAAATCACCTGGTTGGTCTCAAGCGCGAGTACGGTCACGGGAACGTGCCGCCCATCGTCCTGAAACAGACGGGTCATCCCCATCTTCTTTGCAATCACTCCGGTACGCACCGGCCTTACTCCTCATGTCAGAGGCGCACAACAGATAAACCCGCTGCACGCTTGGCTTTGCCCAATGTCTTGAACGGCCCCGTCCGGGCATTTTCCCGCGCCCTTGTTCAGAGGGGAGGGAGGACGGGGACGCAGCCCCGGCAAGCCGGGCGGTATCCCTTATCTCGTCGCATCCGAATCATACGGCCCGGTTGCGGAATGCGGCCATTAGGCCAGCTTGATCTCCACGTCAACGCCAGCAGCCAGATCCAGCTTCATCAACGCGTCGACCGTTTGCGGCGTCGGCTGGATGATGTCGAGCAGGCGCTTGTAGGTCCGGACCTCGAACTGTTCGCGCGACTTCTTGTCGACGTGCGGGCCACGGTTGACACAGAATTTGTCGATATGCGTCGGCAGCGGAATGGGACCGCGGATCAGCGCCCCGGTGCGCTTGGCCGTGTCGGCGATGTCGCCGGTCGCCTGATCGAGCACGCGAT
>CAXTTJ010000011.1:0-56638 GCA_964247235.1 uncultured Sphingomonadaceae bacterium
TCGAGACATAGCCGCTGGTGAACAGCAGCGCGCCGTCCTTGCCATGCAGATCGGCCAGTTCGGCCTCAAGGTCGACATGATAATGCGTGTTGCCGCCGATATTCCTCGTGCCGCCTGAACCGGCGCCGACGTCATGCAGTGCCTCTTCCATCGCCGCGATCACCTTTGGGTGCTGGCCCATCGCGAGATAATCGTTCGAGCACCATACCGTGATCGGTTTTGGCCCGTTATGCCCCGCAAAGCAGCGCGCGTTCGGGTAACTCCCCTTGTTACGCAAGATGTCGATGAACACGCGGTAACGCCCTTCGGCATGAAGCCGGTCGATGGCAGAGGCGAAAATACGGTTATAATCCACAAACGGCTCCCGTCGGTCAGGCGCAAATACCGGGACTTTGTTAACGAATCCAGTGCGAACGTCTCGCAATTACAGGGCCGTGATGACTGGAAAGCCATAGCCGGCCAGCGCGGGGGCGAGCGAATGCACGGCGTCATCAACACGCGTGAAGATGGCCAGTCCCGGCGGCGCGGCGGCGGGCCAGTCCTGTTCCTGAGTCAGAACGGAGATTCGCCGCGCGATCCCCGCACTGCCATCGACAAAGCGGACCGGATGCGGTGCGGCGGCGGCAAGTTCGGTTTCGAGCAGCGGGAAATGCGTGCAGGCCAGCACCACAGTGTCGATGCGCGCGCCGTCGGGCCCTTTGAACAGGCCGGCAAGTGCGGTGCGCACGGCATCCGGGTCGATCACGTCCCCGCGCAGCTTTGTTTCGGCGAGGTCGACGAGCGCCGCGGACCCGTGGCGAATGACCGTGCAGTCGTGCGCAAATTCAGCCGACAGCCGGGCGACATAGGGCTGGCGCACAGTGGCGTCAGTGCCGAGGATGCCGATGACGCGGGTTTCGGACAGCAGCCCCGCAGGCCTGATCGCGGGCACGGTGCCGACGACGGGCACGTCGAGTGCGGCCCGCACGACCGGAAGCGCAATCGTCGACGCCGTGTTGCAGGCAATGACGACAAGGCATGGCCGGCACCGTTCGACCAGCCGCCCGAGCAATGTCGGCACGCGCGCCGCAATATCCTCCTCGCTTTTGGTGCCATAGGGGAAACCGGCATTGTCGGCGGCATAGACGAACGGCGCAGTCGGCAGCAGCGCGCGGGCCGCCGCGACGACCGACAAGCCGCCGACTCCCGAATCGAAAAACAGGATGGGTGCGTCCCGCCTCATCACGTTTGCGCTGCACCATTCGAGCGGAAGTTCACACTACGTCCCCCCTTACCCTGTGAACTTCCGGGGGGTTCGGGCGGGGCGTGGTCAGCCGGACAAGACAGGCACGGGACAATGTCATCATGGAAGGATAGGACAAACCGACGCCTGTAGGACAGCGGGAAAATGACTGGAGCGTGGGTGTGCGGGGGGTGGCGTGGAAGGTCCGGATCCCACAGTCATGGACATTTTCGATCAGTCGCGGCGTGTTGCGGTTGCGGTTGCGCATTTTTGTGGTGTCTCTATCGTCGCGGCACGCGGGGTCTTGGCGGTAAGGGGTTCATAGATGCTCTGGGTTGCGCCATTGCTGGCGTTGGTGACGGGTTACGTCCTTGGTTCGATTCCGTTCGGGCTGGTCCTGACGCGGATGGCCGGGGCGGGCGATCTGCGGGCGATCGGGTCGGGCAATATCGGGGCGACCAATGTGTTGCGCACGGGACGCAAGGGGCTGGCGGTGGCGACGCTGCTGCTTGACGGGGCAAAGGGTGCGGCCGCGGTCCTGATCGCGGAGGCGATTCAGCCGGGGCTG
This sequence comes from uncultured Sphingomonadaceae bacterium, assembly GCA_964247235.1. Taxonomy (GTDB): domain Bacteria; phylum Pseudomonadota; class Alphaproteobacteria; order Sphingomonadales; family Sphingomonadaceae; genus Sphingomonas_O. The sequence goes on from CAXTTJ010000011.1 coordinate 1,791, forward strand.
GGCGCCATCGGGGGGCTGGCGGCGTTTCTGGGGCATCTCTATCCTGTCTGGCTGCGCTTCAACGGTGGCAAGGGGGTGGCGACGATGCTCGGCATTGCCCTGGCAGTGTCGTGGCCGGTCGGACTGATTTTCGCAGGCGTCTGGCTCGCGGCGCTGGCGGTGTTCCGTTTTTCGTCGATCGGCGGCATGGCAGCGGCGGCCTTTGCGCCGGTTGCGGCGGTTTTGCTTGGCAGGGTCGATCTGCTGGCGCTGTTGCTGGGGATGGCATTGCTGGTGATGTGGAAACACCGGGCCAATATCGGGCGGCTGCGGCGCGGCGAAGAACCGAAAGCCGGACGGCGTGTCTGACATTTTTGACAGGTTGCGGCTGATCCGGTCGGCAAATGTCGGGCCAGTGACTTATGTCCAGCTTCTCGCGCGGTTCGGCACGGCCGCGGCCGCGCTGGAGGCGCTGCCCGGTCTGGCGGCGCGCGGCGGGGGCAAGGCGATCCGGATTGCTGCCGCGCATGAGGTCGAGGCCGAATTGCGGGCGGTGGACACAGCGGGTGCGCGCTATCTGTTTGTGGGTGAGGGGCTGTATCCGCCGCTGCTCGCCACGCTCGATACGGCGCCGCCTGCGCTGATCGTGCGCGGTGACTTGCGCCTGATGGCGCGGCCCGCGATTGCCATTGTCGGCGCGCGCAATGCCAGTGCGGCGGCGTGCCGGTTCGCACGGGGCCTTGCGCATGATCTGGCGGGCGAAGGGTGCCTTGTCGTGTCGGGCCTGGCGCGCGGCATCGATACGGCGGCGCATCAGGGGGCAGTCGACATGGCAACCGCAGGCGTGATCGCAAGCGGGATTGACATTGCCTTTCCGCCGGAAAACGCCGCGCTTCAGGAACGGATCGCGCACGAAGGCGTGCTGATCGCCGAACAGCCACCGGGGCGTGAGCCGCTGGCGCGGCATTTCCCCTCGCGCAACCGGATCATCGCCGGGATGGCACTGGGCACGGTCGTGATCGAGGCAGCACCGAAATCGGGATCGCTGATCACGGCACGGCTGGCCAACGAAGCCGGGCGCGAAGTGATGGCAGTGCCGGGAAGTCCGCTCGACCCGCGCGCGCAAGGGTGCAACGCGCTGATCCGCGACGGCGCGACGCTGGTGCAGAATGCGGGCGATGTGCTTGAGATGATCCGGCCGCTTTCAGGCCGCGTCGAGCAGCGCGCGGAGGGCTGGCGCGGGCCGCCCGTGGAGGCCGATGCGAGTGACGGGGAACGGCGGGCGGTGACCGATCTGCTGGGGCATACGCCGGTGCCGGTCGACGAACTGGTCCGGCAATCGGGGCTGCATCCGGCCGTGGTGGCGACGGTGTTGCTGGAACTGGAACTCGGCGGGCGGCTGTCGCGGCACGCCGAGGGACGGGTGAGTCTGGAGTCGTTACAGCCCTATGGCTTTCCGCAACGCCGCGTTCATCCGTGATTGCCAGCCCGCACCACCCGCGCGAAAGGCGGCGATGACATCGGGGTCGAGACGCAGCGTCACCTGCCGCTTGGCGACATCACCTTCGGGCGGGCGACCGGGCCTCGTCAGCGTCCCGTTGGCGGGGCGGATGATGTGATCGCCAAACCGGATCTCGGCGCGGTCGAACTGATCCTGCGTCCATTCGGGCAGGTCGGGGTCAACCCATTCCGGCGACAACCTTTGTTCGGCCGCCTTTCCTGCCCTTTTTCGGGGCGGCCGGGGTTATTTCGAACGCCAGTGCGTTGACGCCGTCGGTCTCTTTCAGGTGGACCATCACTTCGCCGCCGTGGACGAGCTTGCCGAACAGCAGTTCCTCGGCGAGCGGTTGCTTGATCTTTTCCTGGATCAGACGGCCCATCGGGCGCGCGCCATAAAGCTTGTCATAGCCCTTGGTCGTCAGCCAGTCCTTTGCCGCATCGTCGAGCTTGATATGCACTTCGCGGTCGGCGAGTTGCAGTTCGAGTTGCAGGATGAACTTGTCGACCACGCGCGCGACGACGTCGGTCGGCAGATAGCCGAACGGGACGATCGCATCGAGGCGGTTGCGGAATTCGGGGGTGAACATCTTCCTCACCGCTTCCTCGTCCTCGCCCTCGCGGCTGTTGTTGCCGAAGCCGAGCGATTCGCGCGCCATGTCGGACGCGCCGGCATTGGTCGTCATGATCAGGATGACGTTGCGGAAATCGACGGATTTTCCATGCTGATCAGTCAGGCGGCCATGATCCATGACCTGCAACAATATGTTGAACAGGTCGGGATGCGCCTTTTCGATTTCGTCGAGGAGGAGCACCGAATGCGGCTGCTGGTCGATGGCATCAGTGAGGAGGCCGCCCTGATCAAAGCCGACATAGCCCGGCGGTGCTCCGATCAGTCGGCTGACCGAATGGCGCTCCATATATTCGCTCATGTCGAAACGTTGCAGCGGAATGCCCATGATGCTGGCGAGCTGGCGCGCGACTTCGGTCTTGCCCACGCCCGTCGGCCCGGTGAAAAGGTAATTGCCGATCGGCTTGTCAGGATCACGCAGGCCAGCGCGTGAGAGTTTTATGGCGGAGGCAAGTTTTTCGATGGCTGCGTTCTGACCGAAGACCACGCGTTTCAGATCGGTTTCTAGGCTTGCCAGCGACCTGGTGTCGTCGGCGCTCACTGATTTCGGCGGGATGCGTGCCATCGTTGCGATCACTGCCTCAATCTCTTTGGGCGTGATCACTTTCTTGCGCTTGTTGGGGGCAACGAGCATCTGCATCGCGCCGACTTCGTCGATCACGTCGATCGCCTTGTCGGGCAGCTTGCGGTCGTTGATGTAGCGCGCGCTGAGTTCGACGGCCGACTTGATCGCGTCGGGGGTGTATTTGACCTTGTGATGCCCCTCGAACGCGGAGCGGAGACCTGCGAGAATCTTGATCGTATCCTCGATCGTCGGTTCGTTGACGTCGATTTTCTGGAACCGGCGGAGCAGCGCGCGGTCCTTTTCGAAATGGTTGCGGAATTCCTTGTACGTCGTCGAGCCGATGCAGCGGATCGTCCCGCCGCTGAGCGCGGGCTTGAGCAGGTTCGATGCATCCATCGCGCCGCCCGATGTGGCGCCCGCACCGATCACCGTGTGGATTTCGTCGATGAACAATATGGCATGCGGCAGTTTTTCAAGTTCGTTGACGACTGCTTTCAGCCGTTCCTCGAAATCGCCGCGATAACGCGTGCCGGCAAGCAGCGCCCCCATGTCGAGCGAATAGATGACCGCGGGCAGCAGCACTTCGGGGACATTACCCTCGACGATCTTGCGCGCAAGCCCCTCTGCGATCGCGGTTTTGCCGACGCCGGGGTCGCCCACATAAAGCGGGTTGTTCTTTGACCGGCGGCAGAGAATCTGGACAGTGCGGTCGACTTCGGGGCCGCGACCGATCAGCGGATCGACCTTGCCCGCTTTGGCTTTTTCGTTGAGGTCGACCGTGAACTGCTTGAGCGCGGATTCGGCCTTGCCCTTCCCGCCCTCGGCCTTGGTCGGTTTCTCATCGTCGGCCCCCTTTGGCGCGGTGGCTTCGGGGGCAGTGACGCCTTTGCCGACGCCGTGGCTGATGAAGCTGACGGCGTCGAGGCGGCTCATGTCCTGCTGTTGCAGGAAATAGACGGCATAGCTTTCACGCTCGCTGAACAAGGCGACGAGGACGTTGGCGCCCGTCACTTCGTCGCGGCCCGAAGACTGGACGTGGAGGATCGCACGCTGGACCACACGCTGGAAACCGCTGGTCGGCGACGGATCGGTCTGGCCTTCGGTGCGCAAGGCTTCGAGTTCATTGTCAAGATAAGTGGTGACGGTGTTTTTCAGCTCGCCGGTGTCGACACCGCAGGCGACCATCACCTGTGCCCCATGTTCGTCATCGATCAGTGCGAGCAGAAGATGTTCGAGCGTCGCATATTCATGCTTGCGCGTCGCGGCGGCGGCCAGCGCGTTATGGAGCGTCGTTTCGAGTTGGCGAGCGAAGGAAGGCATTTTTTTGTCCCAGTACGAGGCCTGCGGGCGAAGCCTCCGGTTGAACATCATGTTGGTTGCCCGGTGCTGTCAATCAAGAACGTCCGTCAAATGTTTCACTTTAACGACCGAATAGCGCATCGGCGCTGGCTCTGTGATGAACGGCTTTGTCGCGTCTGGCGCGGGTGCGGACGATTTCGGTTTCGAGCGCGACGATCCGTGCATCGAGTTCGGCAACGGACAACGGATCAAGGTCGACCCTGGCCAGCAGAGCGACCGGGTCGCCGGCCCGCGGTGGCGGCGCGATGTCGTCGGTATCCATGTCGCCACGGTCGCGTCTGATGTGGCGTCTGTCAACCATATGCCTGTTATTCCGTGTCCGGCCATATTAAGGGCGGGTCACTGAACCTTTTGCAGGAAGCGCATGTGACTGTTCCGGACATGATGATGGCCATCGATCCCGCGCAACCCGGTGGCCCCGAGGTGCTTGTCCCCGTCGCGCGGCCGGTGCCGGTGCCGGGTGCGGGGGATGTGCTGATCCGGGTGGCGGCCGCCGGGGTGAACCGGCCCGACGTGCTCCAGCGCAAAGGAGGATATCCGCCGCCGCCGGGCGCACCGTCGATCATAGGGCTTGAAGTGGCGGGTGAAGTCGTGGCCGTTGGTGCGGGCACCGACAGCGCCCTGATCGGACAGCCGGTGTGCGCACTGGTCGCAGGCGGCGGCTATGCCGACTATTGCGTGGCGCCTGCCGGACAATGTCTGGCCGTGCCGCACGCGCTGTCGATGATCGAGGCCGCGGCGATGCCCGAAACCCTGTTCACGGTGTGGACCAACCTGTTCGAACGTGCCTATGCCGTCGAGGGGGATATCGTGCTCGTCCACGGCGGCACCAGCGGGATCGGGACGATGGCGGTCATGCTTGGCAAGCTGTTCGGGCTGACCATGATCGTGACCTGTGGATCCGATGACAAATGCAGGCGCGCGCGCGAGATTGGCGCCGATCACGCGATCAATTACAAAAGCGCCGATTTCGTCGAAGAGGTCAGGCGCATCACCGGCGGCGCCGGTGTCAACGCCGTGCTCGACATGGTCGGCGGCGATTATGTGCCGCGCAACCTGACGTGCCTGGCCGAAGAAGGGCGGCATGTGTCGATTGCCGTGCTTGGCGGTGCCAATACCGACCTGTTCATCCCGCTGATGATGCAGCGTCGTCTGACCCTGACAGGATCGACGTTGCGGCCACGATCCGTGATGTTCAAGTCGCTCGTCGCCGACGAACTGGCGCGGACCGTGTGGCCGCATGTCGAGGCGGGGCGGCTGAAACCGGTGATCGATACGGTGTTTGCGCTGTCCGACGCTGCCGATGCCCATGCGCTGATGGATTCAGGACATCATGTCGGCAAGATCGTTCTGACCATGCGCTGAGCACGTGCCTGTCACATTATGTCCATGAAAATGGAAAACCTGTGTCACACTTTCGACTCATAGCCATGCCGAGCGATGCAACCGTGCGGCAGGGAACGATCATGGACGCAATGATGCGAGTGCCGTTTGCGGCGGATCTGGCCGATTTTCATCAAAAGCCACCGGCGATTCCCGAACGTGAAGGGCCGCGACGGCGATTTCGCACCCTCTGGATAAGTGACATTCATCTGGGCACGCGGGGGTGCAATGCGGGGATGCTGGTCGATTTTCTGGATTCGACCGACAGCGACACGATGTATCTGGTCGGCGACATCATCGACGGCTGGCAGATGAAAAAGAAATTCTATTGGCCCGCCGCGCACAACGACGTCGTCTGGCGCGTGATGAAACGGGCAAATCGCGGGACGCGCGTCGTCTATATTCCGGGCAATCATGACGAGATGTTCCGCCAGTTCACCGGCATGAATTTCGGCGGGGTCGAAATCCGGCGCAAGGCCATTCATGAAACCGCGGACGGGCGCAAGCTGCTCGTCCTGCACGGTGACGAATTCGATACCATCATGCTTGCCCACCGCTGGCTCGCGTTCGTGGGCGATGCCGCCTATACCTGGCTGATGCGCTGCAACCACGTCGTCAACAAGGTGCGCGCATGGCTGGGCAAACCTTATTGGTCGCTGTCAAAAACCGCCAAGCACAAGGTGAAGAACGCGGTCGCATTCATTTCGCGGTTCGAAGAGGCGGTCGCACATGAAGCCGGTGCCCGCGGGGTCGATGGCGTGGTCTGTGGCCATATCCACAACGCCGAAATGCGCGAGATCGGCGGCATCCGATATTATAACGACGGCGACTGGGTCGAAGGGTGCACCGCGCTGGCCGAGCATTTCGACGGCCGCATGGAAATCCTGCACTGGGCCGAAGAAATCAAAGCGAGAAGCGCGCACCCTGTCGAATACCGGACCGGTTACCGGATGGTGGCATGAGAATCGCCATCGTCACCGATGCATGGACGCCGCAGGTGAATGGCGTGGTGCGGACGTTGATGGCGACACGGGCCGAACTGGAACGCAGGGGCCATGTCGTCGCGGTGATTTCGCCCGACCTGTATCCGTCGATCCCGTGCCCGACCTATCCCGAAATCCGGCTGGCGATGACGCGTGCCGCCTGGGTCGGCGACCGCATTGCCCGGTTCGCCCCCGATGCCGTCCATTTGTCGACCGAAGGGCCGTTGTGTGTCGCCGCCCGGCGCTGGTGCCTGCGCCGCGGGTTTCCGTTCACGACGGCCTATCACACCCAATTTCCCGATTATTTTGCGGCGCGCACTGGCATTTCAGCCGAATGGATATGGATGTATATCCGCTGGTTCCACGCTGCGTCGCAGGCGGTGCTGGTGTCGACCCCCTCGGTCCGGACGCTGCTGGCAACGCACGGCGTGCCGCACAGCGTCGCGTGGAGCCGGGGAGTCGATCTTGACAATTTTTCGCCCTCGGCCGCCGCACCGGCAGCATTTGCCGGGCTGCCGCGCCCGATCCAGCTTTATGTCGGGCGGATTGCGGTTGAAAAAAACATCGAGGCGTTTCTGGTCAGTGATCACCCGGGCAGCAAAGTCGTCGTGGGTGACGGTCCGGCGCGCACTGCCCTTGCCGCGCGGTTTCCCGACGTGCATTTTCCGGGTGCGTTGCGCGGCGCGGCGCTGGCGGGGGCCTATGCCGGGGCCGACGTCTTTGTCTTTCCCAGCCGCACCGATACATTCGGGCTTGTCATGATCGAGGCGCTGGCCTGCGGAACACCGGTGGCGGCTTATCCGGTCAGCGGGCCGGTGGATATCGTCACGCCGATGACCGGCGCGCTTGACGACGACCTGACACGCGCGATCGGCACTGCGCTGACCCGGGACCGTGCGGACTGTGCGATATATGGCAGCAGCTTCACCTGGGCCGCGAGCGTCGATCAGTTTGTCGCCGCGCTGGCACCCCTGACGCTGCGCCAGGCCGCCTAGGGTATTTCGGGGACACTATACTTAATTCTGTGCGTATTTCGGGGACACTATACTTAATTCCCTCAGGTTGATGTCTCATGAGGATAACGCGTTACAGGGGAATTAAGTATAGTGTCCCCGAAATGGGGGGGTGTTTTGTGTTGGGGGGATTTCGGTTAGGGGGTGGCGATGTCCACGACGTACACGATCGACAGTGCGACGAGCCGCGCGAACCCGACCCCGGCGCCGATGAAGCGGCTGACCGTGCCCGCGATCCGTGCGCGCAAGGCGGGCGGCGTGACGGCAGAACCGCTGGTCATGCTGACCGCCTATACCGTGCGGATGGCGCAGTTGCTCGATCCGCATTGCGACATGTTGCTGGTGGGTGATTCGCTGGGGCAGGTGATCTATGGTCTGCCCTCGACGATCCCGGTTTCGCTTGACATGATGTGCGCGCATGGCGCCGCCGTGGTGCGCGGAAGTTATCACAGTGTCGTCGTCATCGACATGCCATTCGGCAGTTATGAGGCTTCTCCGCAGGTGGCGTTTGCCAATGCCGTGCGGGTCCTGAAGGAAACCGGCGCCGCCGCGGTCAAGATGGAAGGCGGCGCCGTGATGGCGGAGACGATCGCGTTCCTGTCGGCGCGCGGCATTCCGGTGATGGCGCATGTCGGGCTGACACCACAGGCGGTCAACCAGCTTGGCGGCTATGGCGCGCGCGGGCACAATGAGGGTGAACGGGCAAAAATCATCGCCGATGCAAAAGCGGTCGATGCCGCAGGCGCCTTTGCCATCGTCGTCGAAGGTGTCGTCGAGCGGATCGCAGTCGAGATGACCGCAAGCGTGGCCTGCCCCACCATCGGCATTGGCGCGTCGGCCCGGTGCGACGGTCAGGTGCTTGTCACCGAAGACATGCTGGGCCTGTTCGAGCGGACGCCGCGTTTCGTGAAGCGCTATGGTGACATGGCCGGTTTCGTGCAGGACGCAGCCGCGGCCTATGCCGCCGATGTGCGTGCGCGCGCCTTTCCGACGGCCGAGCAGATTTACGCCGCAAAGGGGTGAGCGCCGGGGACTAGCCGTGCCCGCCAACCGCCGCTAAAGCTGCCCGCCTGTTTGTTGCCGGAGCCTGACCCCTTGGCCATATCGCCCACGACCAATGAAGAATTTATCCGCGAAGTCGATGATGAATTGCGCCGCGATCAGGCGATCGGCCTGTGGCGATCCTATGGGCGGTGGATCATCGCTGCGGTCCTCGGTGGCCTTGCGCTGTTCGGCGGCTTTTTGTGGTGGCAGAATGACCGTGCAGAAAAACTGGGCGTCGAAGGCGAACAGCTGAGCACGACGCTGGACGATCTGAACGCCGGCAAAGCCAGTGCGGTCGCGCCGAAGCTGGCCATGCTTGCGGCATCGAAAACCGCGGGGATTTCCGTTGCGGCGACACTGACGCAGGCCGACATGGCGATCGACAAGGGCGATGTGAAGCGCGCGGTTGCCCTGTTTGCCGCCATTGCCGCCAGACCCGGGATCGACCCGCCGTATCGCGACCTGGCGCTGGTGCGACAGACGGCAGCCGAATTCGACATGATGACGCCCGACGCGGTCATCGCGCGCCTGAAACCGCTCGCCGCGCCGGGCAATCCGTGGTTCGGAAGTGCGGGTGAAATGGTCGGCCTGTCCTATCTGAAGCTGGGCAAGAGGGATCTGGCCGGGGCGATGTTTGCGGCAATTGCCAAAGACGAAAGCGTGCCGCAGACGATCCGCGAGCGCGTCGTGCAACTGGCAGGGACATTGGGGGTCGACGCGATCCCGGCAAAGGGCAATCAGTGATGATGAGACATTGGCGTAAAACGGTCGTGGTGATGGCGGCGCTGACGATGCTGGGCGGCTGTGGGATATTCAAGGGATCGAAACCCAAATCGGCACTGCTCGGCGAACGGATACCGATCCTGACGTCGGAAAGCGGTGTCGAGGTCGAGCCCGCGCTGGCCGATGTCGCAGTCGTCCTGCCGGCTGCGGTTGCGAACGACAGCTGGACGCAGCCGGGCGGCAATGCGTCGAAATCGATGGGGCATCTGGCGCTGTCGGCAAGCCCGGGCCGGGCGTGGTCGGCCAAGGTCGAAGGCGCGTCGAAGGAATCGCGGCTGGCGGCATCCCCGGTGGTCGCGGACGGCAAGCTTTACGTGATGGACACCGGCGCACGTGTCACTGCCTTCAACGCGGCAAGCGGCGCGCGGCTGTGGTCAGTGCAATTCGGCGAGGGTGGCAAGAACAAGTCGTCGCTGTTCGGCGGCGGTGTCAGTGTGGAGGGCGCGTTCCTTTATGCGACCAACGGCCTGGGCGATGTCGGCGCGCTGAACGTTGCCGACGGCGCAGTGGTCTGGAAAAAGCGGCCCGGTGGCCCATTGCGCGGCAGTCCGACGGTGGCCAATGGCAATGTCTTTGTCATGAGCCAGGACAATCAGCTGTTCGCGCTGAAAGCAGCCGATGGCAATGTCGAATGGAACGAAGCCGCGGCGGTACAGCTGGCGGGCGTGTTCGGCGTTGCGGCACCGGCCGTGGGGCAGGGGACAGTCGTCGCCGGATTTTCGTCGGGCGACCTCAACGCCTATCGTTATGAAAACGGACGGTCGGTGTGGCAGGACACCTTGTCACGGACCAGCATCAACACGTCGGTCGGCACGCTGTCGGACATCGATGCCGATCCCGTGATCGATCAGGGCCGGGTGTTCGCAGTCGGACAGGGCGGGCGGATGGTCAGCCTCGAACTTGTCACGGGCCAGCGTCTGTGGGAAATGAACGTCGCGGGGATTTCGACGCCATGGGTCGCGGGTGAATGGCTGTTCGTGGTGACCGACGAGGCGAAACTGCTGTGCATCGCGCGCGCGACGGGCAAGGTGCGCTGGTCCACGCCGCTGCAACGCTATCGCAAGATGAAGTCGAAGAACGGACCGATCTCGTGGAGCGGCCCGGTGCTTGCCGGGGATCGTCTGGTGCTGGCGTCGTCCGAAGGGCAGATGGTCAGCGTCGGCGCCACGGACGGCAAGGTCCAGTCGACGACCAAGATCGGCGCGCCGGTCTTCCTGTCGCCGGTTGTCGCCAATTCGACGCTTTATATTCTCGACAATTCGGGGAAGATTACGGCGTTCAGATAGGCTAGGGCGCGCCATGCCCCTGCCCATCGTTGCCATTATCGGACGTCCCAATGTGGGCAAGTCGACGCTGTTCAACCGGCTGGTCGGCAAGCGGATTGCGCTGGTCGATGACCGACCGGGGGTGACGCGTGACCGGCGGGAAGGGGACGCGCATCTGCTCGGCCTTGATTTCCGGCTGGTCGACACAGCGGGGTTCGAGGACGAGGATGCCGCGACCCTGCCCGGGCGGATGCGCGCGCAGACGCAGGCGGCGGTCGACATGGCCGATGTCGCGCTGTTCGTGATCGATGCGCGGGCGGGGATCGTCCCGCTCGACGCGGAGATTGCGCGCTGGCTGCGGGGGAGCAAGACGCCGGTCGTGCTGGTCGCGAACAAGGCCGAAGGGTCGAGCGGCGACGGCGGGTTTTACGAGGCATTCTCGCTGGGGTTCGGCAATCCGGTCGGGCTGTCGGCCGAACATGGCGAGGGGCTGGCAGATCTCTTCGAAGCGCTGTTGCCGCATCTTGAACCTGAAACCCCCTTTCCATCCGGGGAGGGGTTTGGCGTGGACAGTCCCCACCCCACCCCCTCCCCTGAAGGGGAGGGGCCAAGCGGGCCGCTGAAACTTGCGATTGTCGGGCGACCGAATGCCGGCAAGTCGACGCTCGTCAACAAGATGCTCGGCGAGGACCGGATGATCACCGGACCCGAAGCCGGGATCACGCGCGATTCGATCAGCATCGAGTGGGAATTCGAGGGGCGGGCGGTGCGCCTGATCGACACCGCGGGGTTGCGGCGCAAGGCAAAGGTCGAAGACAAGCTGGAAAAGCTTTCCGCAGCAGACACCGCGCATGCCATTGATTTTGCCGAAGTCGTCGTCCTGCTGCTCGATGCGACGCGCGGGCTGGAGGCGCAGGACCTGCGCATCGCCGACCAGATTTTCACCGAAGGCCGGGCAATGGTGATCGCGCTCAACAAATGGGACGTGGCCGAAGGGCAGTCGGCGCTGTTCAACGGCGTGCGCGGGGCGCTCGACGAGGGGTTCGCACAGGTCAAGGGTGTGCCGTTGCTGACGGTGTCGGCGGCGACCGGCAAGGGGCTGGACGTGCTGCTCAAAGTCGCGTTCGAGACGCGCGATGCGTGGTCGAAGCGCGTGCCGACCGGTGAACTGAACCGCTGGTTCGAACGCGCGCTGGACGCCAATCCGCCACCGGCGCCGGGGGGCAAGCGGATCAAGCTGCGTTACGTGACGCAGATCAAATCGCGCCCGCCAAGCTTTGTCATTTTCGGGACGCGCGTCGACCAGTTGCCCGAAAGCTACCGCCGCTATCTGGTAAACGGCATCCGCCGCGATCTGGGCTTTGGCGCGGTGCCGGTGCGACTGACGTTCAGAGCGCCGAAAAATCCGTTTGCCCCCGTATCATGACGGTCGCCGCCGTAACCTCGCCTTAACGCTTGGCGCGCTAATCTTGTGGCGGGACAAGCGGGCCGTCGGTGGCCGATTGGGAGCGTGGCATGATCGAATTGCCCGAAGAGATTATCGACTGGGTCGCGTTTCAAACCGCGCGTACCGAGCTGGGCGGTGATTTCATCCGCATTCTTGGCTATTTCCGCGAAGATGGCACGAAATCTGTCGCTGCCATCGAAACGGCAATGCGCGCGAACAATGCCATCGCCATGGTCCTGCCCGCACATACGATGAAGGGCGAGGCACGCCAGTTCGGCGCCGACGCGCTGGGCGATATTGCCGAACTGATCGAGGATCATGCGCGGCAATGCATCGAATGGGGTCATACTCCTGAACGGGCGATCGAATATGTCGTGAAGCTGGGTCCGCTGTTTGCCGAAACGATGGAAGCATTCGACATGGAGATCAATCCGCTGGTCGAACGCCGCGGATTTGGCCGCAAGGATGCCAGTGCGAACAACCAGGGTTTCGGCCGGATCTAGATTAGCGCTTGCTCAGGACGCCACAGGCGATGCGCCCGCCGGAATTGCCGCTCGGATCGGTTTTATAATCGTCGGGATCGGCGTGAATGACGATTGCGGCCCCGTCGGCATCCATCAGCATGGCAAAGTCACCGGGCACATCGGCGCTCACTGATCCTCGCCCGTCGGCACCGATTACCAGATTGGGCAAGTCGCCACTGTGCGCTCCGGCGGGATTGTCGCGACCGTGCATTTTCATGGTCGGATTCCAATGGGGTCCGGCTGTCTTGAAATCGGGCGCATCGCATTTGCCGACGGTGTGAAGGTGCAGTCCATGCGCCCCCGGTTTCAGGCCGACTCCGTCAATTGTCAGCCGCATCATGCCATTTGCAGATGTCAGGGTCGCCTGTCCGCGGCCCGTGCCATCGGCAGCGCTGATTGCCGCGGTTGCGACAGGCGGCGCGGGGCTGGTGGTTGCGACGGGTGTGCCGACACATCCGGCCAAAGCCAGCGTGCCGGCCGTGAACAAAACACGTGTGCGCATCGTCATCACTCCCTGACTAAACCGGCCGTCCCACACTATGATAGCTGAAGCCGAGACCGGTAACATCCCTCGCATCGTAAATGTTGCGCAGGTCGACAAGAATTTTCGTGCGCATCGTGGCGCCCATGCGAGTCAGGTCCAGCGCGCGGAACGCATCCCATTCGGTCACGATGGCGACGGCATCGGCGCCGTCCGCAACGGCGTAAGCGTCCGGACACATCGTCACCGCAGGCATCGTCAGGGCCGCAGCGTCCATGCCTTCGGGATCATAAGCCCTGACGATCGCGCCGCCGTCAATCAGCGCCTGAACAATCGCCAGGGCAGGCGCATCACGCATGTCGTCGGTATTGGGCTTGAACGTCAGGCCGAGCAATCCGACCGTCTTGCCGCGCACATCGCCCCCGACAGCCGCGATTATTTTACGGCCCATCGCCCGCTTGCGGCTGTCATTGACGGCCGCTGTCGCCTCGACGATGCGCATCGGCACGCCGTGATCATCGGCGGTCTTGAGCAGCGCAAGCGTGTCCTTTGGAAAACATGATCCGCCATAACCCGGCCCTGCGTGCAGGAATTTGGACCCGATCCGGTTGTCGAGCCCGATCCCGCGCGACACATCCTTCACATCCGCACCGACCGCTTCGCACAGATCGGCGATTTCGTTGATGAACGTGATCTTGGTGGCCAGAAACGCGTTGGCGGCATATTTGATCAGCTCGGCGGTACGGCGACCGGTGAACATAAGGGGCGCCTGCCCCAGCGACAGCGGGCGGTAGATGTCACGCATCACCTGTTCGGCACGGGCGTTTTCACAGCCGATGACGATCCTGTCGGGTCGTTTGAAATCGCCGATCGCCGCTCCTTCGCGCAGGAATTCGGGATTGGACACGACGGCCACATCCACACCCACGGCCACTTCGCGCAATATGCGTTCGACCTCATCACCCGTGCCCACGGGCACCGTCGATTTGGTGACGACGACCGTCGCTTTGCCGATGACCGCACCAATGTCGCGCGCCGCCTGAAACACATAGCTCAGATCGGCATGACCGTCGCCACGCCGCGAGGGGGTGCCGACCGCAATGAAGATCGCATCGGCATCTGCGGCCGCCGCGCTCAGGCTGGTGGTGAATGACAAGCGCCCCGCGGCAACATTGCCGATGACCAGTTCGGCCAGCCCCGGCTCGAAAATCGGCATTTTCCCGCCGAGCAGGGCATCGATTTTCTCCTGATCAAGGTCGACACACACGACATCATGCCCGAAGTCGGCAAAGCAGGCCCCTGAAACCAGGCCGACATAGCCCGCGCCGATCATCGCAATCTTCATCATTCACCTTCGACTATGTGCGTTCGCATTGCCATAAGTCGCAAGTCCTTGCGCGACCAGCCCCCCACGCTCTATCGGCGCTGATCATGTCGCATATCGCCCTTCTTCCCGGTGACGGGATTGGTCCTGAAGTCACCGATGCCGCGGTCCGCGTGCTTGACGCGCTGTCGCTGGGCCTGACGTTCGAAACGGCGGCGGTCGGCGGTGCGGCCTATCGCGCGCACGGCCATCCGCTGCCGTCCGGCACGCTTGACATTGTCCGCAGGTCGGATGCCATCCTGTTCGGCGCGGTCGGCGATTTCGCGCTCGATAGCCTGCCGCGCGAATTGCGTCCCGAACAGGCGATACTCGGCTTGCGCCGGGACCTTGACCTGTTCGCGAATTTCCGTCCCGCCATTGTCTGGCCGTCACTTGCCGACGCGTCTGCCATGAAACCGGATATCGTCGCGGGCCTCGACCTTCTCATCATCCGTGAACTGACCGGTGATATTTATTTCGGCACGCCCAAGGGGATAACCGGTGACAGGGGACACCGCGAAGGTTTTGACACGATGCGCTATACCGAAGCGCAGATCGCGCGGGTTGCGCATGTCGCGTTCCAGGCGGCACGCACCCGGTCAAGACGCGTGACCTCGGTCGACAAAGCCAATGTCCTCGACACGATGCAGCTCTGGCGCGAAGTCGTCATCGAAGTCGCGGCGGACTATCCCGATATTGCGCTCGATCATCTGTATATCGACAATGCGGCGATGCAGCTCGTCAAAAGCCCGAAACAATTCGATGTCATCCTGACCGGTAACATGTTCGGCGATATCCTGTCGGATCAGGCGTCGATGCTGACCGGGTCGATCGGAATGCTGCCCAGTGCGTCCCTGAATGCCGACCATTTCGGCCTGTACGAACCCATTCATGGGTCGGCGCCAGATATCGCCGGAAAAGATGTCGCGAACCCCCTTGCCACCATTCTCTCGGCGGCGATGATGCTGCGGTACAGCCTGAACAATCACGCCGCCGCCGACCAGATCGAACGTGCCGTCCAGTCGGTCCTGAGCGCCGGGCACCGCACCCGTGACCTTGGCGGCACCGTCGGCACGCGCGCTATGGGGGACGCTGTCCTCGCTGCGCTTTAGCGGGAGATTTTCATCAGGTGCAGCCCGATCAGGCTTTTCACGGGTTGAATGAAGAGGACGACCCCGTTGACCACGAGCACGGGCAGACCAAGCACGGTGAACCAGAATGATGTTTTCAGGATGAACCCTGCAAACAGCATCACGGCAATTGAGGGAAGAAACAGGAAAAGCACGAACGCAAAAACGCGCACCACAGTCAAAATCTTCATACCAGATATAATCCTGATTTCGGGAAAAAGAGGGACCAACCAAGGTGCCCGTCGCCCCCGAAACAGAAGCAAGGCCAAAGTGTCAGCATAACGTCGTGCATCGCTCTTAACAGCCGCAGACGCAGATCGCAAAGCCTCGATGACGAGGACCGGCAATGTTGGCAACAATGTGATTCTGTGTTTGACAGTCACATTGTAATGTGAAATATCTTTGCAATGACACATTCACTGATCGAAAAACTGCGGACGCATGTTGCCGAAGGCGGCGTTTCCCGCTCTGGCCTGGCCCGTGCGGCGGGGCTTCATGCCAACACCTTGCGCGATCTGGAGGATGCCGACTGGAACCCGACGGCGGAAACGCTGCGCAAGCTTGAAAATTACCTCGCTGCCAATGACGATCGGCCGGCGCTTGTCCCGATCGAGGATATTATCGAGGAAGCGCGCAACGGGCGCATGTTCATTCTGGTCGACGACGAAGATCGGGAGAATGAAGGCGACCTGATCATCCCTGCGCAGATGGCGACGCCCGATGCGATAAATTTCATGGCGACGCACGGCCGCGGGCTGATCTGCCTTGCGATGACCAGATCACGGGTCGACCAGCTTGGCCTCGAACTGATGAGCCGGATGAATGGCACGCGCCACGAAACCGCCTTTACCGTGTCGATCGAAGCACGCGAAGGCGTCACGACCGGCATTTCCGCTGCGGACCGCGCCCGCACGATTTCCGTTGCGACTGACGCCAGCAAAAGCGCAGCGGACATCGTCACGCCGGGCCATGTATTCCCGCTGATCGCGCGTGACGGCGGGGTTCTCGTCCGCACGGGCCATACCGAAGCCGCCGTCGATGTGTCGCGCCTTGCCGGTCTCAATCCGTCCGGGGTGATCTGCGAGATCATGAAAGATGACGGGACCATGGCGCGCATGGACGATCTCCTCCGTTTTGCGCGTCTGCACGGATTGAAGATGGGCACGATCCGCGATCTGATCGCCTACAGGATGCGCCATGACCATCTGGTCGAGCGCGTGTCCGAAAGCAGCTTCACATCGGATTATGGCGGTGACTGGAAAGCAATGACCTATCGCAACAAAGTGGATGGGTCGATCAACATCGCGCTGCAAATGGGCAAGGTCGTTCCGGACCAGCCGACACTTGTGCGGATGCACAGCATTTCGATTTTCTCCGACCTGCTGGGCCAGCAGGGCCCGCGCAAGCGCACGCTGCAACGGTCGATGATCGAAATCGGCAAGGCGGGCGCTGGCCTGATCGTCCTGCTCATGCCCAATGATGCCGACAGCCTGACCCGTGAAATCGGCGGCAGTCCGCGCTCTGACATGGACCTGCGCAGTTATGGCATTGGCGCACAGATCCTTGCCGATCTTGACGTTCATGACATGATTTTGCTGACCAACGCGCACCGCAATGTCGTTGCGGTCGAAGGATATGGCCTTAACATCGTCGGTGAAAAAGCCATTCCGGAGGCGTTGTAGTCATGGCCAGACTCCTGATCGTCGAAGCGCGCTTCTATGACCATCTCAACGACCTGCTGCTTCAGGGCGCACGTGCCGCGATCGAGGCGGCGGGCCATCATCACGATCTGGTCACGGTGCCCGGCGCACTCGAAGTCCCCGGCGCGATTGCGATGGCGGCGGAACGCGGCCGCTATGACGGCTATGTCGCGCTTGGTGTCGTCATTCGCGGCGAAACCTATCATTTCGAAATCGTTGCTGGCGAAAGTGCCCGGGGCATCATGGCACTGACAATGGACGGTGTCGCCATCGGCAACGGCATCCTGACCGTCGAGAATGAGGATCAGGCCCTCGCGCGCGCCAGACCGGATGAGAAAGACAAGGGCGGCGAAGCTGCAAAAGCGGCGCTGGCGATGATAGCGCTCAACGACCATTTCGACCGGTCCTGATCTTGGCGGCGACAACGATCGCGCCTAGACGACATCGATGCAGTTGCGGTTCATGGAATATTTCGTCGCCGTGGCGCGCGAACGGCATTTCGGGCGCGCGGCAGAGGCGTGTCATGTCGCACAGCCGACATTGTCGGCGGGCCTTGCTGCGCTCGAAGATTCACTGGGCGAACGGCTCGTCATCCGGGATCGGCGCTTTGTCGATCTGACGCCGCAAGGTCATGCCATCCTTGGCTTTGCGCAGCAGATGATTGCCGATCAGGCGGCCATCGCCTCGACCCTGAAGGCGGAGACCGGCACGTTGCGCGGCGTCGCGCGTGTGGGTGCGATCCCCGCCGCCATGCCCGCCATCGGGCATCTTGCCGCGGCAATGACCGCAGCGCATCCTCATGTAAAACTCAGCATTTCGTCCATGACCTCGCGTGAAATCGAACGGGCACTGGTGGCGCGCGATATCGACGCGGGACTGACCTATCTGCACAACGAACCCCTCGCGCAGGTGCGTGCCGTCGCGCTTTATGCCGAACGCTTCGTGGCGCTGGCGGCACGCGGATCGGCGCTGGCGGAAAACGCCCGGGTCAGCCTTGCCGACATGGCAGCGCAGCCGCTTTGCCTGCTGCATCAGGGAATGCAGAACCGACGCATATTGGATGGCCATCTGGCCGCGCAGGGTCTTTGCGTCGATCCGGTCGTCACGGTGGACAGCTATGTCGCGCTGCTCGCACTGGTGGCGGACGGCGGGCTGGCGGCGATCATCACTGACAGCCATGCCGCGCTGGTTACGGCGCATCCGGCGCTCGTGATCCTGCCCCTGTGCGATGACCTGTCTGCAAATGACATCGGCCTGGTCATTCTTGACCGGGACCCGCTGTCCCCGCTCGCGACAGAGCTTTACAGGATTGCGAACAGCGTCGACCTGTCGCATCTGTGATAGGCATATCCGATGACAGATGAACGATGTCTATTTGACAAAACCGATCATGATCCGGACTGATGTGCCATGACAACGCCGCATGACCTTGACGATATTCTGGCATGCCATGTCGCCAGCGAAGGGGCGCTGTTGCCAATTCTGCATGATGTTCAGGCGCGCTTTGGCCATGTCAGCGAAGATCATGTCCGCGCGATTGCCGCCGCACGCAACCTCACCCGCGCCGAAGTGCATGGCGTGGTCAGTTTTTATCATGATTTCAGAGCCGCCGCAGTGGACCGGCCAGTCCTGAAATTATGTCAGGCCGAAGCCTGTCAGGCGCGCGGTGTTGCGGCGCTTCAGGAGGTCGCCGAACAGCAGACACAGGTGAAGGTTGAACCCGTCTATTGCCTTGGCCTGTGTGCTGTCGGGCCGGCGGCGATGGTCGGCGGTACGGTTCATGCACGCCTTGATGCGACGACATTCGCTGCCCTGATCGCGGCGATGACATGAAGGTCCGGATTTCCGACGACGCCGTGGCGCTGGCCTGCGGGGCCGACGCCGTTGCGGCTGCATTCGGGGCGGCGGGCGTCGCCGTCGACCGGGTATCGAGCTGGGGCATGCACTGGCTGGAACCGCTGGTCGAGGTTGATGGCATCGGCCATGGCGCCGTGAAACCCGCTGATGTACCCGCGATCATTGCGGGCCGTGCCGCGGATATCGGGCGGATATCGGACCACCCCTTCATTGCACGGCAGATCCGGCTGACCTTTGCCCGGGCGGGCAGGACACGCGCAGTGTCACTGGAAGATTATGCGGCGACGGGTGGGTGGTGCGGCCTCGACACGGCACGGGCGAACGGCGCGGATGCGACCATCGATGCCGTTCTCCGGTCGGGTCTGCGCGGTCGGGGCGGCGCCGGGTTTCCGGCGGGCGTGAAGTGGCGCACCGTGGCGGACGCACCCGGCGCACGAAAATATATCGTCTGCAACGCGGACGAGGGCGACAGTGGCACTTTTGCCGACCGGATGGTGATGGAAGGTGACCCCTTCATGCTGATCGAGGGGATGGCGATTGCCGGGCTTGCGGTCGGGGCGGGGAAGGGATTTGTTTATATCCGCTCCGAATATCCGCATGCGATCAGGAAGATGGAAGCCGCTGTTCGATTGTCGGCGCATCTGGTCGCGCCATTCGAGATCGAGGTGCGTGTGGGGGCAGGCGCCTATATCTGCGGCGAGGAAACATCGCTTCTGAACAGCCTGGAGGGCAAGCGCGGCGAAGTGCGCGCCAAGCCGCCGCTGCCCGCGCATGAAGGGCTGTTTGGCCAGCCGACGATCATCAACAATGTGCTGACGCTTGCCGCCGTGCCGTGGATCCTGGCGAACGGGGCGCAGGCTTATGCCGATTACGGCATGGGCCGGTCGATGGGGACACTGCCGATCCAGATAGCCGGCAATGTGAAGCATGGCGGCCTGTTCGAAACCGCGTTCGGCATCACATTGGGTGAACTTGTCAACGACATCGGCGGCGGAACGGCATCGGGACGGCCGGTGCGTGCGGTTCAGGTGGGCGGGCCGCTCGGGGCCTATCACCCGGTCAGCGATTTCCATTTGCCCCTCGATTACGAAGCGTTTTCCGCCGCAGACGGCCTGATCGGCCATGGCGGAATCGTCGTGTTCGATGACAGCGTGGACATGGCCCGGCAGGCGCGCTTTGCGATGGAGTTCTGCGCCATCGAAAGCTGTGGCAAATGCACGCCGTGCCGCCTGGGCAGCACACGCGGGATGGAAACGCTCGACCGGATTATCGCTGGCGACCGCAGGGACGCGACTATCGAACTGATCACCGACCTGTGCAACACGATGAAGTTCGGGTCGCTGTGCGCACTCGGCGGGTTCACGCCCTATCCGGTGATGAGCGCGATCACCCGTTTCGCCGAGGATTTCCGGTGAGGCTGCTCGGCGCACTTATCGCAGGCGGCGAATCGCGACGCTTTGCAGGTGACAAGGCGGCGGCGCTGCTCGATGGCAAGGCGCTGATCGATCATGTCGCCGATGCGCTGGCGCCGCAGGTCGACGCGCTGGTTGTATGTGGCCGTGACTGGCCGGGCCTGACAGGGGTTGCCGACCGGCCTTCCCCCGCTCTCGGACCGCTCGGAGGGCTTTGTGGCGCCTTGCATCATGCGGCGGCACAGGGGTTTGACGCCGTCGTGACAGCGGGATGCGATGTTTTGCCCGTGCCTGATCTGCGCGGCCTGATCGGCCCGGTGGCGGCGGTTGTCGACGGGCAGCGGCTGTTCGGTTTCTGGCCGGTCACCCTGCGCGATCGGCTCGACGCGCATCTTGTCGATCAGCCGGACCGTTCGCTCCGCCACTGGATCGCCACCACCGGCGCACGCAGCATTTCGTACGCTGGTTCGTTTCACAATCTTAACACGCGCGCCGATTTTGCGTGCTATGACGCTGCTCAAGGACTTTTCGCATGACCTATCAAGCGCAAGCCGATTTCGGGACGCCGGCCAGCAAGAGCGATCAGCGCGTGACGCTGACCATCGACGGCCGCGACGTGACAGTACCCGCCGGCACCAGCGTCATGCGCGCGGCGGCCGAACAGGGCACGTCGATCCCCAGGCTCTGTGCCACCGACAGCGTGAAAAGCTTTGGCTCGTGCCGCCTGTGCCTGATCGAGATCGACGGGCGCAAGGGCACACCGGCAAGCTGCACCACACCGGTCGAAGCGGGCATGGTCGTCCATACGCAAACGCCGCGACTGGCCAAGCTGCGCAATGGCGTGATGGAGCTTTATATCTCCGATCATCCGCTCGATTGTCTGACCTGCGGTGCGAATGGTGACTGCGAATTGCAGGATCAGGCGGGGGCCGTGGGCCTGCGCGACGTGCGTTATGATGTTGAGGCCGATCATCTTGGCCAGGCAAAGGATCATTCGAACCCCTATTTCGATTTCGACCCCAGCAAATGCATCCAGTGCTCGCGCTGCGTCCGGGCGTGCGACGAGGTTCAGGGAACACTGGCGCTGACCGTGCAGGGCAGGGGCTGGGATTCGAAAATTTCGGCGGGCCTTGCGAGTGACAATTTCCTCGGCTCCGAATGCGTGTCTTGCGGGGCCTGTGTTCAGGCCTGCCCGACAGCGACGCTCATTGAAAAGAAAGTCGTCGAGATCGGCACGCCCGAACGTTCGGTCGTCACGACCTGTGCCTATTGCGGCGTCGGCTGCACCTTTCGCGCTGAAATGCGCGGCGAACAGGTCGTGCGGATGGTCCCGCACAAGGATGGCAAGGCCAACCGCGGGCACAGCTGCGTCAAGGGCCGCTTTGCCTGGGGCTATGCCCAGCACCAGGAACGTATCCTGAAACCGATGATCCGCAAGTCGATCAGCGACCCGTGGCGCGAAGTCGAATGGGACGAAGCCTTTGCCTATACCGCGTCCGAACTGAAACTGATCAGCGACACCTATGGCCGTCATGCGCTGGGCGGAATCACGTCGAGCCGCTGCACCAACGAAGAAACATTTCTGGTGCAAAAGCTGGTCCGTGCCGGATTCGGCAACAATAATGTCGATACTTGCGCGCGGGTGTGCCACTCGCCGACCGGCTATGGCCTGAAGACGACGTTCGGGACGAGCGCGGGGACGCAGGATTTCGACAGTGTCGAAGAGACCGACGTCATCCTGCTGATCGGCGCGAACCCGACCGACGGGCATCCGGTGTTTGCGAGCCGGATGAAGCGGCGGTTGCGCGAAGGCGCGAAACTCATCGTCGTCGATCCGCGCCGCATCGACATTGTCCGCACGCCGCATGTCGAGGCGGATTATCACCTGCCGCTGCGCCCCGGCACCAATGTCGCGGTGCTGACCGCGATGGCGCATGTCATCGTGACCGAAGGGCTGGCCGACGAAGCGTTCATCCGCGAACGCTGCGACTGGGACGAATATCGCCACTGGGCCGACTTCGTGTCGGACACGCGCAATGCGCCTGAGACGCTGGAGCCGGTGACAATGGTCCCTGCGGCCGATCTGCGCGCGGCGGCGCGACTGTTCGCGACCGAAAAAAATGGTGCGATCTATTATGGCCTCGGCGTGACCGAGCATTCGCAGGGGTCATCGACCGTGATGGCAATCGCCAACCTTGCGATGGCGACGGGCAATATCGGGCGGCGCGGCGTCGGCGTGAATCCGCTGCGTGGCCAGAACAATGTTCAGGGCGCGTGCGACATGGGCAGTTTCCCGCACGAACTCTCGGGCTATCGCCACATTAGCGACGGCGCGGCCCGCAATTTGTTCGAGGCGGACTGGGGCGTGTCGCTCGATCCTGAACCGGGCCTGCGCATTCCCAATATGCTCGATGCGGCGGTCGACGGCGTGTTCAAGGCGCTTTATGTGCAGGGTGAAGATATCCTGCACTCCGACCCCAATACCAGACATGTCTCGGCGGGGCTGGCAGCGATGGACTGCGTGATCGTCCACGACCTGTTCTTGAACGAGACCGCGAATTACGCGCATATCTTCCTGCCGGGATCGACCTTCCTTGAAAAGAACGGCACGTTCACCAATGCCGAACGCCGCATCCAGCCGGTGCGCAAGGTGATGACGCCGATGAATGGCCTTGAGGACTGGGAGGTGACGCAGCGGCTGGCGCAGGCGATGGGGCTGGACTGGCATTACACCCACCCGTCCGAAATCATGGACGAGATTGCCCGCCTGACCCCGACCTTTGCCGGGGTGTCGTTCGACCGGCTCGACGAAGCAGGCTCGCTGCAATGGCCCGTGACCGAAGCGATGCCTGACGGCTCGCCGATCATGCATGTCGACGGGTTCGTGCGCGGCAAGGGCAAGTTTGTCGTGACGGATTATGTCCCGACCGATGAAAAGACCGGCCCGCGCTTTCCGCTGCTCCTCACCACGGGGCGTATCCTGTCGCATTACAACGTCGGCGCGCAGACGCGGCGGACCGAAAATGTCGCGTGGCATCCCGAAGATCTGCTTGAGATTCACCCGACCGATGCCGAGGATCGCGGCTTGAAAAGTGGCGACTGGGTGAAGCTCGCCTCGCGATCGGGCGAAACAAGCTTGCGCGCGACGGTGACTGATCGCGTGGCGCCCGGCGTGGTGTATACGACGTTCCATCACGCGACGACGCAGGCCAATGTCGTCACCACCGACTTTTCGGACTGGGCGACCAATTGCCCCGAATATAAAGTGACGGCGGTTCAGATCAGCGCGTCGAACGGCCCGACCGACTGGCAGGAAAATTACGAGGCGCTTGCCGCCCGCGCACGCCGCATCGAAATGGTGCCTCTCGAAACGGTACCGGCCGAATGAACACGACCGATCGCCTGATCCAGATGGCCAATCATATCGCCGCCAATCTGACGCATGATCCTGATCCGGTGGCAACGATGGCGGACCATATCCGGCTGTTCTGGGATCCGCGGATGAAGATGCTGATCAAGGCGCACGGCAGTGATGGCTTGACCCCGACGGCGGCGGCGGCGCTGGCACACGTCGCCAATGACTGATCCCGGCGCGGTTGTCGCCGGCACCCACGTCCTGCGCCCCGATGACAGCGAAACACCCGCGACGCGACGCCTTGCCATCGAAACGCCGGTGGCAATCGAATATAACGGCATTGGCTATGCCGTGATGATGGCAACGCCCACCGACCTTCACGATTTTGCAGTGGGGTTCAGCCTGTCCGAACGGTTGATCGCGGTGCGCACGGACATTCTCGATATCGACGTCATCGAAACCCCGCACGGGTGGATCATACGCATTCAGCTTGGCAGCGATCACATTGCCCCTGTCGTCGAACGTGCCCGCCAGCGCGTGACCGAAAGCAGTTGCGGGCTGTGCGGCCTTGAAAGCCTTGAACAGGTTGTACGACCCCTGCCACAGGTCATGGCACGGTCAGTTGCGACGGGGCGGACATTGTTTGCGGCGCTGAACAGTCTGGACGCGCGCCAGCCGCTGAATGCCATGACGGGCGCGGCGCACGGTGCGGCCTTTTGTCTGAATGATGGCAGCGTTCAGCTGGTTCGCGAAGATGTCGGCCGCCACAATGCGCTCGACAAGCTTATCGGCGCACTTGCGGTGGCGGGCCTTGATGCCGCGTCGGGATTTTTCCTGCTGACATCGCGGTGCAGCTATGAACTTGTTGAAAAGACGATCATCGCCGGTTGCCCGCTGCTGGTGACGATCTCTGCCCCTACATCGTTCGCTGTCGAACGGGCGAAGGCGCATGGCCTTCGCCTCGTCTGTCTCGCGCGGCGCGACACGATGCTTGTCATGTAATGTGGCTAGAAAGCAGCAGTCAGCGTGACAAGCGCATGGCCGTTCACCACCTTGCGTCCGGCGATGACGTAATAGGAATCCGCGACGTTGCGATCGATATCGGTATCCACATAGGAGACGTTGAGCGTAAAATTGCGCCACGTCACATCTGCGCCGACCAGAAAGTCAAAATAATGTCCCTTGGCGCCTGGCACGCCCGTGGGTCCGGCGAGCGTCGATCCCGCACCTGTCTGATATCCGATATGCCCTTTGAGCGTGATCGGTGTCTTGGCAATGGGCAAGGACGCATCGGTGTATAGCGACAGGTTGTCGTTGTTGCCGATATTATGCTGTTTGGGCGCGTAATAAAATCCCGGCTTGATCTTTGCTGGTCCGACCGGGACCGAAACCGAGGAATAGACTTCATAAAAGTCGAAATTCTTCGTGCCTGGAAACTGATATCGCCAGACGCCGGTGTCGAACGTGACCTTGCCGACGGTCTTCACCCAGCCCGCATAGACATCGGCTTCCAGATTGTCGCCGCCAAAAGTCCCGTCACCCGACAGGTTTGACCCGAAAAACCCGATATACAATCCCGATTTGTGCGACACCGTCAGGAAAACCTGCGCCGCGGGGTCATTGTTGGTATAAGACAGGCCGCGATAGCGATACTGGCTGGCGATGGCGATCGACCCGTTGATATAGATTGATGGCGTCGGCGCGGCGGCCGGGGCTGGCTCGGGTGCAGGCGCAGGTGCAGGCGCTGTGGCTGTTTGCGGACCTTGTGGCGTTGTCGTCTGCGTTGTCGTCGTCGTCTGCGCCAGCGCCGGCGTGACCGCAATCAGCACGGCCAATGACGCCGTCGGCATCAGTTTCAGATTTGTCATTTTCTCTCCCCTTCCCTTGTCTTGTCTTGTCTTGTCTTGTCTTGTGATGACTGACCGGCGGGTTCACGCCGGGCGGCTCTCCTTCGCCAGGCCTGCGAGCAGGGCCGGTGTCAGGACTTGCGGCAACGTGCGCGCTTCGGCCCCGGGCGCGTACCAGAGATAGACCGGCACGCCCGATCGCTTCTGCTGGTCAAGGAACCGGGTGATCCGCGCATCCCCGCCGGTCCAGTCGCCGCGCATCGTCACCACGCCTGCGCTGGCGAACGCTGCCTGCGTTTCCGACCGTTCGATCGCGACTTTCTCGTTCACCTTGCAGGTGAGGCACCAATCGGCGGTAAGATAGAGAAAGACCGGCTTGCCTTGCGCCCTGAGTGCGGCGAGCCGGACCGGGTCGAACGGCTCGACCCCCTGCCGCCCGGCAATCGCGGCCGTCTGCACCGTCGCCATTGTCGGCAGTACGCCGATAAAGCCGACTGCAATCGCGCCAAGAACCGCAGCGGGCACCCATGCGCGTGTTTTCATCGCGCGCTGTCGCAACCCCATGGCCCAAAGGCCGAGCGACAGGATCAGCAACGCCACAAGCGCGATGATGACGCCATAGGATCCCGTCTGATTGCCCAGCACCCACGCCAGCCCGATGGCAGTCACGAACATCGGCACGGCCAGCACGTGGCGGAACATGTTCATCCACGCGCCGGG
Source organism: uncultured Sphingomonadaceae bacterium (assembly GCA_964247235.1). Classification (GTDB taxonomy): domain Bacteria; phylum Pseudomonadota; class Alphaproteobacteria; order Sphingomonadales; family Sphingomonadaceae; genus Sphingomonas_O. Next base: position 28,129 of record CAXTTJ010000011.1, read on the forward strand.
CTTGGGCAGCCTGCGCCGGACCGCGGGAATAAAGCCGATCGCGAGGAACGGCAGGGCAAGGCCCAGACCAAGCCCCGCAAAGATCAGCAGCGCCGCCGCAACCGGCAGGACAAGTGCAACCCCCAGCGCGGCGGCCATGAACGGCCCCGTGCACGGCGTCGCCACGAATGCCGCCAGCGCACCGGTCCAGAATGCGCCTGCCGCACCCGGTTTTGCCGCCAGACCCGCACCGCCGCCAAAGGATCCGAGTTCAAACAACCCGGCAAGATTGAACCCAATCGCCGTGACCAGCAGGATCAGGCCGAAAATGACACCCGGCCGTTGCAGTTGAAACGCCCATCCCACCTGGTCACCCGCCGCGCGCAACGCAAGGATCAGCGCGCCCAGACCGACGCAGATCGCGATGACCCCGGCCGCATAGGCAAGGGCTTCGCGCCGGGCACCGCCCGCATCCTGATCCGTCCTGGCAAGGCTGAGCGCCTTGAGGCTGAGAATCGGGAACACACAGGGCATGACATTGAGGATGAGGCCACCGAGCACGGCCCCCAGAAACGCAATGACCGTCAGGCTGACGATCCCTTGTGATGACGGTCCCGGCGCCGTTGTCCCCGGCGCCACATTGGCAGCGGCGACTGTTGAAAGCGGTACACCCGCCGCCGGCACCGGTCCCGGTGTGGCAAGGACGTCGAGCCCCTGATCATCACCGAGCGATGCAACCGCCGCGACCGGGCCATGTGCCGTCGCAGCCAGCGCCCTTGTTTCGAAGATCAGGCTGTTACCGGCCTGCGACACGTGTTGCGGTGCTGCGAAATCGACTGTGTCGGCGGCATCGATAAAAAGATGCGGACCGACCGGCGCCACGCCCGCTGGCACCGGCACGAGCATGCGGAACGTGCCGCCCTCGATCGCATAATATGCCTGACCCGCAATTTTCTGAGGCAGCGCACGACGCCACGCCGCAAAGCGTTCAATCGCGCCGCTATCCGCCGCGCCATCGCCGACCGTCAGCGTGGTCGAAACGTCGGCCTGTTCGGGGACGCATTGTTCCGATGTGCAGACGAGGTAGGACATCGCCAGCCTGACCGGCAACGCGGTCCCCGCCGACAGCCCCGCTGGAATCGTCAGCGGCACCAGCAGTGCGTAGGGTTTTTCATACACATGATTCATGATGCCGGTGACAAGCAGCGCTTTTGGCGTCGGATATGCCGGATCGCCCGCCACAACCGCATTCGCCATCGTCCAGGTCAGCTTCGGTGCCAGCCCCGCATCCCCGGGATTGCGCCAGTAGCCGTGCCAGCCCGGTTGCGGGGTCATCACGATCGCCAGCGTCGTTTGACGACCCGCCGCCGGGGTTTTGCTTGCCGCCACCAGGGTCACGTCGATATGGTGTGACCCCGGTCCGGGCTGCGCACGGACAGGCGATCCACCAAGATATGACGTGATCAGCGCCATTCCGAGCAGGATGAAGCGGTGCACCCTGCACCGCTTCACATATTGCCGGAATTTGGCCGCAGGCATCAGGCGCCGCCGCGTGCCGAACGGACGGCCCCGGCAAGGTCCGCGTCGGCCGGGCTGACCATTTTGACGATCTTGCCGCTGCTGTCGATCAGCGCGACGGTCGGAATGTCGCGGATGCCGAATGCGCGGAACAGGCTTCCCGAACTGTCGAGCGCAAGCGGCACGGTAACCTTGTTGTTCTTTTTATAATCGGCAAGGTCCTGCGCAGTCGCCCAGGGGCCACCCGAAATCGCGACCCAGTCGACGCCGCTGTCCTTGCCCGACAGTTTCTCAACCGCTTCACGCGCCCGGCCACATGCCTTTGCCGTGCCCGGACGGCTCTTTTCAAGATACCATTCGCACCAGCTTGAAAAGAACATGACGCCGCGCAGCCGCCCCGGTGCTGCACCTGCCAGCGCAACTTTGGCGCCTGTGGTTGTCGTGGTTGCCAGCCCGCTCACGACGTCACCCGTTTTGTAGGATGCTTCTGCCACCGCCGCCTGTGCGACCGGTGCTACTGAAACCGGCTGGTTCAGCACGGTCTGCACGGCATTGGCCAGCGCCTGATTTTCGGCATGCCCGAAATAGGCAAATCTGGCATCGCGGCCGATCAGCACATGCTGCGGGGTGACGCGCAGGTTGAACAATTGCGCGAGATGCCCGTCGTCCATCACGATCGGCATCGTAATGCCATATTTCTTTTGAAAGGTGCGGATCGACGCAATGTCATCACTCAGGCCGATATCGAGCGCGATGAGCTGAATCTTGTCGCCCATTGTCTGCTGAAGCTTTTCAAAGGCCGGCATCTGCTGACGACACGGCACGCACCACGTTGCCCAGAATTTGATGTAAACCGGTTTTTTCCCGTAAATCTGGCCCAGGTCGATGGTTTTGCCGTCGATGGTCTGCATGATCGCAACAGGCGCCGCTTTCCCGACAAGCGCGGCACCGGCCGATTTGGCCAGGTCTTCACCCGGCGCTGCATAAGCGGGATCTTCGGTCGTATCGCTCAGGTTGACCGCACTGAAATCGGTCGCTGTCAGCCCGTCCGCCGCCACGGTCTGTGTCGCATTGCCTGACGGCTTCGATTGCTGACACGCCGTGCCGAGCAGCAACAGCGCCGAACATAAGATTATGCGCATAATCCCCTCCATTATTTTAACGGCGAAGCTCAGCTGCGAACTGCGCTCATTTGTGATCGGACGATTTGGGGTCGACGGTCGTCAAGTCCTTTTCGCCCGCATCGACGACAAAAACGGCAAGCAGCTTTGCCGGCTTGGTCTTGCTCAGGTTGACAGCCTGAATGTGGTGCGCGCCCGGGTCTTCGTACCAGCTTTCCCCGGCGTGATAGGTTTTTGCGGGCTCACCCTCGATCTGATTGCGGATCACGCCTGACAGGACATAAGCCATGATGAACGCCGATTTGGCGTGACGATGCGGGTCGGACGCCTGACCCGGGGCCAGCGTGACTTCGACGGCAATCATCACCTTGCCGGGAACATTGGGCAGCGCATGCGAAAATCGGGGAATGACCGATCCTGCACTGCTGGTGCCATGGGCGATGGCCGGACCAGTCGAGAGGCAGGCCGCAGCGGCGAGGAGCAAAGCGGGATATTTCATAAGTCTCTCCGGGTTAAGGGGACGATCGCCACGATGCGCCGCCGCTAGAATTTCGTGCCCGCCGACAACATGATCCGGCGCAGCGGCTCAAGCGTCTTGAACGATACGATAAAGGGATCAGGCCCCGGAAAACCGAAGTTCGCGCCCTTTGCGTTGAAGGCATTTTCAACGTTCACATTCGCCCACCAACCGTCGCTGTTTTCCAGCCGCGCACCGAAATTGGCCGTCGTGAATTCTTCATCACGCTCCTGCTCGCCCAGCTGGTTATATTTCGAACTGCGGTGACGAACCCCGGCACGCAGCGCGAGTGTCAGGTCGTTTCCCACTGGCTGGCGCCATTCGGCATTGGCCGTTCCCGACAGGCGCGGCGCGTTCACGCTGTCCTGATTCTTGGCGATGTCACGGACCCGGGCATAAGTGACCGACCCGCTGAGCGTAAGGTGCGGGATCGGGCGGATATCAAAGGTCGCCTCCACGCCCTGATCGCGCAGCCGGTCATTGGTGACCGTGAACTGCCCGGTAAAGGTCAGTTGCTGAAGGTTGAAGATATCAGTCTGGAACGCCGCGATGTCGAGCGTCATCCTGTTGTCGAACAGGCTTGTCTTGACGCCGATTTCAAAGGCATTGGCGCGTTCGGGCTTGACCCGTGCCGTAATGCTCGGATTGCCCTGACCCAGTCCGGCCAGGGGTCCGCCGACGATAGGACCCCGCGACGGGTCGAGCGGAATGCCGGCAAATTCGCCGTAACCCCCCGCCTTTCCACTGCGCGACGCGGACGCATATAACATGGTGCGTGGCGCAATCTTATATTGCACGGCGATGCTGCCGCTGACCAGATCGTCGACCGCAGGGGTCAGGCGCTGGAACGGAAACGGCGCCTGAATGGCCGTGTTCCACAAGGTCAGATTGGCGAGATCGGGCGTCCGGCCGAAATCGACGATCTTGCGGTCATGCGAATAACGTCCGCCAATGTTGATCGTCAGTGCCTCGACCGGCTTGATCGTCGCCTGTCCGAAAACCGAAAACGTCTTGTCGCTCTGGCGAAAGTCACCGATGAAACTGCCGTTGAAAATCTGGCCCTGGATCGGGGATCCCGGTGGAAAGTCGGGAATGCCCCACACATGATCCTCGATCAGCGTGAAGCGGCTGTCGACGTAAAAGGCGCCGACGATATATTGAAACGGCGCTTTCGTGTCGTTCGACGTGATGCGCACTTCCTGGCTGAATTGCCGGTAATGTTCGTCGCGCACCCAGACACTGTCATTCTTGTTGTCGAAATCGAAATCGACGGCGTTGAATGTGCGGCTCCACACACCGGCAGTGATCGACGTCAGGGTTGCCGGGCCAAAATCATAGTTCAGCGTGGCATGCGCGATGTCGGCGCGGGTGCGGTTGTTGTCGTCCCCGTTGCTCAGACGCGGATCGGAACTGAACGATCCGCGGACATTGTTTTCGACACCGTCGCCGCACACGGTCGCAATCGGCGTGCCGGGCGCATAGGGGGCACCGGGAAGGCCGGGAATCAGATATCCCGGCGCCACGCATTGCGTCGCCGAACCGATCTGCTTGTTGTCGGTGTGCTGATAGCTGAGCAACGCATTGAACGCGCCGCTGTCATATTTCAACTGACCCCGCAGCCCCCAGTCCGTGTCTTCGGGACCGAGCAGCCCGGTCGTGACATTTCTGATATAGCCGCGCTGATGCGAATATCGCCCGGACACCCGGATCGCGACATTGCCCGACACCGGCAGGTTGAACGCGCCGTCGACATAGCCACCACCGTCTTCGATCTCCGCACCGCCTTCGATGCGTCCTTCCAGGCGATCGGTCGGCGTCGCGTTCACCAGCGACAGGGCGCCGACCGTGGAGTTTTTGCCCAGCAGGGCGCTCTGCGATCCCTTGATGAACTCAACCCGCTGAAGATCGAACAAGGTCTGGTTGAAGGCCCGGTTGTTGCCCAGGAAGACGCCGTCCACGAACATGCCGATCGAACTGTCAAAGGCCACGTTGCCCGCTTGCGGCCCGATACCGCGGAATGTCAGGCCGACCGTTTGCGCCGGGGCACGCACAAATTCAAAGCCGGGAACCAGCGTCGGCAAATCACTCAACTGCTTGATGCCGCGGTCCTGAATGGCAGCACTTTGCACAACACTGATTGAAATCGGAACATCCTGAAGCGACTGCGCCCGCTTCTGCGCCGTGACAACAATGTCTTGCGGTTCCAGTTCTGATTGGTTTCCAGAAGACGCTGAACCATTTGCAGACTGTGCGTAAGCAATTGTTGCGGTTCCGGAAAGAAAAATTGCCGCTGCAACAGTAATTCTATTTGCCACTCGCATGCTTCAGACTCCCCAATCTCTATAATATCTTTAAGACTATTATTTTTTATGTTATTTTACTGTAATGTTATTGATATATGCGCCTTGATAAATGGACATCGCTTTGGATACAAACATCATGTTTGTGCGGCGTTGATCACTGAAATCCGGGCCTGCATAGAGGCAAGCCGGTTTGAAATGGCCGTGCCTGCGTCCTTTTCATCCTGAGACTCCCGTTTTTCGGTTGGCTACGATCTGACAGATTATCGCGCCATATCCAAGCAAAAAAACGCTTTATGCACTTTTTTGTATCCAACCTTGCATTTTCAATCATATTTTTGTTTGAGACCGCGATATCGTGGCCACGTTGCATCCAATCCAGCAAAAGGAAATGGTGTCGGCGCCGCGATTGTGCCAGGCTGCGCGACGATAAGGATGAACGTGATGCGTTTGCTGGTGGACACGACCAATCCGGGGACGACACGATGACCCGGTTCACGCGCTTTTCGTTGAGTGCGGATGCGTCGTCATCACAGCCGTCGCGCCCTGCTGGTGACCTGCAAAACCTGCCCGACATGTCCGATCTGTCCGACCTTCTGCGCTTCAGTCCTTATGAGGGGCAGGTCCGGCTCGATGATCAGCGCCTTGTCATGCTGAACCTTCAGGCGCTGATCACCTTGAGGCGCGAAATGATCGACGCCGTCGGCCCGCGTCGCGCGCGTGAGATATATTTTCGCATGGGCCATGCGGCGGGGACGCGCGAAGCCCTGATCGCCTTGAAAGTCAGGGCCGACCAGCCTGAAATCGATGCCTTTCTGGTCGGTCCGCAGCTTCACGCGTTGCGCGGCGAAGTGCTTGTCGAGCCGACCCGCATCGAAGCGAATACCGAAACGGGCACTTATTATAATGAGCTGATCTGGCGCAATTCGGCCGAAGCGGAATGCCATGTTGCGTCGTTCGGCGGCAGTTCCGAACCGGTGTGCTGGATGCAGATCGGCTATGCGTCGGGCTATACCAGTGCCGTCATGGAACGGCCGATGCTGTTCCGCGAAGTCGAATGCGTTGCCTGCGGCGATGCCACGTGCCGCATTGTCGGGCGCCCTGCCGAAGACTGGCCCGACGATGTCCGCATCGTTCAGATGCCGCAGTCCGCGACGGCGCCGCCGCCCGGCGATCAGCAGTTGCGTCCGCCTGCTGGCGTCGTTGGTGCATCGCCGGGGTTTTTCGGGGCCTGGCACCTGCTGCAACGGGTTGCGCCATTCGACACGACAGTGCTTCTGCGCGGTGAGACCGGGGTGGGCAAAGAAGCGTTTGCCCGCGCACTCCATGACGCAAGCCCGCGCGCACATAAAGAGATGTTCTCGGTCAACTGTGCCGCCATCCCCGAAACGCTGGTCGATACCGAATTGTTCGGGGTCGAGCGGGGCGCGTTTACCGGCGCTGTCCAGACACGGCCCGGGTGGTTCGAGGCGGCGCATGGCAGCACGCTTTTTCTCGACGAGATCGGCACGCTCAGCATGACGACGCAAGCCAAGCTGCTGCGTGTTCTTCAGGGTGGGCGGATCAATCGTGTCGGCAGCACAAAGACGCAGCAGGTCGACGTCCGCCTGATTTGCGCAACCAATCTCGATCTTGATCATGAGGTGGAAAACGGCAGATTCCGGCTTGACCTTCATCACCGCCTCAACATTTTTCCGATCGTTATTCCGCCGTTGCGCGACCGCCGCGATGATATTCCGCCGCTGATCGCTTTCTTTCTCGACCGCTTCAATCAACGGACGGGACGGCGCATCGCCGGATTCACCCAATCCGCCATTGATGCGCTGCTTCGCTATGATTTTCCGGGCAACGTCCGCCAGCTCGAAAACATGATCGAGCGCGCGGCAATCCTGACGCTCGAAAATGAACCGATCGACATGCTGCATCTGTTTCACGGCGCCACCCAGTTGCGCAAAGCCATTCTGAAGCCCGCGCAGGCGGATGCGCACGGCGATCTTCATCTCCACGAACTTGTCCAGACGCCGGACCATGAAGGTTCCGATATCAGCCGGACCGCGCCTGCGTCGCTTGCTCTGGTCGAGGCCCGGCTGATCCGCAAGGCGATGCAGGACGCGGACGGCAACCTGTCCCGCGCGGCGCGCGCATTGGGGCTGACGCGCGCCAAATTACGATATCGCCTTAAAAATATGACGGATGAAAGGACGCTCAGGTGATTTCGAACACCTGATAGATCGCGCCATTGGGCAAACGGTGGCCGTGCGCGATCGACAGACAGCGGTTCAGCCAGCCATATTTGTCCGACGCGGTCTCGAACGTCACGGACACACGCATGTAATAGCGCAGCGGGCTGACGCTTTCGCCGCGCGCAATTGCTGCGATAACCTCTCCCGGCCCATGTCTCAGCCCCTGATATGTCATGGCAATCAGCGCGCCGTCATCGGTTTCCAGCAGCGTGCGGACGTTGATCATCCACGCCGAATCCTCGCGAACCGTCTGCCAGTCGCTGCCGCTCGGCAATATGGTCCCGCGCAGTCTTTCGCCTTCGAAATAGCCGCCGGGCAATTCGGCAATGCGCCGGTCGGCAACGGGCGTCTTGCCGACATTATAGGGCGGCTTGATATCGAGGAAAAACGTCATGAGCGGCTGCCATCGCAGTTCGGTCATCTCGGGCGGAAGAAGCGTGGCGAGCGAAGGACGGTCCATCGATTGTCTCCTGTGCTTATCTCACGCAAGGCCGCTGGCGCGATCCTGCTCAAGTGCCATGACTGTCCAGTCCAGCGCGCCATCGCCACGTGCGATCGCGCTCAGCAAACGGTCACGACAGATATTGGCGCTTGGCAGGGGAACGGCATTTTCATGACCCGCCGCCAGCGCAAGCATGACATCTTTCAGGCCCGTCGTTGCCGAAAACCCGGGGTCACCATAATAAGCCTTGTCGGCAATCATCTGGCCGTAAACTTTATGCGCAGGGCCGCTGAACAGCCCGTCGGTCAGGATTTCACACATTGTCGCGGGCGGAACGCCGCATTTCCCGCTCAGCGCAAAGGCTTCGCCAAGTGCCTGTATCGACGCCGCCAGCAGGAAATTATTGACGATCTTTGCCGCTGCTGCACTGCCGGGGTCCGACCCGGCCTGATAGGTGTGGCGGCCCAGGCTGTCGAAGACCGGCTGGCATCGTGCCAGCGCCTCCGCATCGCCCGCTGCAATGATGCCGAGCTGACCCGCAGCAGCCGCAGGCGGACGACCCAGCACCGGCGCGCTTGCAAAGATTTGCCGCGCTTCCTGATGCGCCAGCCGCACCGCTGCGATCGTCGACAGGCTGTGCGTCCCCATGCACAGGTGGACAGCGTCCACCCGCAATGACGCCAGCAACCCGTCGCTGAGGACAGCGTGCAGCGCTGCGTCATTTTCGAGCATGGTGATGACGACATCGCCGTGTGCGGCCGCCGCCGCGATGCTGCCTGCGGTTGCACCTTTGTCGATCAGGGGCGCCGCCTTGGCGATCGTACGATTGGAGACGAACAGGTCATGCGCATCGTCGATCAGCCGTTCGGCCATGACGACGCCCATCTTGCCAAGTCCGATAAATCCGATCTTCATCCTAACGTCCCCTGACCGCCAGCCTGACCAAGCCCCGCCATGCAGACATATTTGAGTTCAAGATAATCCTCGATCCCGTGGCGCGACCCTTCGCGGCCGATGCCGGATTGCTTGATCCCGCCGAACGGCGCGACTTCGGTCGAAATCAGTCCCGAATTGACGCCTACCATGCCGCATTCAAGCGCTTCGGCAACACGCCACGCACGCCCCAGATCGCGCGTATAAAAATAACCGGCAAGCCCGAATTCGGTATCATTGGCACGCGCGACTGCCTCGTCTTCGCGATCGAACGTGAAGACGGATGCCACTGGCCCGAATGTTTCTTCCTGCGCCACCAGCATGTCTTGCGTGCAATTTGCCAGCACCGTGGGTTCAAAAAAAGTGCCGCCAAGGGTATGCCGGTGCCCGCCCAGAACAAGTGTCGCGCCCTTGGCTGTCGCATCGGCGATATGCGCTTCGACTTTTTCGACGGCGGCATCATCGATCAGTGGCCCCTGATTGACCCCGGCATCACGCCCATGGCCGACATGCAGCCTGCCCGCCGCCGCTGCCAGTTTGTGGACAAACAGATCAGCCACCGGCTTTTGGACAAAGATGCGGTTCACGCAGACGCAGGTTTGCCCGGCATTGCGATATTTTGACTGCATGGCCCCTTCGACCGCTGCATCGATATCGGCATCGTCGAAAACGATGAACGGGGCATTGCCACCCAGTTCCATAGAGACTTTCTTGATCGTGCCCGCGCTTTGCGTCATCAGGACGCGGCCGATCTCGGTCGACCCGGTAAAGCTGATCTTGCGAACGACCGGGCTGGTCGACAACGCGTTCCCGATTTCGCGCGCGTCCCCCGTCACGACGTTAAAGACCCCCGGCGGCACCCCGGCTCGTTCGGCCAGCACCGCCAGCGCAAGCGCCGTAAACGGTGTCTGGCTAGCGGGTTTCAGCACCATCGTGCATCCCGCCGCCAGCGCCGGTCCGGCTTTGCGGGTAATCATTGCGGCCGGAAAATTCCACGGCGTGATGGCGGCCGTCACACCGACCGGCTGACGCAGAACGACAAAGCGCGCCGTCGCGCTGCCGCTCGGGATGACCTCGCCGTAAATACGTTTCGCCTCTTCGGCGAACCATTCGATAAAGCTTGCCGCATAGCCGATTTCACCGCGCGCTTCGGTCAAAGGCTTGCCCTGTTCGGTGGACAGGATCGTCGCGAGATCCTCTTTTGCGGCAACGATCAGGTCGAACCATCGCCGCAAGATTGCCGATCGTCCGGATGCCGTCCGTGCCGACCATGACGGCAGTGCCCGGGCCGCCGCATCAATCGCAAGCTCTGTTTCGACCCGGCCGAGGTGCGGCACTGACCCGATGCGAGTCCGTGTCGCGGGATCAGTCACGTCGATACCGCGCGCGCCGACCCACTGGCCGTCGATGAAACATTGCTGACGAAAAAGGTCTGGATCGTTCAAGCTGTTCAAAACCATGGTCCTATGCACGCAGTATCAACGGGTTTCCGACAATCGTTCAGGGCAGCGGTCTGCCCTGATCCGCCATCACCGACCGCAGGCCGGTATCAACATCGGCTGGCGAGGCACAGGCGGCGGCTTCGAGTATTTTCGATATGCTGGGCGATGCCTCGCTGCCGTGAACACGACGGACGGGCTGATCGAGCATGTCGAAAAACCGCGCCTGAATTTCGTCGGACAACCATCCGCCATAAGATGTGCCAACAGCGCCCTGCTCGACGATCAGGACATTGCCGGTCTTGTCGATCGATTGTCCGATCAGCGGCCAGTCGATCCCGGCCCGGTCGAGGCTGCGCAGATCAATGACATCAGCATCGATGCCCAGCCGGACGACAGCGTCGACAACGACATGGACCATCGACAAATAAGTGATCACGGTCATCCGCGCACCGGTCCGCACCAGCTTGGCCTTGCCCAGCGGAATGAAATAATCGAGGTCGTCGGCCGATATCCGCCCTTTGCGCGCATAAAGGTCGACATGCTCAAGGACGAGCACAGGGTCCTTGCACCGCAGCGCGCTGTTCATCAGGCCGACATAGTCATGCGGCGTCGACGGCGCAACGATCCGCCAGCCCACAGAGGTGGCAAAAATACCCGCCGGGTCCATCGAATGCTGCGACCCATATCCTGTTCCCATCGCAACTTTGGTGCGCAGGACCAGCGGCATCTCGCTGTCGCCGCCAAACATGTGCCGTGCCTTTGCGATCTGATTGAACACCTGATCGGCGGCCACCCACATGAAATCAGGATACATGAATTCGACGACGGGGCGATAGCGACCGTCCATGGCGATGCCACCGGCCAGGCCGACAAAGGCGTTCTCGGCAATCGGCGTGCCCAGCACCCGATCCGGAAATTGCGCAGAAAGGCCGCGGGTTGCGCCATTGGTGCCCCCTTTCAAACGGTGGACATCTTCGCCCATCACGACGATCCTGTCGTCCTCGCTCATGCGCCGGGTCATGACATCGGCGATGACGTCGACAAACTTTGCGTCGCGCCCGGGGTCTTCAACATCCTCGGCTTCGACGATTCGGGCACCTGCGAATTCGGACAGGTCACCGCGAATGCCGAAATCGCGGAAATCAGGCGATGGCCATAAGGACGGGACGATCCGCACTGCCCCGTCATGCGTCTCGATCAGTTCGGACGAAACTTCCTGCATCAACGCCTGCGTCTGCGCACGCAACGCCGCCACGCCGGTGTCACCGATCAGCTGACGCGACGCCATTTCGGATGCCACCCGGTCGATCGGGTCGCGCGCGCGCCAGTGCGCTTCCTCGCGTTTGTCGCGATAGCCAAAGGCGCTTCCGGGCAGCGGGCCATTCTGGTGAAAATAACGATAGACATCGACTTCGATGATCGTCGGCCCGTCACCGCGGCGCATGATGTCCAGCGCCTGCACAGTCGCCAGATGAACCGCCAGCGGATCCATGCCATCGACTTTCCATGACGGAATGCCAAAGGCCAAACCGCGCGACGACAATCGCGGTTCGGCCGTCGATTCGGCAACGGTTGTCGCGACGGCATATCCATTGTTCTCGATAAAGAAACAGACGGGCAGCTTCCACGCCGCGGCCAGGTTCATCGTTTCCAGAACCGACCCGATATTGACCGCGCCATCCCCGAAATAGGTGAACACCGCATCGCCGGTTCCCGCCCGCTTGTGCGCCCATGCTGCACCGGCTGCCATCGGCACGCCGCCGCCGACAATGGCATTCGTGCCCAGATTGCCGGCATCGGTCCAGCGCAAATGCATCGATCCGCCGCGCCCCCGGCAATAGCCCTGGGCAAGCCCCAATATTTCGGCCATCGCCATTTTCGACAATGTCCTGACATCGTCGGCAAATACCGCTGATCCGTCAAATCCGTCAGGCTGAAGATAATGCAGTGCCTTGGCCAGAAACTGGTGATGGCCGCGATGCGACCCGTTCACCTGATCGCTGCCGCGCATGGCAAGCGCCGATCCGACTGCGCCCCCTTCCTGTCCGATCGCAGAATGCGCCGGCCCATGAACAAGGCCACGACCGGCAAGATCGAGCACCTGTTCCTCGAACGCCCGGATCAGCATCATCGACGTCAGCATCGACTGAAGCAGCCCGGGATCAGCCGACGACCAGTCGGACGGTTCGCTGGCAAGCGAGACCCACGGAGCCAAGGGCGCAAGCTGCCCTTCCAACGGCATTCAAACCCTCCCCGATTCCTGTTCTGAGCGCCCGTCTTTCACAGCATCCGCCAGCACATGAGTCAACCATATTGTATCCGATCAGTCGATTTATAACGTCTCACTTGCTTATTTCACGCGATATTGCCTAGAGTATCGCATCCAAAAAGGAGGCGGGATGGGGCAGTTGCACCAAAGCGAAATGCGGGCGGGCGGGATTCCCGGCTTGCGCGGCGTCGAACATATCGGCTTCACTGTCCCCGATATTGAACAGGCGACCCGATTTTTCACGGACGTCGTCGGATGCGACCATGTCTATACCCTCGGCCCCATCGAAGACGACGGTGGCGACTGGATGACACGGCATCTGAACGTTCCGGCCGGTGTCCGCATCGATGAACTGCGTTTCTTTCGATGCGGCTTCGGACCGAATTTCGAAATTTTTGAATATAGTGGTGACAGGCTGAACGTCGTCGCGCCGCGAAACTGTGATGTCGGCGGCCACCACCTTGCGTTCTACGTCGATGATTTCGACATCGCCTGCGCATATCTGCGCACATGTTCAGTCCGGCTTCTGGGTGAACCGACGGTCAGGACAGACGGGCCGAGCGCCGGCCAGACGTGGATTTACTTCCTGTCGCCATGGGGAATGCAACTGGAACTGGTCAGCTTTCCCAACGGCAAGGGGTATGAATCGTTGACATCGCGCCGTCTTTGGCATCCAGCACACCCGTCCGATTGACTTGGCCTTCGGCCATTCCATAAGTGCGCCCTGACAGCCGCAGATTTGCCGGAGATTAAATCGTGAAACGCAGTGTTCCCGTGGGTGATGCGCCGCCGATCGGCCAGCGGGTGACAGAGGCCATTCGCAGCCTGATCCTGTCAGGCGATCTGCCGCCGGGCAGCCGGATCGGGCAAGAGGCTCTGGCCGCCCGGTTCAGCGTCAGCCGCATTCCTGTACGCGAAGCGCTCAGCCGCCTTGAAAGCGACGGGCTTGTCGTCCTCAAGCCGAGCAGCGGGGCCTGGGTCGCGCGTCTCGACCTTCAGGAATGCATCGAAATCTACAAGATCCGCGAACGGATCGAGCCGCTGGCCCTGACCGAAGCGATTGCGCATATGGGTGATGCCGAAATCGACGTGCTCGAACAACTGGTCATCGCGATCGAGCGCGCGGGAAATGACGAGGAATTCCTGCGGCTCGATCGCGCGTTTCACCTTGCCTGCTACCGGTCGACCGGCATGCAGCAACTGGGCGGCATGGCCGAACGCTTCTGGAACACGACACAGCAATATCGCCGGCTGTTCATGAAATCGGTCAGCCGCGACAACAGCTGGGTCATTCATGCCGAACATCGCCTGATCGTCGATGCGATGCGGCGGCGCGACCCGGTGGGGGCAAGCAATATTCTTCAGGAACATATTCGCCGGACGCGCTTCGAACTCGAACGCAATGCCCATCTGTTTCCGGCCGCCGAAGCCCCGAAAAAACCACGACGGCGAACCGCTGGCAAGGCGGTGGTGTCTTAGGCCGCCGCGGCCCGCGCGCTGCGCGTCGCAATCCGGTCAAGCAGTGCCACCATTTCACTGAGCGCTTCGGTATCGATGCCCGCCGCAATCAGGACAAAGCGGGATTTGCGATCGGCAAACGGCCATGTCGCCAGCCATTCGACATTGTGCAGCAGATGCTGTGCGCCCTGGATCACCGCCGCACCGGCTTCGCCCTCCACTGTCACGATCGCTTTCAGGCGCAGCAGGTTCGGCCCCAGATTGCGCTCGATACCACTCAGCAACAGTTCGAGTGCGCGGCGCGGCAGCGGATCGTCACGGACATAAGTCAGTGTTCCGACCGCCATATGATCCGTCTTGCGATGTGGTGCGTCATGATGATGATGATGATGATGGTCATGATCATGATCCGCGCACGCGCCATCGAGCCAGCGCTGCGCCTCTGCGCCGCCGCGCGCCGGATCAAGCCCGGTAAAGGACAGGAGACGGGCAAGGCTGAGCGGCGCCACCGGCGCGACAGACACGACCGCACCCCGGTTCAGGTCATGAACGGCCCGGCGAATATCGGCCTCACGCGCCTTGCGATCGTCTTCGGCCACCAGATCGAGCTTGGTCAGCACGACATGATCGGCCAGCGCCACCTGCCTGACTGCCTCGTCATAGGTGCGCAGCGTCGCGGCAACGTTGACGGTATCGACCAGCGTCACCATGCTGGTCAGCTGATACAGTCCGTCCAGCGTCGGGTCGGACAGGAACGCCTGGATGACCGACGTCGGATCGGCGAGGCCCGACGTCTCGATGACAACCCGGTCGAATGCGGCAATGTCACCGGCGAGGCGACGGTGATAAAGATCATAAAGCGTCCCGATCAGGTCGCCGAACACCGTGCAGCACAAACAGCCATTTTCCAGCACGACAATCTGGTCACTGCTGCTCGCCATCAGGACATTGTCGAGCCCGACTTCGCCAAATTCGTTGATGATGACGAGGGCACCACGCATGTCCGGGTCGCGCAGCGCCCTGTTGATCTGCGTCGTCTTGCCACTGCCAAGGAAACCCGTGACGATGGCGACAGGAATTTTCGGCACCCCCGGCCGTGCGGGTGCCAATGCCGTCATCTCAGAAAATTTCGCATCCCGGCAAGCCACAGGAAATCAGCCGGTCCGACGGGAAATTGGTAATGATCTGGCACCCGTCCCTGGTTACCACGACTTCTTCCTCGATACGGGCGGCGCCCGATCCATCGGCTGCCCCTTTCCATGTTTCCAGCGCGAACACCATGCCTTCCTGCAACGGCGTGTTCTGGCCGCGATACCGCTTCGATATGATCGGCCGCTCCCACAGCGACAGGCCGATGCCATGGCCGTATTGCAGCAGGAACGCCTCGGCCTCGTCTCGATAGCCGAAGTCGGTGGCGTCGGGCCACACCTGCGCAATCTCGTCGATCGTCACGCCCGGTTTCACCATGTCGATCGAATCGCTGATCCACTTCGACGCGCCTTCATAGGCATCGATCTGGTGCTTGTTCGGTTCGCCGCAGATGAAGGTGCGGTAATAGCAGGTGCGATAGCCGTTGAACGAATGCATCACGTCAAGGAACACCATGTCGCCCGGCTGGATGATCCGGTCCGAAAACGTGTGCGAATGCGGCCGCCCGCGCGGCCCTGATACCGAATTGACGCACTCCACGCGCTCCGACCCCATGCGGAACAGCTTGTCGTTGGCAATCGCGACCAGCTCGTTTTCGCGCGTGCCCGGGCGGATCGCGCGGGCGATATCGACATAGGTCGCGTCGACCATCGACGATGCCAGTTTCAGCAGTTCGATCTCGTCAGGTGTCTTGATCTGCCGCGCATCGAGCAGCGCCTGCTGCCCGTCGACAACCTCGATCCCGGCGGCTTCGAGCGCGCGCAGCATCGGCAGTTCCATGATGTCGATGCCGATCGGCATATGTTCGATCCCGCGATCGACCAGCGCCTTGCGGATCTGGCGCGCGAAATCGTCCTGCACGTTCATCCACGGCGGCAATCCGCCCTGCATCGTCGAAATGGGGGCGGCGACATTGTCGGCGATCCACGGTGACGACAGCCGCTTTGCGGGTGCCGCCGGATCCCACAAAAGCGGTGCCCCCTCGGTCCCGCACAGCGCATAGCGCATGAACTTGTCGCGCGCCCATTCGCCGACATGCGTGCCCGTTACATAGCGGATATTGTCGAAATTGAAGCAGATGACCGCACCAAGCCCCGCCGCCCTGATCGCATCCTGCGCACGTTTCAGCCGCTCCCTGAACAGCCGGTCATAATCGATGCCGCGTTCCCAGTCCTTGGCCTGTGTCCCGAAAGACGCCGTGGCATGCGGGCGATTATATTTCATGCAAGATTCTCCTGCCCGCCATCATAGCGCAATGGCATCGATGTCATAGGTCAGGATCGTCACGCCGGCCCCGGCATAGTTCGGGACGTCTGCGACTGCAGCGGCCCCGGCGGGCGAACCAAGCGCCGTCTGAAGCGCTTCGGCATCGTCGAAATCGCATTCAACAATCGCGAAATAGGGCGATGCCGCGTCCGGCCCGGCGGACAGGTCATAGCCGACGCGCAGCGCACGCAACCCCGGAAACTTCGCGACGATCGGCAGGTGAACACCCGACAGATGCGACCGGAAATGCGCCGTGTCTTCGGGCGGATTATAAAGAGCGATTAAACGATGCATGGTCCCTCCTCGGCGGACATTGTCACATCGGCCTGTTCAGTTGATCGTCACGTCAAGTCTGGCGAAACCGCGCAGCGTGCTGTTGACGACACGCGCGTGCGAACGTTCGGTGAATGTCTCGACCTTGGCAGCAAGCGCGGTGAAGAGCGCCGCCATTTCCATGCGCGCCAGATTGTTGCCGATGCAGACATGTTCGCCATAGCCGAAGCCGACATGGTCGCTGGCGTTCTGGCGCTCGATGTCGAACGCATCGGGATTGCCCCAGTAACGCTCGTCACGATTGGCGGACCCGAACAGGATGATGACACGCGATCCGGCGGGAATTGTCGACCCGTCAAGGTCGAAATCTTCGCTGGCCACGCGCGAAAAGCCCTGAATGGGCGATTCGATACGGATGACTTCGTTAATCGCATTGGGAATGAGCGCGGACCGGTCGCGCAGCAACTGCCACTGGTCGTGATGCTGCGCAAACAGCCAGATCGCACTCGACGTCGCAAAAATCGTGGTGTCGAGCGACGGCGCGACATAGGACAGCGCCATCAGCTTGGCATCCTGTTCGCTGATTTCGCCGGCGTCGGCCGCTTCATGCAGCATCGCGGCCCAGCTGCCGGGCTTGAGCTTTTCGGGCACGCACTGCGTCATGGCATAGCCGACCATTTCATCGAACACGCTGAGCGCACCGCTGGCGCGATCATTGAGGGGGCCAAAGCTGTCGAAATTCGCCGCTGCCCAGATCAGCATCCGTTCGCGCCCCTCTTCGGGCAAACCGACAAGGTTCGACACGATGCGCACGGGCAGATATTGTGCCAGCTTGGTCGCTGCGTCGAATTGCCGCTGCGCCGTGACTTCGTTCACGACCGCTTCGGCCTCGTCGGTGATCGTGTCGCGCAACGCGCGGAGCATGCGGGGGTTGAGCGGCCGTGCCTCGACCTTGCGGATGCGGCGATGTTCCTCCCCGTCCGAACACAGGCCGATGCCGCCTGCGAAAATATTGTTGACCGTGTCGTTCATCATCACGCCCTTGCCCGAAATGAAAATATCGGGCCGGGACAGGATTTCCTTCACATCACGATAACGCGCCGCCACATACATGCCGAGATTTTCGAGATAGACGAGCGGTCCCAGATCGCGAAGCTTGCGATATCCCGCGAACGGGTCGAGCAACTGCGGTTCGGCATACAGATCAAAGTCAATCGACGGCACGTTGCCCGGCATGGTCCCCTCCGCCGCCGACGCTGCGTGGCGTCGGCGGTTTTCTGCGTTTCTTGTTGACACGACTGACCTCAGTCGCGGTCTGTCCGGTTAGAATGGCTGAACGATGTCATCGAGACCGAACAGCGCACGACCATAGATATGGCTCGCAACCTCGGGCATCACGAATGCGTGACGGCTCGAAATCTCGCTGTCGCGCCACATCCGCTGCAAGGCATTGACATTCGCAAAGCTTGCCGCGCCATTGACACTCATCAGGCGATTGATCGCATTGCGGCACAGCCGCGCCGATGCCCCGGTATCCATGCGGATGCGGGCGCGCGTCAGGACATCAAGCTTTTCGCGGCGGGCCGCAGCAAAATCGATGTCGGCCGCCGCCCGTGACAGCAGCAAAGCGGCCTGATCGGCTTCGGACGCCGCTTCGGCCAGCTGGATCTGGTGCGCGGGCGAATTCTTCGCTTCGGTGAAGACCGTATAGGCGACATTCTTTGTGCCACCCTTTTTGATCGTCTGCTGGATCGCTGCCCGGACCAGCCCCAGTTGCGCACCGCACAGGATAATCTCCGCAACCGGAATGAACGAGGCATAGTCCGAATTCTCGGCCGATGGCGCCCGCAGATAATCTTCACTCGCCAGGTCGTCATAACTGTGAATGCGGTAATTCGGCACGAACACATTGTCGGCGACCAGCGTGTTGCTGCCCGACGCCCGCATGCCGGCGACATACCACGTGTCCTTGATCGTCAGATCGGACATCGGAATAAGACCAAGGCCAAGGATCGGCGACCCGTCGGGATTGTCTCCCAGCTTGACGCCCAGCACTGCCCAGTCGGCATGGTTCGACCCCGATGCATAGCCCCATTCGCCAGTGACACGCAGGCCACCCTCGGCACCTTCGAATGTCCGTTCGCTAATCTGCGGCGGTGTGAAAATGCCACAGATGCGCGCGCCAGGGTTGCCGCCGAACACGTCTTTTTGCGCCTGTTCGGAAAACAGGGTGCCAAACCAGGTGCAGACATTGAGAAGCGCCGCAGCCCACGCCGTGCCGCCATCTGCTTCAGCGATTTCGGCAATGGCGTCGATGAACGTCCGGAAATTCGCACCCTGACCGCCCAGTCGTTTGGGAATCGAAATGTGGAACAGCCCGGCATCCTGCAACGCGTCGATCACGGGCTGCGGAACCCGGCGATCCTCTTCGCCCTGCTGCGCATGCTGACGGATCAGCGACTGAAGATTGCGCGCCTTGGCCACCAGACGCTGGTCGGGGCCCTGACCATAAGTCAGCGAATCGAGCGGACCGGTGGTCCGGTCAACAGGCATCGCAACAATTTGAGCACTTGCCATATTCTCTCTCCTTATTTTTCCACACACGCCTGATTCAGACGTGCTGCCGTTGTTTCAGCAAAGGTCGTGCCAGTCGCGCAAACGAGCCAGAATCCGCTGGATCCGCTGCTCAGCTGACACTTTATGGTTCCCTGTGACCAAAAACTGGCTGTTCGCATGACTATTTGGCCAATGTCACGGGCCGTTACGGGATGCGTGACGCCACTCTGCCATATGACCAATCCAATATCTTTGGATGCTATTCCCTGGTTATATATCCTCATGATCGGCTTTACTGGCAGTTTTGTATCCAACCCTGCGGCCATTGTCCAGCCCTGCCGGTCACTATGCATCACGCCGTCGCCGGTCTGAAATTTACCGGTTTGCACCTCACATAGTCCTAGGCGGATGCCGACCGTCGCGTTACATCTTGATCATGCTCGAAACCCTGTCCGGTCCTCATATCGTCCGCCGCGAAGACTATAGCCCGCCCGACTGGCTGGTGCCCGACATCGCGCTTGATGTTGACCTTGGCGCGGCAAGAACACGCGTGTCGGCGACATTGTCGGTCACGCGCAATGGCGATCATGATCGCCCGCTGATACTTGATGGCGATGGCATCGTGCCGGACACGGTGCGCGTGAACGGAACGCCATGTGCCGACTGGCACATGGACGGTGACATGCTTGTCATCGCGCTGCCGGGCGCCGCGGCGACCGTCGAAACCCATGTCGAGATCGCACCCGAACGCAACACCAGGCTGATGGGTCTCTATGCCAGCGGCGGCCTGCTCTGCACGCAGTGCGAGGCCGAGGGGTTTCGCCGGATCACCTTCTTTCCCGACCGTCCCGACGTTCTCAGCCGCTACACCGTGCGGATGACGGCGGACAAGGGTGCCTATCCGGTCCTCCTTGCCAATGGCGACAATATCGCGAACGGCGACCTGCCCGGTGGCCGCCACTGGGCGCAATGGCGCGATCCGCATTTCAAGCCTTGTTACCTGTTCGCGATGGTTGCGGGCGACCTGACCGCCAGTCGTGACCGCTTCACGACGATGTCGGGACGCACGGTCGATCTTGGCATCTGGGTTCGTGCCGCCGACCTGTCCAAAACCGCGCATGCCATGCACGCCCTCAAAACCGCGATGACATGGGACGAGGACGTCTATGGCCGCGAATATGACCTCGACATGTTCAACATTGTCGCTGTTGACGATTTCAATTTCGGCGCGATGGAGAACAAGGGGCTCAACATCTTCAACTCACGCTATATTCTTGCTGATCCCGACACAGCGACTGACATGGATTATGACGGCGTCACGGGCGTTGTCGCGCATGAATATTTCCACAACTGGTCGGGCAACCGCGTGACGTGCCGCGACTGGTTCCAGCTGTCGCTGAAGGAAGGCTTCACCGTTTTCCGCGATCAGCAGTTCAGCGCGGATCAGGGGTCTGCCGCAGTCAAGCGTATCGAGGACGTCCGCGTGCTGCGCGCCGCCCAGTTTCCGGAAGATTCAGGGCCGCTTGCGCACCCGATCCGCCCCGACAGCTATATGGAAATCGGCAATTTCTATACCGCGACCGTGTATAACAAGGGCGCCGAAGTCATCCGCATGCTGCACACCCTGCTGGGTGCCGAAAAATTCCGTGCCGGGTCCGACCTTTATTTTGACCGCCACGACGGCCAGGCCGTCACCTGCGAGGATTTCGTCAGGGCCATGGAAGATGCGAGCGGTATCGACCTGGTGCAGTTCCGCCTGTGGTATGCGCAGGCCGGCACGCCAAGGGTCCGGGCGACGATGCGGCATGAAGGTGACACCGCCGTGCTTTCGCTCAGCCAGACGATTCCCGCCACACCGGGACAGGACAGCAAGGCGGCGATGCCCATTCCCCTCGACATCGCGCTGTTTGATCCGGCCTCGGGTGATAAACGCGCCGGGCGGCTGATCCTGTTCGATAACAACGCCAGCGACTATCGTTTCGATGGGTTCAGCGCGCCGCCGGTCCTGTCGGTCAATCGCGGCTTTTCGGCACCCGTCATCATCGAAACTGACCGAAGCGCTGCAAATCTCGCCTTTCTGTCGGGTCATGATGATGATCCGTTCGCGCGTTATGAAGCGATGCAGCAAATGATGCTCGACACGCTGGCCAACGCGGTATCGACGGGAACCGCAGATCATGCGGCGGTCATTGATGCTGTCGGCCAGACGCTTTCCGATCCCGCGCTCGATCCGGCCTTTATTGCCGAGGCGGTCCTGCTGCCCAGTGAGGGGTTCATCGGCGAACAGATGCTTGTCGTCGATCCCGAAGCGATCGCGATGGCGCGCGATGCGCTGCGTGCCGACCTCGCCACCGCGCACGAATCGCACTGGCGGGCGCTGTACACCTCGCATGCCGCGCCCGGATTCGAATATTCACCCGCGGCAAAGGGCGCGCGACGGATCCGCAATCTGGCGCTCGGCTATATCGCCGCGACCAGAGCCGCCGATGCCGCTGCGCTCGCTTTCGCGCAGTTCGAAACGGCCGACAACATGACGGATCGCCTGTCAGCGCTCGGGACGCTGGCAAGTGGCGATGCGGACCAGCGGGTTGCGGCGCTCGACATATTTTATCAGCGTTACCGGGACAATGCGCTGGTGCTCGACAAATGGTTTTCGACGCAGGCGCTGTCGGCGCGGGCCGACACGCTTGAAGCAACGCAGGCGCTGCTGAAACATCGCGATTTCGCTTTGACCAATCCCAACCGGTTCCGCGCGCTGGTCGGTGCATTCGCAGTCAACCAGCGCTGGTTCAACCGGGCCGACGGTGCGGGCTATGCCCTGCTCGCCGATCAGATCATCGCGCTCGATCCGATCAATCCGCAGACCGCAGCAAAGATGGTGCCGCCGCTCGGCCGCTGGCGGCGGTTCGATGCCGCGCGTCAGGACCTGATGCGCGCGCAACTCACGCGGATTGCGGGGACGACCGGCCTGTCAAAGGATGTGTTCGAACAGGCCTCGAAAAGCCTCGGCTGAGTTTATTTGACCCAATCCGCCACGTCCGCTGCAACCGTGTTTGCCGCCGTGTTCAGCGCAGGCCCCACCGTCGTCGCGGCGATATCGCCAATCGGCACGCGCGCTTCGAACCGGCGGCTGTCCAGCCCCTTGTCACGGGCAATGACGGCATCATAGGTCACGACCGCTTCATGCTTGCCCTCGTCGATCCCGAACATCAGCAGACTGCCCTGCACCCGCAATCCCGGGTCCGTGGTATATTGCCGCAGATCGAGGACGATCCGGCCCGTCTTCGCTGCCACGGTTTCACTCAGCAGCCGCTGGAACAGCCGTGCCGGACTGTCGATCCACGCCGCATCCTTGACATAGGCAATGGCAATGCCACCGCGATAAACCGGCACGCGCGCGGCCATGATCGCGGCGGGCGCGCTTGGCGACAGGATCGTGATCGTCTGTCCCGCCGCCGCTGTGCGGGTGACCCCGACCGGCACGCTGGCCGATGCGTTCAGGGTCAGCAGCTGCTTGGGCGGCTTGCCCCCGAAACTCACGCATCCGGATAGCGTCAGGCAGAGGATCGAAAGATAGGACGTCTTCATTTCTGGCCTCCACGGGGCTGATAGTCGGGCAGCTTGGGCGCCCCGAGAATACTCGTCGCGCCTCCCTGATCGATCTTGGCGGCAACCGCAGACAGGCTTTCGGACATCACGCGCAGGTCGCGGACCAGCTGTCCGACTTCGGGCATGGTGGTTTTGGAAAAGGCCTGAACACCCGGCTGCGCGGCCTTGAGCGTCGTATCAAGCGTGTCCATGCTGCGTTTCGCCGATGCAACCGTCTCGCGCAGGTCCGATACCAGCGGCCCGGCCTGACCATTCACATTTTCCGCCAGATTGCCGATCTTTTCCGCCGCCGTGCCGGCCTGGGCAATCGCGATGCGGGTGTCAGCAAGTGTCTTGGCAATATCCGGCCCCTTGTCGGCCAGCGCATCGGTCAGGCGGTTGGTATTGGCGAGAATGCCCGAAATCGACGCCTGATTCTTGTCCGAAATCAATTCGGTCAGGCGTTCGGTCAATGTCGACAGGCGTTCCAGCAGTTGCGGCGCCGAATTCAGCAACGCGCCCAGACCGCCACGCTTGGTCGGAATCACCGGGCGCCCTGCCGGTCCCAGTTCCTCGATCGCCGGCATCCCCTTGACAGCGCCGTCAAGCACAACTGTCGACGGCCCGGTAAAACTGCCGAGGATCGTCGCCGTCGTCCCCTGCAGGATCGGCGTTTCCTTTTTCAAGGCCACACGCACGCGCTTGAATTCGGGGTTGTCGTGCCACAGCTCGATCTGGATGATCTGCCCCGATGGCACGCCCGAAAAACTGACGGTCGATCCCTTCGCCAGTCCCTCGACCGATTGCTTGAAGAAAATATCATATTCCTTGGCATCGCCCCCCGACAGGCCCGACAGCCAGACCAGAAACGCCGCCAGCGCAGCCAGCAGCGCCAGCACCACGCCCCCCACAAGAATATGGTTCGATCGGGTTTCCATCAGGCGGTCACTTTCTCATGCGCACGAACCGCCGCGGTTGCCGCGCGGCCCCGCGGTCCGTTGAAATATTCCTGGATCCACGGATGTCTGGTGTTCAGCAACTCGTCGATCGTCCCCACTGCAATCACTTTCCTGTCGGCCAGCACCGCCACCCGGTCACAAATTGCATAAAGCGTATCAAGGTCATGCGTGATCAGAAAGACGGTCAGGCCCAGCGTCTTTTTCAACCCCAGTGTCAGCGCGTCGAACGCCGCAGCGCCGATCGGGTCGAGTCCCGCCGTCGGTTCGTCGAGAAACAACAGTTCCGGATCAAGCGCCAGTGCCCGTGCAAGGCCTGCCCGCTTGCGCATGCCGCCCGACAGTTCGGACGGATATTTGGGGCCCGCACTGGCATCAAGTCCCGATGTCACGACCTTGTACGCGGCGATCCCTTCGAGCAAAGCCCGGTCGAGTCCGGGATAATATTCGCGCAGCGGCACCTGCACGTTTTCGGCAACGGTCAGTGTCGAAAACAGGGCGCCCCCCTGAAACAGGATGCCCCAGCGCTTGCGAATGTCGAGCGCGTCATCCTCGTCCCGGTCGATCATCGATTCGCCAAACACTTCGATGTCGCCCGCGTCGGGACGCTGCAACCCGATGATCGATCGCATCAGAACCGATTTGCCCGTGCCCGATCCACCGACGACACCCAGAATTTCGCCGCGCCGCACGTCAAGGTCGACGCCGTCATGAATAACCGCCTCGTCAAACCGGTTGACCAGTCCGCGCACCGAAATGGCAATGTCGGGACTGCCAGTGTCAGGAATGGCAGTCATGACCAGCCGATCCCCGTAAAGAACACCGCGAAAAATGCATCGAGCACGATGACGAGGAAAATGGCCTGCACCACCGCAGAAGTCGTCCGCAGGCCAACTTGTTCCGCATTCCCTTCGACCTGCATCCCCTGAAAACATCCCGACAAGCCGATGATCGCGCCGAACACCGGCGCCTTGACCAGGCCGACATACATATCGGTCATCGGCACGACTTCACGCAGCCGCTGAATGAAAGTGACCGGCGGAATGCCCAGGCTGACCCAGCAGAACAGCCCCCCGCCCACGATCGAGATGATCGTCGCATAAAAACCCAGCAACGGCATCATCAGGACGCTGGAAAACATCCGCGGCAGGACCAGCGCTTCGACCGGCGACACCCCGATCGTGCGCATCGCATCGATTTCCTCGGTCAGTTTCATCGTGCCAAGCTGCGCCGCGAACGCCGATCCCGACCGGCCCGCCACCATGATCGCGGTCATCAGGACGCCCAGTTCGCGCGTCGTGATCCGGCCGATCAGGTTGATCGTATAGATTTCGGCGCCGAACTGGCGCAACTGCACGGCACCCTGCTGGGCAATGACGATACCGATGAGGAAGCTCATCAGGCCGACGATCCCCAGTGCGGAAACGCCGACAACCTCGAACTGCTGGATAACCGCGTTGAACCGGAACCGCGCCGGGTGACGCAGGACATTGGTCATGCCGATCAGGACCGCGCCGAAAAACCCGAGCAGCCCGCGCAAATTGCTGCCCGCAACGCCCACTGCGGCGCCGATTTCGCCCAGCACGCGCGCCACCGGGTTCACGGCGTCGGGCCGCATGCGGACGCTTTTGTCCGATCGTGCGACCTGATCGATCATCGTCGTCACATCGTCATTCGCGCCGGTCAGAACCGCACCGCTGTCGATCGTCAGCCGGTGAATGATCCAGGCACCGACCGTGTCGATCCGCCCGACCCCTGACAGGTCGATGTCCTGCACGCCGGTGACTGCCTCAAGCCGCCTGGGTACATCGCCAAGGTCGGGCAGGCGCAAGTCACCGGCAAATGCCAGCACCTGCCGCCCGCCGCGATCTTCCTGCGTAAAATCTGCGCGATCACTCATCATGCGAAGACATGGGGCAAGAAACCGGCGACGGCAAGGCAATGAAGCGTTAGGATCATGCGATGATCCGATTGGCAATTTACGATATGGACCGCACGATCACCCGTGCGCCGACCTTCACCTCATTCCTGTTGCATGCTGCACGGCGGCGCAGCCCGTGGCGGCTGTTGCTGCTTCCCGTCGTCGGCGTCGCTGTCTCCTTTTATGCAATGCGCCTGATCGACCGCGCGACATTGAAGGTCTGGACGCACAGCCTGCTGGTCGGGCCGTCGATCCTTCCACAGGATCTGGCGCCGATCGCTGACAGCTTTGCCGACAAGACGCTGCGCAAAAACATCCTGACTGACGCGAGGGCGCGGATCGCGGCTGACCATGCCGCGGGTTACCGGCTCATCATGGCGACCGCATCCTACCGGCTTTACGCCGAAGCCATCGCGCACAAGGTCGGCTTCGACGCGACGGTTGCGACCAACACGCTGGCGGGTCTCGACACCCGCGTGATGGCGAAAATCGATGGCGAAAATTGCTATGGTCCTGCCAAACTCCGCATGGTGACGGCATGGATGCACGACGCCGGCATTGCCCGTGAAGATGCGCATATCCGGTTCTACAGCGATCATGTGTCCGACGCACCTGCCATGGACTGGGCCGACGAAGCCTTTGCCGTCAACGCGCACGGCCCGTTGCGCAAACTGGCGAAAGCGCGCGGCTGGACGATCCTCGACTGGGTTTAGGATGATCGGTTTTATTTGAATCCTGTGCTCCTGCGAAAGCAGGAGCTTTGGAGTTGGGGGCAGCTTCAACTATCCAGAGCTCCTGCTTTCGCAGGATCACGCGAAAGTTTCAGTTTTCCTGATCACTCTCTAGCTCACCCGATCGAGCGCGTCATTGTCGAGTCCGCCCGGCACGATCATGACGGGACAGGGCAGGCTGCCTGCCTCAACCCCGGCAAAATGCGCGACCAGCGGTCCCGGTACGCCCGTCGGGGCCGCGCCCAGGACCAGCGCGGCGATACCGGCATCTTCGGCAAGAACGTCGCGGATCAGCGTGACGGCATGCCCCGTCCGCACCAGAATCGATGGCCGCACGCCGCTTGCCTCGACAATCGCCCCCGCTGCGCTCTGCACGATTGCTTCGGCATGGTCGCGCGCATCGTCTTCCATCATGGCCTGAACGCCGCCGAACGCGACGAATTCGACCGGTTCGACAATCGCGAGAATCTGCACTCTGCCGCCGGTCTTTGCCGCGCGCCGGGTGGCAAAACGCAGCGCGGCGCCCGCCTCGATGGAATCGTCGATCACGACAAGATATGTGCGCATCATGTCTGGCGTCCCCCTGCATAGGACACAAGGCTGCGCCGTCATTGCGATTTCTGCAAGTCCCCCGCTTGACCGGCACGCCCGCCTGTCCGATTGGAACGGTGGAACGCCCCAATAACGCTGCTTCAACTGCCAAAGAGGACGCTTGCATGGCTATCGAACTCAAAATGCCCGCCTTGTCGCCGACCATGGAAGAAGGCACGCTTGCCCGATGGCTGGTCAAGGTTGGCGACAGCGTGAAATCAGGCGACCTCCTCGCCGAAATCGAAACCGACAAGGCAACGATGGAATTCGAAGCCATCGATGAAGGGGTGATCGCATCGATCAACGTCGCCGAAGGGACCGAAGGGGTGAAGGTCGGAACGGTGATCGCACTGATTTCGGGGGAGGGGGAGGAGTCTGTTCCTGTCAAGCTGAAGGAAGAAGTACCACCCCCGGCTCCACCAAAAAATCCTGGAGGGGAGACGAAAGAAGCTGACGCAAACCCCTCCCCCCCAGCCCTTGCGGGAGGGGATCGCGGGGTGGCCCCTTCCTCCGGCCCCCGCATCGCCGCCTCTCCGCTCGCCAAGCGGATCGCCTCCGCGAAGGGCATTGATCTTTCGACAGTCACCGGCTCAGGCCCCGGCGGGCGGATCGTGAAGGCGGATGTTGAGGGGGCAAATGCGCAGCCCGTACTCCTGCGAAAGCAGGAGCCCGGCATTGCGCCACTGAACGCCCGGCTCCTGCCTGCGCAGGAGCACAACGCACTTATTACCACCGACATCCCGCACGAAGTCATCAAACTCTCAGGGATGCGCAAGACGATCGCCCGGCGGCTCACCGAATCGAAGCAGCAGGTGCCGCATATCTACCTCACGGTGGACATCCGGCTCGATGCCTTGCTCAAACTGCGCAGCGAACTTAACACCGCGCTCGAACCGCGCGGCATAAAGCTGAGCGTCAACGACATGCTGATCAAGGCACTCGCCGCTGCGCTCATCGAAGTGCCCGCGTGCAACGTGTCGTTCGCGGGCGATACGCTGATCCAATACCACCGCGCCGACATATCGGTCGCGGTGTCGATCGACGGTGGTCTGATCACCCCGATTGTCGCGGATGCGGCGGCCAAGTCGATGAGCGCGATCTCGACCGAGATGAAAGCGCTCGCCGACAGGGCAAAAGCGGGCAAGCTGCAACCGCACGACTATCAGGGCGGCACCGCGAGCCTGTCAAACATGGGCATGTTCGGCATCAAGCAGTTCGAAGCCGTCATCAACCCGCCGCAAGCGATGATCATGGCGA
>CAXTTJ010000012.1:0-47621 GCA_964247235.1 uncultured Sphingomonadaceae bacterium
CCAACTACCTCAGAAACTCCGGATATGCGTCAATGTAATGTCATCCGACTCTAGAAACGATCCGTGGCGAAGGTGTGGCATTGGCATGGTCCATGACCATGTCCGGCAAAGACTGCCCGGAAATTTGCGTTGATCGTCACGGCTGACTCCATCCGTGCAGGAACGTCGTGATGGCGGCCTCGATATCGCGCGAAACCTGGTCTTCGGATGGCGCATCGATGATCGACAGCATCATTTTCTGATTGCATCCAGACTGGCACATTGCGGCAAATTGGCGCGCTGCGGCTTTCGGATCACCCGGGCGGATCCGGCCTTTTTGCATGGCGTCCGCCAGAAAGCTCGCCAGCTTCTCCTTGCCGCGCCGTGGCCCCCGTTCATAAAAGAGCGCACCCAGTTCAGGAAACCGTCCCGCTTCGCCCGTGACGAGCCGGTGCAGCGCAATCACCGGCGGCGACGTAACGATCTGCATCATCGCATGACCGAAATGACGCAACCCGGCTTCAACAGGGGCGTCAAGGTCCATCGGCACCTGAAGCGCCGCACCATAGTTTTCGACAAGATCGTCGACCACGGCCGCAAAAAGATCATGCTTCGACGGATAATAGGACCAGAGCGTCGTCTTTGACCCGCCAACCGTCGCGGCAATCGACGACATGGTCGTGCCCGCATAACCATGAGTGAAAAATGCATCCCGCGCTGCCGCGACAAAGGCGCTGCGGCGAATTTCCTGGGGGGCGGTGAAATCGGCCATAAGCAATACTAAGTGGTATCATTGCAATTGACAACTGGTTTCAGGAGGCCGATAGGCACTGATGATACTGGCTGGTATGACCGATCGATGATGCGCGTTTCTATTCTGACAATCGCTGTCCTGATGTCGGGATGCGCGACAGTGCCCGATCTTGGCAAGGCGCCGTCGCTGCGCACGCCCGAAACGCTGGCCTCGGCGCAAAGCCTGACCGGCAGGCCGGGCGACTGGCCATCCGATAACTGGTGGTCGGCCTTTGGCGATCCGGCGCTTGACGCCCTGATTGCGGCGGCGCTGAACGGGTCGCCCGATGTCGCCGCCGCGTCGGCCCGGGTGCGCGCTGCCGATGCCCTTGCCCGGCAGTCGCGCGCGTTGTTGCGACCCACGGCCAGTCTCGATGCCAGCGCCGGTGGCACGCAACAGAGCAAAAGTCTTGGCATCCCGCCACAATTCGTCCCCGACGGGGTTCAGGACACCGGCCGCATCGACGGCACATTTTCGTTCAACATCGACCTGTGGGGCAAAAACCGGGCGGCGCTCGCAGCGGCAACATCCGAAGCCGAAGCCGCCCGTGTCGATGCAGCGCAGGCACGCCTGATGCTGACGACCGGCGTGGCAATGGCCTACGCCGATCTTGCACAGCTTTATCAGATGCGCGACGTTGCGCTGGATGCACTGAACGTGCGTGAAACGACCGTGACACTGACGGCAGAACGGGTTGCCGCCGGTGTCGATACCCGCGGCAGCCTGCGCCAGGCCGAAGCGCGTGTGCCGATTGCCCGTGCCGATATCATTGCACTTGACGAACAAATCATGCTGGCGCGCCACCGCATTGCCGCGCTGATCGGCGCCGGGCCGGATCGCGGACTGACCATTGCACGACCGGTGCTGAAGGCAGTGACAAGCGTTATGCCCGCCACCGCCGGAATCGACCTGATCGGGCGGCGGCCCGACATCGTTGCCGCCCGGCTGCGCGCCCGGGCCGCGGCCAGCCGGATCAAGGTGGCACGTGCCGATTTTTATCCCAACGTCAATCTGACCGCCATCATCGGCCTGCAATCTCTGGGTCTCGGCCAGCTGTTCGACGGCGGATCGACCACAGGCAATGGCGGTGCCGCCTTGAGCCTGCCGGTCTTTGACGGGGGCCGCCTGTCGGGTCGCTATCGGGGGGCACGGGCCGATTATGACGGGGCTGTGGCCCGGTATGACGCGACGCTGATTGCGGCATTGAGAGAAGTCGCGGATGCACTGACCAGCAGCAGATCGACCGATGCGCAACTGTCCGAGGGGCGCCGTGCGCTGACCGCGGCCGAGGATGCCAGCACGATCGCGCTCTTGCGGTACAAGGGCGGACTGTCGAATCAGCTACAGGTTCTGATCACCGCCGATGCCCTGCTGGCCGGTCGCCGTCAGGTCGCAGAGCTTGAGGCCCGTCGCCGCACGCTCGACATCATTCTCATCCGCGCGCTTGGTGGCGGATATCATTTTTCAGGAGCCTCTTGATGGCCGACGCACATCCGAGCGACAT
Organism: uncultured Sphingomonadaceae bacterium; assembly: GCA_964247235.1. Taxonomy (GTDB): domain Bacteria; phylum Pseudomonadota; class Alphaproteobacteria; order Sphingomonadales; family Sphingomonadaceae; genus Sphingomonas_O. Next base: position 2,277 of record CAXTTJ010000012.1, read on the forward strand.
GGTCGCCACCGACATGGACCGACCCGTCGATCAGACCGCGAAGCGCAAGCGGCTGTTCACCATCCTTGCCGTCGTGGTCGTCATTGCCGCCTTGGCCTATGGCGTGTGGTATGTCCTGACACAGGCAGGGCGCGTGCATACCGACAATGCCTATGTCGGCGCCGATTCAGCCGTCGTCACGGCACTGGTGGCCGGCCCGGTTGCCGATGTGCGCGTTGGCGGCACACAGACAGTCAAGAAAGGCGACGTGCTGGTCATCCTTGACGATGCCGATGCCCGCGTCGATGTCGCGACGGCCCAAGCCTTGCTGATGCAGGCACAACAGCGTTTTGGCCAGGCCGCTGCGCAAGTCGGGTCGGCACGCGCCAAGCTGATGTCGCGTGGCGCCGACATCGCCCAGGCGCGCGCCCGCCTTGCCGAAGCTGATGCCGGGCTGGAACGGGCCAAAATCGACCTTGGCCGGCGGCAGGCACTGGTGGCGAGCGGTGCGGTTTCGGGCGAAGAACTTTCTTCGGCCCGGGCGGCATATGCATCCGCACAGGCAGCACGCGACCTTGCCTCTGCCGGCATCGCATCGGCTCAGGCAACGAGCAGTGCAGCCGGCAGCGATCTTGTCGCGTCCGAAGCCCTGACGCGTGGCACGACGATCACCTCAGCGCCCGACGTCGCGGCGGCGCGCGCCCGGCTCGATGCGGCGCAACTTGCCCTGAACCGGACGATCATTCGTGCGCCTGTCGACGGGATCGTCACGAACAAGCTGGTCCAGATCGGCCAGCGCGTTGCGGCCGGAGCTCCGATCATGACGATCGTGCCGATCGCGACCGCTTATGTCGACGCCAATTTCAAGGAAAGTCAGTTCGGCAAGCTCCGCATCGGCCAGCCGGTCGAAATGACGTCTGATTTTTATGGCAACGACATTGTCTTTCACGGCCGTGTGACGGGCTTTGCCGGCGGCACCGGTGCCGCATTCTCGCTTATCCCCGCCCAGAATGCGACCGGCAACTGGATCAAGGTCGTCCAGCGCCTGCCTGTGCGCGTTTCGCTCGACGCCAAAGAACTGAAGGACCACCCCTTGCGCGTTGGCCTGACCATGACCGCGACCGTCGATACGCGGGATCACTAGCGCGTGGCCGACGCCGAACCCACTCCTCTGACCGGCCGGGCGCTGTTTTTTGCCGGGTTCGCCATTGCGCTCGCCAATTTCGTTGTCGTGCTCGATATCACCATTGCCAATGTGTCTGTCCCGCATATTGCCGGCGGCATGGCGATTTCGCCGACACAGGGGACATGGGTGATTACGTCCTATGCCGTCGCGGACGCGATCAGCGTGCCCCTGAGTGGCTGGCTTGCCGCGCGGTTCGGGGCGGTGCGCCTGTTCATTGTCGCGCTTAGCGGATTCGGCTTGTTTTCGGTCATGTGCGGTCTGTCGACCAGTCTGGGCATGCTCGTGTTTTTCCGGATATGTCAGGGTTTTCTGGGCGGACCGCTGATGCCGCTGGCACAGACGCTGCTGATGCGCGTCTTTTCACGCAAGCGGGCACCGCTGGCAACGGCGTTATGGGCGATGACCACGATCTGTGCGCCGATCGTCGGGCCGATCCTTGGCGGACAGATCAGCGACGGGTGGAGCTGGCCGTGGATATTCTTCATCAATCTGCCCGTTGTCCTGTTCTGCATCGTCATGGCCATCCGCACGCTTGGCCCGTTCGAGACGCCAGTCACCAAAGCGCCGATCGACAGTGTCGGCCTGATCCTTCTGATCATCTGGGTCGGTGCGTTTCAGATGATGCTCGACACCGGTCGCGAAAACGACTGGTTCGGATCGGCCTTTGTCGTGGTGCTGGCGATGATTGCGGTCATCGGATTTGCGGCGTTCATCATATGGGAACTGACGGCCGAAAATCCCGTCGTCGACGTCCGCATCTTCAGGTACCGGACATTTGCGGCAAGCACGTCGGCCGTGGCAATCGGTTATGGCGCCTTTTTTGCTTCGGTCGTCATGACACCGCTGTGGTTGCAGCAAGTCGTTGGCTATACGGCAAGTTACGCAGGATATATCATGGCGTTTGCCGGCGTCCTTGCGGTCGCGATGTCGCCTGTTGCCGCGCGGATGATCGGCAAAGTCGACCTGCGCGCCATTGCCTGCTTCGGCGTCGTGTGGCTCGGCGTCATATCCTATCTGCGTGTCGGGTGGACGGTCGATGCCGATTTCTGGACACTGGCGACGCCGCAGCTGATTCAGGGAGTCGGCATGCCATTTTTTTTCATCGGCATGACGACACTGGCGATGAGCGGGATTGCGACACGCGACATCACGTCGGCGGCGGGCATCATGGCATTCATGCGGACCCTGTCGGGGGCGATTGGCACGGCGCTTGCCACAACCGCCTGGGACATGACGTCGCGCGTCAGCCGCAGCGACATGGTCGCGCGCCTGAACGATCCGGCGGGCGCGATAGCCAAAATGCAGGCCGGCGGCATGTCGGCTGATCAGGCACGCGGTGCGCTCGACCGTCTTGTCGATGTCCAGGCGAGCACGGTTGGGGCCAATCATGTCTATCTTTTTGCGTGCGCGGCGTTCGGCGTCGCGGCCGGACTGGTGTGGCTCGCCCCTCGCCCTGCCGACACCGTCAGCGCCGCCAGCGGGCATTAGCAATTCGCGCCGCCGCGTGGCATGAGACCGGTCGTGGCAATCGATGACAGATCTGGCAGGCGAGGCGGGCGATATCCGGCTGTTGGCATCGGCGCCGTCGCGCTGTTCATGGCCCTGATGACCGCCTGCACCCCTGAAAAAGACCCCAACCGCATCGACGTGAGCATCATCGGGCAAGCGCCGCGGCTGGGCGATCCCGATCGTGAAACGCTCGATCCTGCCCGTGCGGCACTGATCCGCGAGACTGCAATGGGCCTTGTCGCATTTGATGCCAGTGGCCAGATCGAACCCGCGCTGGCCGAAAGCTGGATCGTCACCGACGACGGGCGGAGCATCATTTTTCGCATCCGCCGCATCCGCTGGCCCGACGGCAGCGGCGTCACGGGTGAAGAGGTCGCCGCAAGCCTGAACCGTGCACTTGCCGGTAACAGCATGAACCGGCTGAAACCGATGCTCAGCGCGATCGACGCTGTCGTCGGGATGACGGGGCGCGTGGTTGAAATCCGGTTGAAAACCCCGCGCCCCGCGCTTTTGCAGCTCCTTGCACAGCCTGAGCTTGGAATCCGGCACAAGGGTGCGGGGCTTGGGCCATGGCGGATTGCCGGGCGAGACGCGAATGCGCTGGTGCTGCGCCCTGCACCCGATAGCGCAGATGACGGCCTTGACGACGTCGCCACGGACAAGCGCGAGATTCATGTGAAGGGGGGACGTGCCGCGCTCGCGGTGGCGCGGTTCCTCGACGGAAAAACCGATCTCGTCCTTGGTGGCACACTGACCGACTGGCCGATCGTGGTGGCCGCCGGAATGACCAGCAGCAGCCAGTTGCGCCGGGATCCTGTCGAGGGCCTGTTCGGTCTTGCGATCATGCCGAACAGCGCTTTTCTGAAAGAACGCAGTCTGCGTGAAGCGCTGTCGATGGCGATCGACCGCACGGCGATTGTCGAGGGTCTGCAATTGCCGCGCTGGACGGCGATGGACCGGTTGCTGCCCGCGCCGCTGGACAGTGGCCAGTCCCCGGCAAATGCCACCTGGATGGGCAGCAGCATGGACGAGCGCCGCGGCATGGCAAAACAGCGGGTTGCCGCCTGGGCAGCGGCACGCGGTCCCATCGCGCCCTTGCGTGTCGCGCTTTCGAAAGGGCCGGGGATGACCGTGATGTTTGCACGTCTGGTCAGCGACTGGCGACGTATCGGTGTGCCTGCCATAGCCGTTGCGATGACCAGCGAGGATGCCGACCTGCGGCTGATCGACGAAGTGGCGCCGAACAGCAGCGCCAACTGGTATCTGACACGCGCCGGTTGTGCTTATGGTGTGGTGTGCAGTCCGGCAGGCGATCTTGCCCTGAAAGAATCGCGCGCGGCGCCGACACTGGGACAGCGGTCCGCCGCCATCGCGCGGGCCGACGCAGCCTATGCCAGCAATGCCGGCTATATTGCGCTGGGCAAACCGGTGCGCTGGTCGCTCGTTGGCCCCACGCTCACGCTCTATCGCGACAATATGTTCGGCGTTCACTCTTTTGCCGAATTGCGCGTTCCGGGGAAAGCTGGTGCAACGCCGTGATCGTCCCCATATGTTCGTGACAGGAGACGTGCATGGCCAGACTCAACACCCCAGATTTCGACGCGATGACCCGGGCAGCCGGGCTGGCTGGCAGTGACCCCGCATCGGTGCGCAGGCGGATCGAAGCGATGGAAAAACTGCTCGAAGGGCTGTTCGTCATCCCCGGGACCAACCGTCGTTTCGGCCTCGACGTTGTCTTTGACATCATACCGGTTGGCGGCAGTGTGATTGCGGCCATGATGGGTAGCTGGCTGGCGTGGGAAGCGCGCAATCTGGGCATGCCCAAACATGCCTATGTTCGGATGGCGGGCAATATCGGCGTCGACGCACTGCTTGGCGCGATTCCGTTCATCGGCGCGATCCCCGACTTTTTCTTCCGGTCAAACACACGCAATCTGAAGATGATCAAAAAGCATCTCGACCGGCACCATCCCGGCACGGCGGTGATCGACGGTTAGTGTATATTGTGCGGGATCAGCCCGTAACATCGCTTTTGAACCGGGCCTGCGATGCAAGCCTTATCATCGCGTTTGCCGCGCCATAGGCGTCATACCCGCGCCGCTCGACGATTTCAAAGAAGACGCGCTTGGCAAAGGCGCGGCTGTAGAACTGGAAATATTCCGTATCGCCGTCGCGGTCGTAAAGGATATTCAGCGTGGCCATCCGGTCAATCAGGGCAGCGTCGAGGCCGAAGCGTGATTCCAGATCGTCATAATAATTGCGCGAAATGTCGAGCACGGGCAGGCCATTTGCACGCGCGGATTCGGCGGCTGCGAAAATATCGGGTGTTTCAAAGGCAATATGCTGGACGCCAGCGCCCATATAATTGTGAATGAAGCGCGACGAGAGCGTTTGCGATCCCATCGCCCCGTTGAGCGTGATGCGCAGGGCCTTGTCACGCGATTCAACCGCCTGCGACTGGACAAGGCCAAGCGTGTCGGCAATTTCGACCTGCGGCGTCTTGGTGACGTCGAAAAGCGCGAGATAATAAAGCAGCCAGCTTAGAAATTCCTCATATTGCATCGTCTGCGCGATATGATCGATGCGGGTCAGGCCAATGCCGGCGGGGGCCGCGCCGATGGCTTGGAACTCGGCTGCCCACATCGCGTCCTCGCGCCCGTCCTCGACGAAATAGAGCAGACCCCCGCCGACGCCACGCACGCTCGGGATCTGCATTTCACCGGGACCGACTGCCTGCCTGAACTGCGCGATGACAAGCGCTTCGGCCCGTTCGAGCGCAGCGGGGACATCAGTCACGCGCAGGCCGATGGCACAGACTGACGCACCGTGAAGAATGTCGAAACTGTGCGCAAACCCTTCGGGTTCGGCATTGATGACAATGTTTATGTCGCCTTGCTGCCAGCGCGTCACGGCCTTGCTGCGATGCGTGCCGACAGGCGCGAACCCGAGTGCGGCAAGCATCGCACAGAGCGCGTCTGCGTCTTCGTCGCTTGCGGCGAATTCAATGAACGCGACGCCCTTTACCGTGACGCGCGGCGGCATTTCCGGCGCGATCGCTTCGTTGATCAGCTGGAGCGCGCGATAACCGTCGGTGGCCACCGCCGACGCCGATCCCGCGCGGAAACGATCATTGAAGATTTCGAGCGACCAGAATCCCTGATAACCGGTGTTCGCAATGGCGCGCGCATAGCTGTCCAGCGCGAAATCGCCTTGCCCGGGCATGTTGCGGAAATGGCGACTCCAGCTGAGGTAATCCATGTCGAGCAGCGGGGCATCGGCTATCTGGACGAGAAACAGTTTCGCCGGGTCGATATCGCCGATGCTCGCGATGGAAATCTTGCGCGAGAGCGAATGGAAGCTGTCGAGGACAAGGCCGATATTGGGATGGGCCACGTCGCGCACGAGGCTCCAGGCATCGCGGTGATCGCAGACATGACGACCCCAGGCCAGCGCCTCATAACCGATACGCATGTTGCGTCTGGCCGCCCGCTCGCCGAGTGCGCGCAGATCGTCGAGCATGCGACCCCGGTCATCCGATGCGAGCGGCGAACAGTTCGAACAGAGCAGGATAAGATCGGTGCCGAGGTCTTCCATCACATCGAACTTGCGGTCCATCCGGTCGAAAGCACGGGCGCGCTGGTCCGGGGGCATCCCCTCAAAATCGCGAAACGGCTGGAACAGGGTACAGACCATGCCGAGATCGCGGATCGCCTGACCGACATCGCGCGGCGTTCCCGGGAAAGACAGCAAATCCTGTTCGAAAATCTCGACACCGTCGAAGCCGGCATCGGCCACGGCGCGCAGCTTGGTTTCCAGCGTGCCACTTATCGACACCGTGGCGATTGACGTCTTCATGCATTTGGTCCCGTCGTGACAGATGCCCGTTGCGTGCCGGTGCGATGACCGCGCGCCATGTCACCCCCGGACACGTCCAGCGCATCAAGCACTTCGCACGTCGCATCGAACGCCCGCTGGGCCCGCGCCTGCGCAGAAAGACCCAGGCGGTTTGCCGGCACTTCGACGCTCACAGGGATCGCTGCGGGAACACGACGCAAAAGCGTGGTCAGGGCACAATCGCCTTCGCCGGGGAACAGGCGATCGGACCGGGCTTCCTTCATGACCTCAGTCATGTCTGCCGGGATCGGCCCGGCAATGTCGCACAGCTGGACATAGCCAAAGCGCGGGTCGTTGCATGGAACGTCTGTCGCAGTGCCACCAGAGCGGTTGAGGTGAAACGCATCAATCAGCAGACCGACCGAATCGCGTCCTGTCGCGGTCGTCACGCTGAGCGCCGCAGCCATAGTCGGCACATCGGTCCAGGGCATGAACTCGAGGTGCGGCCGAAGTCCATATGGACCCGCCAGATCGCACAGCGCCGCCAGATTGTCGGCCGCACGCGAGAGGTCTGGATCATTGCCTGCGACGAGGGCAAAGCGCGCACCGAACGCGGCACCGAATGCGAATACCGGCTCGAAATCCGCAATGCGCGCCTCGGGCGTCAGACGCAATATTTCGATATCGAGCACGCCCAGACCATGATCGGCAAGCGCCGACATCATGTCCCGGCGCAGCGCAGCGTCGGTCAGCATCGGAAAATGAATCTCATCGGGCGTGGCGGCCAGCGGGCGCAGGCCAACATGCGAATAACCGCAATGTGCCGCAACCGCGATCATCTCGACCGGCGACAGGTCCAGCACGGTCAGCGCCGCCAGCGCAATGTCCCGGTCAGCGGGCACGCGGCAGACACAGGCTCAAGACCGCATCAATAACGTGGGCGCGACGGGCTGATATCATGTCTGGCGCCGTATTATCGACGCCGAAGACATGACCGAAGGTGTAGCGATTCGAGACGAAATTGAAGGAAAGCGCACTGATCGTCATGTGCAGTTGCAGCACGTCGATGCCATTGCGGAATGTTCCCGCCGCCGCCCCGCGCGAGACGATGTCCTGCATGGTATCGAGAATCGCGCGACGCGCCTCGATGTTGCGGACGTGCTGAATATGCGCGCCATTGTTGACATTTTCGGCCACGATGATGCGCACATAGGCAGAATTGTTGAGGTGGACATCAAAGGTCAGTCCGATCAGCGACTCGAGCGCCGCGACAGGATCGAGCTGCGTATAATCAATCTGCTCTTCGGCCAGCCTGAAATTGGCATAAGTCTGGTCAAGAACCGAGCGATACAGCCCCTCCTTGCTGCCGAAATGATAGTAGATCATATGCTTGCTGGTGGCAGTCTGACGCGCGATTTCATCGACGCGGGCCCCCGCCAGGCCCTTGTCAGCAAATTCGGCAAGCGCGACTTTAAGGATCGCCGCGCGCGTCTGCTCTGCCGCCACCGCCTTGCGCGATCCCCGGGTGCCCGGCCCTGATTGGCTGTCCGTCACAGCGGTGAACACCGTCACTTCCCTCTCATGTTCGCAGCAGCCTTATCTATCGCAAGTTTGACGCTGCACATCAAGAAAAACATTCCAACTGGTCCGTATTGCTTGACGGACGGAATAGTCCGCATTAATGAGCATCAACCGGGCCTCCAGAAGCACCGGTGTTTTCAGGCGTGCGCACAGGCGCAGGAGAGGGGATTTTTATGAAGGCATATTTGTTTGCGGGTTCCTCGGCGCTTGTGCTGGCGCTCGGCAACACGGCCGCGATGGCCCAGGCAGTGGCACCGGCTGATCCGCAGCCCGCTGCACAGGCGAGCGCACCCGATGTCGCAGCCGACCAGTCCGGCGATATCGTGGTCACGGCAAACAAGCGCAGCGAGCGCCTGCAAAAGGTCGCATCGAGCGTCACTGCTGTTGACGAACTTAAGATGTCGACGCTTGCCATCAGCAGTCCACGCGACTTCTCGCTGATTTCGCCCACGATCAATTTTCAGGCCGCCGACGAAGCGCGCCTCTTCAACTTTTCGATCCGGGGCATTGGCACGGAAAGCTTCTCTGTCGGTGTCGAGCCGAGCGTTGCGACAATCATCGACGGCGTGGTCTACACGCGTCCCGGTGCCGCGTTCGACGGCCTTGGCGACATCGAACGCGTGGAAGTGCTCAACGGGCCGCAAGGGACGCTGCAAGGCAAGAACGCATCTGCCGGCGCTGTCAGCATCATCACCAAACGGCCCAATCGCGACACGTTCGAAGGGCATGTCGAACTCGGCGTGGCGCAATTCAATGAATATAGTGGTCAGGTGTCCGTCACCGGGCCGGTGAGCGACACACTCACCTATCGCATCTTTGCCTATTATAAATCGCGTGATGGCGTGGTCATCAACGCGGCGAACAACCAGTCGGTGAATAACGCGGCTGGTTATGGCGTTCGCAGCAAGCTCGAATGGGCGCCGACGCCGGACATCAATTTCCTGCTGACCGGTGACATGACCTATAACAAGGCGGATTGCTGTGCCGAACCGCTGCGCGTGGGGGCCGCATCAGCCAATGTCACGGCGGCGTTTACCGGCACGCCGGTCGGCCGCGACAACCGCTTCGTGAACCTGAGCACGTTGCAGGAGGGGTCGCAGAAAAACCGCGGCGTTTCGCTTGAAGGCAATTTCAAATTCGGCGATTTCACGGTCACGTCGCTGACGGCCTATCGCGAATATCGCGACTTTGCGATTCGCGATCGTGACGGCACCAATGCGCCGTTCACCGGTGTCACCGCACAGCAGCTGTTCAATGCGACGGTGCCGGGTATTTCGGCCGCAGATGCGACCACCCGGCTGGCGGCGCTGCTCGTCAATCCGCTCAGCTTTTCCTGCCGGAACGGCATCTGCGGCGAAAGCGACAGCCTTGAAAGGAACGACACCTTCTCGCAGGAACTCCGCCTGACCTCACCCGGTGGCCAGACGGTCGATTACATCCTCGGCCTGTTCTATTATGACAGCAAGGTCGAGCGCGACCTCACGATTGCAGGCGTCCGTTCGAACATCGCCGGCAACGTCAGCTTTCCGACTCCCACGACGGTGACAATCAACCGCGACACCGCCTATGTGCTCGCCGACATGGTGACCAAGGTGCACACGGTGAACAAGGCCGTGTTCGGCAACATCGATGTCCATCCGTTCCAGCGCTTCACGATTACCGGCGGCTTTCGCTGGCTCAATGAAACGCTCGACTGGACACACCGCAAGGTCACGGGACCCAATGGCGATCACATCGGCGGATCGGCGGGCACAAACCCCGCCGGGCAAGCCGCGCCGGGGGCCAACATCGGCACGCCCCAGTTCAACTTCAAGCGCCATTTCAGCGACAGCACGCTCATCGGCAAGATCAGCCTGAAATATGAAATCACGCCCGATATTCTTGCTTATGGATCATGGGCGCGCGGTTACAAGGGCGAAGCCGTCGACGCTGATCTGTTCCTTTCTCAGGCTGGACTCGACTCAAGTCCGGTCGCTCCCGAAAAATCGCGGTCGTGGGAAGTCGGTTTCAAGTCGCAGTTCTGGGATCGCCGCATCACTTTCAACTTGAGTGCTTATGATACCAAATTTACCGGTTATCAGACGACAAGCTCGGGCATTGACGGTTCGGGCGCGCCGGTGCTGCGATCGGCAGGTTCGCTCCTGACCAAGGGCATAGAGGGCGAGATTTCGATCCGCCCCGTTCCGGGCCTCAGCCTTGGTGGTAATTTTCTGTTTGCCGACAATAAATTCGGCGATCTGTTCATCAATGCCACGACAAACCTGAAAGGCGGCGATCCGCTCAACGCGCCGGAAACCAAATATGGCGTCAACGGGTCATACAGTTTCCGGGTTGCGGATTTTGGCGTGACTGCCGGTGCGAACTACAACTGGACCTCGCACACGCTGTTCACCAACCTGGCTGATGCAAACAACCCGAACTCGATCTGGATCCGGCCATCCTATGGCATTGCCAATGCCACGCTGGCAGTCACATCGCCCGATGAGCGGTACAAGATCAACCTGTACGTCAAGAATCTGTTCGGCACACATTATGTCGATGGATTGCGGCGCATATCGGGGTCGGTCGGCGGTGCTGGCGCTGTTGCGCAGTCGATCCCGCGTGACTTCGATCGCTTCATCGGTGGTTCTTTCACTGTGAAGTTCTAAGACAGCAGAAACCCGCTTCGGGTCGCAGAAAGGTGCGGTGGCAGTGCTGCCGCACCCTTTTACAAGGACGTTCGACATGCTGACTGCGACTGCAAAGCAGGTTGATCACGATGGTCCGGCCGGGCAATGGGCGGGACTGCAAATTCTCGTGGTTGCCCTGTGCTTTCTGCTGAACATGCTTGATGGCGCTGATCTGCTGATCATGTCGTTCGTTGCGCCCCGCCTTGCCGAACAATGGGCCGTATCGCCCGAAAATCTGGGGGTCATTTTCAGCGCGAGCCTGGCCGGCATGGCGATTGGCTGTCTGTTCGTCGCACCCATGGCGGATCGTTACGGACGTCGCCGGATGATTCTTTTTGCGCTTTCGCTTGTTGCAACCGCCATGATCGCGTCGGGATTTGTCCGGGATGTCCCGCAGCTGATTGTCGCGCGCTTGTTTGTCGGCATCGGCGTTGGCACGATCGGCGTTTCGATGACCGCGATTGCGGCTGAGTTTGCGCCGCCCCGGTTCGCCAATTTTGCCGTCGGTTTCGTTCAGGCAGGCTGGCCACTCGGCGCCGTGATGACGGCGTTTACGGCGGCGCGCGTCATTCCGCACAGCGGTTGGCAAACGCTGCTGACGGGCATCGGCATGCTCAGTGTCATGCTGTTTGGCCTGATGTGGCTGGTCCTGCCCGAATCGCTCGCTTTCCTTGAAAAACGACAGCCTGCAAACGCTCTGGCCCGCGCGAATGCTCTGCGACACCGGCTGGGCATCCCGCCCCTCATCACTTTGCCGTCGCGTGCGGTCGATGGCGGCAGGTTCAGCGTCGCGGCACTGTTTCAAGGCGGTCGCAGCCGTACCAGCATCCTGTTGTGGACGGGTGTGACACTGGCCTATTTCACATTTTATTTTGTCGTGTCGTGGATCCCGAAACTGGCGAGCCAGGCAGGATTGCCGATCGAACAGGCGATTTATGCAGGGGCAAGCTTCAACGTCGGCGCGTTCATCGGCACTGCCGCCATCGGATGGTTTTCGGTTCGGTTTCCGGTCAACCGGATCATCGCGGTTTATTTCGCCGGAGCTGCAATCGCAATGACGGTTTTCGGCAGTGTCACGATGCCCGTCACTCTCACCCTGATCATTGCCGCAAGTGTCGGCGCGTTCGTGAACGGGGGCTTCAACGGATTCTGGGGCCTGTCGGCGGCGCTTTATCCCGCAGAGATCCGGGGTACGGGCATCGGCTGGGCGATGGGTGTCGGGCGCATCGGTGCCGTCCTGGGTCCGGTTGTCGGCGGCGTGCTCGTCGGGGCCAGGCTGTCGATCAGTACCATATTCGCAATCTACACCCTGCCCCTGCTGATCGCGGCCGGTCTGTGCCTGATGATCCGTGCCGCTGAACCGGTGACATGACGCCGCGCACGCCCCAGACCTGGCTGGTCGGACTCGTCGGGCGCGGCATTGGCGGATCACGCTCGCGCCAGATGCATGAACGCGAAGCTGCGGCACTCGGCATGCAGCTGGTGTATCGCGTCATCGATTTCGATGCGATCGGTTTTGACGATGGCGAGATCGGCAAGATGGTCGCGATGGCCGAAGCGATGGGATTTGCGGGCCTTAATATCACGCACCCCTATAAACAGGCAGTCATCGCGCACCTCGATACTCTCGCATCGCATGCCGACGCGCTGGGCGCCGTCAACACAGTGCGCTTTGCCAATGGCAAAAGGACGGGCCACAACACCGACTGGTCGGGGTTTGCAACGCTGATGACGTCACATATCGGCGGACCTTCAGCCGGAAAGATCGCGCAAATCGGCGCCGGGGGTGCCGGGTCTGCAACGGCATATGCCTTGTTGCAATCAGGTGCCGATGTCACCATTTTCGACCCCGAACCCGGTAAGGCGGCGGACCTGGCGGCGCGCCTTTCGCCCCTGTTTCCCGATCAGGACATAGCGGCGGCAACGTCACCTGATGCGGCAATCCCTGGCGCAACGGGGATTGTCCAGACGTCGCCGGTGGGCATGGCGGCGCACCCGGGCCTCCCGTTCGACCCCGCGCTTTTGCGTGCGGACCAATGGCTGATCGATATTATTTATTTTCCGCAGGAAACGCCGCTGGTGCTGGCCGCCAGAGCCCGTGGCCTCAACGCGACCGGCGGAAGCGGCATGGCGGTCCATCAAGCCGCCCGCGCCTTTGAAATCTTTACGGACACTCGCCCGGATACAGCCCGAATGCTGAAGGACTTCGCACGCACGTCCTGACTCTAACGAAGCGCGATGCTCAGTGGCACCCCGTCGGGCGCGCCACGTGGCGCATCGCGCGGGCACGGCGCCGCTATCATGGCCTTTGTCAGACAAATGCGCACCTCGCGCAGCCAGCTGCCGTCACGCTCGGTCGTGACACTGATCGCCGATGGCATGATGCGCGGATTGGCAGCCGACATCAGCCGCTTGAACCCGCCCACGTCGAGCGGGCGGCGTGACAGCGCAGCCATGTCGGGAAAGCGGACGCTTGCAAATAATTTTCGCGACGCCGCGAAATAATCAGCCGGATTGCGGCTCACGCAAGTCCCGTGTTTCAGCCATTCATGGACGATCAGACGCGGACTTGGCGTCGTGCAATACTGGTCGCGAATGACTGTGTCCGACAGCGGTGGTGACGCGGCGCACCATTGCGGGTAGGCGTTCCCCTGTCCCTCGGGCCACAGGCCGTGAAGGATAAAGCCGAATTGCCCGTTGGCGCGATCGCACTGTCCGTCTTCGGCGTGGCTGCGGCAATATTGGGGCGACCACTACAGGGCGAGTGTATATCCCGTGACCGGCACACGCCGTGGGTCCTCATCAGCCGGCCGCACGACATTAGCCCGATCAAGCCGGTCAGGGATGCGACAGGCGTGCGTCTGCGCCAGAACCACCGCAGGCGTGACGCTAAGCCAGCACGAAATCCAGACCGATATCCGCCGCAGGCGCGCTTTGCGTAAGACGTCCGACACTGACATAAGTCACTCCTGTTTCGGCAATGGCACGGATCGTATCGAGGCGGACGCCGCCCGACGCTTCGGTCACGGCACGCTGGCCGATCAACATGACGGCTTCGCGCAACGTCGGCGGGGCCATATTGTCAAGCAAGATATGCGTCGCCCCCGCGTCGAGCGCTTCGGTGATCTGATCGATGCGGTCAACCTCGACGATCACCTTCGCGATCCCCGCCGCAACCGCGCGCCGCGTCGCCTCGCCGACCGATCCGGCGACCGCGACATGATTGTCCTTGATCATCGCAGCGTCCCACAGACCCATGCGGTGATTGGTCGCGCCGCCCATGCGCGTCGCATATTTTTCGAGCACGCGCAGGCCGGGGATCGTCTTGCGCGTGTCAAGCAAGGCGCAGCCGGTGCCCGCAATCGCATCGACATAGGCCCGCGTCATCGTGGCGATGCCCGACAGATGCTGCACAGTGTTGAGCGCCGACCGTTCGGCGGTGAGCAGCGCGCGGGCATTGCCCGACAGGCGCATCAAGTCGGTCCCGGCGGGGGCATGCTGGCCCTCATCGACAAGCGTGTCGATTTCGACGGTCGGGTCCAGCGCGCGAAAGAACGCCTCAGCGAGCGGCAGCCCCGCGACCGTGATCGCATCACGGCTGTCCATCACCCCGTCAAACCGCGCATCGGCGGGGATCACCGCCGCACCAGTGATATCCCCCGCCTCACCCATATCCTCGGCAAGCGTGCTGCGCACGAAAGTGTCAATATCGAAACGGTCGAGGGTGAAGGGCACCGGGGTCATGCTGCACCTTGGCGGTCCGCAGCGCTGCTTGGCAAGAGCCGTGCTTGACGGAACGATCTGTCCTGTCAAAGATTGGTGGCATAGCGGAGGCATTTATGAACAACGACGAACCCATTCACGAAACAACGACCGAGGCCCGCGCGGGCGACGGCAACCCGGCCAATCGTTATGTCCTTTACGGCTCGCTGGCACTTGTGATTATTGCGTTTGCCGTCGTTGTGGCGATCGGGTGGGTGTGACGAAACATCTTGCAGAAACTGTGTGAATCACATATATGCAAATAGAATTCGACACCGACAAGGATGCGATCAACCGGTCCAAGCATCGCTGCCATTGTCGTTTGGCAGGAAGATTCTTGAGGCCGAAGACCATGTTATTCTGTCCTCAATCCGGCTCGAAGATGGAGAGGATCGGTTCAAGGCCGTCGCGCTGGTGGATGGAGAACTATTTACCGCCGTCCATGTTTGGCGCGGCGCGGTTGCACGGATGATTTCAGTGAGACGAAGCAATGCGAGTGAACGAAGAAACTATGATCGCTATTCCAGCGGACCCGAGCGACCCCGAGGATTTTGACGTCAGCATTGCTGGATTGAAGCGCGGGTTGATGGGGCGCGAAGTTCGCCTGCTTCGCCGCCGTCTTGGCATGAGTCAGGGCGAGTTTGCGGCCGCCTATGGAATCCCTGCGTCGAATATCCGCCAATATGAAATGGGGCGATACATGCCGCCCCCGGCCGTGCGCGCTTATTTGAAGGCAATCGCCGCCGAGCCTGAAGCCGTTCGCGCGGCGCACGCAAAGGAAACGCCCGAACGCTTCCACATTCCCGTAGTGAAAGCCGCTTAATCACTTTATCGTCATGCTGAGCCAAGATGAGATGGCCGCTACATGCCGCCCCCCGCAACGCGCGCCTATCTCACGGTGATCGAGCAGGAGCCGGAAGTGGTGAGGCGGGTGATGACGGGGAGGGTTGAGCGTCAGGCGTTCGCCATTTTCCAAGCCGCAAATCTTGCTGGGGCAGATGCTCGGAGCTGTTCAAGCTCGGCTATCAGTTCATCAATCTCGTTAGACAACTCGACCTTATCTTCAGTGTCCAGAGTGAGGCACATTTCCTTGCCTCCAGCTTTGTCGGGAAACGTATAATAGTGATCAATGGCGATATGTCCGTTTGGCCATCCACTTCCCATCATAACCCTGACGAGCTTAAACCGCTTCGTTGATCGCTCCTTCCAATCTCTATCGTCCCCCCAAATCCCCCTGCCCCACAGTACTCCCCGCCATCTCCAGCATCCGGTCCAGACTCTTTTTCGCCGCGAGCCGCAGCCCTTCCTCGATCTCGATCCGCGGTTGCAAATCGCGCAGCGCCAAGTACAATTTCTCCATCGTGTTCAGTGCCATATAGGGACAGATGTTGCAGTTGCAGTTGCCGTCCGCGCCCGGCGCGCCGATGAACAGCTTGTCGGGCAGCGCCTTTTCCATCTGGTGCATGATGTGCGGTTCGGTCGCGACGATCAGGGTATTGCCTTCGAAAGATCTGGCGAACGCGAGGATGCCGCTGGTCGAACCGACATAATCGGCATGGTCGAGGATATGCGCGGGGCATTCGGGGTGCGCGGCCACCGGCGCGCCGGGATGCTTCGCCTTGAGTTTCACCAACTCGGTCTCGCTGAACGCCTCATGCACGATGCACACGCCGGGCCACAGCAGCATGTCGCGCCCGGTCTTGCGTGCGAGATAGCCGCCGAGATGCTTGTCGGGGCCGAAAATGATCTTCTGGTCGGCCGGGAGCTGCGACAATATCTTGTCCGCCGATGAAGAGGTGACGATGATGTCGCTGAGCGCTTTCACTTCGGTCGAGCAGTTGATGTAGGTCAGCGCGATATGATCGGGATGCGCGCGGCGGAACGCGGCGAATTTGTCGGGCGGGCATGAGTCCTCAAGGCTGCACCCCGCGTCCATATCGGGCAGCACGACGATCTTGTCGGGTGACAGGATTTTGGCGGTGTCGGCCATGAACCTGACGCCGCAAAAGGCGATGACGTCGGCATTGGTCGCGGCGGCCTTGCGCGAGAGATCAAGGCTGTCGCCGACGAAATCGGCAATGTCCTGAATCTCGGGCTTCTGATAATAATGCGCGAGGATGACGGCGTTGCGTTCCGTGCGCAGCCGGTCGATCTCCGCGCGCAGGTCAAGGCCGGTCAGGGATTTGGATTGATAGGTCATTGCTGCTCCAGTCGGTTCATCTAGGGGCGCGCCAAAATCTCCGCAACCGGCGTTGATTGGTCCCAGACATCTTGCGCAACGGTTTCGGGTTTCGGGTCGGTGGGAAAGCGTACAGCGACCCGCACGTCATTCATGCCGGCCGCTTTCAATGGTGCCATAGCCAGCCGGGCAATCGCAGTCCGGGCATTGGCGCGCGCCTGTGCCGCATATCTGGGGTCCTGCGCCGTTTTCCGCGCCGCCGCCGATGCGCGTTCCGCCGCCTGTTTTTGCAAGCTGATCCCGGCCGTGCGCGGGATATACAGCCCCTCCTGAACGATGGCGGCGCGCGCGCCATCGATATTTGGCGCGGCAATCATGACGTCGGGCACGTCGATGCTCAACGTCCGCGTCTTCGCGTTCCAGCGATAATTTGCCGCCGACAGCTTTGACAGGTCGACGAAATAATCGACTGAATAGGGCGCCTTGCTGCGCTGCACGACGGGCATCATGCCGAAAAAAACAGTGGTGTTGCTGCTGGCGAGAACATCACCGCTGACCGTGCCGACTTTCAGCGCAGTCATGCCCGCAAAGCTCGACGTGATTGTGCGCGAAACTTCGATGCCGACCGAGCGTGCGTCCTGTGCCGCCTGCTGACGCTGGAAAACTGACCAGCCAATCGCGACCAGACCAAGCAATGCGAACACGCCGAAGATGCGATTGCGGCTCATCCCGATACCCACCGCCCCGCCGCCTCATGCGCCTGCCCGCGGTCGCGCAGATCGATCAGATGCGCGAGGACCGATCGCCCTGCCGCGCCGTAAAGCCGCGGGTCGATCCCCACATACATTTTGGGAACCATGTCAGCGATCACGCCCTCGCCGCGTTCGAGCATCCGCAATATCTGGCGTTCACGCTGCCGCCGGTGCCCTGCCAGCCCGCGAACGAACTGCTGCGGCTTCGTCACCGGGTCGCCATGGGCAGGGTAGTAAATAGCGTCGGTGCGTGCCATCAGCGTGTCGAGGCTGCGCATATAGTCGGCCATGTCGCCGTCGGGCGGCGACACGACAGTGGTCGACCAGCCCATGACATGATCGCCGGTAAACAGCGCGTTTTCCTCGATCAGATGGTAGCACAGGTGGTTCGACGTATGGCCCGGCGTTGCAACCGCTTCGAGCGTCCAGCCGAGACCCGTCAGTTGCTCGCCGTCGGCCAGCACGCGGTCAGGGCAATAGGTCGTGTCAAAGGCCGCATCGGCACGCGGGCCGTCGTCGTCGAGCGTCAGCGGCGCACAGCCAATGATCTGCGCGCCTGTTGCCGCTTTCAATGGTGCTGCCGCCGGCGAGTGATCGCGGTGCGTGTGTGTGCAGATGATGGCCGTGATGCGCGCGCCCTGGGTTGCGGCAAGGATGCCCGTCATATGCGCAGGATCGGCGGGGCCGGGATCGATCACCGCAACTTCACCCTGCCCCACGACATATGTCTGGGTCCCGGTATATGTAAATGGCGACGGGTTCGGCGCGAGAATGCGGCGGACGAGCGGCGTCAGGCGTTGCGATATGTCGGAGCTTTGGTCGGCCATAGCTATCATGTGGCGTGCGTGATCCCGTCACGCAAGCGTCCACAAACGTCGATATTCCTTACACTCTGCGCAAAGGTTAATATGCCTGAACCATATTCACCCGCAGTTATCCGGGATCGGCACAAACTGGCACGGCACCTGCATAAATATCAGTGTCCCGATGGCGGTGTCCCCCGCCTGATAGAGTGGCGGGTCAGTTCCAGCTCCCCTGGTCTCGCGAACTGACCCGCCCTCGCCCGGACGTTTCCCCGCAAAATCTATTTCGCCAGCGCGTCCTGAAGCTCGCCCGCTTCATACATTTCCATCATGATGTCGCTGCCGCCGAGGAATTCACCCTTGACGTAAAGCTGGGGAATGGTCGGCCAGTCGCTATAATCCTTGATACCCTGGCGAATTTCCATGTCCTGCAACACATCGACCGTCGAATATTCGACGTTCAGATGATCCAGAATCGAAATCGCTTTCGATGAAAAACCGCACTGCGGGAACAGCGGCGTCCCTTTCATGAACAGGACGACTGCATTTGTCGTGACAAGTTCGGCAATGCGGGCATGGGCGGTGTCGGTCATATGTGCGTCCTTATTCGGGAATGGCAGTGGTCAGCTGGAGCGCGTGGAGCACACCGCCCATCCGCCCGCCAAGTGCGGCATAAACGGCCTGATGCTGCTTGATACGCGGCTGACCCCGGAACGTTTCTGAAACGACGCGCGCGGCATAATGATTTTCATCTCCGGCAAGGTCGGTGATTTCAACACGGGCGCCGGGGATGGCCGCTATGATCATCGTTTCAATTTCTGCGGCGGGCATGCCCATCACTGCGATTCCATCAGCTGTCGGCGCGCCTCGATCGTCTTTTCCGACAGGGCGGCCTGCACCGCAGCGGCATCGATGTCGACACCCGCCGCAGTCATGTCGCCCAGCAATTTGCGCACCACATCCTCATCGCCTGCTTCTTCGAAATCGGCCTGGACAATCGACGTGGCATAGGGCGCCGCTTCGGCAGCCGTCAGCCCCATCTTGTCCGCCGCCCACAGGCCGACAAGCTTGTTGCGACGGGCGTGAATGCGGAACTGCATTTCCTCGTCACGCGCGAATTTGGTTTCGAACGCCTGCTCGCGGTTATCGAAAGTGGTCATTTTCGTCCCTTGACTATCTGCGTGCCAAGATAGGCAGCAATCCGCTAATCGGCAACCTTCACGACAAGCTTTCCGATCGCCTCGCGGTTGCCGAGGGCCGCAATCGCATCGCCGCCGCGTTCGAACGGATAGACGTGCGTGACGACGGGCCTGATCTTGCCATCTGCCCACAGCCGGAAAAGCCGCGCGACATGCGCCGCATTCGCCGATGGATTGCGCGCGGCAAAAGCGCCCCAGAAAACGCCGCACACGTCACAGCTTTTCAGCAGTGTCAGGTTGAGCGGCAATCTGGGAATGCCCGCCGGAAAACCGACCACCAGATAGCGTCCCTCCCATGCCATGCAACGCACGGCAGGTTCGCAATAATCGCCGCCGACGGCATCGTAAACGACGTCCGCGCCCTCGGGGCCGACCTTTGCCTTGAACGCGTCCGCCAGCGCCTTTGAGGCATCTTTGTCGAACGGCGCGCGACCATAAATAATCGTGTCATGCGCACCCGCCGCAAGTGCTGCCGCCGCTTTGTCCGCGCTCGACACGGCCGCGACCACGCGCGCGCCAAATGCGACACCCAGTTCAACCGCCGCAAGGCCGACGCCCCCCGCCGCCCCGAGCACAAGCAGGACATCACCCTCCTTGATCCGGCCACGATCAGCAAGCGCGTGGATCGACGTGGCATAGGTCATCAGCAGCGCCGCACCATCTTCGAAACTGCGTTCTGCCGGGAGTTTGTAGGCCGACGCCGCCGGGATCGCGATATGATCGACCAGGCCGCCATGGCCGGTCACTGCAATGACACGGTCCCCGACCCTGAACCCGGTGACACCGGCACCCAATGCCTCGACCACACCCGCAATTTCGCTCCCCGGGGCAAAAGGGCGTGCAGGTTTGAACTGATATTTGTCTTCGATGATGAGCACGTCGGGATAGTTGATGCCGCATGCTTTTACGGCGACCAGTAACTGGCCAGGGCCGGCAACCGGCGCAACGATGTCGCTCAGCACCAGTGTTTCCGGGCCACCCGCGGCGACCGACAACAAACCCTTCACACCACGATCCCTTTATTAAGCCACGGTCGCGCCGCACCTGTCCTTGTTTCATACGAGTCTATTCGCGCCACGGATGCAAGCGTCAGCGCAACCTCATCGGTGCCATTCAGCAGGCATTGTTTCCGAAATGGATCAATTTCGAAAACAAAGCGGTCCTGGAACTGCGTCGTCACTGTTTGCGCCTGAAGGTCGATATGAATCGGGTCGGTCCGCGCAACTGCCATCAGCCGGTCAACCGCATCCTGCGGCAGGATGACAGTCAATATGCCGTTCTTATAAGCATTTCCTGAAAAAATGTCGGAAAAGCTGGGTGCGATGACGGCTTTCACGCCCATGTCATCCAGCGCCCATGCGGCATGTTCGCGGCTCGACCCGCAACCGAAATTGTCGCCTGCAATAAGGATCGATGCCCCCGCATAGGCCGGGTCGTCAAAGACATTGCCCGGTTCTGCCCGCACAGCTTCGAAGGCCCCCTTTGCAAGTCCGGCACGCGTGACGGTTTTCAGCCATTTTGCCGGAATGATGACGTCGGTATCGACATTCTTGCGCCCGAACGGATAGGCACGTGCTTCGATCGTGGTGACGGGTTGCATGCATGTGCGATAGACCCTGCCGCGCCTCAGCGTCAACGACGCCATCGACCCGCGCGACGCGCTCAGCTATCGGCGACGTGCAGACACACACACGCACAGGAAGACCATGTCCAGCGACGGCACCATCGGCATCCGGGTCAACGGCGAACACCGGCGCATTTTTTCAGGGCTGAATTTTGCCGATCTCGCGAACGAGCTTGGCCTGAACCCTGCCAGAGTGGCGGTCGAACGCAATCTGGAGATCGTACCGCGCTCGACACTGGCGGATGTGATCGTCGAGGATGGCGACGAGATCGAGATCGTGACCTTCGTCGGTGGCGGCGATCATGACGACAGCTGGACGGTTGCAGGGCGGACCTTCACGTCCCGGCTGATCGTCGGCACCGGCAAATACAAGGACTTCGAACAAAATGCCGCCGCTGTCGCTGCCTCTTGTGCGGAAATCGTCACGGTCGCGGTACGACGTGTGAACATCAGCGACCGCAACGCACCCGTTCTGATGGACTATATCGACCCGGCAAAGATCACTTATCTGCCCAACACGGCAGGGTGCTTCACCGGCGAAGACGCGATCCGCACGCTGCGGCTGGCGCGCGAGGCGGGCGGATGGGATCTGGTAAAGCTTGAAGTGCTGGGCGAAGCGAAAACATTATATCCCGATATGGTCGAAACGCTGCGCGCCACCGAAATCCTTGCGGCCGAAGGATTTCACCCGATGGTCTATTGCAGCGACGACCCGATCATGGCGAAGCGACTGGAATCGGCCGGCGCGGTCGCCATAATGCCGCTGGGCGCGCCGATCGGTTCGGGCCTTGGTATCCAGAACCGGGTGATGATCCGGCTGATCGTGGAAGGCGCGACGGTGCCGGTGCTGGTCGATGCGGGCGTCGGCACCGCATCGGACGCGAGCGTGGCGATGGAACTCGGCTGCGACGGCGTTTTGATGAACACCGCGATTGCCGAAGCGAAAGACCCGATCCTGATGGCGCAGGCCATGAAATTGTCGGTCGAAAGCGGACGGATGGCGTACCGCGCCGGGCGCATGGGACTGCGGCGCTATGCCGATCCAAGCTCGCCCTTGGTAGGACTGATCTGACCCAGAACGGGACATTAAGCGGATCTTAATAATTCATACATCTGACGCATCCGACTCACCGTCGCCGTCGTAACTTTCCTGATCATCATTGATCCGTTGTTCAGGGGATTATTCCATGTCGAGACTTTTCAAGACGTTCGCCACCGCAGCCATGCTGCTTGCACCCGTTTCCTATGCCAATGCCGAACAGATCGCTGGCCTGACGTTCGACCAGAAGATCGTCACATTCGATTCGGCAACACCCATGACAATCGCGTCGTCATTTGCAGTCAGTGGCCTGACATCGGGTGATACGCTGATCGGGATTGACCTGCGCCCTGCCAATGCGCTGATTTATGGCGTGTCCCAGACGGGCCGCATTTATACCCTGACGACCGGCGGCGTCGCGGCTCTAGTGTCCACGCTGTCGACTCTACCGACGGGCACATCATATGGCATTGATTTCAACCCCGTGCCGGACCGGCTTCGCATCATCAGCGCAAACGGACAGAATCTGCGCGCCAATGTCGCAACCGGTGCAGCGACTGTCGATACACCCATTACCAATGCCAGTGGCGGGATGATCAACCTGATCGGCACAGCCTATACCAACAGCGTGCCCGGCGGTCCCGCACCCGCATCGACCGTGATTTATGGCATCGACAGCGTGACTGATTCACTGATGACGTCGACGGCGCCAAATGGTGGCGTCTATACATCGGTGGGTGCGCTTGGCGTGGGGCTGACCAATGCCAATCTGATCGGCTTTGACATTTCGGGCGCGACCGGAAAGGCCTATCTCAACATCGACAGCGCGTTCTACACCGTCAATCTTGCAACCGGGGCAGTGCGCTTTGTCGATACGATCGGCAGCGGCCCCCTGATCGGGATGACAGCGACGGGGTCCGTTCCCGAACCCGCAACCTGGGGCATGATGATTGTCGGTTTCGGCATCATCGGCAGCACGCTGCGGCGTCGGGGTGGCGTCGCAAGTCTCGCCTGACCGGAACCAAATATGCCGGGACGACGATCAGCGCGCGCGTAACCCGCTGATCGTCGTCCCCACCGAAATCCGTTCCACGTCCGTTTTCAGGTGGAGCAGCCGCACGCCCTTCCGCGCCAGCGCGCGGTCGAGCGCGGGGACGAAATCCCTCGTCGCCTCGACTGTTTCAGCCCACCCGCCATAGGCCCGAGCCAGCGCCGCAAAATCGGGGTTATCAAGCATCGTCCCGCTGACCCGCGCCGGATATTCGCGCTCCTGGTGCATGCGGATCGTGCCATAAGCACAGTTATCGACGACGATCACCAGCATGTCCGCGCCATATTGCATCGCGGTCGCCAGTTC
The DNA here is from genome assembly GCA_964247235.1 of uncultured Sphingomonadaceae bacterium. Lineage (GTDB taxonomy): Bacteria > Pseudomonadota > Alphaproteobacteria > Sphingomonadales > Sphingomonadaceae > Sphingomonas_O. The sequence goes on from CAXTTJ010000012.1 coordinate 25,750, forward strand.
CTGCCCGTTCATCAGGAAATCGCCGTCACCCGCGAGTGCCACGACCTTGCGCTCGGGATAACGCAGGCTCGCCGCCACCGCCGCCGGGACCCCATAGCCCATAGCCCCGGCTGTCGGCGCGAGCTGGCAGACCGGCCCGCCATAGCGCCAGTATCGATGCCACCAGCCGCTGAAATTGCCCGCGCCATTGCAGATGAATGTATCGGCCGGAAGCCGTTCACCCATCGCCGCGACACACATCCCCAAATCGAGTTTGGTATCGAACGGCGCGGGCGTCGACCACGCCAGCCAGTCCTTATGCGCCTCGCGCCCATCCTTGAAAGGGATGACATCGTCGGTCCAAAGCGCCGCCATTTCGGCAAATTCATGCGGATAGGCACAGATCGGCAGGTCGGCGCGATAGACGCGGTTGAGTTCGGTCGGGTCGGGATGAACATGGACCAATATCTGATCGGGATGGTCGGGGGTGATCAGCGTATAGCCGTCAGTCGTCGCTTCGCCGAGCCGCGCGCCGACACACAGGATGACGTCCGAATTCCTGATCCGCTCAACCAGCTTCGGGTTCGGGCCATAGCCGAGATTGCCCGCCCAGACCGGCGAGGCATTGTCGATCGCGTCCTGCCGCCGGAACGCGCCCGCGACGGGAATGCCCAGCCGCCCTGCAAAAACGCTGAAATAATGCGCAGCACCCGCGTCCCACCCGGCCCCCCCGACAATCGCAATCGGGGCAACCGCGTCCTTGAGGAGCGCGAACACCGCCTCCATCGCGGCACCGTCGGGGTCCTGTTCGGGCGGGTTCAGCCGTGGCCTGTCAAGCGCTTCGACGACATCGCACAGCATATCTTCGGGCAGCGAAAGCACCACCGGTCCCGGCCGCCCCGCCATCGCCACGGCATAAGCACGCGCGACATATTCAGGGATGCGCCGCGCATCGTCGATCCGCCCCGCCCATTTGCAAAGTGGCGCGAACATCGCCGTGAAATCGACTTCCTGAAACCCCTCGCGATCCCTCATCGAACGGTCCACATCGCCGATGAACAGGATCATCGGTTGCGAATCCTGCATCGCGACATGGACGCCGATGCTGGCATTCGTTGCCCCCGGCCCGCGCGTGACAAAGGCGACACCCGGCCGACCCGTCATTGTTCCGTCGGCACAGGCCATGAAGGCAACGCCGCCTTCCTGCCGGCACACCACGGTGTGGATTTGCGGTGTGTCGTACAGCGCGTCGAGGACAGCGAGGAAGGACTCGCCAGGAACAGTAAAAATGCGGTCGCAGCCCTGAATGACAAGCTGATCAACAAGAATGCGGCCGCCGGTGCGTTGGTTGGTCATTACGCCTTTTAACGAGAACCGCGCCTGCCGAAAAGTGTCAGACACTTTTTTCAGATCAGGCTTGCGAATTTCAAATATCTGCCCGAAAAAGTGTCTGACACTTTTCGGCAGGAGAGCACCGTGCCACGGCCATTGCGCACCGTAATTCCCGGGGTTCCCCATCACATCACGCAGCGTGGCACCCGTCGCCAACCAATCTTTTTCAATGATGGCGGTCGTGACTTCTATCTTCGCACACTGGCGGACTACTGTGCGCGCCGTGCGGTGCGCTGTCTTGCCTGGTGCCTTATGGAAAATCATGTTCATTTGATCCTCGTTCCGCCTGCCGAAGATGATTTGCGCAGTGTCCTGGCGCCGACGCACACCCGCTACTCGAACGCCGTGAACCGCGCGCAGGGGTGGACCGGCTCCCTGTTTGAAGGACGATACTGGAGTTACCCGATGACCGAAGCGCATGCGATGATTGCGATACGCTATGTCGAAAATAACCCGGTCGCCGCGGGTTTGGTAGCACAGGCCGAGGACTGGCGCTGGTCGAGCGCACGCGCGCATATTTCGCGCCGTACCGATACGCTGACCGATCTTGAATGGTATGGCGATGCGGTGCCGAATTGGTCCGCGATGCTGGCCCGTGGGCTCGAAGCGGCGGACGAAAACGAAATCGTGGAGCGATCGCTCAGACGCGGTGCGCTGCAGTCCACTTGAGAGCGAAAAAAGGTGTCTGACACTTTTGCTCAGAGCGGGATTGCGACCAACCGACCGACACTCTATGCGCGCACCGCAGCAGGAGGCGCGCACGCATGAACAAGCTTTATCCCGATGCCACCAGCGCTCTCGCTGGCCTGCTGCATGACGGCATGACACTTTGTTGCGGTGGGTTCGGTCTGTCGGGGATGCCCGAGCGCCTGATCGATGCGCTTGAGGCGTCGGGCGTGACGGGGCTGACGATTGCCAGCAACAATGCCGGGGTCGACGGCGTGGGGCTGGGCAAGCTGCTCCGCTCGCGGCAGGTGAAGAAAATGATCTCCTCCTATGTCGGCGAGAACAAGGAGTTCGAGCGGCAATATCTCAGCGGTGAACTCGAAGTTGAATTCTGTCCGCAGGGCACGCTCGCCGAACGCTGCCGTGCGGGCGGCGCGGGGATACCGGGGTTTTACACGAAAACCGGCGTCGGCACGCTGGTCGCGGAGGGCAAGGAGGTGAAGTCGTTCGACGGCCCAAATGGACCTGAGGATTACATCCTCGAACGCGGCATTGTCGCCGACCTGTCGATCATCAAGGGCTGGAAAGCCGACGAAAGTGGCAACCTGATTTTTCGCAAGACCGCGCGCAATTTCAACCAGCCTATGGCAACCGCGAGCCACATGACCGTCGCCGAAGTCGAGGAAATCGTGCCCGTCGGCGCGCTCGATCCCGACTGCATTCATGTCCCCGGCGTCTATATCAAGCGCCTGATCTGCGGCGCGCCCTATGAAAAACGCATCGAGTTTCGGACGGTGCGCGAGCGAGCGGCAACTTGACGGTCAAAGTGGACTAAGTTAGTTAGTCAACATGCAAATCGTTACTGTTCATGAAGCCAAGACTCACATGTCGCGCCTGCTCGCCCGCGTCGAAGCGGGGGAAGAGATCGTGATCGCGCGCGGCAAGGACGAGATCGCCAAGATCGTGCCGTTAAATCCGCCGAAACCTCAGAACCGGACGCCTGGCCGGTTCGCCGATCCTGCTGTCAAGGGTATATTGGATCACGGTTTTTGGGACCCGCTGCCCAGGGATCACCTTGGCCTTGCAACGCGTGATCGATACACGCCGTGAGCCAGGGTTTTCTGCTCGACACGCACGCACTCATCTGGTGGCTTGGGGAGGCTGAACTGCTGACCATGACGTCGTTTGACGTCATCGCGGATCGCACGATCGATGTCTTTGTTTCACCGGTTTCGGCAATGGAAGTCGCGACCAAATTTCGCATCGGCAAATTGCCACAAGCGGCAAAATATGCCGGTCGTCTGAACAGCATCGCGGTCGAGGAAGGTTTCAAGCCGTTGCCCCTGACTGCGGCGCACGCCGATCTCGCGGGCAGCTTTGTCTCGGCCAACAACGATCCGTGGGATCGGTTGCTTGCCGCTCAGGCCAAGCTGGAAAACCTTGCGCTGATCAGCAATGATTCAAAGATGAATGATTTCAACATTTCTCAATTCTGGTAGGGATGGATATGACCACAGACACGATCACAAAAGGGTGGACCCGCGACGAAATGGCGGCGCGTGCCGCCCGGGAACTGAAAGACGGCTATTATGTCAACCTCGGCATCGGTATTCCGACGCTGGTGGCGAACAATATTCCGGCTGGCATCGAAGTCACGCTGCAATCCGAAAACGGGATGCTCGGCATCGGGCCGTTTCCCTATGATGACGACGTCGACCCCGACCTGATCAATGCCGGCAAGCAGACGATCAGCGAACTGCCCTCATCATCTTATTTCAGCAGTTCGGACAGTTTCGCGATGATCCGCGGCGGTCATATCGACCTGACCGTGCTCGGCGCGATGGAAGTCGCGGAAAACGGCGATATCGCCAACTGGATGATCCCGGGCAAGATGATCAAGGGGATGGGCGGCGCGATGGATCTTGTCGCGGGCGTCAGGAAAATCATCGTCGTGATGGAGCACACGTCAAAAAATGGTGATCCCAAATTCATTCCCGCCTGTACGTTGCCGCTGACCGGCCAGAATGTCGTCGATCTGGTCATCACTGACCTGTGCGTGTTCCAGCGCGCCGATCATACCAGCCCGTTCAAGCTCATCGAAATGGCGCCGGGCGTGACGGCCGAGGACGTGGCAGCGAAAACGACGGCGCGGTATGTGAACTGAATGACCGAAACTAAGCCAGATAGCATTCGTTGGGTTCAGCGATTTCAGAACTATGGCCGCGCGTTCACGCGGCTACGCGAGGCTCTCGATCGTTTGGAGGCAGGCGAACTTGACGACCTGCATCGTGAGGGAATTATCCAACGATTTGAATATACTTGGGAACTTGCCTGGAAAACGCTCAAGGACTTTCTGCAGTTCAAGAAGGTGACGCTCACACACATAACAGCGGCGGAGGTCATCAAAACGGCGTTTGCCGCAAACTATATCAATGATGGCCAAGACTGGATGGATGCGCTCGACGCGAGAAACGAAATGTCGCATGTATATAGCGAAGAAGCCTTCAATCGGATTGTGAAAGACATTGTTGAGAGATATTTCAAACTTTTCGAAGATCTGTATGACATGCTGATCGCAGAGCGAGTAAGTTTAGACCGTGCCGAATGATCCCGTTCTATCTCCGCGCCAACGGCAGATTTTGCTGGACACTTTGCGGCCCTTCGCTGAGTCAATCGAAACTGTAGGCGTTTTCGGGTCGCGAGCTATGGCAACGAACAGGCCGGCCTCCGACGTTGATCTCGTCATCTATGGTTCGACAACCGAAAAGCAAATTGATCGCATCTGGACGGCTTTCGATGAAAGCAGTCTTGCGATTCGCGTCGATGTGCTGGGATATGATCACCTGAGACATGCCGGATTGAAGCGTCACATCGACGCAGTGATGGTGCCCCTCTTCACTCGTGCCGATCTTTTGTCCTGAATTGACGCATTCAAACGACCGGCCGTGAATTCAACACGGCCAGTCGAGTCCGCATGCCCTTGTTCAACAGAGTGATACCTGTTCCTTGTGAAAGCGGCGACATGGTGTTTCGGATCGGGTGATTATCGGGTGACAATGGCCGGGAAATTCAGGATTTTAGGGCTGACCCTCGCCGGGGTGGCGACGCTGGTCGGCGGCACATCATGGGTTGGCGCCGTCGCACCCGCGCCGCAATTCACCCAGATCGACGGCTTTGCGCGCGAGATCGGCCAGTGGTGGAACGGGGCAAACAGCAGCGACCGGATCGATTATCGCGACTTTGATGAACGGATCAGCGGCATCATGACCGATCCGTCGATGGTCGGCCTGTCGGTCGCCGTGATCGAGGACGGCAGGATTTCGTTCGCACGCGGTTACGGCACGACAGTGGCGGCGGGAGGAGAGGCTGTGACGCCGCACACCGTGTTCCGCTGGGCCTCTTTGTCGAAAGGCGTGGCGGCGACCATGGTTGGCGACCTCGCCGCGCAGGGGCGGCTGTCCCTCGATGCACCAATTTCGGACTATGCAACGACGCTGAAACTGCCGCTTGGCAATGAAACCCGCGCGACTGTGGATGATCTGCTCTCTCACCGCCTTGGCGTGATGCGCAATGCCTTTGACAGCCGGCTGGAAAGTGGTGCCGACCCGAAAACATTGCGCCCGCTGCTTGCCACGCTGCGCGAAACCTGCGTGCCGGGCCAGTGCCATGCCTATCAGAATGTCGCGTTCGACACGGCCAGCGAGATTGTCCAGAATGTCACCGGCCAGTCCTATCAGCAGACCGTCGCACGCCAGCTGTTCATCCCGCTCGGCATGACGGATGCGAGCCTGAGCCGCGCGGGCCTGATCGCATCGAAAAGCTGGGCACAGCCGCACGTCGGGCGGCGCACTGTCACTGTCAATGATAATTATTACCGGATCCCTGCGGCAGGCGGCGTCAATTCGTCGATCCTCGACCTTGCGCGCTGGATGCAGGCACAGATGGGCGCGGCGCCACAGGTTGTGCCGCAAAGCGTGCTCGACCGCATCCACCAGCCACGCATCGACACAGACCGTCACAAGGGGATCTTCAATCAGGCGATGGGCACGTCGCAATATGCGCTTGGGTGGCGCGACTATAATTACCGCGGCCACCGCCTGATCGGCCACCAGGGCGCGGTGATGGGCTATCGCGCGACCGTGCTGTTCGATCCGGTGCGCAAATCGGGCGTCGCGATGCTGTGGAATTCACAAAGTGGCCGTCCTGTCGGCATACAGCTTGAACTGCTCGACCGGCTTTATGGGTTGCCGCGACAGGACTGGCTGGGACTCGACAAGACGAAGCCCGTGCAGGAAACCGAAGAGTGAACGACTAGACCCAATCGCATGGTCGTCTAAAGGCCGGGCATGAGATGGATCCTCGCCGCCTTCCTGCTGATCGGCGCGATCGGCGCCTATCTTTACACGCATTGGGGGCCGGGGCTGCTCGATCTTGCAGACCGGTGGTCGCCGGGCACGGGGGCAACCGAGGTTGCCAGCGACGTGCCATTCGGCGCGCATGGCCAGCGGCTTAACGTCTGGCGCAATGGGGTGGCCAGGAACGCCCCCGTCCTGATCTTTTACTATGGCGGCGGCTGGGTGAAGGGGACGCGGCAGGATTACGGCTTTGCCGCGCGCGCTTATGCGTCAAAGGGCTTTGTCGTCGTCGTCCCCGATTATCGCAAAGTGCCGCAGGTGCGCTTTCCCGTCTTCGTTCAGGACGCTGCCGACGCCGTGAAATGGACGCGCGACAACGTTGCAAAATACGGCGGCGATCCCGACCGCATCGCCATCGCGGGACATTCGGCGGGTGCGCATTCGGTCGCGATGCTCGCGCTCGATCCGCAGTGGCTGGCGGCGGCGGGCGCACCGGGTGCGGTCAAGGCGGCGGTGGGGCTATCGGGACCCTATGATTTCTATCCCTTCACCGGACGCGCGGTTGCCGCGATGGGCAAATGGCCGAAGCCCATCGAAACGCAACCAATCGGCTTTGCCCGAAAGGATGCGCCGCCGATGATGCTGGTGACCGGGACGACAGACACGACGGTGCGACCGAAGAACGCGCGCAATCTGTTCAAGGCGCTCAATGCTGTCGGTGCCGTGGTCGTCGAAAAAGAATATCCCGGCCTTGGCCACGAGGATATTGCGATGGCGCTGTCGCTGCCGTTCCGCCGCAAGGCACCGGTGCTCGACGACAGCAGCGCATTCGTGATGACACATTTGGGCGGGCAGAAATGACTTATACCCTGATTACTGCAAACCGGAATTATTCAAGCTGGAGCCTGCGCCCTTGGGTGCTGATGACGATGCTGGGCATCCCTTTCAAGGACCGGATCGAACCGTTTACGGAGAGCTATAATTACGGTGCGTTCAAGGCGTTTTCACCGACTGGCCAGGTGCCATGTCTGATCGACGATGGTGTTACCGTCTGGGACTCGCTCGGCATCACACTCTAACTTGCCGAGCGGCACGACGGCGTCTGGCCCACCGATGCTGCGGCGCGCGCCTGGGCAATGTGTGCTGTCTGCGAGATGCACGGTAGCTTTGGCGCGATGCGCAACGATTGCTCGATGAATGTCGGGGTTCGCGTTCAACTAAACCCGATGCGCCCTGCCCTCGCCCGCGATGTCGCCCGGCTTGCCGAACTCTGGGGGGAAGGCTTGAGAAAATTTGGCGGACCTTTCCTCGCCGGGGCGGGCTTTACAGCCGTTGACGCCTTCTATGCGCCGGTTGCCTATCGTGTGCGAACTTATGGGTTGGAGGTCGGCGTGACCGGCCAGGCATGGGTCGATCGAATCCTCGCCCTGCCTGCGATGCACCAGTGGGAGGCTGAAGCGCTCGCGGAGAGCTGGCGCGAACCCGAGCATGAGGCAGAGCCGAGCGCCTATGGCACCATCACCGCGGATTACCGCACGGGTTGATCCCGCTGCACTTCCGGCCCTAAGACGTCCCCATGGCCAGCAGACCCCGCACACTTTACGAAAAAATCTGGGACGATCATGTCGTCGACCGCCGCCCTGACGGGACATGCATCGTCTATATCGACCGGCATCTTGTCCACGAAGTGACGAGCCCGCAGGCATTCGAGGGGCTGCGGCGCGAAGGCAGGGGCGTGCGGCGACCCGACCTGACACTGGCCGTGCCCGACCATAATCTGCCGACCACGCCGCGCGTCGATGCGGCGGGCGGACGCATTGCCATTGCCGACCCCGAAAGCGCGCAGCAGCTTGCCCTGCTCGAAACCAATGTCGCGGCATTCGGGGTTCCCTATATCGATTCGACAGCCGACCGGCAGGGCATTGTCCACGTCGTCGGCCCCGAACAGGGGTTCACCCTGCCCGGCACCACGCTGGTCTGCGGCGACAGTCACACGGCATCGCACGGGGCGCTGGGCGCGCTGGCATTCGGCATCGGCACCAGCGAAGTCGAACATGTGCTCGCCACGCAGACGCTTCAGCTGGCGCCGTCGAAAACGATGGAAATCCGCATCGACGGCACACTGGGGTTCGGCGTGAGTGCAAAAGATGTCGTCCTTGCCATCATCGGCAAGATTGGTGCTGCGGGCGGCACCGGTTCGGTCATCGAATTCACCGGATCGATCATCCGCGACCTGAGCATCGAAGGCCGCCTGACGATCAGCAACATGGCGATCGAAGGCGGCGCGCGATCGGGCCTGATTGCGCCCGACGACAAGACATTCGACTATCTCAAGGGGCGCCCGATGGCCCCGACCGGCGCGGACTGGGACGCCGCCGTCGCTTACTGGCGCACCTTGCCGAGCGACGCGAGCGCGGTGTTCGACAGGACCGTCATCCTCGATGCCGCAGACATCGGCCCGAACGTGACATGGGGCACCAGCCCCGAGGACGTCGTCGCGATCACCGGCACCGTGCCCGATCCGATGAGTTTCGCCGACCCCGGCAAACAGGAAGCGGCCGCGAAATCGCTTGCGTACATGGGCCTGACACCGGGCACGCGGATGCAGGATGTCGCGGTCGAGAATATCTTCATCGGCAGCTGCACCAACAGCCGTATCGAAGACCTGCGCGCCGCCGCCGCCGTCATCAAGGGGCGGCACAAGGCAGCGGGCGTCAAGTGGGCGATCGTCGTGCCGGGATCGGGTCTTGTGAAGCGTCAGGCAGAGGCAGAGGGTCTCGACCGCATCTTCATCGACGCGGGCCTCGAATGGCGCGAGCCGGGCTGCTCCGCCTGTCTCGGCATGAATCCTGACAAGGTTCCGCCGGGCGAACGCTGCGCTTCGACGAGCAACCGCAATTTCGTCGGGCGGCAGGGACCGGGGGCACGAACGCATCTCGTCAGCCCCGCGATGGCGGCGGCGGCGGCGGTGACGGGGCGACTGACGGATGTGCGAGAGTTGATGGGATAAGGAGTATATCCCATTGACATATCACAAAAATCAGCATCATTTTCCAATCATGAATGCACCCGCAAAATTTGGTCGCCTTGTCTCACTCTTCAAATCGAACCGCAATCAGGCGGTGCGAATTCCAAAGGACATGGAATTTCCGGAGGGCGTTAAAAAGCTGCTTGTGCGGCGCGTCGGCGAGACCCTGATTTTAACACCGCCCGAAAATTTCTGGGACAGCTTCTTTGACGAGCCCGGCTTGAAAGATTTCCCGGAGCGCGAACCGCAAGGGGCCTATGAAACGCGTGAGGAGTTTTGATGCTTCACGCAATGCTGGACACGGACACATGCATCCGAGTTCTCAGGGATCGCTCAAAACGTATCGGTGATCGGTTCAAGGCCGAAGTCGACCGGCTTTCCATTTCGATGATCGTATTTCACGAGCTATGTTACGGCGCGAAACTCATCACCGGCAACTTGCGCGAATTCAACAGCGTCGATGGCCTGATTTGCGAGGACTGGCTGGCATGACTTCAACCACAATTTTCGTCCTGAACGGCCCCAATCTGAACCTGCTCGGCACGCGCGAGCCGGAAATTTACGGGTCGGATACGCTCGATGACATTGCGGGGCGCTTGGAAGATCAGGCACGCCCGCTGGGCCTGACCATCGACATGCGGCAATCGAATCATGAGGGGCATCTGATCGACTGGCTGCACGAGGCCAATGCAGCGGGCGCAAAGGCGGTGCTGCTCAACGCAGGCGGCCTCACGCACACGTCGATTGCACTCCATGACGCGATCAAGGCGATCAGGGTGCCGGTGATCGAAGTCCATCTGTCCGATCCGTACAGGCGCGAAGAATTCCGCCACATCAGCTATGTCGGCATGGCCGCCGTCGCCTGTTTTGCGGGCCACGGCGCCGACAGTTACACGCTGGCGCTGGACGCGGCGGCCAAGCTCTGACATTTGCACGCTTGAACGAACCGGGGTTTCCTTATGGCCGACAATAAAAGCGCGATGCAGGTTGATGCCGCGCTGGTCCGGCAGCTTGCCGAGCTGCTCGACGAGACGATGCTGACCGAAATCGAAGTGCAGGACGGCGAGCGCAAGATTCGCGTCGCGCGCAACGTGACGACGGTCGCCGTTGCACCTGCCGCGGTGGCACCTGCCGCGGTCGCCGCACCGCTCGCTGACGCGCCGGCACCCGTCCCGGTCGCGAGCAGCGCCAACGCGATCAAGTCCCCGATGGTCGGCACGGTCTTCCTCGCTGCAGAGCCGGGCGCGAAACCCTTTGCCGACGTCGGCGATACGGTCAGCGAAGGGCAGACACTTGTCATCATCGAAGCGATGAAAGTCATGAATCCGATTGCCGCCCCGCGCGCAGGCAAGGTGGTGCAGGTCATGGTCGAAAATGGCCAGCCGGTCGAATTCGACCAGCCGCTGATCGTCATCGAATGACAATCGAAAAGCTGCTGATCGCCAACCGCGGCGAAATCGCCTTGCGCATCCACCGGGCGTGCCATGAAATGGGGATCAAGACGGTCGCGGTCCATTCGACCGCAGATGCCGACGCAATGCACGTCCGCCTCGCCGATCAGGCCATTTGCATCGGCCCGCCGTCTGCTGCCGACAGCTATCTCAACATTCCAGCGATCATTTCAGCCGCGGAAATCAGCGGTGCCGACGCGATTCACCCCGGCTATGGCTTCTTAAGCGAAAACGCGCGCTTTGCCGACATCGTCGAGGAACATGAGATCATTTTCGTGGGGCCAAAGCCCGAGCATATCCGGACGATGGGCGACAAGGTCGAGGCGAAGCGCACGGCGGGCGCGCTGGGCCTGCCGCTGGTTCCCGGTTCGGACGGCGCCGTCACCGAAATCGCCGATGGCAAACGCATTGCCGAAGATATCGGCTACCCCGTGATCGTCAAAGCCGCGAGCGGTGGCGGCGGGCGTGGCATGAAAGTCGTCACGGGACCCGACGACCTTGAAACGCTGATGTCGCAGGCCCGCACCGAAGCCAAGGCGGCGTTCGGCGATGACACCGTCTATATCGAAAAATATCTGGGCAATCCGCGCCATATCGAATTCCAGATTTTCGGCGACGGCAACGGCAACGCCATCCACCTTGGCGAACGCGATTGTTCGCTTCAGCGCCGCCACCAGAAAGTGCTTGAAGAAGCCCCCTCGCCCATCATCACGTCGGCCGAACGCATGCGCATGGGCGGCATCGTCGCCAGGGCGATGGCCGACATGGGCTATCGCGGTGCAGGCACGATCGAATTTCTGTGGGAAGAGGGCGAATTCTATTTCATCGAAATGAATACCCGGCTCCAGGTCGAACATCCCGTCACCGAAATGATCACCGGGATCGACCTTGTTCGCGAACAAATCCGTATTGCCGAAGGAAAACCGCTTTCGGTCACGCAGGACGAAATCGAATTCGTCGGCCACGCCATCGAATGCCGCATAAATGCCGAAGACCCGAAAACCTTTGCGCCATCGCCCGGCCAGGTCACTTATTTCCACGCGCCGGGCGGCATGCATGTCCGTTTCGACAGCGGGCTTTATGCGGGATACCGGATTCCGCCTTATTACGACAGCATGATCGGCAAGCTGATCGTCTATGGCAAAACGCGCGAGGCTGCGATGATGCGCCTGCGCCGCGCGCTGGAAGAAACCGTGATCGAGGGTGTGAAAACAACGATCCCGCTGCATCAGGCGCTGCTGAGCGAGCCGGACATTCAGGACGGTGCCTATACGATCAAATGGCTGGAAGACTGGCTGGCGCGTACGGCGACGGCATCATAAAGGTCGCGTACCACACCCTGTGGCACGCGACCCTGTGGATGAACGTTCAGGCGAGGCGGTAGCTGACCTGACCACGGCGGCGCAGCGACGCACCGACAACGCCGAAGCCGACAATCATCATGCCCCACGTGGCCGCTTCGGGAACCGGTGTCATGGCATAATAAACCTGGCTCTGGTTGCGTTCGTTATACAGCAGATAGGCCGTGCCGCCGGTGGGAACCGTCCATGTCGACAGATTGGCAAGATAGGTGTTGGCAAGCGTCCGTGCGGTGCTGCTGTTTCCGGCCGTGACATAGAAATTGCCCTGACCAGCCCCCGAATTCACATTGAACGACGGCGGATTGTCATAAACGATTTCCCACATGGCAAGCTGGATCGCCGCCGAGGTATCGGCGTTCGTTGCCGTCGTGTTCGCCAGCAGCTTTGTAATGTTGGTCGCTTTCGCCGCGCTGAAATAAGGTGTCAGCGACTGAACGGTGAACGTCGATGGCGCAAACAACCCGTGAAACAGATCAACACAATAGGTGTAAAGCGTGACCGGTGCGCTTGTGACCGTATCCGTACCGGTCAGCTTGAATTCGCCAAAACTCTGGCTCGTGTTGTCGACAAAGCTGGTGGGCAAGTGGAGAACGCCATCACGCGTTCCCGGTGGTGCAAAACTGACCCCTGTAATATTGACTGCTGCATTGCCCACAGAAGGCGCAACGAGCGATAGAGCCGCAGCTGCGGCAAGCATGATAGGCTTCATTTGAAAAATCCCCAAAAATAAGACCAGAATTAGAAAGTGCGACTCGATCCTCTTCGTTGCCATTACGATACACAGCGGATTGAATGAGTCTAATCTAACCGACTATTAACCATAGAGTTTTTATAGTGTGTCCTATTTTGAAACGAAATCGGCCCATAATGAAACGGTTGAGGGCCGCTCGGGCCATACCCCTCATCGGCATGGGCTGTGATGACCGGGCGCATCAAAGAAATTTGCGACAAGAATCCGAACCGGCTCGCCAGCCCGCCCGGGTCGCGCTAGTTTCACGCGCATGGCAACGATCGCGGTCTATAGTCTGAAGGGAGGCGTCGGCAAAACCACGCTCGCGGTCAATCTGGCCTGGAGTGCGGCAACATTGTCATCGCGCCAGACATTGTTGTGGGATCTGGACCCGCAGGCGGCATCGAGTTTTCTGCTGGAAACCGGCAAGACGCCGAGGGACGCGGCGCAGACCGTGTTCAGCAAGGACGTCGCCCCTCATAAGCTCGTCGCACCGACGGCGATCGACCGGCTCGACCTGCTTGCCGCCGACACCAGTCTGCGCGGGCTGGACCAGCTGTTCTTTGCACTGGGCAAGCGCAAGCGCCTCGCCCGGCTGATCGAATCGCTTGAAAAAACCTATGACAGGATCATTCTCGATTGTCCGCCGGGGCTGACCGAAACCAGCGAACAGGCGATGCGGGCGGCGGACCTTATCCTCGTGCCCGTCATTCCGTCGCCGCTGTCGCGCCGTGCGCTTGACGATGTCGTCGCTTATCTTGACCGCGGCCATGGCGGGCATGCACCGATCCTGCCGGTATTTTCGATGGTCGACTGGCGGCGGCGGCTGCACCGTGCGGCCTTGCTCGCCGACCCGAAATGGCCCGTCATCCCGATGGCGAGTGCCGTTGAGCAGATGAGCGTGCGACGCCGTCCACTGGGCGATTATGCCGCCGCGTCCCCGGCGGGTTTGGCGTTCGCCAGCCTGTGGACCGGAGTCGAGCGCAAATTGTCGCAGATCAAGGCGCCATGAGCCAGCCGCTCGATCCAGATCTGTTGCTGCGTGCCTATACGGTCGGTGTCTTTCCGATGGCCGATGCCCGCGATGCACAGTCGGTTTACTGGGTTGAGCCAAAAACGCGTGCGGTCCTTCCACTTGACGGATTTCATCTGTCGCGATCACTGCGCAAGACGATCATGTCCGACCAGTTCGAAACGACCGCCGATACCGCATTCGGTGCGGTTGTCGCGCTGTGCGCCGAACGTGCCGAAGATCGCCCCTCCACCTGGATCAACGACCAGATCGAAACCGCCGTCGCGATGCTCCACACCCATGGCCGCGCCCATTCGATCGAAACCTGGCGAGATGGGGCGCTGGTTGGCGGCCTTTACGGGATTTCGCTCGGCCGGGCGTTTTTTGGCGAATCGATGGTCAGCCGTGCGCCGAATGCGTCCAAAGTCGCGATTGCGCATCTTGTAGCGCGATTGCGCATCGGTGGGTTCACCTTGCTCGACTGTCAGTTCATGACACCGCATCTGGCATCGCTGGGCGCGATCGAGATCAGCCGCAAGGATTACAAAGCGTTGCTGGACTCGGCACTGTCGGGTTCAGCCACAGGGGCATCGGACGGCGATTTCGGTGCCTTCGGTCGTCTGGGCGCGTCCCCCGGATCGCCATCCCCCGCGTCGCTGCCCGACATGACGACCGTGTCTGGACCGATGTCGGGGTGGCGCATTGCACAGGCCTTGACCCAGACATCATAGACCGGATGCTCGACAACGTTGAGCGAAGGCGTTTCCTTGTACAGCCAGCCCGAAAACACCCGGCGCCATTTGGTGTCGGCACCATGGACGATCAGCTGGACAAAGGCACCGGTCAGTTGTTCATGCTCCCACGGCTCGGTCTGGTCACAGGCGTTCAGCCGGATCACCGCATCGCCGATCCGCACCGCATCGCCCGGCTTCATCCGCAAATCACGCGACAGGCCATTGCGTTTATTGAGAATGCCGATCGTTGCCACGCGGTCGGCCATGGGTGTCGCAGTGCGGGTCGCGGCCAGATGCAGGGACGGATGCGGGGCGGATGGCGTCGGCGAATCGGCAACAATCGGCGTTTCCCCGGGGTCGCCACCGACCGCATTTTGAATCGCAGGCGCCGCCGCTGCCAGTCCGAACAGCGCGACCGTCCCGCCGATCCACCAGGATTTCGTCATGCGGCGTCCGGGTGCCACGCGTCATAATCGCCCGTGGCGGCGGCCCGCTTGCCACCCGATTCCAACGCACCGGCGGGGCGATAGGCCTGCGCCGTGCCGGTCTGATTGGCTTTCGCTTCCTTTTCCCAGCGACGCGGCGGGGGCAGGCTGGCATCAGGCAGTGCATCGATCTGATGGTGCAGCCAGCCATACCATTCGGGCGGCACGCGGCTGGCGTCGTTCGCGCCATTATACAGGACGGACCGGCGCAGACGGCCGTCGGGCATGGCCTTGCCCTCATAATAGATGTTGCCGGTGGCATCTTCGCCGATACGCGTCGCGCGGCGCAGGCCGATTGCGGTGCCGATCGTCGCACCGTTCCACCATGTAAATATCTTGCCAAGCACAGTCATGATGGTTCGATTAGGCGCCACGGACCCAACGTGCAATTCCTAACGCGACCAGTCGACTCTGTCGCCTTCTGAAATACCAAGGTCGCTCGTGCGTCCGCCCGCCAGTTCCAGCACGGCGGCAACCGGTTCGCCCGACGAAATCGGGTCGGTCGAATAGGGAATCGTGTTTTGGGCGATCCGCGCGATCGTGCCGTCGGCGCGAATGAAGATCATGTCTTCCGGCACCGGACAATCCTTCATCCAGAAGCTCGCCATGCGCGGCGGCGACATCGGAAATATCATGCCGCCGTCGACCGGGATCTGCGTGCGAAACATCAGGCCGCGCGCCTGCTCGGCCTCGGTCCGCGCCACCTCGACTGAAAAACGATGCATTTTGCCCGACGATGTTATCGTGACCGGTATTGTCTTCGACGATGCCTGTGCATCAGCGGCATTGCCCGGACGACACCCCGGCAGCGCGGATAACGACAGGACCGCAGCAATCAGCACGAACGAACGACTCAAAGCGGTTCCACCTCGACGACCAGTGGCCCCTTTTCACCCGGCGTCACCCGCACGCGCAAGGGCTGATCGGGGACGACTTCCAATATGCCGGCACGGCGCAGCGTTTCCATATGCAGGAATATATCCTCGCCCCCATTGTCGCCACCCGTCTGACGAACGACAAAGCCAAAGCCTTTCAGGCGATTGAACCATTTGATGCGCACCGGTTCGAATGGCCCCGCGCTGCTCAGTGCGACGCGCGGATCATGGGGGGGGTGCGCACGGACAGAGGGTTGCGGTTCCGGACCGATCGCGGTCGAGACGTCGATTTCAAGGATTGCCGTCGCCTGAAGCCCGCGCGCGCCGCGGACGGCATTGCAAATGACCATCGCCCCTTCGGGCAAGACCCGGCGACCATGCGAATGCAGCTGCGAAAAATGAACCAGAACATCGCCGGCACCGGTCGCGATAAAACCGAAACCCCGGGTCGCATCAAACCATTTGACAGGACCGGACAATCGTTCCGGCGTACTTGTCCCTGCCGCCACGTCATGGCGATCGACATCGATCTGGTCGGCAAACTCGTCCTTTTGCGACTTCATGTCACGTCCCCACTACGCACATATCATCATTTTGCGACGGGGCGACGATCTCGAAGGTCATCACTCTCTGAACGAACCGCTATCGTATCGATGAACTGTTTGGCAAGATCAAAACTGTGTCCGGCACGCAACATCGCCGCAAGCTGACGCTGGCGCGCTTTGGGATTGGCGACCTCGCTGCCGAACTGGCCAAGCTTTTTGCGACGCGCATAGGTTTCGGCGGCGATCCGCGCGGCGTCCTCATCCGGCATCACCTCTGTCGCCAGTTCATGGTCGATCCCGGCACTGTACAGCGCCGCGCCGATCCGCCGCGCGCCATAGCCGCGCCGCCCGAGCGATGCCGCCCGTGCCGTCGCAAACGCCCGGTCGTCGACATAACCCAAAGCAGCGCAGCGCGCGACGATCACATCAATGTCGGACTCTGCATTGGCGGTGGCTGTTTCATTGCCTGCCCAGCCGCGTTCCTGAACCTTGCGCCGCAAATAGGTCGCAAGCCTTGCGCAGGACGTCGCATAGCGCCCGACATAGTGCAGCGCGAGCCGGTTCAGCGCATCGGAATCGAGCGGCTTGCGTATCTTTGTGTGACGGTTAGATGTCATGCGCCACGTTTGTGCCACAGTCGCACGGGATTTAGAAAAGATTACCGCCCATGGCAGGGTGAAAATTGTCGCATAAGACTAGTGAAAGACATTGGAGCGAGGGTTTTGCAGCAAGTGATCGATCGACCACCGGCGTTGTTATCCCCAACCGTCACCTCAGACGACGTGCCGCGGCGATTTTCGGATTTCGAAACACTCGGCGCCGCGCTTGATTATGCCGCACGTGGCGCGCGCGGCCTGAATTTCCATGATCCGCGCGGCACTCTGGTGCGGGCCTATCCTTATGCAGAAATGCGCGACGACGCCCTTGCCATGGCGCGCCGGATGATCGCTCATGGGCTGAAGCGGGGTGATCGCGTCGCCCTGATCGCTGAAACCGGCCCTGAATTCGCCGCATTGTTCTTTGGCTGCATCTATGCCGGGGTCTGGCCGGTACCGTTGCCGCTGCCGACATCGTTCGGCGGTCGCGAATCCTATGTCGATCAGCTGGCAGTTCAGATGAAAAGTGCCGGACCCGTCCTGCTGCTCCACCCCGCCGAGCTTGCGACGATGGCACAGGATGCGGCGCGCGCCGCGGGAACGACGGCCATCGACTGGGACGCGTTCGGGCAGCACGGCCAGAGCGCCGCGCCCCTGCCGACGGCCCAGCCCCACGACATCGCCTATCTTCAATATTCAAGCGGATCGACCCGCTTTCCGCACGGCGTCGCGGTCACGCACCACGCCCTGCTCAACAATCTGTCGGCGCATTCGCACGGGATGGATTTGCAACCCGAAGACCGGTGTATCTCATGGCTGCCCTGGTATCATGACATGGGGCTGGTCGGATGTCTGCTGTCACCCGTCGCCAATCAGGTGTCGACCGATTATCTGAAGACAGAAGATTTTGCGCGGCGACCGCTCGCCTGGCTCGATCTGATCAGCCGCAACCCGGGCACCACGCTCAGCTATTCGCCGACATTCGGCTATGACATCTGTTCGCGCCGCATTTCGAGCCAGAGCCATCCCGCTGACCGTTTCGACCTGTCGCGCTGGCGAGTAGCGGGAAATGGTGCGGACATGATCCGTCCCGACGTGATGCAGGCGTTTGTCGATGCGTTCAGCGATGCCGGGTTCAAGGCGTCGGCATTTCTGCCGAGCTATGGCCTGGCCGAAGCCACGCTGGCCGTGTCGATCATGCCGCCAGGCGAAGGTATCGTCGTCGAACTGGTCGAGGAGACCGAATTGTCGGGTGGCATCCCTGACCGGAGCCGTCCGACGCGGTTCCGCGCAATCGTCAACTGCGGCAGGCCGGTCAAGGACATGCGCGTGGAAATCCGCGAGGAAGACGGAGCGATTCTTCCCGAACGCGCCATCGGCAAGGTCTGGGCATCGGGCCCGTCGATCATGACCGGTTATTTCCGCGACGACATTTCCACGGCCGCCTGCATGAAGGACGGCTGGCTCGACACCGGCGACATGGGATATCTGAGCGATGGCTATGTCTATATCGTCGGCCGCGCCAAGGACATGATCATCATCAATGGCAAAAACCACTGGCCGCAGGACATCGAATGGGCCGTCGAACAATTGCCGGGGTTCAAGGCCGGAGACATTGCCGCTTTTGCCGTGACGACCCCCGGTGGCGAGGAAACGCCTGCGGTCCTTGTCCAGTGCCGCACGACGGACGACGCCGAACGCACCCGGCTGCGTGACACCATCCGTGACAAGGTCCGTTCGATCACCGGCATGAACTGTGTCATCGAACTCGTGCCGCCACGCACCTTGCCACGCACCAGTTCGGGCAAACTCAGCCGGGCAAAAGCGCGCACGCAATATCTGTCGGGTGAAATCCAGCCCTATGCCCTGGCAGCCTGAGCTGCGAAAAATCGCATGTTGATTACCGAACGCTAACGTTTGGCCACTAACGACAGCAACGTGACCAAGCAAACCGCTGTATCCTCTTCTGCATCCCCGGTGCCTGACTGGCGCGCCGTCCTCGGCCTTGTTGAACCCAGGGATGCCGACTGGGGCCGCGTGCGCGCCGAACAAATCAATGTCATTCAACGCCTTGCGCCGCTGCGTCTGATCGTCAACCTCCTCGCCATCGGTGGTCTTGTGACGGTGCTGCACGACCATGTGCCGACAACGATGCTGGCCATCTGGTCCGTCGGCCTTGGCATGGTTGTGGTGCTGTCGACGTTCCGCAAATTTCGCGACCGCAGCTGGCGGCTGCAAACCGCAACGATCGGCGAACTTCACAGCGAAACCTTATGGTCGACCATTCTCGCGCTCGGCTGGGGCGCGGCGCCATTATTGTTCGGGCGTTATTGTAATCCGGGCGAGCTGATCCTCATGTGGTCCGCAATTACAGCGATCATGGCGGGGACAGCGTTCGGCTTGTCAGCGGCACCGCTTGCGACTTCATTCTACCTGCTCATTCTCGGGTCGGCGCTGTCGTGGATGGCATGGTCGCTCAACCTGCCGTGGGTAGCGGGAACCGGGGCTGTTTTTACGGCCGGGCTGACCGGCGCGTGCCTGTTCGCCGGCCGCACCTTTGTCATTCATGAAGCGGCGGGCCTTGCGCTCGCAGAAAAAACCGAAGTCGTCAGCTTGCTGTTGCGCGAATTCGACGATTCGGGTGGCGACTGGATGTGGCAGACCGACGCATCGAAATGCCTGACACATGTCAGTTCGCGCTTTGCCTTTGCGCTGGGTGTCGACACCCAGACGCTGGAAACCAAACCGCTGCTGCAAATTCTGGCAGGCGATGCATGGGAAGCCGGGAATTTTTCGGCCGGTCTGCGCGAACTGGCCGAAAAGCTGAAAAAGCGGGAAAGCTTTTCCGACCTGATCCTGCCTGTCACCATCGCCGATGAAGTGCATTGGTGGGAGCTGTCGGCGTCGCCGCGTTTTGATGATCGCGGCTCGTTCCTCGGCTTTCGCGGCGTCGGGTCGGACGTCACGGCCCAGCGCCGTTCGGCCGACAAGATCAATCATATGGCACGTTTCGACACGCTGACCGGCCTGCCCAACCGCCTGCAAGTCACCGAAGCCCTGAGCGAAGCGATGGCCGATGCCGATCGCTGGCGCGGCAAGTGCGCGTTCATGATGATCGATCTCGACCGGTTCAAGGCGGTCAACGACACGCTTGGCCACCCGGTTGGCGATCGCCTGCTCACCCGGGTCGCGGAACGGTTGAAATCGATGATGGACGGGCGCAACGTCTGCGGACGGCTCGGCGGTGACGAATTTGCCGTCGTCGTGTTCGACGCGAGTGATCATAACAAGCTCGAACGCCTTGCCCGCGGGATTATCGAGGCGCTGTCGAAACCCTATGAAGTCGATCAGCACACGCTGTATATCGGTGCGTCGATCGGCACTGCGGTCGGCCCGCGCGATGGCCGTTCGGTCGAAATGCTCATCCGTTCGGCCGATCTGGCGCTGTACCGCTCAAAGGATCAGGGCGGCGGATCGCACAATGCGTACGAACCGCAGCTGCACCAGCATGCCGAAGAACGCCGTGTCCTCGAAATCGCGCTGCGCAAGGCGCTCGAAAACAATCAGTTCCTTGTCCATTATCAGCCCGTCGTCAGTGCCGAAAGCGGCCAGATCGAAGGCTTCGAAGCATTGTTGCGCTGGGTTCATCCCGAACTTGGCAACGTCTCTCCCGCACGGTTCGTGCCCGTTGCCGAAGACGCGCGCCTGATCGGGCCGATCGGCGAATGGGTTCTCCGCACTGCCTGTGCAGAGGCCAAGCGCTGGCCCGACACCATTCGCGTTGCCGTCAACGTGTCGGCCGAACAGCTGACCGATTCGAGTTTCGTCACTTCGGTCATTTCGGCGTTGTCGCACAGCGGCCTGTCACCGCACCGCCTTGAACTTGAAGTCACCGAAAGTGTTTTCATGCGCGAAGGCACGGGCGCGGTCGCGGTGCTCGATCAACTCATCGCGCTCGGTGTCCGGCTTGCGCTCGACGATTTCGGGACCGGCTATTCGTCGCTCGGCTATCTGTCGAAATGCAAGTTCAACACGATCAAGATCGATCGCCAGTTCGTCCAGGGCGCAGCCAAGAACACGCCCGAATCGGTCGCCATCGTCCGCGCCGTCGTCGCGATGGCGGGAAGCCTGGGCATGACGACGACCGCAGAAGGCGTCGAAACCGAAGCCGAACTGCAAACCGTCAAGCGCCTCGGCTGCCGCAAGGTCCAGGGCTATCTGTTCGGCCGTCCCATGCCAGCGAGCGAGGCGCGCCTGCTGTTCGATGCGGACCGTGCAGTCGCCTGACTCTTTATCCCCCGTCCGGCGGCCGCAAAATAATGGCCGGCGGACAGGCGGAAACAAAGCGCCTGATTGCCGGTTTGCGTGGCATGGCCTTTACCCAACTTGACCCGCCGATTCCGCTGACTGTTCTGGACAAGGGCGAGGGATATGCATTCGCAGTCATCGACTATGGTCAGGAATTCGATCTGCTGTGGGTCGTCGGCCTGAACGGCAGTGGCGAGATATGGACCGCGCCCAATCCGAAAGTGCGGCTGCAAGACAATTGGTCAATGGGCCGCGCGCGCAAAATGGTCCCCAAACCTGTCAAGCTTTCCGCAGTCGAGCCTTAGACTCAGATTCGATCAGGTTTGCACATATCCTGAGTGTTTGAGGTAATTTG